>JAVBMD010000016.1:0-141298 GCA_031552825.1 Eubacteriales bacterium
GATCCCGGCCTTGTTTTGCCGAGCCGCCCGCGGAATCGCCCTCCACGATGAACAGTTCGGAGTCCGTCGGGTCCTTGCTCTGGCAGTCAGCCAATTTGCCGGGCAGGGCGTTGTCCGACAAAGCCCCCTTGCGGCGCACCAGTTCCTTGGCCTTTCTGGCCGCGTCCCTGGCCCGGGCCGCGTCCACGGCCTTGTCGATGATCAGCTTGATGTCCTTCGGGTTTTCCTCAAAAAAGGTGTTCAGCTTGTCATAAACGATACCGCCCACCAAGCCGGCCACCTCGCTGTTACCCAGCTTGGTTTTGGTCTGGCCTTCAAACTGCGGAGAGGAAAGCTTGACCGAAACAACAGCCGTCAACCCCTCCCGCACATCGTCGCCGGAAAGGGTCATCTTCAGCTTTTTGGCCAGCTCGGAGTTTTTCAGATAGTTGTTGATGGCCCGGGTCAAGGCGGTTTTGAAGCCCTGCAGGTGGGTGCCGCCCTCTTTGGTCCGGATGTTGTTGGCAAAGGTGAGGACGTTTTCCTTGTATCCGGCATTGTACTGCAGAGCGAATTCGGCCACCACGCCCTGGGATTCCCCATAGCCGTAAATAATGCCATGCACCGTGGCTTCGCCCTGGTTCAAGTCCTTGACGAACTGCTCAATGCCGCCTTCAAAGCAGAATACTTCGCTTTCTCCGGAGCGTTCGTCCACAAAGTCTATTTCCAGGCCTTTATTCAGATAAGCCAGTTCTTCAAGACGTTTGCGCAGAGTTTCATAGGAAAAATCCAGGGTCTCAAAAATTTCCTCGTCCGGGGTGAAGCGCACCGTGGTGCCGTGGTTCTGGGATTCGCCCAAGGTGCGCAAATCTTCCTGGGGCACACCTCTGGAATAACGCTGGGCATAGCGGAACCCCCCTCGGCGAATGGTCACTTCCAAAGATTCCGATAGAGCGTTGACGCAGGATACGCCCACCCCATGCAACCCGCCGGAAACTTTATAACTTTCGTTATCAAACTTGCCGCCGGCATGCAGCTTGGTGTATACCACCTCCACGCCGGTGATGCCCAATTGCGGATGGATATCCACCGGCACGCCGCGCCCATTGTCCTCCACGGTGGCGCTGCCGTCCTTGTGCAGCTCCACGCGCACCTCGCTGGCAAAGCCGTTAGAAGCCTCGTCGATGGCGTTGTCTACGATCTCCCACAGCAGGTGGTGCAGCCCGCGCGCGCCGGTAGAACCGATGTACATACCCGGGCGCATGCGTACCGCATCCAACCCTTCGAGCACCTTCAAATTCCCGGCTTCATACCCCTTGGCCATGCTCTGTTCACATCCTACAATTAACGCTTTGTTTTCGCCCAGCAAAAACGAGCGCTTCTTTCCAATATTAGATTATACCATCTCATCCCAATAACCGCAACCCGTGGTATACGAAAAAGATCGCACACCATATCTTGTTGCAAATTTGCATGTTTTCGCGGGAATTTTGACGGATATTTCGTCGCGCGTTCGGCCACACTCACCCCAAAGAAAAACAAAAACGATGGGGTGAGAAGATGTCTGTAGGCATGATTGCGCTGCTGGTGCTGGCGCTGCTGATTCTGTTCGGCGTCGCGCAGCGGGTGTTGGATCGCATGCGCTTGACCGACCGGCAGGCGCTGTTCGTGGTGGCAGCGATCTTTGTGGGAGGGCTGATTCCGGATATTCCGCTGGGCATGGTAACGATCAATATCGGCGGCGCGCTGGTGCCGATCGCGGTGTGCTTCTACCTGCTGATAAAGGCCGAGACCAACAAGGAGCGTTGGCGCGCCATCATCGCCTCGGTGGTTACCGCCGTTGCGGTATACTTGCTGGGCATGTTTCTGCCCAACGAGCCCGAGCAGATCGGCTTTGATCCCAACTACATATATGGCCCGGTAGCCGGTTTGATCGCGTACTTGTTCGGGCGCTCGCGCCGCGCCGCTTTTATCGCGGGCGTGCTAGGCGTCGTGATGGCAGATATCGCCGTGGCGGTGGTCAATTGGAGCCAGGGCATCAATCAAACGCTGCACCTCGGCACCGCTGGCGCGCTGGACGCCATCGTGATCTCCGGCCTGCTGGCGGTACTGCTGGCCGAATTTGTGGGGGAAGCCATCGAGCGGATGAGCACTGGGCGCGCCGACGCGCCGCATGAAGACGGCGCGGTCGCCAGCGGAAGGAGGCACCGGAAATGAATGCGAAGATCAAAAAATTCCAGCGTTTGGCGCTATCCTTCACTGTAGCGCTGGTGCTCTTCACCGCGGTCACCGCGCCCACCGCTTCCGCCGACAGCTGGGAATCCGGCGAGGCATGCTACTCGGTGTTCGGCGAAGACGGCAAGCCGCTGTTCCAAATCAGCGGCGCGGTGTATCAGGGCGATGAATACATCTCCGGCGACAACAAGCTATACCGCGTCACCAGCGTGGACGACGGCGCCAAGCGCGGCGTCGCCAAACAGATCGGCGATGAATCCATGCCCGACGTAAGCTGGCTCAAGCAAGATGAAGCGGTGGCGGTTTACGCCGACAATGGCAAGGACAACAAAAAGCTGGTGGCCATCTACGCCACCCACACCGATGAATCCTACGTACCCACCGACGGCACGCAAAGCGCGACGGACGGCAAGGGAGGTATTTTCGACGTATGCGAAGCGCTGAAAACCGAGCTGGAGGGCAAGGGAATCGATGTGCAGTTTGACGATACCACCCATGTGCCGCACGACGCGGGCGCCTACCGCCGCTCCCGCCAAACCGCCACGCGTCTGGCGCAAAAGAACCCTGATGCGCTGATCGATGTACACCGTGACGGCATCCCCGCCCCCGCCGAATACACCGACACCATCGACGGCGAGCCGGTGACAAAAATCCGCTTAGAGGTCGGCCGTTCCAACCAGAACGCCGCCGCCAACCGTGCCTTCGCAAAGCAAATCAAGGCGGTAGCCGATAAAGAATATCCCGGGCTGATTAAGGATATCTTTATCGGCAAAGGCACGTACAATCAGGATGTGTACCCACATGCGATCCTGATGGAATTTGGCACCCACACCACCAGCAAGGAACGCGCCGTGCGCTCCACCGCAATGATGGCGGACGTGCTCGACAAAACGCTCTACGGCCAAGTGTCCGGCGCGGCAAAGGATGGGGCCGCAGGCGGCACCGGTACCGGTACCGGCGCCGGCGCGCAGACTGGCGGCGCAAAGCGCAGCAACGAAGGCACGAGCAGCGGCGTCATCTGGATGCTGGTTATCGCGGGCATTGCCATTCTGGCTTTTGCCTTTCTCGCAACCGGCACCGGCAAAGGCATGCGCGAGAAGATCATGCGCAACACAAGCGAGATCACCGGAGGATTGGTCGGCAAGAAACCCGACGAGCAAAACAAGAAAAAGTAGGGTTCGAGTTCGCCAAAGACATAAACGTTTATGGGCGTCGCAATCGCGGCGCTCTTTTTTCACGCGCACCGAAGCGCCCTCTCCTCATAAGCTATAGCACCATCCCGCATGTGCAAGGAGTGATCGCGCAATGGAGCCATTGGAAGAATTGGAGGAATTGACCCAGCGGTCCGCTATCGCCGCACCCGAGCCTTACCTGCTGGCACAGGTGCGGCGCGAAGCAAGCCTGCCTTGCTTTGCCAACCCAACGCCCGCACTGCTCAGCGACGCAGGCGGGACAACCGGCAATTACTGCGCCACCTTTCCGCGAAGCGCGTATGTTTCCCGAGAATTTCGGAACATTTGGCAGTTTCATATCGCGTTGCCCGGCATCGGCCAGCAAGCTGCCTACTGCTTAGACAAGGGCAAAGCCGGTCCCTTGGGCAGCGGCCATCCCTTTCGCAGCATCCCCGTTGAGCAAGCTTATCCGGACCTGCCGACCGCGCAAAAAGAACAGCTGGCTTGGATATTGCAGCACGCGTATCCGGCTGTGCAAGCGGCGGAACTGTTCCGGCAAGCCGACGTAAACGCCGCCACCGACCCAGCCTTGGATGAAAACGACGCCTACGCCGCCACGCAGGTGGCGGTCTGGTCGGTGTTCAACCCGCCCAATCCCCTTGCATGGGCATTCCTTGCCTGCGGCAGCACCGAGCCGCACCCCAAAAGCACGCGCCTTGCCGCAACGGTTTCTTGGCTCTATTCGCAATCGCTTGCGGCGGCACAGGCGATGGCGCAGCCCTTGCCCTGCGGGCAATCCGGGTGCCGTTCGGTCACGCTGCCGGGCGTCGCCTGTATCGAAAACTGCGGCCAGCAGCAGCTGACCGCAGCGGGAAGCGCCTGGTTGTACGGGCCGCTAACAATCACCTCGCGCCTGCCCTATACGCTGTTGCTGGAGCCCTGCTGCGAGGAAAGCGGCGCACCGACCGCCCCGCCGACGCTGGTCGACGCGTCCCATGCGCAGCTTGCCGCACCGGTGAACGGCAAACCCTTCTACATACGCTTTCCTGCCGATGTGCGCGCCAACTGCTATCAGCTGGTGCTGGAAGCAACGCGCTCCCAGCTTTGCGCGCTGATTTTGGAATCGCTGGAGGATCCGTCGGGCATGCAAAAGATCGGCACGCCGCTGGTCGCCGCGGATCCGATACGCACCGAAGTCTCGCTTTGCTTTTGCTGCTACGCGCCGACGCGGTGCCCGGCCTGCCCGGAATCCCCCCCGCCGACGGAATGCCCGCAATGTCCACAGTGTCCACAATGCCCGCAGTGTCCACAGTGCCCAGCTTATCCAATGCCGCCACGCGATCCGCGCAATTGCTGCTGGTCGGCGGCGCAGCGAGGCGCGCTGCGGTGCTGTATGAACCGTTGGAAAACGCCCCGCTGCCCGTGAAGATCACGCCTCCTGCGCCAACTCCGCCATCGCCTCACGAAACCGCTTGAGGATGCGGCTCTCCTGCCGCGAAACCTGCACCTGCGTCATGCCCAGCATGCGCGCCGTCTCGGCCTGGGTCTGATCGCGAAAATACCGCAGCAGGATCAATCGCCGATCCTGCTGCGGCAATTGCGCCAGCAGGTCGCGCAGCAGCATGCGATCGATCCCAGCCTCGGCTTGCGGGGCGCCTAACACATCCTGCAGCGTTGCGCCCTCCTCCCCGCCCAGCGGCGCGTCCAGCGAGATCACCGGCCTGCCGCTTTCCATCGCCTGCGCCAGCTCCGCCGCGTCGCACCCCAACGATTCGGCCAACTCCAACAGCGTCGGCTCGCGCTGATAAAGGCTGCGCAACTGATCAGCCTCGTTCATAGCGCGCACCGCCAGTTCCTTGAGCCGCCTCCCGACGCTTAAGCTGCCGTCGTCGCGCAGAAAGCGGCGGATTTCTCCCATAATCATAGGCACCGCATAGGAGGAAAAGCGCACGCCATAATCAAGGTTAAAGTTGCGAATCGCCTTCACCAGCCCCAGACAACCGAGCTGATACAGCTCCTCCATATCCCCGCCGCGCCCGGAAAAGCGCATGCATACCGAGCGCACCAGCGCAAGGTTCGCGCGCACCATCTCGTCCAGAGCGCCCTCGTCCCCCTCCTGCGCGCGGGCGATGAGCGCCATGGCTTCCTCATGCCGTAGCGTCGCGCCGCTCATTTTGCGTTGGGCGCGATGTACTTGCGCATGCGCACGCGGGTTCCCTCACCGGGCGCGGAGGTTACTTCCAGCTCGTCCATAAAGCTGTTCATCACCGCGAAACCCATGCCGGAGCGCTCCAGCTCCGGGTGCGAGGTATAGAACGGCTGCATGGCCTGCTCTAGGTCGGCGATGCCCTTGCCCCGATCCTCTACCTCCACGGTGAGCATCCGTTCCTCATCGATGCTGGCAGCCAACACCACCTTGCCCTGCGTTCCCTCATAGCCATGAATGATTGCGTTGGTCACCGCCTCGCTGACAGCGGTCTTGATATCGGAAATCTCCTCGATGGTAGGGCCGAGCTGCACGGCAAACGCGCTGATTACCACGCGCGCGAAGGATTCGTTTTGTGCGCAGCCCTGAAACTCCAGCCGCATCTCATTGACGATGCTCATGATCCATCCTCCCCGTGCCTTAGCGGCCGCTATTAATAATTTGGTGTAGCCCCGATAGTTGAAAGATGCGCTCTATCTGTGGGTTCATGTTCTTGACCGACATCGTACCCTTGCGCCGCGTCATCGAGCGATAGCGGCCGATCAGCACCCCGATGCCCGAGCTATCCATAAAGCTCAGCGCCTGCATGTCGATCACCAGATGCACGATGCGGTCATCGGCGATCAACGCATCCAGTTCCTCGCGCACCTGTTCCGCGCTGTGATGATCCAGCTCGCCGCGCAGGCGAACGGTCAGCGTATCCCTTTGTCGCGCGTGTTCCAGCATACGGTTCTTCCTCCCTTTGCGCCGGTGTGGCCTTTTTTGTTTCCGTATTTGTGATACCATATCCTGCCTCGAAAAATAGCTGTTTATGCAGGATGCGCAACTTTCGTTTTACATTTTTTGCGCCGTGCGGTACACTAAAAGACAATAGGGAAATATATTCAAAAACATTCGGATCGGAGCATGCTGTGCGCTTTATTGCTTTTCTTGTGCTCATATGCCTGTGCGCCTCCGCCGCACTGTCCGCGCGCGCCGAAGCGACCCCTGCACCGCCGCGCAAGGTGGTTTACCTGACCTTTGACGACGCGCCCAGCGAGCTGACACCGGAACTGCTGCGCGCGCTCGAGGCCGAAGGGGTTAAAGCCACCTTTTTTCTGGTTGGGCGCGCCATCGAGCAGCACCCGGAAAACGCGCGCGCGATCCACGAGGCAGGACACGCGCTGGCCTGCCACAGCTACCACCACGCGCGCAAGCACCTGACCGACGACGTGCGCTTCTATCAGGAAATGAAGCGCTTCAAGAAAGCGGTGCGAGAGGCCTTTCACAGGCCGATGTTCATCCGTGTATTCCGCTATCCTTACGGCTCTAACTGGGTGCCGGAGGAGGGGAAAAAGGCCGCAATGGATTTCGGTTATCTTTGGATCGATTGGAACGCCCACAACGGCGATGCCGACTACGCCACCGGCACAGATATTGACAAAATGCTGGACACCGCCATCTCCACCTCGGGCAAGCAAGACGAGATCGTGATTCTGATGCACGACAACAAGTCCCGCACCATCGAAATGCTTCCGGCGCTGATCCGGCATTATCGCGACGCGGGATATGTATTCGACGTGCTCACGCCTGAGCTGGATCACCTGATCGAGAACGTACACATGGGACTGCCGGACGGCCGGATGCAATAAGCCTTCCTCGCATAAAAAAACAATCCGTCCCCGCTGCGGGAACGGATTATCAAGGTGGAATGACAATGATCCGCGACGCCAAGCAAATCATTGAGAAGTCCATTCAGGCTGTGCTGCCGGAGGCGGCGGTGAAAGCGGCTTTACGAGAGTACGCAATCACCGCTCCCTGCCGGGTGGTCGCCATCGGCAAAGCGGCTTGGCGCATGGCGCAGGCCGCCTGCGAGGTTTTGGGCGATTTGGTAGAATGCGGCGTGGTACTAACCAAGTACCGTCATTCCCAAGGCGTACTCCCTCGTATGGAAATATTCGAGGCCGGGCATCCGGTACCCGACGAAAACAGCGTGATCGGCACGCAAGCCGTCCTGCAACTGACCGAAAACCTCACCAAGGAAGACACGGTGCTGTTCTTGGTATCCGGCGGCGGTTCAGCCTTGTTCGAAGTGCCGGCGGACGGGGTTTCGCTGGCGGATCTGGCGCAAGTAACGAAGGCGCTGTTGGCGTCGGGGGCAGACATCGCGGAAATAAACGCCGTGCGCAAACATTTATCCAAAGTGAAAGGCGGTCTTTTCGCCAAACATTGCGCGCCCGCAAAGGTGCGGACGATCGTCCTCAGCGATGTGCTGGGCGACCCGCTGGACAGCATCGCCTCCGGCCCGGCACATCCCGATTCTTCCACCGTTGCCGACGTGAAGCGGATTTTGGCGAAATACCACTTGGATTTTCCGCCGAACGTTTTATCCGCATTAGTAACGGAAACGCCCAAGACCCTATCAAACGCAGAAAATAGAATAGCCGGAAACGTTACCGCCCTTTGCGAGGCCGCCGCGAAGGAGGCCGCCTCGCTCGGCTATTCACCGCTCTTGCTCACCACAACGCTGAGCTGCGAAGCGCGCGAGGCAGGCGCTTTCCTTGCCGCCATCGCGCGGGAAATTCACGCAACCGGCGCGCCTGTAAAGCCTCCCTGCGCCGTTATCCTCGGCGGGGAAACCGTTGTCCATCTAAAAGGAAACGGCGTCGGAGGGCGCAACCAAGAGCTGGTTGTCAGCGCGATCGAAGGCATTCACGGGCTGCCAAATACAGTGCTCTTTTCTGTTGGTTCCGACGGCACCGACGGCCCTACCGACGCGGCGGGCGGCTTAGTCACCGGCGATACCCTCTCAAAATGCGCATCCCTAGTCCTGAAAGTGGACGATTATCTTCAAAACAACGATGCCTACCATCTTTTGCAAGCCTTGGACGGCCTGCTCATCACCGGCCCCACAGGCACCAATGTCAACGATTTGACCCTGCTGCTGGTGCGATAGCAGCGTCGGCCATTTGCGGCAAACGAGATAGCGCACCTTATGCAGCGTTCACCAGCGACTGAACCTCCTCGCCGGTAAGCAGCTCCTTTTCTTCCAGCGCATCCGCGATGGCTAACAATTTTTGCCGGTGCTCGCCGAGCAACGCCAGCGTGCGCGCGTACAGCGCCGAAAGCCGCTCGCGCAGCGTATCCTGCTCCCGCGCACCCATGGGCAGCATCTCGTGCAGCGCGGCGCGCGCCACAGGACCGATGCTCTCCTCCATGCCCCACTCGAAACACATGCGCGAAACCAGCTCGGTGGCGCGCTGCAAATCGTTAGACGCGCCGGTGGTCACTTGCTCCGCGCCAAAGACCAATTCTTCGCCCGCGCGCCCGGCCAGCGCAACCGAAATGTTTGCTTCCAGCTCCTCCCGCGTGTGGAACAGGCGATCCGGCGGCACCGCCATGCTGTAGCCCGCCGCGCCCTTGGTGGATGGAATGATGGATACCTGTGCAAGCTTGTTTTCGGGCAGCTTGAGCAGCGTCGCCAGCGCATGCCCAGCCTCATGCACGGCGGTAATGCGCCGCTCGCGTGCGCTGACGCCGCTACGGTCGCCCTTGGACTCACCGACCAGCAGGGTTTGCATGGCACTGTCGATGTCCTGTCGGGTAATGTTTACGGCTTCGCGGCGCGCAGCCAGAATCGCTGCCTCGTTGAGCATGCTCTCCAGCTTGGCGCCGCTGAAATATACGGTGTTAGCCGCCACGTCGCCCAAGTCAATGCCCTGCGCCAACGGCTTGCCCTTGGCATGCACCTGCAGAATGCGCAGCCGCTCTTCGCGCCCCGGCAGGCCTACCTCGATCTGCCGGTCGAACCGCCCGGGACGCAGCAACGCTTCATCTAGGGTATCCAGCCGGTTAGTAGCCGCCAGCACCACCACGCCCTCGTGGGCGGCAAAGCCGCTCATCTCTGTCAGCAGCGCGTTGAGGGTCTGTTCACGCTCATCGTTGCCGCCACTATCGCGCTTTTTCCCCAGCGCGTCGATCTCGTCGATGAAGATCACGGCGCGGCCAGCCTTGTGCGCTTTCTTAAACAGATCGCGCACCCGGCCCGCGCCGACGCCGACGTATACTTGCACGAAGTCCGATCCGCTCACGGCATAAAACGGCACGCCGGATTCGCCCGCCAACGCGCGCGCCATTAGCGTTTTGCCGGTGCCGGGCGGTCCATAGAGCAATACGCCGTGCGGAATGCGCGCACCATAGGCCGCGTATTTTTCCGGATATTTTATGAAATCCACGAGACCGCGCAAGCTATCGCGCGCCTCGTCATTGGCAGCGACATCCTCAAAGGTAAGATCAGGCACCGCCGCCACCTCAGCGCTTTCCATCGCGCTGTATTTCGCCATGCCCGCCTTGGCCTTGCCCGATTGCTTTAAGCCGAAGAACAGCACCGCCGCGAGCAGCCCGATCCCGACGATGGCCGGTATCGGCTGGCTTGCCGCTTCCCCTACCGCGACGCCTTGACCGAGCAGATATTCCTTATAGCCCTCGCGGCGCGGATTCTCGGTACGGAAGCGCCATCCGTCGCGCGCCACGACCTCCATCGTCGCGGAATCGCCCAACGTCAGCGAGGCGATCTCGCCCTGCTCCACCATGCGGGAAAATTCCTTGTAGGGGACGGTAGGCAACGGCTGCCAATACAGTACGGCGGCGGTGATTAGCAGCGCCGCCGCCAGCAACACCCTGCCGGTGAATTTCCATTTTGCGGCCTTGGTCATCCTTACCACCTCGATATGATAATATAATGATTTGTATGCGCACAGTATACGCATATTCGCCCGCGCTGTCTATGACCAAATACTGTCTTATATCGCCGCGCGTGTTTCGCTTGCCGCGCGGACACACTACGATCGATCCGCACAAAGCATCGTTTTAAAGGAGGAATTTCGCCGCATGAGCGATGATGCAAAACCAAAGGAGAAGCGAAGCGGCCGCGTGTGGCGATGGGTCCGCCGGAGCGCGCTAGCCCTGCTCGCATTGGTCGTCGTGCTGGGCGTTTGGGCCTTTTTTGCATGGGATGTGATGCATTGGCAGCGCATCGATCCCAACAAAATCACCAACCTGCAGCAGACCACCTTGCTCTACGATAAGGAAGGCGCGTTGATGACCACGGTGCGCGGCACCGAAAACCGCACCGTCGTGCCGCTGGATCGCGTACCGATGCATGTGCGCAATGCCTTCCTCGCCGCCGAAGATTTGCGTTTTTACAAGCACCCGGGCATCGACCCGGTGCGCATCGGCGGCGCGGTCATGAGCAACTTCCGGTCAAAATCCTACGGCGAGGGCGCTTCCACCATTACACAGCAGCTGGTAAAGCTTTCTCACCTCACAGAGGAAAAGACGCTTCGCCGCAAGTTAGAGGAAGCTTGGCTCGCCTTGCAGCTGGAGCACGATTACTCCAAGGATCAAATCCTGGAGATGTATCTGAACTTTATCAACTTTGGCAGCGGCGCATACGGATTGCAGGCCGCCGCGCAGACCTACTTTGGCGTCAACGTGGAAGATCTGACCCTGTTACAAGGCACAGCCTTGGCCGCCACCATCAAGGCGCCTTCGGCCTTTGCCCCGCGCGCCCATCCCGACGCCAACCGCGCGCGGCGCGAGTACATCATCAACACGATGCTCACCGAGGGCATGATCGACGAAGCGACCGCTACCGAGACCAAGGCAGCAACCTTGGAAACGCGCGCCTACGAGGAGCCGGTGGTTCACTACGGGTGGTTTGTTGATGAAACGCTCAATGAGGCACAGCGGTTGCTGGCGCTCTCACCCGAAGACGTGCTGGGCAGCGGCCACCGCATCTATACCACGATGGATACCCGTTTGCAGGATATCGCCGACAACATCTTCGCGCAGAAGAAGTATTTCCCCGGCAATGCCCGCGACGGCGTTCTCGCGCAAAGCGCGATGACCGTGGTGGATGTACACACCGGCGCGTTGCGCGCCGTGGAGGGCGGGCGCAGCTACTCGGTGCGGCGCGGACTTAACCGCGCGACCGCCGCGCGGCGTTCCCCCGGCTCGGCGATCAAACCGCTGGCCGTGTACGGCCCGGCGTTGGAAAAGGGATACGCCACCGCCAGCGTGCTGCTCGACGAGTTCGGCGATTTTAACGGTTATCAGCCTAAGAACGTCGGCAACCTCTACTACGGCCGCGTCACCATGCGCTATGCGCTGACCCGCTCGCTCAACGTCTCGACGGTGCGCCTGCTCAAAGAGGTCGGCATCGCCAACTCACGCGCCTATCTTGAGAAAATGGGGATTCAGCTCGACAAAAACGACCAAAACCTTTCCATCGCGCTGGGTTCGCTGACCAATGGCGTGACGCCGCTGGAGATGTCCGCCGCCTATTCCGCCTTTGCAAACGGCGGCACCTACAACAGGCCGTACCTGATCGAGCGCATCGTAGACAGCGCGGGCAATACCGTCTACGAGCATCAGGCCGAAGGAAAGCGCGTGATCTCCGAGCAGAATGCCTACCTGATGACCTCCATGCTGCAAAGCGTAGCTACCAGCGGCACCGCCTCGCGCCTCAACGCCACCGGACAGCAGGTCGCCGCCAAAACCGGCACCAACTCCCTCACCTCCGGCGGCAACCGCGATGTATGGATCGCCTCCTTCACGCCGGATTTGGCGGTGACGGTATGGATGGGCTTCGACAATACCGACAACGCGCACAAGATCGCCAGCGGTTCCACCGGCGGCAACTTGCCCGCCGGGGTGGCGACGGCTTTCTATCAGGCGGCGTACAAGGGGCAGAAGAAGCCTACATTCAAGCAACCCAAGGGGCTGGTGTGGCTGGACATCGATAAACAGTCCATCGCCGTGCGCGGCTACCCGATGCTCGCCTCCAAGATGACGCCAAAAGCCTACCGCTACAGCGAAGTGTTTTTAGAGAACAATCACCCGACGCAGTACAGCGATGTGTGGCAGGCGCCCAGCGCCGTCAACTCCTTCCACATTGACTATACCGCCAGCGGCCAGCCGATCCTGATCTTTCAACCCAACGAGGCCGCCAAGTACCGCATCCAGCGCGATAGCGTAGGCGAATCCATCGTGCTGACCGAGATGGCAGGAAACGGCGGCGAAACACTGCGCTACACCGATGAGAACGCGCGCGCAGGCATCTCCTATACCTACCGCATCACGCCGGTGCACGATGTACTGCTCGGCGAGGGCATCCTGCTCGAGGGGCAGCAGGCGGTGCAGATCGCGCAGGTGCGTTCCGCATCGGCCGCGCAGCCGGGATTAATCGGCGGCCTCGCGGAGTTCTTCGCACCGCCCAAGGAAGAGGAGCCTGAACCGCCGCAGGAAGAAGCTTCGATGTTCTGGTAAACTGCCGATCCTCCTTGCGCCGCGGGAGCCAACGTGCTTCCGCGGCGCAAATTTCTTTTGTTTCGAAGTTCAAAGCTTGATTTTTGATCTTCAAAGTAGTATCCTTTTGTATGGTTCTCGGGGAAACATCTTCCGCCCAGAACACATTTCTTTTATTAGGAGTCATTGTATGCAAGAGACAAAGCCTTTCCCCCAAACCGCGAGGCCTCCCAGAAAACGCTGGAAAAAGGTCCTGTTCTACAGCATGTGTACGCTACTCTTGCTGGTGCTGGTGGCGGTGGGCATCGCCACCTCCCTATTGCGGCAAGGGTTGCCCAAGCTATCGGGTGAGTTGGCGGTATCCGGCCTCACGGCGCAAGTCACCATCACCCGCGATGCCGAGGGCGTACCGCACATCGAGGCGCAAAACAAGCTCGACCTGTTCTTCGCGCAAGGTTATGTTCACGCGCAGGATCGCCTGTTTCAGATGGATCTTTCGCGCCGTCAGGCTTCCGGCCGCCTCAGCGAGGTGCTCGGCGAGATGGCAGTGGAAACCGACAAGGCGTTCCGCACGCTGGGCTTGCGCCGCGCGGCAGAGGCCTCTTGGCCGACCTATTCGCCGGAGGGCGCCGAGCTGCTGGAAGCCTATGCTGCCGGTGTCAACGCCTACATCGCGCAGAATGAGAAAAACCTTTCGCCGGAGTTTCTGCTGGTCGGCTACAAGCCGGAGCCTTGGACGCCGGTCGACAGCCTCACCATCGGCAAATACATGGCTCACGATCTGGGCGGGCATTGGGAAAGCCAAGCCTTCCGGCAATACTTGCTGGAAAACTTCTCCGAGGACGAGGCGCGCGAGTTGTTCCCCGATAACACCTATCCAACTGGCGCGCCGCTCATCATCCCCGACTCGGCCAGCATCGCAGATCGGTTCATCAGCGTTGCCGACGCGAAGCCCGATGAGTGGAACGGCAGCAACAACTGGGTTTTGTCCGGCAGCAAAACCGATACCGGCAAACCTATGCTGGCAAACGATCCGCACCTGTCCATCGCTTCGCCCTCGATTTGGTATCAGATGCACCTGAAGGCCGAGGACATGAACGTAAGCGGTGTCATCTTCGCCGGCGCGCCGGGCATCATCATCGGTCACAACGATTCTATCGCTTGGGGCGTCACCAATACCGGCCCCGACGTGCAGGATCTGTTCATCGAAAGGCTCAACCCCGATAACCCCAAGCAGTACCTCTATAAGGGCGAATGGCTGGATGCCGAGATCGTGCAGGAGCCGATCCTCGTCAAGGGCGGCCACGTAGAGCCCTTTGAGGTGATGGTAACGCGCCACGGCCCGATCATCTCCGAGCTGGCCAAGGCCAAGGAGGAGCACACCGCCTACGCGCTGCAATGGACGGCGCTGCAACCCAGCCGAGAGCTGGAGGGCATGTTTGCCTTGGACGTCGCCACCGATTGGAACAGCTTCGAGAAGGCGCTGCTCAAGTTCGAAGCGCCGACGCAGAACTTTGTGTTCGCCTGTCAGGACGGCACCATTGCCTACAAGGCCAACGGCAAGATTCCGATTCGCGCAAACGGCGGCACCGGGCTGCTGCCGGTTCCCGGCTGGGATGGCGAGCATGAGTGGATCGGCTACATCCCCTTTGACGAACTACCCCGCGTGGTCAACCCGCCCGCCGGATACGTCGCCACCGCCAACCACAAGGTCATCGGCGACGACTACCCTTATCACATCAGCCACGACTGGGCATCGCCCTATCGCCAGCAGCGCATCGTGCAGGTGCTCGAAAGCAAGGAAAAGCTCTCTGCCGACGACCTGCGCACGTTGCAAGGCGACGTGCTGGATCTGCATGCCGAGGAGATGCTGCCGATTTTCGAGCAGGCATTGAGCAGCGCCGAGTTGACCGATCGCCAGCAGAAGGCGCTGGAATCGCTGCGCGGCTGGGATCGCCAATTCACCGCCGAGCAGGGCGCGCCGCTAATTTTCGCCCTATGGTACGATCATATCGGCGATGTGATTTTCGAAGATCGCATCTCTGAGGAAGCTTCCAAGCTATTCCAAGGCCGTGGTTATACCGTGGACGGCCTGCTGCGCAACGAGGCCAGCGGCAAACCCTCCAAGTGGATCGCCGCCAAAGGTGGCATGCAGGCGGTACTGACCACCGCGCTGGATCGCGCGCTGGATCAGATCGAATCCGCGCAGGGCAAGAACATGTCCAAATGGAGCTGGGGCGCTTTCCATCAGGTGAGCTTCAAACATCCGCTCTCCAGCCAAGCGATTCTGGCGCAGCTCTTCAACCGCGAAGGCGGCAAGCCTTCCCCGGGTACCAACACCACGGTGCGCGCCGCCAGCTGGAACAAGAGCGGCCTCAACAACCACGGCGCAAGCTGGCGCTATGTGCGCGACTTTTCGCAGCCGGATTACGCATGGCAGATCGTCGCCCCCGGCCAGAGCGGCCACCCGCTCAGCCCCTACTACCACAAGCAGTTTGATCGCTGGATCGAAGGTGAGCAGTATCAAACCTTCGTCACCGGCTACAGCGGAAAAACGCTGACGCTTAAACCAACCGGGAAATAACCGGCACAAAGAAATCCCTGCCCTCGCGGTTGCGGCGGCAGGGATTTCTTTATTGCTGAATTCGTTCTTTCAGAATTGATTCTTGCGGAATTACTTCTTGGGCGGGCGGCGCAAGAAGGCCGGCACATCCGGCGTAAATCCGCCGTGATCGTCTTCCTCCGGTTCCGGAGCCGCTTGGGCAAAGGGTGACTGCTGCGCATAAGGCGATTGCTGCGCATAGGGCGATTGCGATACCGGCGGCATGGTATGTTGCTGCGGCGCATTCTGGAACGGCGATGTGCGCGGCGGCGGCGTGCGGCCGCTGTTAATGAAGGAGGGCAGCTCGTTCTCCATCGGCGTAGGTTGCATGCCCGGTTCCTGCGCCGGGTAGGGCTCGATAACCGGGTTGTAGGTAGAATCATAACGCGAGAAGGATGCCGGAGGCGGCGTGGGCGTCGGCTCTTCCGCTTGGTAAGACGGCGCAAGGGGCGCCGAAGCAAACGGCGACTGCGAGGGCGGATAGTTCACGCGATCACGTTTAACCGGACCTTTGACCGGGAACGGCGTTTTCTCAAAGCCGGTGGCGATGACAGTGATGCGCACCTCGTCGTGTAGGCTCTCATCGATGCCCGCGCCGAAGATGATGTTGGCCTCGCCATCGGCGGCCTGCATAACCAACTGAGCCGCTTCGTTGATGTCGATGATGCTCATATCCTCGCCGCCGGTGATGTTCATCAGCACGGCGCGCGCACCGTCGATGGAGGTTTCCAGCATCGGGCTGGAGATAGCGTTCTTGGCGGCGTCGACCATGCGGCTCTCGCCCTTGCCCACACCGATGCCCATATGCGCCATACCGCCCGATTCCATCACAGTCTTGACGTCGGCAAAGTCCAAGTTAATCAGCGCCGGTACGGCGATCAAATCGGAGATGCCCTGAATACCTTGGCGCAGCACGTCGTCGGCGATTTGGAAGGCTTCGAGCATCGTGGTGCCCTTGGTCGCCACCTGCAAGAGGCGATCGTTAGGAATCACTACCAGCGTATCGACGCGCTGCTTGAGTTCGGCGATGCCAGACTCCGCATTCTTCATGCGCTGCTTGCCCTCGAACAGGAAGGGCTTGGTGACCACGCCGATGGTCAGGCAGCCGAGGTCGCGGGCAATCTCCGCCACGATCGGCGCCGCGCCAGTGCCGGTGCCGCCGCCCATTCCCGCGGTAACAAACACTAGATCGGCGCCCTTGAGCACCTGCGCGATCTCCTCGCGGCTTTCTTCCGCGGCGCGGCGGCCGATATCAGGTACCGCACCCGCGCCGAGCCCTTTGGTTAGCTTTTCGCCGATTTGCAATTTATATTGTGCGCGGGACAACAGCAGCGCCTGCTTGTCCGTATTGACGGAAACAAACTCCACGCCACGCAACCCGGCATCCACCATTCGGTTCACGGCGTTGTTGCCGGCGCCACCGCAGCCGACCACCCGGATTGTCGCATACGAACTCTGTTCCACTTCAAATTCCAGCACAGAACGTCCCCCTTTTTCGCCTGAGAAACTTATGTTCTCAGCCCTTTATCATCCTACGGACGGAATCCGATAGCTTCGTGAA
Organism: Eubacteriales bacterium; assembly: GCA_031552825.1. Classification (GTDB taxonomy): domain Bacteria; phylum Bacillota; class Clostridia; order Christensenellales; family Aristaeellaceae; genus WQXF01. Next base: position 17,043 of record JAVBMD010000016.1, read on the forward strand.
GATGCCCTGTGTCTCATCCTGCGCCTCCAAGGAGCCGAATACAAGATCGATCAAACCGAGCGCGCTCGAATAAATCGGGCTGTTGAACTTTGCGGCTTTTGCCGAAGGCGCGCGCACCGTGCGCCCCAACTGCGTGGAAAGATATGCCCGGCCGCCTGCCATCAGGGCGAGACCGCCGCCGGTGAGGTAGATATTGCTCCAGCTATCTAGGTGTACGCCGCAATGGTCAAGGCAATCGCGAATGAACTCACTAAGCTCGTCGACGCGCGGTTCGAGGATGCGGGCAACCTCCTCGCGGGAGGGCTGCCCGGCCGGACGGCGCTCTGGGGTGGCGGCGGTGGTTCCGCTGGTTTGAAATGCATAGGCGCGCTTGATCTGCTCCGCGTTGGCCATGCCGGTCTCCAGCCCGAAAGCCAGATCGGCGGTAATATGTCCGCCGCCGACGGCGATGACCTTCTGGAAGATCAGCGCATCGCCCTCGACGATCATGATTTCCGTAGACAAATAGCCGATATCGATGAGCACGGCTACGCGGTCGCGCTCCTCCGGCGGCAAAAAGAGCAGCGACTGCCCCACCGAGGAGGAGAAGAATCCGTTGAGAGAAAGCCCCATCATTTGGATTCGGCGCGAAATATCCGAAAGGAAGAACTCGTCGGCCACGATAAAGGAAACCATTGCACGCAGCGTGCTGCCCTTCATGCCCATGGGCTCCATGGTTTTCTTGCCTTCGTCAACGGTGAACCATGCCGGGCTGCGGTGGATGATGACCCCGCGGATCGGCTGCAGCTCCTCGGTCGCCGCGGCAAACACATGCTCCACATCCTGCGGCGTAACGCGCGGATCCGCGCCTTGCAGGGTAACCTGCGCCTCGATGGCATAGACACGGCAAAACTCGCCGGGTACGCCGACGTATACATCCCGCACATGGCGGTGCGCCTGCGCTTCGGCGGCGGTGATGGAATTGCGGATGGCTTGGTCTACCAGCTCATCCGAGGAATTCCAATACCCGTCGATGAAGCCATCGTAAGCCACCGTACCCGCGCCGATGATGTCACAGCGATGGTAGCTGCCGCTCTCCGCGATGAACGTGACGATTTTCGATGTCCCGAAATCTATCGCGGCGGCCATGTTCCTCATACTGTACAGTCCCCCAATCCCTCCACCGGTTCCGGGTCTGACAAGCTGTTCCGAGAACGACATGCCAATAGAAGGGTAAACCTTGACCCAGATACAACATTATAACCTTTTTATACGGTATATGCAATAAGTTTTCGGGAAAAGCTTGCCTTTTTTGAACATTTTTCGTCATTTTTCTAAAAATGTTCAAGAATGCCACCGCTCACCATACGCCTATCGACCCACCAATTCCGGAGGAACAGCGGTGGCATCCGGCAAATACTGCGCGGCTTGGATCGGCACCGCGCGATAATCCGCCACGGTGATGGTGGATACATCCAGCGATCCGGTGACCTTCCCCTCCAACGACAACGCATCCAGCACCGAACGCATCAGCCCGATTTTTTGCTCCAATTCCCCGTCGCTCCCCAGCAAAATTTTCATGCCCTCTTGCGTTATCAAGTACAGGTTATCCAAATTGGTCACATTCAATTCAGATATACGTGCGGTCACTCCCTGCATATTCAACTCGTCCAGCACCGCGCGGATGGCTTCCAACTGCGCCGGTTCGCGCGTGGCAAGCGTTTGGCCGATCGCGTCGCTGAGCACATCCGCGCCGGTAATCACCGGGATCTGCATGCGCGTATCCAACTGCGCGCTTTTTTCCAGCACGCGGCACTCCGCGTCCAGCATATTGAGCACGCCCAGCCACGGCAGCGCCGCGCCCGGCTTGCGCTCCCGCACGCGCAGGATGAGTTCGCTGGGGTAGTTGATATAGAGCGAATCGAGCAGCAAATAGCGATCTTTGCTCAGGTTTTCCGCGATCTCCTTCTGATCGATGGTAAACACGCTCTGCCCGGAGCGGATGCCCGCGATCCGCACCACTTGCTCCGGTGCGTAGAGCGTCGCGCCTTCTACGGTTACGCTGCGCACCACAAACACGCCGTTCTGCAGCAAGAAGATGCCGACGACAGCCACAATCAGCACCGCGATCATCGCGATGCGTCCCGGGTGCCGAAGGCCGCTCCGTTCATATTCCATGCATAATTCCTCCATCATGTTTCATTGGCTTGTCCAATAAAAAACAGGGTTTCAGGGAGGCCGCGCCTCCCCTCCGGCAATCCTTTTTATTCCATCCGCGTCAGTCTTTTTCCTTCACGCGGCAGATATCCGCGCCCAGTGCCGCCAAGCTGCCTTCCAGCGCGGCGTACCCGCGATCGATCAGCGCCACGCCCTCGATCGTCGTTTTTCCCTCCGCAGCAAGCGCCGCCAACACCAGCCCCGCGCCGCCGCGAAGATCGCGCGCGGTGACATGCGCCCCGTGCAGTTTCTGTACGCCGCGCACCACGGCGGTGCGGTCATGCACCACGATGTCGGCGCCCATGCGGTTGAGATCCCCGGCGTGTGCGAAGCGGTTTTCAAACACGGTCTCGGTGATGATCGACGTGCCGGTCGCAACGGTGGATAGCGCCAGCATCTGCACCTGCATGTCGGTAGGAAAGCCGGGATAGGGCTGGGTTTGCAGTTGGCCGAAGCTATGTGGCCGTTTTGGCGCGATCACGTCGATGATGCCCACGCCGCTGCGCACTTCGCAGCCCATATCGCGCAGTTTGCTAATCACCGCGCCCAAGTCCTGCGCACGCGCGTTCTCCAAACGAATCTGTCCGCCTGTGATCGCGCAGGCAGCCATCAGCGTGCCGGTAACGATCCGATCCGAGATTGGCCGGTACTGCACCCCATGCAGGCGCTCAACTCCCTCGATGATGATGCTGTGCGTACCCGCACCTCGTACCCGAGCGCCCATCGCGTTCATGAAACGCTGCAGGTCGACGATCTCCGGCTCCCGCGCCGCGTTGTGGATCCACGTGGTACCCGGCGTCAGCGCGGCCGCCATCATCACGTTCTCCGTCGCCCCAACGCTGGGATAATCGAAGTGTACCTCGCCGCCATGCATGCCGGAACCATCGCAGAAAATCTGTCCACCTTCTTCTTGGAATACCACGCCCAGCGCCGCTAGGCCCTTCATGTGCAGATCGATGGGGCGAAGGCCAATCTCACATCCGCCGGGATGGGATACCATCGCCTTACGGAACCGGCCTAAGATCGATCCCATCATAAAGATCGATGAGCGGAGTTTTTTCGCCAGCGTTTCCGGCATCACCCAATCATGCATGCCGCTGGTATCGATCAGCGCGTTTTCGCCGACCCGCTGCGCCTTGCAGCCCAACGTCCGCACGATGCTGAGCATGTTGTCGGCATCGGTAATGTTTGGGCAATCCAGAATTGTTACCGGCTCCTCGGCTAAGATTGCCGCCGCCATAATTGGCAGCACTGCATTTTTTGCGCTATGTATGGAGACCGTTCCTTCTAGGCGCTTGCCGCCTCGCACTTCAAGCAGATCCATGCGCACACCCCCACAAGCCTTCGCTCCCGATGCTTTAGCGTATGCCCATGGTGCGAGAGTGTGAAAAAACCGACTTTTCGCATTTACAGGATGTTTTCCCCGTAGCGGGAGATGTTGAGCAGGATGCCCACCGCCGCCATCACGATGCTCACGGACGTACCCCCGGCGCTGAAGAAGGGCAACGGCAAGCCAGTGGTAGGCAGGATGCCGGTAACCACGCCGATATTGATGAACACCTGTACGCCGATCATGCAGGTAATACCGGCGGCCAGCAGACACCCGTGCTGATCGGGGCAGCGAAGCGCCACCCGCATGCCCAGAAAGATGAACACCCCGAACAGCGCGATCACCGCCACGCAACCGATCAAGCCGAAATCCTCGCCGACGATGGCAAAGATGAAATCCGACTCCGGATAGGGAAGGTAAGCAAACTTTTGCCGCCCCGCGCCCAAGCCTTGGCCGAATAGACCGCCGGAACCAAAGGCGATCAGCGATTGCGAGAGCTGATAGCCCTCATCGCTCATCTTTGCGAAAGGATCGCGGAAGGATAGCAGGCGCTCACGCCGATACGGCGCGCTCCACGCATAGCCCGCCCCCACCACCGCCGCGCCCAGCCCCAGCAGCCCCATATGCGGCAATCGCGCGCCGCCAATGGCGATCATCAGCACCGCCACGATGATGATGCTGCCGCCGGTGGAGAGATTAGGCTGTTCGAGGATCAGCAGAAACATCACGCACGGCACGATCAGCAGCGGCAGAATCCCTTTGAACAGCGAGCGAATCTGTACGCCGCGCGTCGCCAACGCGTTGGCCATAAAGATCACCATAACGAACTTCGCAAACTCGGAGGGCTGAAAGCTCAACCCTCCGAGATGTATCCACCGCCTCGATCCGTTGATCGATCGGCCGATGCCGGGCACCAGCACCAGCACCAGCAGAATCGTGCTCAGCGCCAAGAGCCCGCCAAGCAACCGCCCATCGCGGAACACGCGATACGGAATGCGCGAACAGGCGAAGCAAGCGGCCGCGCCCATCACGATGCCAAACGCCTGCTTGCGCACGGCGGAAAGCGCGTCGCCGCTCTGTAGCGCGGCATAATAGGTAGCGCTGAACAGCACCACCAGCCCAAAGAGCAGCAACAGGATCATCACCGCCACCACACCGGCATCCACCGGGCGGCGATTTGCCATCTCCATCCGATCTCCGCGCGCGCGCAGCACCTGCGGAAGCACCATCGCAATTCCTCCCTGCCAGAGCGCGCGGGAAGAACGCATCAGCGCAGATCATTCACGAGCTGCTTGAATACGCGGCCGCGATGCTCAAAGTCGGTAAACATGTCGAAACTCGCACAGGCTGGCGAGAGCAGCACATTCCACCCCGGGCTTGCAATATCCCGGCAGCGGAGCACCGCGTTTTTCATGTCGCGTCCTTCATGCACGTAGCTTTTGTATCCCACAGCATCCAGCGCTTCGGCGATGCGCGGCGCGGTCTCCCCGATCAGCACCACCTGCTCGATCTGAGGATGATCGTATACGCAGCGCGCCAGCGGCGCAAAATCGACTCCCTTTTCGCTGCCGCCGAGGATCAGCACCGTCGGCGCGCGCATCGCGTCGATGGCCTTCTCGGTGGCGTCCACATTGGTACCCTTGCTATCGTTGATGTAATTGATGCCCTCAAACTCGCGCACCATCTCGAGGCGATGTTCCACCCCGGCGAAGCTGCGCAGCGTGTGCCGGATCACCGGCGGCGGCACGCCCATCGCGGCGGTCATTACCACGGCTGCCAGCGCGTTTTCCAAGTTGTGCGCGCCGGGCAGCTTGACTTCCGCAACCGGGCATAATGCGCGAGGCGCATCCTCCATGGCCAGCACGATCTCGTCATCCTGCACAAAGGCGCCGTATTCTACCGCCTCGCGGCGGGAAAACCACGCCCTTCTCGCTGAAAGCCCCTCGGCCATCGTGCGGCAGGCCGGATCGTCCCAATTAAACACCGCGGTCTGCGTTTCGGTTTGTCTTTCGAAAATACGCCTTTTGAGCGCGATGTATGCGTCCATGGTGCCATGGCGGTTCAAATGATCTTCGCTGATGTTGAGCACCGCCGCAACCTCCGGCTGAAAGTGCTCCAGACTCTCGCATTGAAATGAGGATACCTCGGCAATGATCGCATCCTCCGGTCGGCTGCGTCCGGCGACGGCGGTAAGCGGGTAGCCGATGTTGCCCGCCACCCAAGTCAGCCAGCCGGCATTTTTCAGGATCTCGCCGACCAGCGTTGTGGTCGTCGTCTTTCCGTTGGTGCCGGTAATGGCGATATAGTGCCCCCGCGCCAATTGAAAGCCCAGCTCCAATTCGCCGATCACCGGCATGCCGCGCGCCTTCGCGTCGGTGATAAACGCGCTCTGTATCGGCACACCGGGGCTAATCACCATAATATCGCAGTCGTCAAGCAACCCCTCCGGCGGCTCGCCGAACCGCCACTCGTAAGGCGCGCCGCGCACGTCGGCAAGTTGCTCTCCCAGTTGTTCAGCGGTTTTGCTATCGTTCAGGATGGGAATCGCGCCCTGCTCCGCCAGCGCCCTTGCCGCAGCGATACCGCTGCGCGCCATGCCGACCACCAGTACGCGCCGACCCTGCCAACTCCTGTTCTCCACAGGTATCACGCCCTTTCCTTCTCAAAAGATCGGCACTACTTCGACACGCTCAACAGGCTTAACAGGCAAAAGATCACCGTCGTTATGGTGTACAACGCCACGATCTTGGGCTCCGGCACGCCTGAAAGCTCAAAGTGATGGTGGATCGGCGCCATCTTGAAGATGCGCTTGCCGTGGGTCAGCCTGAAGTACGCGAACTGGATCAGATCCGACACGGTGGACATCACCATGCAGATGCAGGCCAAGAGGATAATCAGCGGCATCCGCAGCAGCAGCGCCACCGCCACCACCGCGCCGCCGATGAACATCGATCCGGTATCGCCCATAAACAAGCGCGCCGGAAAGGTATTAAAGCGCAAAAAGCCCATGCATGCGCCCGCGATAGCACAGCAAAAAATTGCAAGGTTCATCAGGTTGACATCGGCGGCGCCGCCCGCGTTCGCGGCAAACAACGCCAGCAAGCCGAAGGTCGCAAAGTCCACCAACGATACCGAGCCCAGCAGACCATCCAGCCCGTCGAGCAGGTTGGCGCTGTTGGTGGTGGCGACGATGATGAAGGTCGCCGCAGGAATGTAGAACCAGCCCAAATCCCATTCCACCTGCCAAAACGGCACGATGATCTTGGAGCCAACCTGCGGATGCGCGTAACAATAATAGGCAAAAGCCACCGCCAGCACCGTTTGGACGACCATCTTTTGCTTTGGCGAAAGTCCTTTGTTGTTCTTGCGGCGTATTTTCGTCATGTCGTCGGCAAAGCCGATGAACAGGTTCCCCAGCGCCAGCAGCAGAGCCGCCAGCATCATGTCGTACCCGTTCCATCCGCCCAAATGCAGCGCGACCGCGACCACCACGCCGACGATGCAGATCATCCATCCACCCATGGTCGGGGTTCCCTGCTTGGTTTGATGGCTTTGCGGCCCTAGCTCAAATACGTTTTGCCCGAACTTGAGCTTTCGCAACACCGGCAGCAGGATTGGCCCCACCGCTAACGAGGCGATAAACGCCACGAGCACCGCCCAGATCATCCTTTGCATCGATTTTTTCTCTCCTCGGCTTTCTTCTGCTGGACTCCCAGCGCGGCTTGTCCCAGAAGGCGGTCATGTTCACTGTACGGACAGCAATTCCTGGACGACCACCTTCTCGTCGAAAGGGTGCTTAACGCCCTGAATTTCCTGATAGGTTTCATGCCCCTTGCCGGCCAGCACCACCACATCGCCAGCGCCGGCGACCTTCATCGCATAGCGGATAGCTTCCCGCCGATCCTCGATCACCACATACTCGCCCTCGGTTTGCCGGATGCCCTCCTCGATAGAAGCGAGGATGGAATATGGATCCTCTCGGCGGGGATTGTCGCTGGTGAGGATGCAGAGATCGGCCAGTTGCCCCCCGATGCGCCCCATAAGCGGGCGCTTAACCTGATCGCGATCGCCGCCGCAGCCGAATACCACGATAAGCCGCGCCTTGGTAAATACGCGCACGGTGCGCAGAATGTTCTCCAGCGCATCCGGGGAATGCGAGTAGTCAAGGATCATGCGGTAGGGCGTATGGGTCTCCAGCATCTCGACGCGGCCCGGAACCGAGGTGACCGCCTCAAGCCCTTCTTTGATCTTGTCCAGCTCGATGCCCATGATAAGCGCCACCGAGGCCGCCGCCAGCGCGTTGTACACGTTGAACATGCCGGTTAGGCGCAAATCGATGGACACGGAATGCAGCCCGCGCAGGTTCAGCACAAAGGATACGCCGTTTTCAGAGATCTCGATGTCCCGCGCGTAGAGGTCACAATTTTCGCGGATGCCGTAGGTCAGCGTCGGCACCTGCACCTCCTCTAGGATTCTCGCGCCGCTCTCCTCATCCACGTTGCAGGCGGCGTTGCAGGTCTTGTCCGGCGCAAAGAGCATCTTCTTGGTTTGAAAATAGCGCTCCATATCGCCGAAGAAATCCAGATGATCCTGCGAGAGATTGGTGTACACCGCCGCCTCAAACCGCATGCCTTCCAGCTTGCGCAGCGCCAGCGCGTGCGCGGAAACCTCCATCGACACCATCTCCACCCCGGCATCGGCCATCTGCCGCAGCACGCGCTGCATATCGATGGGATCCGGTGTGGTCAGCTCGCTTTTCAGCATCTGCTGCCCGATCATGTTGCCGGTGGTGCCGATCAGCCCGCAGCTAAACCCCGCGTGCTCGCAGATCGATTTAACGAGATAGCTGGTGGTGGTCTTGCCCTTGGTTCCGGTGACGCCAAGCAGCTTCATTTCTCGTGCCGGATGGCCGTAGAAAGCCGCCGCGATGCGCGCCATGGCCGCGCGCACGTCGGTCACTTGAATCTGCGGCACATCCAGCTCCGTCAGATGGCGCTCCACCACCAGCGCCGCGTTTCCGCTGCCAACGGCCTGCTTCGCAAACAGATGTCCATCAAACTTGGCGCCGGGGATGCAGAAGAACAAGCCCCGCTTTATCGCCTTGCGCGAATCGGCGGTCAAGCCCTCGATCTCGGTTTGCGGATCGCCATGCAGGGCAACCAACTCCGGCAAATCTTGAATGAGCATCTCCAGTGTCATATGCATCCCTCACATCTTCTCGAATTCGATCAGTTCGCCTTGAATTCCACTTCCACCACGCTGCCCGGCGGGGCAAATTCTCCGGCTGCGGGCTTCTGCTGTGCCGCAATTCCGGTGCCTTGGATATATAAATCGAATCCTCTGGCTCTGAGCACGCGGTTTGCCTCCACGATGGAGAGCCCGCGAACGTCGGGCACCGAGAGGTAATCTTCGGCGGTAAGCGGCTCCTGTCCGCTGACGTACAACATCACCAGCGAGCCTGCGGTCATCTCCGCTCCGGGCGGCGGCATCTGCCCTTGTACGGTTTGTTCTTCCCCATCCACCAGCCAAGTCAGGCCGATTTCCTTGAGCAGCTTTGCGGCCTCGGTCACCGTCATGCCGCGCATATCCGGCACCGTAACCTCCGGCTTCGCTGTGGCGCCTGCCTCGGGCGACGCCTGGACCCCCAGATAGACCAACGTATCCTCCATGATCTGTTTTGCAAAGGGCGCCGCGGTGGTTCCGCCGTAGTCCGGCAGCACCGCCGCCTCGTCGACGATCACAAGGATCGCAAACTTTGGGTTATCGGCGGGAGCAAAGCCCAGAAAGGAACCGATATGTACATCGCGCACGATCTTTCCTTCCTTGTACACCTGCGCGGTACCGGTCTTGCCTCCAACTTTATAACCTTCGACGGCGGCGTTTCTTCCTCCTCCCTCGGCGACGACACTTTCGAGAAGCGTTCGCATGATGGCCGAGGTTTCCGGCTTGATGGGCGTCGATATGACGCGCGGTTGCGTGCGCTCGAGCACCGTACCGTCCTGCGCCAGCACCTCCTTGACGATGTACGGGCGCATCAGCTTGCCGCCGTTGACCACCGCGCAGGCCGCGTTAAGCAACTGAATCGGCGTGACGGCTACGCTCTGGCCGAAGCCGATGCGCGCGAGGTCAACGTTCTTGACGTAGCGCTGATTGATGAGCAACCCGCTGCCCTCGCCCGGCAGATCGAGCCCGGTCGGCACGCCCAGTCCGAAGGCTCGCAGATACCGGTAAAACCGCTCGGTGCCCAGCCGCAAGCCCAGCTCCACGAATACCGGGTTGCACGAGTTTTGCAGCGCTTTTTGCATGGTCTCCGCCTTGTGCGCCGCGCCCCAGCAACGGATGGTATCGCCATCCACCTTGATCTTGCCGGAGCAGTAGAAGCCCTCGCCGGGATGGGTTGCGCCGCAGTCCAGCGCGGCAGCTGTGGTCAGGATTTTAAAGGTAGAGCCGGGCTCATACACGTCGCTGATGGTTTGGATGCGCATCAGCGATTTCAGCGCCTCCACATCGTCTCGCGGCGGGTCGTTGGGATCATAGTCCGGTTTGATGCCCATCGCCAAGATTTCGCCGCTTTGCACATCCATCACGAGCGCCTGCACGCGCAAGGCCTTGTTGACCTCGATACACTGGCGCATCGCCTTCTCCACGAAGCTCTGGATGTCCCGGTCGATGGTCAAGCGCAGGTTATCCCCCTGCACCGGCGGAACGTACTCGCTCTCCCCGTCAGCAAGCTGTCTGGCTCTCGCGTCTACCTCACTGACAATTTTTCCTGGTTGTCCGCCTAAATATGCTTCAAAAAGCTGTTCCAGCCCGGATTGGCCTACGCTATCGACATTGGTCAGCCCCAAAGCTTGGGTCAAAAACGCTCCATTCGGGTACCAGCGCCGCGTGTCCTCATCAAACGTCAACCCGAGCAGCGCCTGGTTTTCTTTGTAGGGCGACTGCTCGCGCAGGGCGCGGATCTTGTCCACCTGTTCGCGGGGCACCTGCCGCTTGAGGATCGCCGACGCCTTGCCCTTATCGGCGATCTTGGCGAGTACGTCGTTCGGCTCCAGCCCCAAAAGCTCCTGCATCGCCTTTGCCAGCCCGTCCGGATTTTTTACCTGCCTCGGGTTGACGCATACGATGTATGCCGTGGTGCTTTGCGCAAGCAGTTGCCCGTTTCGATCATAGATACTGCCGCGCTGCGCGGCCACCGCGCCGCTGCGCGTCCACTGCCGGACGCCGATGCGCGTCAACTCCTCGGCGCGAAGCACCTGCAAGCTGAACAGGCGGCCTACCAGAATAAGAAAAAGGAGGCAGAAGCCACCCATCAGCCAGACCAAGCGCTTTCGTACGATCATGCCCGGCGATGTCAACTCAATCCCTCCCCCTTCGCGAATCAGATGCGGATAACCCGCAAGAGATTCGCCAACATTGCTAAAAACCCACCTTCCTCTGTTTGTATCTTTTGTACTTCCGCAGCCGGACCGTTGGGCCGCGTATCGGGCATGCTCACTTTGCGAATGTCCTCAGGACGAATGCGCGACATATGCAGCGTATTGACTGCGTAATTGCGGATCTGCTCGCCATCGGTGCTTGCGGAGAGCTGCATCTCCAGTGCGTGATTGGCGTCGTTCTGCGCTCGGATTTCGCTCTGCACCTGCGCGATCTGCTTTTGCAGATTGCCGCTTACGACGCGCTTGCTGATAGAAATGCCGCACAGCAGCGAGAAGATTACTCCCAGCATGACCAGCATCGTCAGGGCACGCACGCCGCTTTGCCGTCTCCTGCGCGGCGCGGGCGGCCGGCTTCGCTGCATCGGCTGCTCGTAGCGCGCCCCGCGCTCCAGCTCTTCGCTATAGCGCGGATAAGCCAGCGCGGACGAACCAACAACCCCATACGCACTGCGTTGTGTGCGGTAGCGCGTTCCCGCCATAGCGTATTCCCCCTTCTTTTTCGCTAGAACCAGCTCAATACTTCTCTTCCATATGTGCCAGCAGCGCTTCGATGCTGTTTCTGGCCTGCTGCTCGCTCTCGGCGTGTACCTTGGCATCCCAGATCTCGATGGTCTCGGTCATACCGACAAACACCAACTCTTTTTCGATGCCGATCAAGTTGCGCAGCTTCAGGGGCAGCAGTACGCGCCCTTGCGCATCCATTGTGTTGCCGGTGAAAGCGTTGCCGTTAAAAAAACGCTTGTACTCCATGCCTAGTTTGTCGGTAGCGCTGATGCGCGAAAGGCGATTCTTCACCTGCTCCCACTGCTCCAGCGGATAAAGCGCAATGGCGCTCGCCGAACCGTTCAGCGCGATGGTGAAGTTCTCACCCAGCCCCTCTCGCAAAGGCATCGGGATGATGACACGACCCTTGCTATCCAAACCATGTTCATAGGAACCGGCAAAATCGGTCATGTCGTCACCCCCTCGCTGCATAATTTCCGGATTCGACCACGAAATTGGGCTTTTGAAGCATTTTTGCTCCACTAATCACATTTATACACCACTTGTCTCCACTTTTCAATACTCGTTGAGCGAAAACTTCTCACAAGAATATGAAAAATATATTAAAAAGCGCTTCATAATTCCAAATTCGATGCTTACATGAACAGAACAAGAACATATGTTCCCTTATTTGAACATCCTTGATTTTCAAGGAATTTTTGATTTGTCTGCAAATAAACATGTGCAACATTCGGTGTAACACAAGCGATTGTGGTCGAAACACTTTTATGACACAAGAGAATGCGTTATTGCAACTCCATCACCATTTTTCGTGATGTTTTATATATTTCAAAATGTGCATAAAAAAAGGAATATGCATTTTTCTGCATATTCCTGTCAGTTTTTTTGATTATCTTGACGGTTCGCCCTCGGCCTCCTGTAGATCCAGCAGGCGAAAACCTAGCCCGTCGCAGGAGACTTGATGGATAAACACGCCCCCGCGCCTCCCGGTCATCGCATGTCGCAGTCCTGCGCCGTGCAGATGGCCATACACCAGCCGAACCGCGCCACTCTCCTCCACCAGGCGCAGGAAATCCGATGTTCCCTGCGGCTCCGGCGCGGGCGGGTAGTGCATCAGCACCGTCAGCGGCAGATCGGGCGCCACGCGCCGCGCCGCGTTGAGCGTCATCTCCATGCGCAACACCTCGCGGGCATAGATGCGTGCGTCATCCTCCGGAAGCGGCGTATCGCCGGGGCAAATCCAGCCGCGCGTACCGCAGAACACCTGCCCATCCAGCACCAACGCATCGTTTTGCAAGGCGTACATGCCGGGCGGCAACTCCGCGCGCACCCGGCCGATGGCGCTCCACCAGTAATCGTGATTACCTCGCAGCAAAATCTTTCGCCCCGGCAATTCCCCGATGGCCAGCAGATCCGCCTTGGCCTGCTCCAGCTGCATCGCCCAAGATATGTCGCCGGGGATCAGCACCACATCCTCCGGCGCGACGCGCATGCGCCAATCCGCACTGATGCGCTCAAAATGGTTCTCCCAATGCGCACCGAACACATCCATCGGCTTCACGTCGCCCCCGGGCAGGTGCAAATCCCCGATCGCAAATACCTTCATGTTTTTCATGCGCAATGCGGCATACCGCTATTCCTCATCCCGCTCCTCGTCGTCCTCTTCGGACTCTTCTTCCTCCAGCGCTTCCTGCAAAGAAAGCTCACGGGAAATTTCGCCGAATTCTCGCGGCGGAATATCTGCCTCGATATCGAGGGCAATCTCATCCATATTGCTGGCCGCACCGAGCTCCAACGCCGCATCCTCGGTAGGCGCAGTCTCTTCCTGTACGGCGGTTTCGTTGCTCTTGCCGATCTCCTTGAGGCAGAACAAGCACAAATCTTTGCCCGGATATACGGGATTCTCACCGCAAACCGAACAAAGCTCAAAAAACTCGTCCTTGGCCTCGCCCTTCACTTCGCGCTTGCAGACCGAGCAATACTGTTCATCATCCTGCATGTAATTGAGTTCGCAACGCGGGCATTTCACAAATCCCATGTGGTAGCCTCCCTGGTTCAGTTCGATAAGTTTCCGAGCCATTATGCCCGGCTGGAACGCTGGCTATTATTCCCTTGGTAAGCGGTTTCCATAATCATTGCCAAGTTATTGCACACGTGTTACGATCTGGTGGCACTGGTGCTGTCACACAAATATTCCACTCTGAGGAGGGAACCCCACATGACGACCAAACATGGGAAAATCGCGTTGTTTGTAGCCTGCTGCCTGATTACGCTGTGCGGATGCAGCGCCCTAGCGGATGGATTGAGGATAACCTCCCAATTCGGCAATGGCAACGTATGGCCCTATCGCCAAGCTACGCCCTGCAACCGCGCGGGAAACACCAACGCTTGCGGTCAATCCGCCGCCGCCTGCGGCACTTCATCCTGCGGGAAAACCTGCGGAAACGCCGCGTCCTGCGCGAAGGGAAATTGCTCCACCGGCAGCTGCGGCACTTGCACAAAGCGCGGCTGCTGCAAGACCAATCAGCAGCAAAACACCCCCGCCAAGCCCACAACGCCGCCCACGACTGACGGTCATTATACTATAGGTTCCGCCAGTGCGCAAGAGCAAGAAGCTTGGAAATATATCAATCAAGATCGCCAGCGCGATGGGCTTGCCGCGCTGCCGCTGGACGAGAGCCTTTGCGCTTTGGCGCGCATGAAATCGCAGGATATGCTGACCAATCGCTATTTCGCGCACACCTCTCCCACGTTGGGCGATGCCGCCACCATGCTGCGCAGCTATGGCTACCGCTTTAGCTCCGTTGGCGAAAACATCGCGCGCTACGGCACAGTGGCCAAGGCGCACGTCGGCCTGATGAACAGCGACGGCCATCGCCGCAACATTCTCAGCTCCAGCTGGACCCGCGTCGGCATCGGCGTCGTACAGGATTCGAATGGCTTTGTGTATATAACGCAGCTCTTTGCTCGTTAATTCCATCCATTCCCAACGGTTTCAAAAAAAGGGAGGGCGAAGGCTCTCCCTTTTATGTTTAGCGCCACGTATCGCGCAGCACCGCGCGCAACGCCGCCTGCCCCATGCTAACGCCAACCCGCGCCGTGTTGGCCGTGGCAGCGCGCGGCAACGGCGCCTCCTCCATCGCGTGGCTCAACACATGCTGTTCGTTTGCCTCCGGCCATACCCTTCGCAGTGCGTCCAACATGCCGGTTTGGCGTTTTTCATGCCGCACGGGTTCTAATGCTTGCAAAGTAATCGCTTCTAAAGGCAGACGTGCCGGTCTGCTCCAATCTTCAATCGCCACTTGGATGCACCCCCTGTTTGACTGACCCCAGGACGCCCGGCGCCCGTCTTGGTGCATCCTATGAGGTTCTCCCTCTTTCGGTGCGAAGCTGCCCTTTCCTTGTCAGGCGAGATTGCTTGAAATTTTTTCAAAATTTTGCTTGACAGAACGGCAATGCTGTATTATTGTATTACTGTACTAGTACATTTGCGAAAGGAGGGGATCCATGCATGCCCTGGGAACTCGAAGGAGATCGCCCCATCTACCTTCAATTGCTCGAACAGCTTCAGCTGCGCATCCTTTGCGGGGTGTACAAGGCCGGTGACCGCCTGCCCTCGGTACGCGACTTGGCGGAAGAAGCCGCCGTGAACGCCAATACGATGCAACGCGCGCTGGCAGAGCTTGAGCAAGCGGAATTGGTTTATGCGCAGCGCACAGCCGGACGCTTCATTACAGAGGATCAACGCAAAATCAACGCTGTCCGCGCCAGCTTTGCGCGCAAACACGCTGCCGCCTATCTGGAAGGCATGCGCAAGCTGGGTTTCACTGACGAGGAAGCGTTGGGATTCCTGCGCGGCGAAGCTGACGCGCTAATCCCCCAAAAACAAAACACGACCGACAAGGAGGAGTAACATGACGCCCATTCTGGAATGCAGCGGCCTCGTTAAGCGCTTTGGCAGCAAGCAGGCGCTGGCAGGCATCGATCTAACGCTGGCGCCCGGCCGCATCATCGGCCTGCTCGGCCCGAACGGCAGCGGCAAAACCACGCTGATTAAACTGGCGAACGGTCTGCTCACCCCGACGACGGGGCGCATCCTCATCGATGGACAGGTGCCCGGCCCGGCGACCAAGCGCATCGTGTCCTTCCTGCCCGAGCGCACCTATCTGGCCGATTGGATGCGCGTGCGCGACGCGCTGGCCTTCTTCCGGGATTTTTATGAGGATTTCGACATCCGCAAGGCGGAGGACATGCTGCAGCGGCTGAACATATCCACTGCCGATCGCATCAAGACGCTGTCCAAAGGCACCAAGGAAAAGGTGCAACTGATCTTGGTGATGAGCCGGAACGCCAAGCTCTACCTGCTGGATGAACCGATCGGCGGCGTCGACCCCGCGGCGCGCGACTACATCCTGAGCACCATTCTTTCCAATTACAACGAGCAGGGCACGGTTCTAATCTCCACACACCTGATCGCCGATGTGGAGCGCGTGCTGGACGAGGTGGTATTCATCCGCGAGGGGCAAATCCTGCGCACCGCCAAGGTCGACACTCTGCGCGAGGAGGAAGGCAAATCGGTGGATGCACTATTCCGGGAGGTGTTCAAATGTTAGCCAAACTTTTCAAGCACGAGTTTCAAGCCACCGGGCGCATCTTTTTGCCGCTCTACGGCCTGCTCTTTGTTCTCTCGCTGCTCAACAAATATCTCCCTACGTTGCGCTCTATCTCGTCGATTTTCAGTGGCATTCTTGTGGTTATCCCGATCATTCTCTGCGTCTGTCTCATCGTCGCGCTCAGCGCGATGACGCTGGTTGTGCTGGTTCAGCGCTTCTCCAAGAGCCTGCTCGGCGATGAAGGCTACCTCTACCATACGCTGCCGGTGCGCACGTGGCAGCACATCGTATGCAAGCTCGTTA
Organism: Eubacteriales bacterium; assembly: GCA_031552825.1. GTDB lineage: Bacteria > Bacillota > Clostridia > Christensenellales > Aristaeellaceae > WQXF01. Next base: position 33,428 of record JAVBMD010000016.1, read on the forward strand.
CCGCCGCGTTCTGGACGCTGCTCAATTCCTTAGTCATCACGCTGTCGGTGCTCTTCATGGCGACCGACGTCTCCTCGTGGGGCAGCCTTTGGAACGCCTTCCTAAACCTGCTGACCGTCGCCGGGGAATATATGGGTTCCAGCGGCATCGCTGCCTTCTGGAGCATTCTGCTGCTGATCTTCCTCACCGTGATCGAAAAGACGTTGATGATCTACGCTGGCATGGGCATCGGCCAGTGCTTTGCGCGGCGCAAGACGGCACTCTCGATCTGCGCGGTGGTCGCGCTGAACATCGCGGAGCAGGTCATTACCGTTCTGGTCGTCTCGCTGATCGCCCGAATTACGCGCGATACCAACTTCCTACACGATTTTTCCAACGGCGACGAGCTGAGATTCTTCCTGATTTTCTACAGCATTTTCGTCGCACTGTTCGGCGGAGTTTACGCCTACGTTGCCAATTGGACGCTAAAGAAGCATCTCAATCTAGCGTAATTCTCCCCTTACACACAAACGCCGCCACCCGCAATGGGTTGGCGGCGTTTGTGTATGGGTAAGCGTAATCAAGTATCCCGCGCCAATGCGGTGTGCGTGTTTACGGTTTGGAACAGCAGCGCTTTCCAGATCGATTGCGCGGCTTTGGTGCGGATGTGCGGCGAAAGCGCGGCGGCATCGAAACGCAAAGGTACGCTGACGTATACCAAGCCGATGCCGTCCATCGGCACCACCTCGTCAAAGCGATAGAAGGTGGGATCGTCCTTGAGCGGCAGCCAGCCTTGCGCTTTGAGCGCATCGAGCTGCTCGGGCTCCTTGACTACCTGAAGCCTCGCCTCGCCCTTGAGCTCGCCGCAATCCAGCTCTAGCGCAAAGGTATATCCGGGCACCTTGCCCTCGCTATCGGCAAAGTCGGCCACGCGGTCAATCCATACGGTACCCACCCGATGCCCGCGCGCCAGCAGCGGCACCTCGGCACCCTCGTCGCCAATGGCGGAAAAGTCTACCGGCAAAACCATCTGGCGTCGCATATCGCGAAGGCTGCGGCGCGTGTCCGCATCAAACAGCTTTGAAGCGAAGCAAGCGTTGATCTCGGGCAGGGTCAGCCCTTCCAGCGTGGCATAGGCGTCGACGATTTCGTAGCGCGCCTTATGCTCCGGAAAATAGGGCTCTAACGGGGAATCGCCGGTCGGTTCCGGATCGGGCAAGCGCGTCGGCGAGGGTTGCTTTTCCTTCGGCACAGGCATCGGCGAAGCGGTTTGCTCCGGTTCGGCGGATGGCTCGGGCGTATCGGTCGGTTTGGCTGTCGCTGTCGGCTCTGGCGTGTCAGTCGGCCTTGCCGTGGCGGTCGGTTTAGGCATCTCAGTGGGTTTGGGCGTAGCAGTCGGTTTAGGCGTATCTGTAGGCTTTGGCGTGTCGGTGGGCGCTGCTGTTGGCTTTGGCGTCGGCTCCGGTGTCGGATCCAACGTCGGCGTCGGCGTGGGTTCTGCTGTCGGCTCCGCCGTTGGTTCCGCAGTCGGCGTCGCCGTAGGTCTTTGCGCCGCCGAAGCCAATGCGAAGAGCATCGCCTCGCCATCGGCCAAGGTCTCCTGCTCCGCTTCGATATCGCGCCCTAATACGGCCGCTCCATCCTTGGCCACCATGCAGATGGCTCGTACCGCTCCGCCATTGCTATCGACAGCCAAGAGCACGATCTCGCTCCCCACCGGCAAATCCGACGTGTTGGGTACGGTAAAATCGCCTTCAATCGAAAGTAAACAAGGAACCTGCACACCGTCCACCATCGCAACCAGTATCGCATCGCCCTGCATATTGCCGGTAAGAACACCGGTTCCCTGCGCGACATAGGCGGACATGTGCAGTTCAACCTCGACCGTCACGGGCACCGCCGTGGGCGCTGGCGTGCCCGTCGCTTTGGGCGCGGCGGGAGGGCGACGGTCAATGAGCGCCAACAACTGATCTCCGCCGCCAACGGCGCTGCCCAGCACTGGCGAGGCGACCATCATGCCCGCGCGCGCGGGCGGCACATACAGCCCGGCATCGGAGTTCAGCGCGTCCGGCATCTCCGGGAAAAGGGAAGCAAACAAGATGGGCGGTTCCTGCGCATCCATCGCCGACGTGTACGGAACGCTTGGCGATGTGCAAAGCGACCACATCACCACACACGTCAGCAAAAGCAGGTGCCGATTCTTCATCTTCCGTAAGCCTCCCGACGACACATTTTCGAGGCACAAAGCACAGTCAGGAGCAGACATGCTTCACCGACTATACACAACATGTATTATAGCACGGAAGCAGGCTATACACAATGTAGGTTTTCAGAAAATCTCCGTTTTTTTGCCATTTCGCTTCCTTTTGGTTGTTTTGTACACTTTTTTATGTCTTTTCAGCCGCATTACTGTTGAACACAGCAAAAAGCCTTCCCCAAAATACGCGTTCTTTGGGGAAGGCGATGTATTCATAACCGCTATATGGGCGTATCCTGCGGTAATTCCGCTGCCGCCATGCCCTCTGTCTGTGCCTGGCAGACCAAATCCTCGAGCAGGGCAAGCACGGCATCGCGCCCGGTGCCATCTTCCGACGACCAAGGAATGACCTCCCACGGCTGCACCTGTAGCGCGCGGCAGATCGCCGCGACGTGGCGCGCGCGGGCGCCCTTGCTGATCTTATCCGCCTTGGTGGCGACGACGGTGAACGGCAGATCATATGCGCGCAGAAAGGCGTTCATCTCACGGTCGTCCTGCGTGGGATCATGGCGGATATCCACCAGATGCAGCACGCGGCGCAGCGTCACCGATTCCTCGAAGTAGCCTTCAAGCATCCGCGCCCAACGCAGTTTTTCGGATTTATCGACGCGCGCAAAGCCGTAGCCCGGCAAGTCGATCAGGCGCAGCACGCCATCAATATCGAACACGTTGAGCAGCCGCGTCTTGCCCGGCGTTCCGCTGACCTTGGCCAGCTTGTTGCGGCGGCATAAGCAGTTAATCATCGAAGACTTGCCCACATTGCTCTTGCCGGCCACCGCTACCTCGGGCAGACCGATGCCGGGGTAATCGCGATAGCGATCCATTGAGGTGAGGAATTGCGTGCGATTAATCTCCATGGCGAGCCTCCGGCGCCTGCGCGAGCGCAACGCGCAGCACCTCCTCGATATGAGACACCGGCAGCACCTGCAGGCGATCGCGCACCGTCTCGGGCACCTCCTCCAGATCCTTCACGTTGTCCTGCGGAATGAGGACGGTATCCACCCCGGCGCGATGCGCGGCCAACAGCTTTTCCTTAAGGCCGCCGATGGGCAGCACGCGCCCGCGCAGCGTGATCTCTCCGGTCATGGCGACATTTTGACGCACGGGGATGCCGGTGAGCGCGCTGGTCAGCGCGCTGGCGATGGTGATGCCCGCCGATGGTCCATCCTTGGGTACGGCGCCCTCGGGTACGTGGATGTGAACATCCATCGTATCGTAGAAGGCAGGATCGATGCCCAGCTCATCGGCATGGGCGCGCACCCAACTCTTGGCGGCGCGCGCCGATTCTTTCATTACATCACCGAGTTGGCCGGTCAGCTCCAGCGCGCCCTTGCCGGGCATCACGCTGGTTTCGATCTGCAGCGTATCGCCGCCGAAGGCGGTATACGCCAGCCCGTTAACCACACCGACCTCGGGCTTCTTGCCCGCCTTGTCGAAGTGAAAGCGTTCCACGCCCAAATCCTTCTCTAGCTGCTCGGGCGTAATGGTGGTAAACTCAAATCCCTCGTCGAGCATGCGCACGGCAGCCTTGCGCACCACCTTGGCAATGGTACGCTCCAACTGGCGCACACCGGCTTCGCGGGTATAGCCGTTGATTAGCATGCGCATCACCTTATCGGAAACGCGCACCGATTTGGCGGGCAAGCCGTGCTCCTCGATCTGCTTAGGCAGCAGGTGACGCTTGGCGATGTGCAGCTTCTCCACCTCCGTATAACCCGAAAGCTGGATCAACTCCATACGGTCGAGCAGCGGGCGCGGGATGGTGTCGACGGTATTGGCAGTGGTCAAAAACAGCACGCGCGACAGATCGTACGGCACCTCCAAGTAGTGGTCGCGGAAGGCGGCGTTCTGCTCCGGGTCGAGCACCTCGAGCATCGCCGAAGCCGGATCGCCTCGAAAGTCGCTGCTCATCTTGTCGATCTCGTCAAAGAGGAACACCGGGTTTTCGGTACCCGCCTGCTTGAGCGAGGAAAGGATGCGTCCCGGGATCGCGCCGATATAGGTGCGGCGATGACCGCGAATCTCAGCCTCGTCTCGCACGCCGCCCAGCGACATCTGCACAAACTTCCTGCCAAGCGAACGCGCCACAGACCGCGCGATGGAGGTTTTGCCCACGCCCGGCGGGCCGACGAGACACAAAATCGGCCCCTTCATATCGTTTTTAATGCGCCGCACCGCTAGGTATTCCACGATGCGATCCTTGACCTTCTCCATGCCGAAATGATCGGCGTCCAGCACGTTGCGCGCGCGGCGCAGATCGAGATTGTCCGGCGTGCGCACGCCCCACGGCAGGTCGAGAATCCACTCTATGTACGTGCGGCTGACGCCGATTTCCGGCGAGCCAGGCGCCATGCGCGAAAGGCGCTGCATCTCGCGCTCCACCTTGTCGCGCGCCTCCTGCATGAGCGGCGTGCGCGCGGCGCGGTCGCGCAGATCCTCGATGTCGGTGGACTCGCGGTCGCCCAGCTCCGATTGAATGGCCTTGATCTGCTCGCGCAGGTAATATTCCTTCTGGTTTTTTTCGATTTGCTTTTTGACGCGCGCCTGTACCTGCCGCTCCACCCCGGCCAGCTCGGTTTCCCTCGCAAGGATGGCGCAGATCTCGCTTAGGCGCTCTGCCAGATCGAACTGCTCCAAGACGCGCTGGCGATCCTCCAGCTTGGTGAGCACGTTGGCGGCGATGATGTCGCCCAAGCGCTCCGCGTCGGTCACCTCGGCCACCGACTGCGCCAGATCCCCGGCAATACGCCCGCTGGTTTTGGCATACTCGGCAAAGAACTGCTGCGTGGTGCGCACCAGCGCCTGCATCTCGGTGGTATCCTTGGCGCGCAGCGCTTGCACCGCATGCACCGAGACCATATAGAACGGTTCTTCCTCTATGATCGCGTGCAGCTTGCCGCGCTGTATGCCCTCCACCAGCACGCGGATGTTATCGCCCGGCAGCTTGAGAATCTGCTTTACCTTGGCGATGGTGCCCACGTCAAACAGCCCTTCGACGCCGGGTTCATCCTGATCGGCGTCGCGCTGGGCGGTCAAAAACACCTGTTGATCTTCCACCATGGCCTGTTCCAGCGCGAGGATGGAACGCTTTCTGCCCACATCAAAGTGCAGCACCATATGCGGAAAAACCATGAGCCCGCGCAACGGGAGCATGGGCAGCAGTATGGCCTGTCTAACGGTTTCTTTTTTTTGTCTTGCCAACGTGTTTCCTTCCTTTCTCTTGCGAAAAGGGCGGTGCAGACAGCTTTCGCCAGCCTCACCGCCGGAATATTATACTCGAACCCGATGGCAATTGCAACTATTCCACTCAGTTATCCACAGGCAAAACCCTTATTGCTCCCCTGCCAGCACGAGCTTGTCTGCCGGTTGCGCGCCACCCTTTGCCACAAGAAGCTCCGCACCGACGGCGCCCGGCACGCCCACGCGCGCCTCTCCGCGCGCGAACATCATCTCCAGCGCCTGTTCCAGCGTGTCGATGGGCACCACCTCGATGCCTTCGCCGTCAAAGCGCTGCAGATAGTTCTCGCGCGGCACCAGCACGCGCTTGAGCCCGGCGCGCTTGGCGGCCTCCACCTTGCTGGGCACGCCGCCGACGGCGCGCACCTCGCCGCGCACCGACACCTCACCGGTCAGCGCCGTGCTGCCATTCACCGGGCAACCGGTCAGCGCCGAGCAAGCCGCCACCGCCATCGCCACGCCCGCGGAAGGTCCATCCACCGGTGACCCGCCGGGGAAGTTGATGTGGATATCGTGTCCTTGCACGTCGTAGCCCATGCGCCGCAGCAGCGTCACCACGTTCTGCGCCGAGCCGCGCGCCATGCTCTTGCGCCGGAGCCGGTGCACACCTTCGCCGATCTCCTCTTCCTCCACGATGCCGGTCACCGTCACCTCGCCGCTGCCCGGCATGGCCACCGCCTCGATGGCCATCACCGCGCCCTGATGCGAGCCGTACACCGCCAGCCCATGCACGCTGCCCACCCGATCCTCGGTCAGCGCCGCCTGTTCCGGGCGCGGCGTGTAGTGCCCGGTATCCACCACCCATTCGAGATCGGTGCGCAGGATATGCCCCCGATTTTCCATCTGCGCTACGCCAGCCGCCATCTGCACGATGTTGACGGCATCGCGCCCGCAGGCGGCATAGCGCCCTACCAACTGCGCGTCCTCTTCGCGCATCGCAAATCCGGCGCGCTTGGCGGCTCCTGCGGCAATGATCGCCACCTCCTCCGGCTCCAGCGCGCGGAAGAAGATCTCCATACAGCGGGAGCGCAATGCCGGAGGCATCTCCGCCGCGCTGCGCGTGGTGGCCGCCACCAGCCGGAAATCGGCGGGCATGCCGCGCTTGAAGATATCGTGGATATGGCGCGGCACCGCGGAATCGTCCGGATTGTAGTAGGCCGATTCGAACAGCACCTTGCGATCCTCGAGCACTTTGAGCAGCTTGTTCATTTGGACTGGATGCAATTCGCCAACTTCAATACCACACATAAAAATTGTAATCTGATCCTTTCAAAATCACAAACGCTTGTGATTTTGCGCAATAGATAAATACCCCGCCGACCCTTTCAAAGGCTGGCGGGGTATTTGCGCGCAGCGGGATCGCGCCATCCCTCTTTACAAAACGTCACTCAATATCGTATGCGTGTCGCTCCGGGATTACCGTGCCCGGCCACCCTAACCACCCAACGGAACCACCCCTTTCATGCGATCATCCCGCCTCATCAGGCGGCTTCTCTGCCTTATCTTGCATGGCCTCTAGGGCGGCTTTCAGCGCCTTGGGCAGCGGCAAGCCAAGCAGGGCGGCGTTCTCCAGTAGGGACAACCCTTCATTTGCGATATAAAACATACTCACCGCCGTGCGCAGTACGCCGGGAGCGTCGAGCGCCCGGTCCGCTGCTGCCGAGAATCCGACCAGAATCAACATAACCGCTTTCTTGGTCAGACCGAGAAAAGCAGCGCCCGAGGAAAGCAGGCCGCTTTCGGTTTTGTCGCTTTTTCCGTGCTTTGCGACGAGCAGCCCGGTGACGAAGTCCGCCGCCATCGCGCCGCACAGCACTTTGAGCGTCGCGTCCCACCCGCCAAGCAGCCCCGCGACGAACGCGAACGCCGCCCCGAATGCCCGGACAATCCACAACCATACGTTTTCCATCGTCTCTTGTACCTCCTACAAATTATAGTGTACAGTCCCGCCATGCTCGGCGGCGAACGCCTCCGCTTCGGCCTGCGAATCAAAGATATTGACCACCTGCCACATCCCCGGCGGCGTGTCCCCGCCCTCCGGCTCGGCGGGCATGTCCTCAAGCGGTGTGAGGTACTGGCGGCTCATGTAGCCCTGCGCGCCCTCGCAGCGCCCGTACACCCAGCCATCGGGCGCGAGGATGTCCAGCACCTCGACGCGCGCACCGCGCGGCGCGAGGCCGATCACGGCGGCGTTGAGCGAGCCACCCGCGCGGATGTTGAGCGGGTCGCGCTCGGTGGATACGATGCCGACCCAAAGCAGCGGCGCGTTAATCAGCGGCGCGTCCGGCTGCACCTCGCCGTAGTCCGGCCTGCCAAACCCGGCGAGGCGCGCGTAATCGAGCGCGTACTTCTTCCGCGCGACGCACCCGCCATTGTATACCACGCCGCTCGCGCTGGATGTGTTGCCCTCGATGGTGTACACGTATCGCGCATCCACCACGACCACCAGCCCGGTGTGCTGCACGGCGCTCGGGTCGGATCGATCCGACGGCCAGAAAAAGACCTGATCGCCGGGCTGCGGCGTGTCGAAGAGCCGACCCTTGGCCTTAAAATAGTCCCGCGAATGCCTGCACCCGGCTCCCGCCGATTTGAGCGGCTGGCACAGCAGCGCGCGGCCTTCCTCGGCTCCGTAGGCCGTGACAAAGCACCAATCAACAAAGACGTCGCACCAAGCGACGCCTTGTTTCCTGCCGTTGTAAAAGCCTTTGATCGCATCGAGGTCGCGCGCATACTTGGTAAAGTTTCCGCTGCCCGCGTGCGCGGTTTTGTCGTCCAGATCGGCGGTGCTGGCTTTTTCGAGGTATCCAACCTCGGCCTCCGCAACCGCAATCACTTTCTTGGGGTCATATCCCATGGCGCACCGCCTTTCTGCTTGTCGCGCTTTTCTTCCTCCCGGCTGATTTGGCCGCTGCGGATGATGGCGGCGAGCGCCGCAAAGAGCAGCAGAGCCGCGAAGCCGACTATCGCACCGATTGCAAGCCGCAGCATGCTACACCACCGCCGTTCCCTCGGTCGCCTCGCTGATGCGGGTGATCGAGGTGATGTTGAGCACGAGGTTGGCGTCGGCGAACGAGGTCAGCGCCTCGAGCACGTACCCGCGCCCGGTAGCAAGCGAAGCGCCGTCGGCGATGGTGGTCAGCTCGAAGGTGACGTTGCCAGCCGTCAGGCCGCTGGGCAGCGTGTTTTCGGCGGTAACGATAAAGCCGCTATCCGGGTTGCGGAGCTGGAGTTGAATCTGTCCGTTGTTGGCGCTGCCCTTGCCGGTGTAGGTGCCGCTGATGCGCCAGCGGGTGGACTGCCCCTGCACGTTATTCTCGCGCAGCTTGCCGCCGACAAACATATCGGTCGCGTAGGCCTGCGATGAGCCGTAAGGCCATTTGGTGACCGGGTAGGCCGCTACCGTGGGCGTGGCGCTGGCCAGCGGCAACGCGCGGGCGGTGATGGCGGTGAAGCCGGTCAGCGATAGGCCGGTGTAGGTGACTTTGACCTGCCCGGCGTTGTTGACACGGTAGCGGAAGGGGTTGAGCGCAGACGAGGTGTCCCCGCCGCCGTCGGAGTAGATGTTGTTGAGGCCGGGGAGGGCGGGGATGGCGAGCGGCGTGACGGCTAGGGTTTTGGGAGCGGTGAGCTTGTACAAGACCTGCACCGGCGTTCCGGCTGCATACTGTGCAGCAAGATAGGCTTTCCATGTTGCGATGTCAGCCATATCCGGGTAGCTAATTATTAAGTTTAGTGTATTCGCTGTATATATTCCTGCTACAAGATCGAAGTTAGCTACCGACACAGGCGAGAAAGTAGAGCACTTCGCCGTTGAAGGTGTGATTGTTTGCCCATAAAATCCATTAACAACAAATGTGTGCGATTTTCCAGCGTATAGTACCCAGTTTTCCGTTCCGGTTAGCGCTACTAGCTTAGCGGTATCGATGCTTGCGCCAGAGCGAAGGTCAATCGTTGCGGGGCTTGCCGCGTCCCAGCCCACAAGCGCCTCCGGCAGCGCCACGGCGTAGGTGTTGCCGGTGTATGGCTCGTAGGTTGTAGCAACGGAACCGAATTCAAGCTGGATATTCCGAATGTAAAACGGCGTCACGCCCGATGTATCGTTTGTGTAGAAGTGGAACTCGGTGGCTTGAAAGGTCGGAACAGCAAACGAAAACTTTTGCCACGACGTAGTTAGTGCAAAATTTCCAGAAGCATTTCCGCACTTTGCGTTTATCACTCGTGCGGCCTGCCCATAGCCCTCGAAACTAAACACAAGATTCTGACCAGCGAGATATCCATATCTTTGAGGCACTACAGATGCACCGCTAAGGAATATGCCTCTGTTTGCGAGTGCGGTCGCAGGAGTTATTGTAAACAAGCCATCTACAAGCGTGTGTGTTGTATCTACATTGTTTGCCCAATCATCTTTTGTGATGGCATTTTTCCCGCGCCGCGTCACATTCAGCGTACTTTTACCCGAAATAGGCCGCACATTATCCGGCGACGGATCGCCCGTCCCGCTCTGCGCCGCTACCAGTCTTGCCACCATATCCAACGGATACCCCGCGAAATACTCCGGCGCGGTGAGCTGCGAAATCGGCGCGGTGGTGCCGGGATACGTCCCCTGCACCTCGCCCGGCTTCCCCTCCTGCACGTTGAGATCGTACACCCGCGCCTGCGGCGTGCTGCCGGGCGCTTCCACGGACGAGGACGGCGTGCCGTAGGGGACACCGTTGGTGTTGCGGAAGGCGATGGTGGCGGCGAGGCCGGGGGTGCCGGTCGCGCCTGCTGGAATACCAAACGCGATCTGCTTGTGATCGCCCACGTCGGTAACGATTGCAGTCGGCGCGCTTCCGGCGGGAAGTCCGGTCGCCGTCGCCGTGAGCCCGTCGATGGATTCCACCGCCTTCTGCGCCTCCACAGCAGCGGCCTCCGCGCGTTCTGCGTCGGAGGCCACTTGAAGCGATACCACATTAAAGTAGGTCATGCCCGGCGGGTCGGGCGGGTCGGAGGTTTCGAAGGTTTCTGCAATCTTAAACTGACCGGTCTCTGTCTGCCATACAAAATCATCCGATATCGCGCGTAGGCGTACTTTTACAATTCCATCGACCGAGGCCGGGAGCGCGCCGACGATCCACATCAGTTGTATGTTGTCCGGGTCAAACTGCGTAACCGACGGCGCTGCGGTGTCAAACAAATCGCCTTGCGTGTTCAGCGTGTCGACAAACCACTGCTTGCTAAGCATGTCAAACCCTTCGTATAACCGAGGCATCAAAAAGATTACAACCTCCGAATTGCGATCCGTCTCCACGCCGAGAAGCTTCGCCTCCTCGTTCGGGAAGATCATTTTTCGCCATTGTATGGTGATCGGCTGCCTGTACACGATTGTCATTACGCCTTACCCTCCTCCCGCCATCCCCACACATCAGGCGCGTATGGATTCGCGCCGCCGACCACCTCGACGCAAGACCACACTTTGTTCTTGTAACTCACTTTTGCCCCTAGGCCGTATGCGTCCTGCGCGCCAGTCGGCTGCACCCACTCCGGCACCGTTTCCGTTGGTTTGGTCTCGGGCGCGGCGGTTTGGTCGGATTCTCCCACGGCCTCCCATCCGTACACCCCCGGCTCCCACACATTCCCGCCCGCCGTGCTCTGCCAGCGCTTTCCGCTGTGGGATACCTTCGCGCCGAGCTCGTACGCGTCATGCGCGCCGATAGGCTGGCTCCACTGCGGCCATTCCTCCGCTGGGTCGCCGATCGGCGTCCACAGCGCCGGGGTTTTGTCGGGCGTCCAATCGGTCTGCGCGGTGTGTGCCTGTACGCAGCGATAAAGCCTGCCGCTGTAGCGCCGGATGTCGCGCACGGCGTAGTTGCCGTGCTCGTCCCACGCCACGAACACATCGGCGTGCTCGGTGATCGTCACGTCGTCAATCTGCTCGGATTGCGCCATCGCGACAAACATAAGCGATGCCAGCGGCACGGCCTCTTCATAGGCGACCTGCGCGACGTTGATGATGTCGAGCTGAATCGCGGGCGCGATCGTCAGCCCTTCCAGCGTTACGCCGGTGTCCGGGTCCGTCCAGCGCATGCCCTCGGGGATCACGCGGTAACCCTCGATAAATGCCCGGCTTTTGCCGTCAAAAAAACTGGATGCGTCTTCCCACGCGATCCAGTCTTCATTGCCGTAATTCGTCGAATGGCACCGGAAAATATTATCCAAGTACAGAATCCTGCTCATTCGATGCTCTCCCTCCTATTCGCCCCACATTTTATAAACGTATAATCCGGTGGTTGCGCCCCAAGCCATCGCGCGCGTGCCAACGTAATACGTACCCGTTAACCCTCGCACGTCCAACACTAACCTGCCCGAAATCGGCGCGCCGCCCGTGTTGCCTAGAATTTGATAAACCGGGAATATGTTGAGGTTGTTGGGGCTGCTCCAGTCTACGTTAAAGTCCGGGTTTTTCGAGACACCGAACAAACCGGAACTGTTATTGTACGCGTTGTAGTCGCTGGTGAAATAATAATCAGCGTACAGATAATTGATATTCGTCAGATCGATCATGCCCGCCGTATGCAGCGCGATCGATCCGAGGTTCACGCCCAGCCCAAGGGTTGTATGCATTCCATATGCATATTGTGAGCTGGCCGTAAACCCGATTGCCGAATCGTTAATGACGTACCCGCCGGTCGTCGCGGGGTATTCGTTTCCTTCGTTGTACAGCGGCACCTCGCCTTGGATCGGGATCCACATCACGCCGTTCCAGCGGTACACGCCGCACAGGATCCACGCGCTGCCATTCCAGCGGTACAGGTAGCATTCCTGCCATGCGCTGCCGTTCCAGCGCCGTACCTTGCTGGGCAAATCGCATCGCCTCCTTTAAACCGGCTTCAGCCAGAGCTGCCCGACGTAAGCGCCCGCGCCCGGCGTGGCCGACTGATAGAGGATTTGTGGAATGATCTGCGGCGCGTCGCCTCCGCGAAAATCAAGAAGCGCACCATCATTTACAAATTCGATCCAGTGGCCTACGGGCAGGCTCTTCACCGGATCCGCGCCAAATGCGGCCGTGCAGGCCACGCCGTTTACCGCGAACGTGTCCCCTGCTTGAAACGCCGCGGTGATCTTGGCTTTCCCCACGCGTCCGTCGCCTGTAAAGTTATGTACCTTTGCGGCAGTGCGTTGGTGCGTGAACGTGTTTACTGCGCCATCGTCAATAATATCCTGTATCATGCCGTACAGCAGCCCGGCCACGTCCTCGTTCAGCAAGTCCTCCATCTGCGCGTACAACTCGTCAAATTTCGCTGTATACTGTGCAAATACCGATTCCGTATCCAGCGGCGGGATCGCCGTCACAAAGCCGCAAACCGCCTGATTCGGGCGTTCGTCCGTAATTACGGATTGGGTGATTCCCGCGGCGTTTCGGGCGATAAATATCTGTGCAACGCTGATCTCTTTCGCGTCCGTGTTGTTCTGTAGCGACGGCGGCATCGCCGTCGCAGACGCGGTACCTGCTTTGAGATAAATCGTAATATTACGATTAACATAATCACATCGGATTACCACGCGGAAAATCTGATCCAGCGTGCCGTTCGGCGGCGGCACGGTAAAAGTAACCGGCATTTCGTTTGCGCCAATTCTCCCGTCGATTACGCAGCGTCCCGGTGCCGCGCTCAGATTCCATCCACCGGCAGCAGACACAAAAAAACCCGCATCCGGCTGCGGGCTGACGCCTGTCGTTAATACCGTGCGGATCATCTCCGCTAAACCGTCCGCGTTGTGTTTTCGGTCTCCGTTTACGCTGTTAAACGGTATAAACAGCTCCAGATCCATATTGCCCCTCCTTTATGCCGTTTTGAGCTTGATTTTTTCGCTTAGCGTCGGCAGTTCTTTTCCCAACTGCACGTGTAAGGTATACACGCCGTCCTCGTAGTCGTTGGTCATTTCCTGTACGCGCATATCGTCCTGCGCGGCATATCGCTCGTCGCGAAAGGTGACCCAGTCGCCGAACGCGTAATCTCTCCCCAACGCATACAGTTGATTTTCAACGATCACCTGCCCGTTGCACGCCGCCACGCTCTCCGTCTTTGCCAGATATTCGTTCCCTTCCTGTTCCAGCACGGCTCGGTATTCCTCATCGGTAAGCGTGCGGCTCTCCGTTCCCTCCGTAACGCTGCGGGTTTTGCCTGATATGTGTACCGCTTCCCGGCGCGCCTCACCCGCTGCCGACGTCGCGCCCACCGTTACCACCATGCGCTGCGCGCCCTCCTCGCTCGGCTGCTCGCCCAGCACATATACCACATTTTTATAGTTGTTTTCCGATTTGGTGTATTCAATTGCCTGTATATTTTCCAGCTGCGGCGAAAACAGTACCGGCAACGCGGATGCCGCCGTGTGATCCGCTCCCTCGTATATTTCCACCGTAATCCGCCGCGTGCTGATGTCCATCGTGCTGCGCATCCCAAGCCCTGACGCTTTGCAAATCGATAACACCGCCTCGGCCAGCTCCATCGGCTCGCTCTCGTACTCTATTTCCTTGCCAATGTCCGGCGATACAAGGCCAAAGTTTTGTATCGGGCGTCCGCCCGCGCCAAGTATCGGCTGCGCGAGCTGCGCGATCACGGTGCCCGCGCGCCCGGAAAGCATCCCGGCCGTGGTAATGCTCCGCGTTTCCAGTAGCTTGCTCCCCGACCATCCCGTCGCCTCGATCAGGCTGCCTTTATCGTCCTTATCGTTGATGCTGATCGTGTCGATGATGTACACCTCTTGCTCCGTCCCTAACCAAATCACCGCCCCCACGGTCAGCAGCCCGGAGGCCGCCGCGGCGGAAGCGGTGATGGTGATTTCCCCGTGGTCGTCGTAGCGACGCGTGCTCATCATCGTTGCGAAATCGTCCAATATCCCCACAAATTCATGCGTCTCGCGCGCAAAGATCCATATCTCCATAGCTACACCCCCAGATACCCCGGCACGTAATGCACAGTGATGTCGAGACCCTCCGCGCCGCTGTCCGCGTCATAGCGCAGCAGGTTATCGCCTGGTACCAGCCGCAGAAAGGCAAAATTCGGATCCGCGATGTCCATATACCGCATCGCGTTTTCGTCGCTCGCGCTTCCGGCTCTGCGCAATAGCGCGAACATCTCGCCATATCCCGTGCCGATCGTCAGCTTGTCCCCGCCGTGCATTTCCAACTTCACCCGCATGCGCTTGAACGTCGTCACGCTGGAAATCGATGGGTTCAGCACCGTATGCGCCGCCGCGATTTCGATGCGCATGCCCACTGTCGCCTGCCCCGGGTTCACCATATTGACGATCTGCGCGGTGTCCCGCTCGCCGAAGGAGATGCCCTCCTCCGGTACGTCCAGCGGCCATTCGAAAAGATCCGTCCATGTCGCCATTTCCCTGCGCTGTGCGGCGCTGTCCATCCAGTAAGGCGCGGGTGCGATCAGGTCTACCGTGAAGCTGTCGCCGCCGCGCCGTTCAAATGCCGGTGCTTCCTCAATCTCGCAGTTGATTCTTCGCTCAAAACTGCCCCGCTGGAGCGTCAGCACGCCTTTCAGCTTTGGATCCATCACCTGCAGCAGCGCGAGCCGCGTAGCGATCACGTTTCGTATGATTTTGCACCCCAGCGTGATGCTGCGCGGTTTAAGCTGGCTGCTGACCGGCGTGCCTCCGTCCTGCCCGTACTGCGTCACCAGCTGTACGTCGGCCTGCAGGCCGTGGATGCCATCCGCTTCTTTGAGGAGGATGTCTGCGCCGCGCAGGTCGTCGTCTGTCGCGAAGGTCACCGACCCGCCCGCGCTGTTTGTGTAGATCAGCTTCACGGCCTTCCTCCCCCCTATGCGTACCGTCCGGCTTTTTGCTGGGCTTTTGCCGATTCCCGAGCAATGTCCCGCGCCGTCGCGTTGCTTTTAGCATTGATCGTAAATTTATTGTAATTGGTCGTCGTTCCGCGCGTCTCCAGTGCGTCGGCTCTCGCCTCCGCCGAGCTCAGTTCAGCCAGAAAGGCGTTGAGCTTGACCGCCGCCGCCGTGATCGCCGCGTCGACCACGCCCACCAGCGCGTCAACTACGGATTGCTTCCCGGTCGTGATGGCGAGGGAGGTGGCGCTAATCACGGCGCCTCCTAACTGCGCCGATGGTGTTGTTGCCAGCCCTTTATTCTCCGTTATACCAAGTCCTACGCCTTCGGAATAATATTTGCCCGCTTCCTTGCCCTTCGTCGATGGCGATTCTACCCCTAGACCGCCCCGCAAAGCGCCGTCGGTATCGCTTGCCAGTTGTGTTGCAGCGTCCGTTGCTTTTGCTGTTTCCGCCGTTATTCCTTCGCCAAGGCCGGCTGGCAACTCTTTTCCGATTTCTCCACCGATTTCCTTGATGCCCATTGCCTTTAACGATGTGGATAGCGCGCCGGAAAGCGCTGTTAAATCTAAATCTTCCGGCTTGATCTGCCCGCTGTCAAGCATGCCTTTTAGCACTTCCAGCACGGGGTTGCCCTCCATGCCCTTAATGCTTTCCAGCAGGCCATCGGAAATCATCTCCGGCAGCGTATCAAACAGATCCGGCACGGCATCCTCAAAATCGCCGGACTGAAACCCTGCGAATAGTTTTTCCGTGAATACCTTTGGATCCAGCGCCTCGATTTTATCGCCGAACAGTTTTTCCTGTTCGTTGATCGTCAGCACATCCTGCAAGGATTGCGCCAGCTGCTCCCGGTTTTTTTCGATATCCTCCTTGCTGAGCGCCGCAAACCCGCCCTCGCCAATGATTTTCTTAAGCGAATAGGCGTCCAGTACCCGTTGCAGCTTCGCCACTTCTTCGGGATATTGCTTTACAATGCCGTCAAATAAGCCGGAAAGCTCCTGCGCGGTCTTTGTTTTTTCTGCCGCGATATCCGCAGCATTTGCTGCCAGTCTATTCGCTAGCTCTTGCCCCGCCATTTCACCTTTGAGAACGTCCCCGGTTTCGGCCGCCTCTGTAACGGCTTTGTTGTATTTTTCTAGTGCTTCTGCGTCCTTTTTTGCACCTTCTTCTGCGGCTTTTTGCAGTCGCAGGTCGCCTTCGGTTAAGACAAAGGCCACGGCATCTGCCTGTGTTTTTTCGTTCGTAACGCCAGCCTTTACCAGCGTCACCGCCGATTCGCCTAGCTTTTTTTCGTCTTCTGTTAGAGAGCGCAGCTGCTCAACTACGCCGGTGATGCGCGTTTCAAGGTTCTCCAGCTGCGTTGCTTGTTCTCTGGTTACTTCGCCACCCTTTTTTTGTATGGAGGTCATAACAGCAACATACTCTGCCTCAAGATCTTTCAGCGTTGCCATTAAACCCTTCGATTTTTTCTTTTCACCATCGCTCATGGCTGCTTGCGCTTCTTCCGCATCCTTGAGCTCGATGTTTACCTGAGCGCCGAGATCCTTTTTTATATCCCTCAGCTCTTTTTTACTAAGCCCGTTGTCGAGCTTAGTTTCAAAGTTCGACCAAAGGGTATCGTAGGTCTGCCGGGTTTCCAGCACCATATCCACATAACCGGTGTACGTTCCCTTGCTCTCTGCGACGCTGTCCACAAAGCCCTGTATTTTTGCTTCATCGAGCTTGAGGCTAAATCCCTTGATCTCGGCGCTCAGGCGTGCTTCGCGCTTTTCCGCCGTTTCGCCATATTTTATCAGCGCCATCGTTACCGCGCCGATGCCTCCCGCCACCGCAAGCCATGGAGCCGCACTTCCGATCAGCGTTGCCACCGGACTACCGCTTCCCATGAATCTTTTTATTTCACCATACCCTCGCTTGAGGTCACCAATATTTTCAACCGTTTCGCCCAGTACCTTGAGCAAAGGCCCCGCCAGCGCTGCAGCGCCCGCAGAGAATAGCAAGTTGCTACGCGCCTTTTCATCCATCGCGGCAAATCGGTCGATCAGCCCGCCTACGAGATCCATCGCTTTGTTCAGCGCAGGCATCGCCGCCTCGCCGAATTGCATAAACGCGTTCTGCGCCCGGTTCCCCAGCACTTTGAGCTTGGCGGCCGTGGTCTCGTTGCGCTTGTTCACCTCGTCCTGTAGCGCTGTATTCTCGTGCCATGCCCGGTTGGCCAGCGTGACCGCGTCGGCTACCATGTGGCTCGCGCCCGCTGCGCGCATCAGTGTGTCGCGCACGCGCACTTCTTTATAGCCTAAATTCTCCAGTACCAGCGCGAGGTTTCCGCCCGACTTCTCTACGCGGCCCAGTCCCTCGATAAACTTCACCGTCGCGCTGGCCGCGTCCTCGCCCCAGAGCTTAGTAAATTCCTTGGCCGACATGCCCGCAACCTTGGCATACTTGGCCATCGCCTTTTCGCCCTTTGCCGCCGCCATGTCCATGTTGAGCGCAACCTTGGAAAAAGCGGTGCCGCCCGCCTCCGCGTCTACGCCCACCGCGCGCAGCGCCGTGGCAAAGGCCATCGTGGATGCTTCGCTGTAGCCCACCTGCCGCCCCGCCGCCGCGATGCGCATGCCAAACTCGGTGATCTCGCTTTCCGAGGCCGCGTAATTGTTGCCCAGCGCCACGATGCTGCTGCCCAGCCGATCCACATTATCGATCGGCATGCCCGTGATGGCCGCGAAGCGCGCCATGCTGGTGGCGCCCTCGGTCGCCGCCAAATCGGTGGCCTGCCCCATCTTGAGCATCGTTTCGGAAAAATGGTTGATGTCCGGCGCCTTTACGCCCAGCTGTCCCGCCGCTTCGCCGACGGCGGCGATCTCCTTCGCCGCGAACGGCATGCGGTTGGACATGTCGATCATGCCCTGCTTTATCGCGGCAAACTCCTCGGGCGTAGCCTCCACGGTCTTACGCACGCCCGCGAACGCGTCCTCAAAGTCGATCGCGGCCTTTACGCCCGTGCCCAGCACGCCCACGATGGGCAGCGTCACATTGCGCGTCAGTGTGGATCCGGCTTTGCTGATGCTCTGCCCGGCCTTTTGCCATTGCTTCCCCGTCGCGATGGTCTGATCCGCCGTCGCGCGCATCCAGTCCCCGGCGCGCCCGAGAGGCCCCTTGAGCTTGTCCAGCTCCGCCCCGGTCTGCGCCACCTCCTTGCGCATCTTTTGATACGCAAGCTGGGTTTTTTCCAGCTGCGCCACGACGGTGTCCTGGCTTCGCTTCCCGGCGTCCTGCTTGTTTTTCAGCTTATCATACTCGTCGCGCAGGGCGGCGGTCTCCTTGCGCAGCGCCTCGGTGGCGTCTGCATCCTTGTCCATCGCCTTTTCCTGCTCTTTGAGGGCGCGCTCGCTGTCTTGCCATGCCCTTTTCGCGGCGTCTATCTGCGCGGGCAGCGTTTGGAGCTCCTTGTCTAGGTCGGCATGCACGCCGCTCAACCGCGTGATCTCTTGGGCATATTTCTCCATGGCGCCTTGCTGCGTCTGGAGCCGCATGGAGAGATACTGCTGGCGGTTGCTCAGCTTATCAACGGCGTTCCCCAGCTTCCCCGCCTCGGCGACCGACGCCTGAAATGCAGCGTCCTGCGTCTTGAGCTGGCGCTCTACGCTCTGCATGTTCTTGGTAAAATTGTCGGTGTTCAGCGATAGCGTTACGCTCAACGCGCCCAAATCCTCCGCCATGCCCCCACCTCCTTCGTTGCATCAAAAAACCGCCTCGCGGCGGTGTGTGTTCAAAATCAAAAACCTCCGGAATAGGCGCGGGGAGGGCGGTGGAGGTTGTCCCGCCCGGTCGGCCTTCTTGCCGCCCCGCGCCGCGAAACCCTTGCGGGCGTTCGCCGATGTTTCGTGTGGCTACAGCCCCGGCCACACTTGGTCGATGTATGCGCGCTTCTTTTCCGTTTCCTTGTTTTTACGTTTGCGCATCTCATGCCCGCGCACGCGCAGGTAGTAGAGCATGTCCATCTCGTCGATGTCCCGCATGCGCCACCCCTCCGAGAGCAGGTGGCTGTAGAGCTCGAGGAAAAACTCCCCTACGCCGGATTCGCCGCTCTCGCTTCCTCCGGCGTCCGCTTTGGGAAGTCGATCACCGCGTCGGATACCGAGGTAATCAGCTCCTCCATCATCATGCAGATCTCCAGCGGGCTACCGCTGTATCCGTCGAGGAACTGATCCGCGGTGAACTGACCATCATAGGCCTCCACCAGCCAATCGATCAGCTTATCGATCATCTCGTCGGTAATCACGTCATGCTTCCGAATCCGCTCCTGCACGTATTCCATCCGTGCGTGAAAAGCAGTTCGGCACATCCGTGCAGTCACAATGCGCTGAAAGGTCTTTTCCTTTCCGTCAATGGTGAGCGTCACTTTTTGTATCATTCTTTGTTTCCCTCCGTTCTTTTTGCCGTGCGGTTTTACGACATCTACACGAGCTGCGGATCCATCACGCTATCAAAAAATGCCGCCAGATCCGCCGGGTCCACGTCCGGGTCGCCCTCTAGGAGCGAGTACTTCCAGTTGCCGTCCGCATTGCGCGTCTCCGCGCTAAGCGTGGTGGTGGTCGTGGAGTAGGTCACATCGCCCGCGAGCGTGTGATATTTCTCCTCGGGCGGCGCGGCCTTTACCTTGTACAGCCACACCAGCTTTTGCTTGCCTTCGCTGGTCTCCGTCCGGAATCCGAAGGCGAAATAATCCGGTGTATCGTCCTTGTTTTCCACAATGCCGCCGCGCTCGTCGATCATGTGCCCCAGCCAATCGGCCTGCGTTTCGGTGGGCAGCGCGGTCATTTCCACCGTGATGTTCACGTCACCGGCGGACACAAAGTTAGCCACCTTGCCGTTGTCGGCATATTGCGGCGTGCTCTGCGCGTTGGGCGTGATGGTCACGTCGATACCGCCCGGCAGTTTCTTGATCTCGCCGTATACCACCGGCACGCCCACCTCGTCGGTGGTCAGCATGGCATAGTGGATGTTGTCCAATTTGATAGGCGAATGCGCCATTTTCAGTATCTCGTTGGGCATTGATATCACTCCTCGTCCGTTTCTTCATATAGGTATCTCGTGCGCAGGATCCACCGCGTCATGTGCCGGTACGTCCCGCTCTTTTCATTGTGTTCGGTGCGCTTCCCGCGCCGGATAAAGCCCGCGCGCGCCAGCAGCTGAATCGCCTGCGTTACCAAGCTTTCGATATTGGTTCGTGCGATGAAGTCGATCTGTACAAAGCTGTCGGTCATGGTCTCGGCGTTGTCCGCCCGCTGCGATGGACTATCGTCAAATTCGAACACCACCGCATATACCGGCGCTCTCGCGTCGCCGGTTAGCGTGGTCACCGGGATGTCCAGCGGCGCGAGCGTGGATTGTATCAGCTCCAGCACGCTCATCCGCTGCCACCTGCCTTGATGATCTGCTCCTCAAGCCCTTGCCGGATCCGCAGGTAGGCGGTCTCCTTCTGGCTCTCGTATGCGGGCTGCATGAACGGCGCGGGTGCGGTAATGCTGCCATCGCGGTTGATGTGTCCCCACTCCAGCGGGATTGCGTACCCTACGCCCGCAAAGCGCGGCACGCCGATTTTTACATAGACGCGCCCTTTGTTCCTCTTGGCGGGCAGGATGGTAATTTTCTCTTCAAGCCTGCCGGTTCTGTGGTGGGCGGCGGCTCGGCGCACCGCGTCCTCTTTGATCGGCGCCGCCGCCTCCTCAAGGATCAGCTTCATCGGGTCGTCCTTGACCAGCCCCTGCCTGCGCCGCAGCTCATCCAGCACCTGTTGCATCCCCGATAACGTCATCACCGATCCGCTCAAACGCATCCCCTCCCGCCTGCTCCGGGCGCGTGTTCTGCGCCTTGAGTTCCAGCCATTTTCCCTTGTAATCCCGGTGGTTTATGTGCAGCAGGTAGTAGCGCACGCCCTGAAAAACGACGCTCCAGCTGTTGTCGATGCCGATGCCCGGCAGCGCCCGCAGCTCAATGGTCACAACGCGCAGCGCCTGCGTCGCGTATGCCTCGAAAAACTCTTTCCCGCTCACGTCGCGCACCAGCGCCCAAGTTTTTGTGACCTCTTCCCATTGGCCGTCCAAGCTTTTCGGGTATCCCTGCGCGTCGATCTCTGGCTCCGCCGGGCGCTGGAGAGAGACGCGATGGCGCAGATCCGCCGTATTACGGATCGCCATCGGTATTGCCTCCCTCCGCGCGCAGCAGTTCCTTGATTTCCAGCGTTTTGAGGTATGCCGTCATCTGTTTTCGCACCCAGTCGCTTTGCGTGCGGCCGTCCACCGCCACGCCGGGAGAAAATCCCCGGTTTTCGTACAGGTAGAGCGCGGATGCGAAAATCAGTATGTCATACTTTCGGCTGCCATCGAGTGGCGGCACGCCCGCATCGCGGGCGATGTCGACCGCGCTCTCGTAGCAGATGCTGATACTGATGTCGTTATCATAATCGGCGTCTTCCAGCCGCGCATAGGCGCGGAACTCTTGCTCTGTGGCCATGCGCGGCCTCCTTCCTTAGTCGATCGCCAGCAACAGCGCCGTGGCCGCCTCCGCATCAAACTTCTGCGCGTCCAGTCGCACAATGCCGCGCGTCTCGATGGAATCGGTGCTCCATGCCTGCCCGCCGATGTCCGTAGAGGCAAACTCAAACGCTTTGCGCCGGAACAGCGTCGCGAATTGCTCCATGTCGCCGATATATACCGGCGCGCCGGTGGTGTTGGGCAGGAAGCGATCCGGCACCACGGTCACCAGTCGCCCCTTGAGGCGGTATGCGGTGGGCTGCGTGATGTCCGGCTGCATCATCGGGTCGCCGTTCATGTCCTCCAGCTTGTCCAGCAGGCCAAAGCCGGTCTGATTGGTCAGAATCTTCGCGTTGGCCGAGATCGCGGGATCCAGCGTGATGTTCAGCGCATCCTTGATGGCCTTCACTTCATCGCCCGCAGGCACGTCGACGCCCGTCAGCGCCTGCAGGATCGCAAGCAGCAGCTTGTTTTCTGTGATGATTTCCTTCGATCCGAACCAGCGTGCGAGGTACTGGAGCAGGCCTGCGGTGTTGTCGTCGGCCAGCTCGCGGCTGATCGGCACAATCAGGCCATACTTGACCAGCTTGTATTCGATCTTCTCAAACTTCGGCTGGTCGTCCTTGGGAATCGGCGTCAGCTCCTCCATGGAAGTAAAACCGGCGGTCGGCGCCGCGTCCAGTGCGCGCCAACCCGTGAGGGTGTTGACGATCTCCTGCCGAAAAATATCGGAGAGCGGAGAAAGCGCGCGCCGTACCTCGTGGATCATGTTGTCAAAGTCGATCGGTACGAGGAAGCCGCCGTCGGATCCGGCGGGCGTGCCGCCGCTTTCGGTCAGCGCGTTATAGAGCGGCTTGCACTTTTCATCGCGCTCGCCGCTCCTCATCGTGATACCGTTTTTGATCGCGTAGGCAAACGCCTGCGCATATTCCGCGCCGCTTCTGGCCGCGTCGGCGCGGGACTGCGCCTTTCCTTCCTCCTTCTTCTGCTCTTGCAACTGGCGCAGGTTCATCATATTGCTGTCGCTTTCCGTAAAGCGGCCTTCCTCGGCCTGCAGCGCTTCCTCCTGCTCGATCTCCTCGTTAAGCTTTTTCACCTCCGCCATGGCGGCGGCGTAAGCCTCCTTGTCCTTGCCCGCCCGCGCCGCTCTGGCCTTTTCCAGCCAGTCGTTGCGCTGATTCTTCAGCTCGTACACCTTGTTTTTCATTTTCTTGCCCCTTTCGTATGCTAAATTCTTAATTCTTCCAGCGCCAGTTCCGCGTCCGCTTCCGATGCCCACGCCTCAGCATCCGGCTCTGCATCCGGCATTCTCGCGATGGGCGGGCGCTCCAGCGCGTATGCGCGGCGCGCCAAATTGGTCAGCGCCGCCTGTGCCTCGGGTGCGTCGAATGCGTATAGCATTTCATCGGCAAAGCCGAGCTCCACCGCGCGCTTCGCGCTCATCCACGTGCCTTGGTGGTCATTTGCCTCCAGAAGCGCAAGTATCTCCTCGCGTGTTTTGCCGGTCTTGAGCTGGTAGGCATTGATGAGCGTTTCCTTGGTTTCGGCCAGCATTTCCGCCGCGTTGCGCAGCTCATGCTCATTCCCGGCCGCCTCCGTCCATGGCAAATGCACCATCATCTGCGCCACCGGGCTGATAAGCACGCGATCCCCAGCCATGGCGATCACCGATGCGGCGGAGTAGGCGCGCGCCTCAATCTTGACGGTCACTTCGCCCGGGTATTCCTTGAGCGCCGTATAGATCGCCGCCCCGGCGGTCACATAGCCGCCGGGGCTGTCGATGTACACCGTCAGCGGCGCGTTGCCCAGCGCTTTAAGCTGTGGGCGTAGCGCGTTCGGCGCGGTCGCCGCGATGTCAAACCAGTCGTACAGCCACTTATCGTCATCCTCAACGATCACACCGTCGATGCGCAGTTCAGCGGCTTCCCCCTCTGCCTTGGGCGGAGACAGGTTGAAAAACTTGGGCAGTTTCACTTCTTCACCGCCTTGGCAAGCTTCGCGGGCGGTGCTTCCGGCTCCAGCTCGGGCTCCGGCTCCAGCTCGGGCTCCGCGTGCGGTTCCAGTGCACTCATACCGCACAGCATGGCCTGCGTCGCTTCTTCCGCTTCCCAGTCCTCCGCCGCCAAATCCTCCAGCTGCGGCTGCCATCGGTAGCCGGTGCGGTTCCCCTTCACCGCACCCACCGTCAGGCAGCCCCTCGGCGTGTTGGTCGGCAAAATGCAATACCGCCCCTTCCATGCGGGACGGTATATCGCGGTTCCGTTTGCCTGCGCTTTTTTTACGGCCTCAAAAATATTCATGCTTCTCCTCCTCGGTTTCTCTCGATGCTCAGCCTCTTAAAATCTTCCAGCGGCACGTAGTTGAGGCTGGCGTAGCGCTCGTCGCCGCCCGGGACCTTCGGTAAATCCTCGTATCCAAGAATGTCGTTCACGCTGTAAGCGCCAATCTCGCGCATGTCTTTGTACCACGCGCCGCGCGCTGCCATGTCCCCGCGCATTTCCGCGTTCATGTTGATGTGTACGACCAGCCCTTTTTGTAGCTCCGCATCAAAAAGGAGCTTGTGTCCAAGCTCCTCCTCGTCCTGCGTCACCGCAGGGTGTATCGCGCTGACCACATATTCGATTGCGTTTTGCTCATTGCTGGAATAACTCTGTTTTCCGGCCTGTAGTTTATACAACGGTACGCCATAAAACCGCGCGATGTCGGCAACCGTGACCTCTTTGCTCTCCACAAACTGCGCGTCCGACTGGCTCAGCGCGATTTGCTGATATTTCAGTCCGTTATCGAGCACCGCCACGCGAAACGCGTTGTCAGCCCCGGCGTGAATGCGGTTCCATTCCTCGCGCACTTTGTCCCGCGCTTCCTTGCTCAAATCCGCTTCTACGGATAGCACGCCGCTTGGACGCGCGCTCTGGTCATACAGCTTTTGCTCGTATTGCTGCTGGCTGGACGCCGTGCGGATGACCTGCGCCGCGCGTGACAAAACAGAAATGCCGGTAATGCCGTCCTCGCTATATCCCTTGAGATGCACGATGTCCCAGCTGCGGAACTTCCGCTGCTCGCCGGTCTGTGGATTGGTAGCGATATACCAAAGCACGCCGTCCGTGTGGATGTAGGGCTGCACAAAGGTCGGGTTCAGCGGCAGCAACTCGCGCGGCTGGCCTGTGCGCGCATCGCGTGGCGCCCATAGATACGCGTTCCCGCACTGTAGGCGATGTACCTCCAACAGCTTTTTCAGCACAAACGGGCTCATCGCTTCATTTGGCCGAACGGCAAGCAGGCGCGTTAGGTAGTGTCCTTCGATGCGCTCCTTGGTGCGCTCGTTCATGACGTACGCCGGGAGCTTGCCCATGCTGTCGCTGCGCAGTTCCACCGCCGCGTTGACAGCGCTTACCTTCATCGCCGCGATGGATCCGCCGTCAAACGGATTGCCGCCGGTTCGCCATTCGCTCGGGTCCTCAAGCGTAATAATCTTGCGCGCTGTGGTTTCATCCCGCGCGCGGAAAGCTCTCCACGCGGCGCGCGTCCTGTATAGCACCCCCAAATCGCACCACCCCCTTTACATGCTCCAGTCTTGGGCTAGTATTTTTTCGTTCAGCGATAGCCCCGCATCGATTTTTACCAGCAGACGTGTAAGCGCGTTGATGATCGCCGCCACTAGATCGATTCGCTGGCTATCGTCCTTGTGTCGCTTGGAAAGTTTGATGTCTCCATAGCTATTCATGACCTCGATCGCGTTCGCGAAGCACCATTCGAGCAGCGGCGATCCATCGGTCACAATCTTGCCTTGGATAATCAGCTCGCGCAGGCGCTTGGTCGCCAGATTGAGCGATGCGCAGGTCTGCGGGATCTCCACCACCCATTCCTCGCCCTTCACCTCGCGCATGCGGATCGCCATGTCCGTCGCGTTATGCCCATCGTAATCCAGCTCTTCGCCGATCCATCCGTGATCCTCCTCGCGCTCATAGATCCACTGCTCGATGTACCGGTTGTCGGTCACAGATCCGGGCGTCAGTGTACACCAACCCTCCGTCGCCCAGTGCTTGTATGGCACGCGGTCACTGTGCTCGTGCTCCGTCGCACGGTTCTGGGGCATAAACCCGTGTGCCGCAATGGCGATGCGCCCGTCCTCCAGCAACGCGGCGTACCCTGCGGCGGAAAGATCCAGCGTTTTACCTAGGTCCACGCCAAAGTGGCCGCGAACGTCTCGCGTTAGCCGTGCAAATTCTTTTCGGCTTTCCTGCGCGTCTCCCGATGCCGCCGCCCTGCACGCGCGCAGCGCGTCCATGCAGCCGGATAGGTACTTGTTCTCGCTGTCCGCCTGCCAGCGGTTCATGCGCTGTATCAGAAACTTGCGGATTTTGTCCGGGTCTCCGCTGTTGTAGGCTTGGTCATGCTCCGCCTGCACCTGCTCAAAAAGGTTCTTTGCATAATCGCTGCCCGCGCGGAAAAATGGGTTTGCCTTTACCCAGCACGCAGGGTCATGCGGGTCGTCCTCATCGTCAATCTCCCGGATCATGACAAACACATCGTCTTGCCGCACCTCGCCGGACAAAATCCGCTTAAAAAACAGATCGTCTCGGTAACACGGCTTGTTTTCCGCGTCGGTTCCTGCCGTTGTGATAACGTACTCAAGCCCCTGCCATGTCTTTCCCAAACCACCTGCAGCGATGTCGCGCACCTCGCTCGTCGGGTGCTCGTGCCATTCGTCGACGATTAGGATGTTTGGTCGACCGCCCGACTTGTTTTTTGTGTCCTTTGATAGCGTGATGACCTGCCCGCTCCGCGTCTTGTGCCGGATATAGGTTTTTTTGATGTCCAGCCGCTTGCGGAACGCGGGCGTCATGTCGCCCACTGTCCAAATGTCCTTCCAGCATCGCTTTGCCTGTTCCCTGTCTACGGCGCAGATGACGACTTCCGGGTCGGTCTCGTATCGCGCTAACTCCGGCCTGCCCGGCGGGTACAACGCGTCGCCACACATGCCGTATATGCCAACGCCCGCGGCGCACGTCGTTTTTGCGTGGCCACGGGCGATTCTTCGATAAACTCTCTTAAACCGGCGTTTCCCGGTGTCCTTGTGTACCCACCCGAAGATTGCTCCATCGTCGAATTTTTGCCAGTCCTCCAGTTCGATCCTTCGTGCCGGATCATCGATCCGCGGGATGTTGGAGAAATGCCGAAAAATTCTATCGGCGCGCGTCTCGTCAAAGACATATGGAAAATCTTCCGTTCCCTGCCGTTCTAAATCGTGCAGGTGCCGCTGGCAGGACGCGATCTCGTCTTTACAGCACAGCGCGCGCTTTTCGCCGCACACGACGTCCATCGCATACTGCGTAACCGCGTGTGGCATGCGCTATCCCCCCTCGTCGCCATACAGATCGGCATCCGGGTCTACTGCCCGCTCCTCTGCCCGCTTTTTTGCCAGCCGTACACGCCCGCTCGGCGTCAAACCGAGCTTTTCCGCGTACTGCAAAGCGAGACGTTCCTGCGCCTCTAAGCGCTTGAGCGTCTCGTCCAGTGTACTTGTGATAGCCATCCTCTCCATCGGATCATTCATGCCGCTCGCCATCTCCGCGCCTGTGCGCCATATCATTGACAACGCGTCGCGCCTCGAAAGCATTTGGCAGTACATTGCCAGCGTCTCGCTATCTAAATCATCCAGAAGCGTGACGGATTTCATGCGCTTGATGATTGCTTTCCAGTACGCAAACGCCGTTTCGTCCGCTTTGAGATATTTAGGCGGACATAACTTTACCTTGTCCCGCTCGATTTTTTTCTGTTCCGATAGACGCGCGTCAATTTCTGATTGCGTCAAGTGTTTCCTTGAATTGCGGATATCGACTACATTCGCGGGCATCCTCCGTCCCTCCCTTCTGGTGCTGATTGGGGATGTTTTCTTGCGCGCGACCCTTTCCCACGGTTTTCCAAGCCTCTTTCAAAACTTTTTCAGGGCGGGGGGAGGGTCGCGTTCACGAGCATTCGTGCTTCATTCTGCTCGCGCATGGTCTTGCGCGAGTGGCACGCGTGGCACAAGCCGCCGAGGTTGGTGCGGTCGAAGAACAGCGTGCGCACACCTCGGTGCGGCGTGCGGTGATCGACCTCTGTAGCTCGAACGCGCTGACCATGCGCAGCGCACTCATAGCACCACGGATCCTCCAGTAGTACCATCTGCCGCGTACGCTTCCACCACTTGGTATTGTACATCCAGTGCCATGCGGCGGATGCTTTGCGTTCACGCTCCCGCCAGTCCGGCTTATGCTGCTCGCACCAGCCTTCGCGCGTCAGTGCTGTGCAGCCTGTACGCTTACAAGGGCGCAGTGGACGATTGGCCATAATTTTTCCTTTCACTCGCATACATAGAACGGCAGCATGTTGCCGGTGCGGATGCACTCGTGGAGCAGGGCGAGGATTTCGGGTGTCATCGTGTCGCCCCCCATATTCCCAAACGCTTACGAATATCAAAAGGCATAAGAAAACCACCGTACCAACTTGGCGCGGTGGCTCACTTAGACCTTTGACGAGGATAGCATAACATATTCGAAAAACGGTGTCAACCGGAATCCGGTTTTAAAACTTAAATCCCTTTACCGCCGCCGTGATTTCATCCAGCTCGATTCCGATATACACCTTGGTATCCTTCTCGGTGCTGTGATTGTACAGCACCATCAGCGTGGCTATATCCTTAGTGCGCTGATAGTAGTGATAACCAAAGGTCTTGCGCATGCTGTGCGTCGCGACGTTATACGGCAAGCCCATCACCGTGGCAATCTCCTTGAGGTACAGGTACGAAGTCTTATAACAAATCGGTCGATCTACACCATCCTTCCCGCGCTGACGGCTCATGAAAACATAGTCGTTTCCATCTTTGCCTTTTAGTTCACGACGCAACACTTTTCGCAGATGATCCGGGATCGGCAATTCTATAATCTTGCCGGTCTTATCCTCCTTGATTTGCACGAACGATTGATCGCGCAATTCCTTCACTTTCATGGGCAGGATATCGCACACGCGGCGCGCAAGGTAAATGCCGCACACAAAGACCAGATATTTTCTGCGTCCCCTCTCGGTTCGATCAGCGGCGAGACGGCTCTCGATCTCCTTGATTTTTTCCAGATCGCGTATCGGTTGAACCTTCATCTTTTCGTCTCGCCTCGACTTTCTTTTTTTACCTTTAATATGAAACTCCCCTGCGCGCGCCAGCCCTTGCGCGGCAAGGCTTCCCGGCGCTGCGGCTCTCGACTTTCCTTTTTGTCTAAAAAACGGAATGTTAGGGATCTCGAGATAGCAGAAGGAAAAGGCGAAAGGGTGTTTCTTCTATTCATATGATGAAGCGCTGGCGAACTATCTCGGCATCACGGATGGGGTGGACGAATTCCATTAGCGCTTCCCCCTCATCATGTCAAGAAACATCTCGTATTGACCGTCTGTATCAGAAATTATTTCCAATATTTGTTCAACCACAGAGCATCTATAGCATTGCCCCGCAAGGCGGCTAATCAGTGGAAACATACATGTCATATGGCACATGCCTAGTTCCTTCATATATTTTCTTATGTTCTGCTTGCTCTCTAACATTTTTCCTTCCTCGTATTTTCCCACAACAGAAATTGTGTGAAATTCTTTTGATGTTCGCACGCCTTATGCCACCAAGGGTTTTGCATTCATATAGACGAATTTTCCTGTAGCAGATAAAACGGGAAAATATATAGCATGCGACATGTTCTGATCCCAAAAAGAAAGGGCGTTCCTTCATAATATGAAAAGGCGGCCTGTTGGTCGGTTTGCTTTCCGTTATGCCTCCAATCGTATCAATCCCAACCCCGCCGCGTGCATCGCACACCGAAAAACAACATTGTCCCGCCGGTTCTGGTAGGTCTTAACGCTGATGCCGGTCTGCTCCGATAGCGCCTCCATGGTGATATCGCAGCCATAGTAGCTTTCGAAAAGCTCCGCCTCCGGCGCTCCGGCAAAAAAGCACTGGGTCTCGCCGATGGCCTTGAGCCATGCCGAAGAATTATTGCTTTCGCGCGTGCCGTCGGCCAAGCGGATCGCGCGGGTGGCGGTGGGATCGCCGTGATGACCGTGACCGCGCGCCGGGAACTGCCCCACCATGGCTTTTGCCGCGAAGATGCTGTCAAACTCCTCGCGGACGGTTTGCTGATGGAGCTGGACATGGTGCAGGTTCCACTCTATTTCTTGGTACAGGCGCGGCGGTATCGGTTTAGCCATCTACGTCCCTCCCTGCTGACGAAGGATTTGCTTTAGCTTTGATCCAAGTATTTCCGGTCTTAACCACTCCCGCTGAAATCGCTTCCATTGTTCGTTACGTGCACCATCCTCGCCGCGATAGAGCATTGCGTAAGGCACAAATCCGGCAAGCACAGTATCCCTAAGCCTGCTTTCGGCCTTTTCAATGGTGTCACATTGGTAACCAATCAACACGTAGCAGCACATGGAATGCGAGGCAAATGTGTGTCCTTCTTGACGCATGATCTTCCCCGCTTCTAAGAGTGGCTCATAATCATCAGGGATGTCATACGCAAAATACATGCGTTGTGTTTTCAACTCTTTCAGCCTTCTAGCATGCCATTGTTTGAGTTCTCTGGCTTCGAGACCGCCTGTGAAAACAGGTTTCTGTGGCTGGCTTGCAAGCATCTGAAAAACTGATTCGACATGTGTATCACTACATTGAAGAAGGTTGTTGTCCAAGATGTTGTGTCCGTTTTGTATTGATAATTCTCGCAGCGGGCCTTCGCGACGCCATGCATCGCAGAACCAGCAATGATTATTGCAACCCCGTGAAGTAAATGTGTATCCCGGTTTTAGATAGCGTCCTTGGACAAAATCCCCGCCTTTGCTTCCTAGTGCCGGGCCGCCCATACTGACCGGTACACCCACCGCGCACCAAGCTTCCGCAAGCCGTTCTGCAAGCGCCTTGTCCCAAGTAAATGCAACACTCACATGTACTTCATCAATCTCCGGCATTGCCAGCATCGGTGGTGGACAGTTGATAAAAACAAGTTCATCATTCGGCGTTGCATTGGTCCGTCTTGGAAAAACGCGGGCGAGACGTGGTTCCTTCGTGCTCACCAGCTCACCCCCTCGGCAATCTCCTCCCGCGTCGCCTCGCGGAACCGCACATACTTCCGCTCGCAAATCAGCGTGCGGTAGATGCCGGATTCGCCCTGCCGCTGCTTGGCGATCAGGATTTCCGTGGGCACGAAGCTCTTGTTCTTCGCGCCGTCCTCGTCGGGCACGTGGAGAAACAGCACGTTGTCGGCGTCCTGCTCCAAGGAGCCGGATTCGCGCAGGTCGGCAAGGTTCGGACGCCTGCCCGCGCGCGTCATCTCGCGGGAGAGCTGCGAGGCTGTGAGCACCGGCACGTTCAGCTCCTTCGCCAGCCCTTTCAGCTCGCCGCTGATGTAGGCAACCTCCTGCTCACGGTTGGGCTTGCGGACGCCGGATTTTACCAGCTGTAAATAGTCCACCACGATCAGCGACGGCCCGTGCACGCGGATGTGCTTGCGCGCCTTCGCCGCGATCTCCCCGACGCTGCACCGCACGTCCTCGAGCGTGATCAGCGCGTCGGCGTCGATGGACATCAGCTTCGCCATGCGCTCGTACTCTTCCAAGCTCGCGTTCTTGCGCGTGATGGCGTTCAGGTCGACCGACACGCGCGAGGAGAACCACCGCCCGCCCAGCTGCGCACTGTTCATTTCCATCGAGAAAAACAGCGCGGGTCGGCCATGGCGCGCCACGTGCGCGGCGATCTGGAACAGCAGGATGCTCTTCCCGATGCCGGGGCGCGCGCCGATCACCGTCAGCTCGCCATCGCGCAGGCCGAAGTGCGCGTCGAGCCATGGGATGCTGGTTTGCAAGTCCTCGGTCTTGCGCGTCATGGCAAGCATCGCGTCGACCATCATGTCCTGCGCCGACTTGCCCGATCCGGCGCGCGTGATGATCCCGGCCAGCTGCTCCCGCACGCCCTCGATGATCTGCTCCGGTGCATTCGCCTCGCCGGATTGCGGGATCGCCGCCTTGACCGCGCCATCGCGCAGGATGCAGATGATCCGGCGCCGCGCGCTCGCGTCGCGGACGATGCCGATATACGCATCGACGTTTGCGGTGGTGGGCACGTACTGCGATATCTCGATCATGTACCCGGTGCCGCCCACGCCGTCGAGCGTGCCACGGTTGGCAAGCTCCGCATCGACCGTGACCAGATCGACCGGCGAGCCGGATTCGCGCACGGCCTGCATCGCGGAAAAGATTTCGCTGTGCGCCGGATGGTAAAAGTCCTCGGGCTTGAGCAGCCCGGATGCCGTCAGCGCCGCTTCGGCGTCTTGGAGCATAGAGCCAAGCACGCAGCGTTCGGCGTCGATGTTGTTCGGCGGTAGCAATGCGGCCATCGTTACACCTCCTCGTCATCGCAGCTCACATAGTTCGCGTCTGCGCTCGGCCTCGCGCCGCCGGGCGCCTTGTCCCACACGATGCCTTTCCAGCAGTTGGTGATTGCTTGGTCTACGGCATAAATCACGGCATCCTCGCCGTACTCCGCCGCCTTGCGCTCGAAGATGCCCAGCAGCTTGGAAAGCCCGGTGTCGGTGTACTTGTCGCGGCGCTCGGTTTTGTACATGAGCCAGTCCATGACGCACGCATGCATCGCGCCAGAGAAGGCGCGGGCTTCGACCGCCGCGCGGTACGCCTCGAATCGCGTCGTGGCGGCTTCTTTGGTGTTTGTTTTTGTTTTCGTTTTCCGAGTATCCGTAGGATACGAGGAGTAATGTTCTCGCGGTGTGTCCGGTTCGTGTTGCGCCGTGTGTCCGGTATGTGTTTCGTTTTGTGTCTCATATTGAGACACAAGCGGAAAAATCGTATAGGTCGCGCACAGGTTCCCGCCGCGCTTGGCGAAGCTGATGCGCTTCGCCTGCTGGAGCACATTCCTTGCTCTGTACAGCGCGGCACGGGACATGCCTGTCTTTGCCTCCAACGTGGATATGGCTACCGTAAACTCTGTGATCCATCCCGCTCGATTTGCGGTGTGCATCAGCGCATGCCACAAGTTGCGTGCGGAATCGGTAATCTGTGGGTTTATTGCGAGCCAATCATAGAAGGCGTTGATTTCGCGCATGTAGTCCATGGTGTCCCTCCGCGCGTCGGTTATTTGTCACATAGGCGTCTCTTGCGCCCGAAAGCGCCGCGTTTGTGGCGCAGGAGAATGGCGAGGATGTCCCGCCGGTGATCGGCGTGCGCGGCTTCGATGGCGCGGCGCAGCGCTTCCGCGCGGGATCGCTTGTAGTCCGGAAACGCCGACATTTCAAGCCGCCGCTCCACCGGCATCCTGCAAACCAACCCGCACGCCAGCGGGACGTTCTCGCTAGCCACGTCCGGCCAGATGATGGCGGTCTGGATCGGGTAGTC
The DNA here is from genome assembly GCA_031552825.1 of Eubacteriales bacterium. Lineage (GTDB taxonomy): Bacteria > Bacillota > Clostridia > Christensenellales > Aristaeellaceae > WQXF01. Next base: position 66,697 of record JAVBMD010000016.1, read on the forward strand.
GATCACGGCGCGGATCTCCACGAGCGGGTTGCGCTTTTCGTCGCGCTCTTCCTTGTGGACGACGGCATAGTAGCGGTCTCGGAGACCCGCGTCATAGGCGATAACAGCCGTTCCGGCCAAATACACGCTACCGCACCGCGCGCCGAAGCTTGCGCATAAAGGCGAAGCTGTGCCAGCAGCGCACGGTTTCCAGCGCGGAGGCGTACTGCACCTCCGGCAGATCATAGGCGGTCGGCACAGCGTATTCAGCCCGGAACGCGCGCCATATGGCGCCCCGGACGTAGGCGCCGAATTGTTCGTAGGCAAGCTCGTTGTCGTCGCACAGGGATTTCGCGCGGTCGACCACGGCTTTTTGCACGGCGCGCGCTTGGGCGCTGCTGATGGTCACGCGCAGCATGCTGGCTTTTTCCAGCATGGCCAAGCGCTTTTCCAGCGCCAGCAGCAGGCCGGTCATCTTCACAAGCGCGTCGTTCATCTGCGTCGCGGTGTCGACGATGCCGGGCTTTGCGTTGGCCGCCATTGCTTGCGTACCGGGCGTGCCGTACGGCACATTGTTATCATGCATGCGATCCCCTCCTATTTCACAACGGCTTCGACGGTTGATACAAAGCGATCCGCGCCGTCTTGGATGGCCTGCCGCGTACCGTGGAGCCATTCGCCCACGACATCCAGCCATTGCTTGTACTGGTCGATCTCCTCGCGGTTCATCTGCTGAAAGAAGGACGCCATGTGCGGCAGCGAGCCGTACCCGGCCATAAATTCGCGCACCGACTTGGCGAACTCCCCGGCGTCCAGCGGCGAGCCGGACGCCTGCGCGCCCTCGCCGCTCTCACGCAGTCGGCGCGCTTCGGCCTGCGCGGCGCGAAGCTTTTCCTCGGCCTGCTCCGCGTAGTCCTCGGCCTCTTGCACAAGGCGCTGCGCCTTTTCGCGCTCCTGCAGCACCGTGGTCTCCGCTTCTTCCGCTGCGCGGCGAAGTGTGTCATAATCGGGCGGCGGCACTTCCACGGTGGCCGGGCTGGCAAGCGCTTTCTCCAGCTTGATCCGGGCTTCCTCGGCGGCCTGCACTTGGCCGTGATAGAGGTCGTTGTATTGCGCTGCCATTTCCTGCGCCCGACCAGCGGCAAAGCGCGCCTCCTGCGCTTCCTTTTCGGCTGCTTGCACCTTGCTTTCGGATGCCTTGAGCTGCTGGGTCAAGCGCCGAACTTCATCGACGGATAGGTTCTCAACATCGTTTTCGGCGGCAAACGCCTCCCGCTGATCGGCGGGAACGCTCAACAGCGCCAGCACCTTGGTGTGCGGCAGGCTCAAGATGCCGGGCGTCTGCGGCGCTTCGCGGGCGATGTGCATGAAATTGTTGGCGGTGGAATGCGAAAAGCCGACGCTTTCGGCAAGCCAAGCGGTGAATTGACCGTGATCCAAGCTTTCCTTCACCTGAATCAGCCGCTGGCCGATATGTACGATGCTGCCGGTCATCATGGTCAGGTGTGCCTTGATCTCCTGCGCGATCTGCGGCAAATCCAGCAGTTCAGGCTTCTCGGCCTGCTGCAATGCGTTTTGGCTCATGTGCGTGGATCCTTTCCGCGCGGCGCGCGTTGATAGAAAGCATGGCGGCAGGGGCTTGCGCGTCGCTGCCGCCACGCTTTCGGAATGGCTACGATATGGTTTTAGGCGATGATCGAAACGTTCAGGCCGACCAGCTGATCTTCCAGCCATTCGCCGATTGTGCGGATGGCATCAATCTTCCATGCGCCGCCGTCCGCCTCAAAAAGCGCGATGGTCGGCGCTGCGTCCTTCTCGCCCTTGATGCGCAGCACGAAGGGGCTGGCAGGCTGGAGAACCTCCGGGAACGTGCGGCGCGGCGCGAGCATCACCGGGTTTTTGATGATGGTTTCATGCAGGGAGGCAGTGCCGCCCTTGACCGTCACGCGCTGGCTCATGCCATCATCGGCGGTGGATGCTTCTTCCTGCATGCGGATATTTCCAGCCACCAGCGCCACCGCATCGCGGTTATCGCCCTCACAGAAATGCGTTTGCAGCATGACGATAAAATCTTCCTGCGACAGGTATTCGTTGAGGCGAATCTTCGGCATTTCGATGGTACACTTGGCCAGCGACGCGCGCTCGTTGCCCTCGCCGTGGAACGGAGACATGACTTGTACCGTGCTTACGCCGGATACCACAACAAACACCGTGCCCCATTTTTCAAAAATCTTCTCCACGTCAGCCTTGAGCCAGTCCACAAGTCCGGTAACCGTTTGGATAGGAAAACATACGGGGTCAGGGCGCTCATACTTGGGTACCCTTCTCAGATTGCTCGAGTTGGTGTAGTTCTGACCGTCAATTTCGGTCAAAATAAAATCGTTAACGTTTTTCCCCAACTCGAAAAGGAAGCGCATCGCACCTTCCTCCATGGGCGCCGAAGGCGCGCTGGTGAAGCGCGTGGGGTCCTCAATAACTCTGTTTTGATCACGGTTTTCCATAGGTATTCCTCCTCAGTACTACTTTTCGCCGCCGAACTTCAACACGCGCGGCGTCGGCGTGGTCTGCCCCTCCATGTTCACTTGCCCCGGAAGCTGATCCAGCAATTCCATAGCGGACACGCGGCCATCATCATCGCGATTGATGGCCATGGTGGTGCTGATCGGGATGGGCGGCGCAAGGTTGGTTTTCACGTCCAGCGTGAAATCCGCAGCGAGGCGCTTCTCGTTGGGCGCGATGGTGAGCGTCAGGGTGATTTTACGCTTCGCCTTGGCGCTGGTGTTCACGTCGCAGATGTTCTTCAACGCGCTCTGCATCGCGGCGGCGAATCGCTCCGTCACCGCGCCGGACATGATGTCATCTAAGCCCTTGATTGGTTGCATGGGCATATGGGAACCTCCTTTCCACCCAGATAAAACGCACAGCGCTTATGTAACGCTATGTTTTTTCGCTGTCGTAGTACGGTTTCAAAAGCCGTATGGTCGCACCGCCATACGCATTTTCGGTAAGCGCGATGAACGCCTGTACGGTCATGCTCGCCTCAAGGTCAATCCCGTGGTCTCGCGCGAATGCTTGGCGTCCCATCAAGCAGCTTCCGGTTAGCTTGAAATGCCAGTCAAAGAAGTCGGCGTTCGGATATTCGCGCCCGTTTTCGTGCGCCGCCACGAATGCTGTAACGCGATCTTCGGCAGACATGCCCGCAAAAGCTTTGCCTTCCAGCGCGTTTTGTGCCTCTTCAAGCGTAGCGCCGTGTGCGAAATAGCCGCCGCCCTTGACAATGTAGCAAGGCTTTGTGGTCAAATCCTTCATCAGGATTCTGCCTTTCGCGACGTTGCCGCGCACGTGATCGATAAGGGTTGCCACACCGTCCACTTTATGGACGGTGTGGCCGCATAAGGATGCTACGCCGTAGCCGTAGCCATCGCCGAAGCCGGAGCCGAAGCCGGAGCCGTAGCCGTCGCCGGAGCCGTCGCCGGAGCCGTAGCCGTCGCCGTTGCCGTAGCCGTCGCCGTCGCCGTCGCCGAAGCCGTGGCCGGAGCCGTAGCCGTCGCCGGAGCCGGAGCCGTGGCCGGAGCCGTAGCCGTGGCCGGAGCCGTAGCCGTCGCCGGAGCCGTAGCCGTCGCCGTCGCCGTAGCCGTGGCCGGAGCCGGAGCCGGAGCCGTCATCCGTAGCAAGGAAAGATATAACCCTTACATCTTCCACGTCGCCACGCCCTTTATAGCCGCTTCGGCCTCTTCCGTGCAGCGGTTGATTTCAATCGCGTCGAGCAGTAGTATCTCGTCTACCGTAACGGTGAATTTGCATTCTTTCGGCTTTTGCGGCCCGGTCTTGGCGAGCTGCATACAGCAGGTCGCGCCTTGCCAGAAATACAGCCTGCGGCAATTGGTCATGGTGACCTCTCGGCCATTGCGCTCCTTGATGTTCCCGGCAAACACGCCAGACCGGTCGCACCTTACGACGTAGTAACCTTCCATAGATGTACCACCTTTCATTTCTTGCGCGGTACGCCCGACCGGCGGGTAATACGACGCGCCGCGCAAAGGTTGTTTATGTGTTATTCAAACGGCGCTGCTCCCGCCGGTCTGGAGGCAAGCGTTTATTGCGCCAATGGCCTTCGTTTCTCCGCGATCACTCGCATCTTATCTTTCGTGCCTCCCGCACCCCTTCCATGGCGAGCTGCACGTGCAGACGCACCGTGGGCGTTGGAGCGGTTGACAGGACACGTTGCCCGGGCTTGGTGCTGCCGCTGCGCAATAGCAGCAAATCTTCCAGCGCCGTGGCGCTGATCGGGCTCTGACCGATGCGCGAAATGCTCTGCGCGACGCGCGCAACCGTGCGGTAGTTACTGCGCATGGGCATCCCCCGGGGCAGAAAAACACGCATCCCGCTCCCATCGCCTGCACACCGAATCCGAATACGTTACGACGCGCTTAAACCGCAGGACGCGGCAAAGCGGGTGCTGCGGATGGCCGCACAGCCCAGCGTTCAGCGCCAAGTGCCGCCAGTGGGCGCATGTTGCACAGCATGCTTTGTATGACCTGCTGCAGTTTTTGCATACACAGCCGAAATTAGAAGCCACGGAGAAACCACCACCCTTGTACGATCGACAGGCAAACGCCGATCATGCTAAACAGCGTAAAGTGCCACCACTGCACGCGCCGAACCCGGCAGCGCCCAACGATGACGCCGCCGACGAACAGCGCGAGGGAGAGCGCCACATATACCAGCGATTCGAGCGGGGAACGGAACATGAAAATCTTGTCCACGAGTTTATTCACCTCACATCTTCCCAACCAACTCCGATATAGGTCAGCACCTCGCCCCAACCCTGCTTGTACATCCAAAACTCCCACTCCTTGGGGTTGTCCTCGCGCAGCCGGTCAAAACGGTGCGGGCGTTTCTCGATGTGGATGCCGAACCCGCACATAGAGCAGCCGGTGCGTTGCGCGCGGGTGGTGTAGAGCATCCCGGTCTCGTCGCACTCGATTGTGCCATATATCTTTGGAACCGGAACATCGAGGTCAATCGCCAGTTGCAGCAGGTCTTGTCGAGTGAATATAGCAAAGGGACAACTTCGGGTGGTGGTTTTCCCATAGTAGTTGCAACCGTTCTTCACTAAGCCCTTTTCGCGCTGCCCTCCTTCTGAAGCCATGAGCCCCAGATACGGAACGCTGTTGTGCTCTTTCGCCCAATCATTGCAGGGCTTTTCCTTCATCCAATAGCAACACCTATCGGAAACCTTAAATGGTGCCACTTGGCAAGCCAAGTCAGGCCTATGTTCCTGATAGAGACCGGCAAAAAGTTTCAACCATTTGTCTGGCAACTTAAGCTTCGGGCTGTGTCCGAACCCGCCCTGCTGACCCATGTCGCCGGTCATGACGGCGTGAATAAATGTCTGTTTAGGGTTGTTAGGGTTTTGCAGGATTTCGATTTTACGCGCCTTTTCTTTGCTGATTATTGGATAACCGAATTCTTGGATTACCTGCACCTTTGTCTTGTAAGGGTTTATGCTCTCGATTCCAAGTTGCTTATGGATGCGCTGAATGCTGGCATCCTCCAAAGAAGAAACCGAAATGGCTGGTACGTCAATTCCGATACGGCGAAGAAAGAGGTAAAGCGTGATGCTGTCAAGCCCGCCCACAGAAACGTGACAGTTTTTCCCTTCTCCTATCATCCTCTCGTAGAACTCGCGCGCTCGAATCTCGGCGTGGATAACTTTGGCCCCATACGGCAACGCCTGTTTTTGTGCGAACTCGCAATATGTCATTTACTGCCTCCTTACCGCGCCACAAGCAACTTGCCGGATACTATGTGCAACCGACGCCGCTTCTCACGTTGCCCGGCGCGCATCTTTAGTTCATCTGCGTACCGTTCGTTTCGCCCTGCGCCGCCTCCATCTCGATATCGACGCTAAGCTCTTGGTCGTTGAGCGCGCCGATCGACGCCTGCAGTTCTTTCGCCGCGGCGATAACCCGCTCAGCCGTGCAAATGAGCGCGGGAATTCCGTTGAGCTGCATCCTGATCGGCATAAGTTTTCTTTCGGTTAGGATAATCGGCATAAGACACCTGCTTTCTTTTTTTGTTCATACTCATCAATAGAAGCGCATCGCACGCTTTATAAATGATGGCCTCAAACATGCTTCGGAAATATGTGAGCTTAAATGTTCGGCAAAATAGCTTTGTATAAATGCCGCTATTTTTCGCGGCGCTTCTTCGGTTTTTCTTTGTTCGCCTCGGTTTCGAGGTGATCCGCCCAATCCTTCATGATCTCCTCGCCATATTGCCTCCAGATGGCTTTCGAAAGGAGGGACAGTGCGAGGTTTGTGTTGTTGTCCAAGCTATCCCCTCCTGTTTTGTAATGGGCATAGGTTGCCCGGCGAGGCCGTGCGGTATGAATACCCGTTTCGCTTGCCTGCGGTGGCAGGCTCTTGCTTGTGGTAAATGCTACCGTTGTGGTATGATTGCACCAACAACAATTGATGGAGGAGTATCCTGTGCATGACTTTGCGCCAGAAACGCTTGCTCTTCTAAAATGCATTGCAGCCTGCGATGGGCAATGCCTCCGTTACGATGCGCTATCTCCGCATTTGAAACTCTCCGAGTTCCAGTATCGGGTTCGAGAACTCGCGCACCATAAACTTGTTACTCCTGTTTTAGATGTTTATGAAGACAGTCGCGTGACCACCATGGCCGCAAAAATGACGCATGCTGGTATTGACTATCTCATCCTGCTTGGTCGCTTAGAAGAAAACGCGCGCAGAGATCAAGCCGAGCGCGAAGCAAAGGAGGACAAACAGCGTGTAGAACATGCGGTAGAAGTTCGTAAGCAGCGTAACCACGATTATCTTGTAGCCGCATTCGGCGCTGTTCTCGGGATGATTACGACGCTGTTCGTCGAGCATTTCTACGAGATCATACATTTCATCAAAGCGATCCTTGATAAATGAGCGATGGCGTTTCATTTTTCCCCCTTCCCGCCCTCCCTCGCCGGAGGGCTTTTGCTTGTGGCAAATGCTGGCGTTGTGGTATGATGGGGTATCAAATGTACAAAGGAGGCTTCCGTGCATGTTCTGGTATTATGTTGTCGCAATCGTGATTCTCCTCGCGGACTTGGCGTTTTTTTACTTCATCATCAAGGCAGCCGTGAGGGCTGGCGTACGAGATGCTCTACAAGGCTATTCCGTTCCCAGCGACATTCTGCGGTTCCTGAAAGAAAATCAACCCCGTCCGCTGCCTCCGCTGGCCGTCCCGGAAAAACCTGATTCGTTCGAACATGTCGGGCAGGATAACTCCGCGATGGATGAGGTCCGCTTATTGCAGGGAAAGGACAGCAATCATTGGTATTGCACCGCCTGCGGCGCGGAGCAGCGCGTCGGGCGCACTGTTTGCTTCCGGTGCCGTGCGAAGTTTGTGAATGCCAATGGTCAGGTTCTATCCAAGTAAGTTGCTCTCTCCGCTTTTATGCGGCGGAATGCGAGTAATAAAATTCGAAGGAGGTGCCAACCTTGCGCCCAAGATTTTTAGCCCATGTGAGCAGCCTGCCAGCCCCTGCCATGTACACAATCAACCCGAAGTGTGAGGATCCTGAATGCAATCACCGAACCTGCATCAAGGATCCAGAAACCGGAGAGTGGTACAAAGGGACGAAAATCCCCTACCAGCCGCAGGAGGATGAGTTGGTCCCCGCTTTACTTGCGATGCAAATCAAAGAACTGAAATCCATTAAGGGCATGCTGATTTTCTTTACGGTGCTCTCCGTGATTTCGATTTTGTACGCCATGTATATCGGGGTGACGCTCGCCTTAACTGTTGGGTAGCGTGACATCTAATGCACAAAGAGGAGCGTATTATGAGTATTCGGACAAAACTCGCAGGGGTAAGCTTTGACAACAATGATGGAACAAGCAGACAAGCTATACTTTCGCGTCTCAACCCCGGGGATGCCTTAATGCTTCGCGATGGCGCTACCTCCGATCATCCCGAATCTATCGCAGTCTACAACTGCCCAAACTTCGAGCTGTGCGGATACTTAAGCGCCGCTATGGCAAAACGCATACGATCCGAGTATGCTAACTATGAAGATCTTGACGTTTCTGTACTTGAAGTGACTGGTGGTAGCGATGGCGTATTATTGGGATGCAATATCGCTATCCATAATGAAGATTACGACGCTGCAGCGGAGTTCGCTCCGCCCACTTTCGAAAGCGGCCGTACAGTCACGCTTCCGCCTAATCCTCCTTTGCATTCCACTTATGTGACGCCCCGCCCCGCTCAAAAAAAGCTGCTCGTTCCCGGAATCCTTTTGTGCTGTTTAGCATTTTACTTGTTTTATTGTTTGTGTCGGGCGCTATTCGTAAGTGTTGACTTCTCTAGCGCACTAAAGCTATTCCTTGGTATGATGCTTTCAAGTGTTGTAGGCATAGCCTTTTGTCTGTCTGCCCCGAAATAGCCGCGATCCCTTCCCGCCCTCCCTCGCCGGAGGGCTTTTGCTTGTGGTAAATGCTGGCGTTGTGGTATGATGAGGGCATCAAATGCACAAAGGAGGCGTTCCGCGTGAGGTTCCGTCGTGTTGTTTCGGTTGCGCTGGTTATGTTATTGTTCTGCGCTGCTTCGGTTGCTTTCGCTGTAAAAGATACGGTAAGGCTGAGTATGGGGTATACTATTGATCAGTGGATGCAGCGCTATAATACCTTCGTTCGCTTAAATCCCACTATTGGTCTTTCTTGTATAGATTTACGTGCTGCTGAGATTTCCTTGGATGATAACGGCGAATCATGGTATAAGTTTTCCTGCTCCGACTCTCTTCAACTAATGCTTTGCGCTGATTCCTCTACTGGCAATCTCTTAGGTATTGCCCTCGGTCTTTCTTCAACTCGTTCAAATTCAGATATTGGAGACTGGACGCTTTTAAACTCGATGATTATTGCGACAGCTTTTGTTTCGGATGAAGGACTTACGGTTGAATCCGCAATAGATCTTGCTGATCAAGTACGCCCTGCTTCTTCGATTTCCTCAATGACAGTCGGCGATTCCATCAGAATTGTAAAAGGCTCGTACCGTTACATTTTCACTCAATACAAAGATGATCTATTTGTTTATACCGCGAAGCTACTTGTTGATTCTAACTGACTTTGGCTTCCCCGCCCTCCCTCACCGGAGGGCTTTTGCTTGTGGTAAATGCTGGCGTTGTGGTATGATTAGGGCATCAACTGTACGAAGGAGGCCTCCATATGAAAAGGCTATTCTCCCTTGCCATCGCGCTGCTCGCGTTTCCTCTCATTGTTTTGAGCGAGGATGTACAAAGCAAATCTGCCGGTGACATGCTTAAAGTCGCAGAGGAATACTTTGCTCCATACAATGCGTGGGAAGCGCAATATGAAGAGGCAGAATACGATAAGTACAATTCACCTGCGTCGGAAAACGGACTTAGCGAAACCTTGATAAAAATAACTGGCAAAGTCGTTTCGGTTGATAACTTAAACGACGAGTTCGACGTGTGGATCGTAGCGCAAAAAGATGAAAAGAAGTGGGGCGTTGCTGTCTCTGTTGGTAACGACAAACCTGACATCGGATCGATGGTTGATTGTTATGGCGTATACTTAGGGCAGTCCCGAAAGCTCGGGGATCTTCCAAATCTGATTTTGACCCGCTTTAAAACAGTTTCTGTTATAGAAAGCGAAGGTGTCGCCGTTCCAACTCTTTTCGAAAAATAGCGACGCCCCTTCCTTTTATAGTATTCCGTTCCCCGCCCTCCCTCACCGGAGGGCTTCTTTATGCAGTTTTCTTAACTTCCCCATACCTCACGCCAACCTTGAACGCCTCGGCTACTAACTGAACGTCCCGCTGCTCGCCCGGCTGCATTTCGCGCATAGTTGCGATCAGCACCTCCAATTCCGTGCGCGCAACGTCGGTCAGTTTGTGATTTTCATTCAATGTGATCCCTCCTTAGTGTTTTGTTGTCTTGCTCTAGGCATACAATATCATGCATATAGCATATTGTCAATATGTTTTTCTTGCCTGAAGCATATTTTTGTGCTATAATTTGCCCGAGGTGATGATACAGTGACATTTGGACAGAAAATGGACTATATTCTTTTATCAAAAAATGAAAAGCAAATTGATTTTGCAAAAAAACTTAAGATTGCGCAATCGCATGCTTCCCGGTTAATTGCCGACAAGGCTAAGCCTAGCGAGCGCCTGATCGACGACATCTGTGAGACGTACAGCGTCAACCGCGCTTGGCTACTCGACGAGAGCGACGAGCCGTGGGCGAACGTCACCGATAATGACTTCGTTTCCGCTATCATCGCGGCATACAACCTCAGCGGCCCAATCCGCAGCGTGGTGGAAATCTACCTCGACCTTTCCGATGAGCAGCGCACCGGGCTGGCGCGTTTGGTCGAGATGGTACGTTGCGTACAAAAAAAAGCTGCCCCGCAGGGCAGCGAAGACGATCTCAGTTACGAACAAGAGCAGGCTATTTCCACCCGGCTTGCCGCCGAGCTTGCGGCAAGGCTCCCAGACGAGAATGTTCTAGGCGCGCTGGAGGAAGAAATTTAACCGCCTCCGCGTTTTGATGGCGTGCGGTATTAAGGATGATGGTATCCTTGATGTTGGGGATGATGATCCATTTGGATTGGTATAACTCCGGTATTGCCATTTCAACGATCTGCCTGCGCACGCCTTCGCCTCCTCGCGAATTATTGCGAACTGTTGTTCGTGTTTTATGCCATCATAATAGCATCATCTTACAAAAAACGCAACCGCTATAGGTTGTATTGCTCGTTATGCGAACATACAATCTTATATTTTTATAGGAAGCTCATTTTTGCGAATAACAAAATTTTGCTTCTGGCACGCTAAGGGTGCCAGCAAAAGGAGGTACACCGATGCGCTTAGCCGCCTATGCCCGCTACTCGAGCGACATGCAGCGCCATGAATCCATCACCGCGCAGCTGCGCGCCATCGACGACTATGCCGCCGCGCGTGGCCACGAAATCATTGTCACATACACCGACGAGGCAGTCTCCGGACGCAGCATGAAGCGCCCACAATTTCTTGCCATGATGGCCGCCGCCCGGCGGCGCGAGTTCGACGGCGTTATCGTTTATTACCTCGCCCGCCTTTCGCGCAGCCTAGAAGATCATGTGCTGATCGAGCGGGATTTTAAGCGCCTAAACATGCCGATCATCTCCGTAAAGGAGCCGGACGGTGATTCGCCGAACGGCCGCATGGTGCGCGGCATCATGCAGGTGCTCTCCCAGCACGAGAGCGAGCAGCTCGGCGAGCGCGTACTATACGGCCTGCGCGAATCGGCATACAAGGGCGTATACATGGGCAGCGCCCCCGTCGGATATGCGAAGGATGCCGAGAAGCGGTTGATCGCCGATCCGCGAACCGCGCCGCACGTTTTAAAAATTTTCGAAATGTTTCTTTCCGGTCGCACTTATTTCGAATGCTCCGATTATTTAGCCACGTGCGGGATTCTTAGCCCTCAAACAGGGCGCCCCTATGATCCATCCACGATGTCCTTCATATTCCGCAACCGCGTTTATATCGGCGAATATGCCTATGGCATCGGCAACGGACGCACGAAACCCGGCCCGAATGCCGCAGATGCGATCGTCATCCCCGGCGGTGTTCCGGCTATCGTTCCCGAAGCGCTTTTCAATGCCGTGAACGACCGGCTGGCAAACTTCCGCGCGGTACGCAGGTCATTCAACGCGAACCATTTCTATCCTCTAACCGGGCACCTGACTTGTTCCTGCTGCGGCAATAAAATAACCGGATCGCATTGCACCGCCAACCGCAGTCGCAACGAATATTATTACTACCTTTGCACAACCTGCATGACAAAAAAGCAACAGCGCATCGCGCCAGAACGTTCCTACTCCACGCGCGCCGAACTTCTTGAAGCCCGCGTGCTGCGCATTCTGCGCGAGGAAGTCTTTTCCCCCGCCGCCCTGCAGCGCATCGCCGCCGAAATCCACCGCGGCCTCACCGAGGGCATGAAAGGCTCATCTTTCCCCACGCTATCGGCGCGAGTGCGCGTTCTGGATCGCGAGATCAAGAACTGCATTGAGGCCATTACCGCCGTTGGTGTCTCCCCCGCTCTTGCCGCCGCGCTAAAGGAAAAAGAGGCGGAACGCGCCAGTGTGATGGCACAGCTACGCGCCATCAAAACACCAACATCAATTCCGCCTCAGTCGTTTATACAGTCAAGCCTGCAAAAACGATACAGGGATTTTACCCTAAGCGAAGAAAACTTCGCAGACGCGCTACAAGCAATAAACTTCAAGGGGACGTACTTCTGCACCGAGCCACGCAGCGATTTTAGGGTCGAGGCAACATGCGCGCTTCATTTGTGTGACGATGAAGTTGGTTCGCCCACCTCGTCTAAGAACAGCACGCCACCGTGCGCCTTGGATACCGCGCCAGGTTTCGGCTGCGGCACGCCCTGCACGCCCAGCTGCCCCGCGCCCTGATAGATCGGATCATGCACTGAGCCGATCAGCGGGTCTGCGATGGCGCGCTCATCGAAGCGCACGCAAGTGGCGTCCATCTCGATAAAGGGTGCGTCAGCGGCGAACGGCGTGCCGCGCGTCTTTTTCGCCGCCTCAAGCACCAATCGCGCGGCGCAGGTTTTTCCGATGCCCGGCGGTCCGTAGATTATCACGTGCTGCGGGTTGGGGCCGCACAGAATGGCCTCCAGCGCACGGATGCCCTCCTGCTGGCCGATGATGTCCTCAAACCGCGTCGGGCGCACCCGCTCGCTGAGCGGCTCGCTCAAACGTACGGCGCGCATGCGCTGCAGCCTCTCCATTTCGCGGCTGCTCTCGCGCCGTATGGCGGGCTGCTGCTTGCGCTGCTGCCGCAATTGCACAAAGAAATACACGCCGATGACCAACGTCACCAGCAATTGGATCCCAAACAATGCGATGCTGAACAAAGCGTTTCCTCCCTATCAATCATGTTGTTGCGCTTTCGTCGTAGCTAGGATGCTTGCGTCGGCGCGCGAACATGCGGGAGGTTGCTGGCAATTTTTTAAAACCGCCGCGCGATGTTGCCATCGCACGACGGTTTTTTCGTTATTTTAGGAGACCGACCCGGCGCGCTTCCCGCTGCCGCCGCCTTCGTCCTTCCACTGTTTGCCCGGCGGCACACGCCGCTTGTTGGGCTCGCCGGGAACCAGCGTCGGCCTGCCACCGTTTACCGCTTCGGTGGTGATGATGCACTTGGACACATCGTCGCGGATGGGCAGCTCGAACATGGTGTCCATCAACGCGTTTTCGATGATGGAGCGCAGGCCGCGCGCACCGCTCTTGCGTTCGATGGCCAGATGCGCGATGGCGCGCAGCGCTTCTGCGTCGAACTCCAGCTCCATGCCGTCCATCTCCATCAGGCGCTTGTATTGCTTGACCAGCGCGTTGCGCGGCTCAGTAAGGATCTTCACCAGCGCTTCTTCGTCGAGGTTGTGCAGCGTGACCACCACCGGCAGACGGCCGACAAACTCGGGAATCAGCCCGTACTTCATCAGATCCTCAGGGCGGATCTGCGCCAGCACCTCGCCGAGTTGCTTCTCCTCGGGGCTGCGCACATCGGCGCCAAAGCCCATGGTCTTTTTGCCGGTGCGCTGCTCGATGATCTTGTCGATGCCATCAAACGCGCCGCCGCAGATGAAGAGGATGTTGGTTGTGTCGATCTGAATGAACTCCTGATGCGGATGCTTGCGCCCGCCCTGCGGCGGCACGCTGGCCACCGTGCCCTCGATGATCTTGAGCAGCGCCTGCTGCACACCTTCGCCGGAGACATCGCGCGTGATGGAGGGGTTCTCGCTCTTGCGCGCGATCTTGTCGATCTCGTCGATGTAGATGATGCCGCGCTGCGCGGCCTGAATATCATAATCGGCGCTTTGGATCAGGCGCAGCAGGATGTTTTCGACATCCTCACCAACATAACCGGCCTCGGTAAGGCTGGTGGCGTCGGCGATGGCGAAGGGTACGTTCAGAATCTTGGCCAGCGATTGGGCAAGAAAGGTCTTGCCGCAGCCGGTGGGGCCAAGCATCACGATGTTGGATTTTTGCAGCTCAACCTCATCGCGGCGCTGCGGCGCGTTGATGCGCTTGTAGTGGTTGTATACCGCCACCGCCAGCGAGCGCTTGGCGGCCTCCTGCCCGACGACGTATTGATCGAGGATCTCCTTGATCTCGGTCGGGCGCGGCACGCTGCCCTGCTCCAACTCGCGCGGCGCGCCAAGATCCTCCGCGATGATCTCTTGGCAGAGCATGATGCACTCATCGCAGATATAGACACCGGGTCCGGCAATGATGCGGCGCACCTGATCCTGCGGCTTTTCGCAGAAGGAGCACTTGGCCATGCGCGGCGGCCGGAGGGTCGTATCATCCTTAGGCATTGTTCACCTCATTGTTTTCTGTTGCGGTCGGCGACATTTAGGCGCGGCTGCGGGGATTGTAGATCTCGTCGATGATGCCGTAAGCGCGCGCTTCCTCGGCGGACATGAAGTAATCGCGCTCCACGTCGCGCTCGATATCCGACAGCGGGCGGCCGGTCATCTCGCTCATCAGTCCGTTCATTTTGGCTTTGGTGCGCTGCAGCCACTCCGCCTGAATCAGCACATCGGTGGCCTGCCCGCGCGCGCCGCCCGAAGGTTGATGGATCATGACCTCGCTGTTGGGCAGCGCAAGGCGCTTTCCCCTCGCGCCCGCCATTAGCAGGAACGCGCCCATAGAGGCCGCCATACCGATGCATACCGTGCGCACCTGCGGCTTGATGTAGCGCATGGTGTCAAAGATCGCCATGCCCGCCGTCACCGAGCCGCCGGGGCTGTTGATATACATCGAAATATCGGAATCCGGATTCTCCATCTCTAAAAAGAGCAACTGCGCCACGATGAGATTGGCCATCTCGTCGTGTACTTCCCCGCCGAGGAACACAATACGATCCTTTAGCAACCGGGAATAGATATCATATGAACGCTCGCCGCGGTTGGTTTGCTCCACTACCATGGGGATCAGGCTCATACCGCATACCTCCTCGTGCCATTGATTTTATTGGCAGCATCTTTGGTTTTTTGTGCGTGATTACGCTTCTTCTTTCTTGGAACGGCGGGTACGCTTGGGCTTCTCCTCGCCATCCTCGTGGGCGTGGTCGTGATGCTCCGCCACCGGGATGGCGGTGTCGGTGAGCAGCTTGATGACCTTGTTGACCTTGGTCACGTCCTCAAAGTACGCACGGTCGTCTTCACTCAACCCGGTTTTGAAGTCCTCCAGCGACTTTTGGCTCTGCTCCGCATACTTCGTCATCTCGGCATCGATCTCGGCATCGCTTGCCTCGACGCCCTCGGCCTTGGCGATGGCTTCCAGCACCAGATTGCCCTTCACGCGGAGCAACGCCTGCTCGTGATACTGCTCGCGCAGGCTTTCCGGTGTCTGGCCGGTGTATTGCAGGAAGTCCTGCAGACGCAACCCTTGGTACATCAAGCGCATTTCGAAGTCGCGCACCATGTTGTCGACTTGGCGTTGCACCATGGGCTCCGGCACGTCGAGCTCGGCGTTCTCCACCGCCGCGTCGATGGCGGCGTTTTCGAAGGCGTTCTTGATATGCTCGGCGGCGTCCGCCTCCAGCTTTGCCCGGATATCGGCCTTATATGCATCGACGGTATCGAATTCCGATACGTCGCGCACAAAATCATCGTCAAGCGCCGGCAGTTCCTTGCGCTGAATGCCGTGTACCTTGGTATGGAACACCGCGTCCTTCCCGGCCAATTCTTCGGCGTGATATTCCTTCGGGAAGGCAACCTTCAGGTCGCGCTCCTCGCCAATCTTCATGCCCGCCATCTGCTCCTCGAAGCCCGGGATGAACTGGCCGGAGCCGATGGTCAGCTTCTGCTGCTCCGCGGTGCCACCCGCAAAGGCCACGCCGTCGACGGTGCCCGCGTAGTCCAGCGTCACGATATCGCCGTCCTGCACGGCTCCATCCTCGATGTCCAGCATGCGGCTGACCTTTTCGCGATCGGCCTCGATGCGCTTCTCCACATCCTCGTCGGTCACAGGATGCTCATGCTTGGGCACCTCAAGGCCCTTGTACGCACCCAGCTTTACTTCGGGGCGCACAAATACCTCGGCGGTGAACACCAGCGGCTCCCCAGCCTCCATCTTTTCCACATCCAAGCTGGGGCGATCCACGGTATGCAAATCGTGCTCCTTGATGGCCTGCTCATAAGCATCCGGGAACAAGGCTTCGAGCGCTTCCTCATAAAAGAAGCTCTCGCCATACATATTTTCAATCAGCTTGCGCGGCGCCTTCCCCTTGCGAAACCCTGGCACATTGATGCGCCCCCGCAGCTTAAGATAGGCCTGCGCAATGCCCTTCTCAAAGGTTTCGGCATCCGCCTCAAAGCGGATCTTTACTTTGTTGCTGGAGAGTTTTTCCACAGTTGTGATCATTCGGTACGTTCCTCCCGAAAAAAGTCGGCATGCCAAACGGAAGCCTTGGCAAAACGCTAACTGGTAGTATACCACGCGCGTGTTGGAAATTCAACCAGACATTGAATGCAAAAGCGAATCCACCAAGCAGATTTGCACCAATCTCGCTATCTTATGCGGCAGGACGAAAAAAAGCCCGCGTCACAGGCGGACGCGGAACCTTTTTCCTTCGCTAATACAGGCGCAGCTGTTGGCCCACGACGATTCGGTTCGGGTTGCTGATGCCGTTGATCGCCACCAGATCGTCCTTGTTCAGCCCATACCGGCGGGCAATGCCCGACAGCGTGTCGCCGCGCTGCACATAGTAATAGTTGTCAACCACCCTGCCGATATCACCGGAACCCGGATTGATCCACAGCCGGTCGCCCACCCTGATCTGATCGGGATCCGCGATGCCGTTAAGATCGGCAATGCTCTCCACGGTGGTGTTATACCGGCTGGCAATCTTGCGCAGCGTGTCGCCCCGCCTGATGGTGTAGAGCCCGTCATAGGTAAGGCCGGAGGTTTGGTACACGGTGGGTACCAGCAGCACTTGCCCAGCACGAATCCGATCCGGATCCTCGATGGCGTTGAGCGCGATGAGGTCGTTGACCGATGAATTGTGACGATTGGCGATTTTGAGCAGCGTATCCCCACGGCGCACGGTGTAATAGGAGTAATCCGCAAGAGCCGTCGGGAGAATGGAAAAACATAGCGTAAGCACCGTCAAAACCACGACCGATTTACGCAAAGCTTTCATATTCGTCCTCCTTCAGCTCGTTTTTTTTGGAAGTTCCCTTCCATACTATTAGACGATCTGGCGCAACAAAACGTTGCGAAAAAGGAGTACTTTTGCGTGAATATTTCATGAATTTTGTTTTACGGAACCGTCTCCAATTGCAAGGATCCCGCCAGCGTCACCACGCGAAACAACCCGCCATCAACAATCGACGCCGGATCGGAGAACAACGACGAGAACCGCCCCGCGAAGGCCGCGAGATCCCCCGCGCGATACAGATAGAGGTGCGTCGCGCCACCGCCGCGCAGCGCTTCCGCTAGCGCCGCCGCCGGATCCTTCAGTTCCCACACGTCCTCAGGCACCCACTCGATCTCCTCCGGCGTGAAGGCATAGTTCGCCTGATACAGCTCGTAGCCGGTTAAGCCCTGCCCCCAGCACCACACGCGCGCCGCTTCATCCTGCGCTTTGGCGCGCCGCTGAACCTCCTCAAAAGGCCGCAACGCATCCTGCGTATAGTCGATCTGGATCTGCGCTTCATAGGTGCTGCGCTTGAAAGCCATCCACGAAACGTAGGGATGCATGATCGCAAAGGCCAGCGCCGCGCACAGCGCGCCGCGCCACCACCACCCGCGCGCGGTGAGCGCGTCGCGCACCGAAACATACGCAAGGATGGCAAACACGCCGAGGAAATAGCTGCCCATATAGCGTGACATGGAGGCCAGCCCGGTGCCCTCGCCTTCGCCGAACACGAATACATAAACCGATAGCAGCATACCCGCGTAGGCCACGCAGCCAGCCATCAGGCAAAAAAACGTCCATCCCATTTCCGCGCGCCTGCCCTTGGGGCGCAGCGCCACGCAAGGAAGAATCAGCGCGAAGAACAGCTGGATCACCTGCGCAAAGCTGGCGCGGATCGTCTTTCCGTAGAGGCGGTCGTGAATCACCGCGCGCAAAAAGTTGCGGATCGTATCATATTGGTAGGCGGGCGCGCGCCGCTGAATGAGGGCGAGCAGCCCTTCCGGCGTCATGCCACCCAACATAAAGACACCGGGGACACGCAACGATTTAAAATAGATCTGCCACGAGCCGAAGGCCAATAGCACCGCCGCCGCGGGCAACGCCATCCACCAGCTCCGTTGCCGCCAGCTGCGCTTTTGCAGCGCGAGGATCAGCAGCGCGATCAGCGCCACGCCAAAGCCCGCCGTCTTGGTCAGCGTTAGCACCGCCGCCGCCATGCCGATGGCGATCCAATCCGCCGGGGCGCTCTCGCCGTCGAGCCAGCTCAGCACGATATAGGCAAACAGCAGCCCCAGTACCGGATCGGCATAGATCGAAATATATGCTTCTTCAAAAAATATCATCGGCAGCACGACGACGATGGGCAGCAGGAGCAGCGCCATCCATGCGCGCTTCCAGCCTATATGCCGGAACACCGGCAACTGCACCGCGCACAAAAAGATCGAGAAAGCGCGGTACAGCATGTCCTCGCGAAACGCGCCGCCGCTTTGCGCAAAGAAAAATTCGAGCAGCGCCATCGCAGGCGGATATTCGCGGAAAACGGTGTTGGCCCCTGCGCCATTGCCGAAGCCGCCAACATAGAACATATTCTTGACCACCGTCGCCCAGTGGGAAAAATCATCCCACACAAAGGGGCGGCGCCCCGTATGTACGATCCAGAATCCGAAGAACACCACCGCAAACGCCGCAAAGCCAGGCGTAATCAGCTGCCCGAATACCGATACTTTTCCTAACCGCGCCTCGCGCGCAGCAAAAACAAGCGCCGCTGCGCCCATCGCCCAAACCAAGTACACGCCCGCGCGCACCGATCCGCACAGCCCGCACACGTACAAAACCAAAATCAGCGCAAAAAAAGAGAGCGGAAGCGTCTGCTCGAACCTGCGCTCCAGCAGCGCCGCGCCCGCAAAGCTTAGCGCGCAAAGCAGGCAAAAAATTAAAACGGCCATCGTTTCCTCCGTTATCCGCAGATTAAGGCTATTGTAACATCCTTTCACGCAAAGCACAATCATGCATGATGGCGCAAGGCCGCGCGCACACTACCGAGGAAAACTGCGCGGCCTCTCGCCGCATGGGAGTGTGACCATGGAAGCATGGATTGCCTTTTTCGGCCTGCTATCGCTCTTGATGCTCTCCGCCATCCAGCGCAAGCGGATTCCGCCGCCGCGCGATGTTGCGCTGGAGGATGAGGCGCTTTCGGCGCATTTACAGGCGGAAGCGTCGGCGCATCGCGCACTGGGCAGTGCCCGCCTGCACGGCGCGCGTCGCAGCGCACGAAGACTCCGCCACGCGCTATCCGCGTTGGATGCTTTGCGTGCCACCGCGCCCGAAGCCGCGCACGAGCTGCTGCCCGGCGCGCAATGGCTGGCCGATAATGCCCGCACGCTGGAGGACTCGGCGCTTGCGCTGGCACGGGAACTGCCCCGCGTGCAGCCGGTACCGATGTGCGGCGGGCAACCGCGCGTGGAGCGCCTCGCGCGCGAGCTGGTTTCCCATAGCGACGCCAAGCTGCATAGCGCCAATGTGCGCTCCGCCGTAGAGGCATGGCAGAGCGTGCATCTTATGCGCCTGCGCGAGCTCTACGCGCTCCCCCTCGCGCTACGCGCCACGCTGATGGAGCTGATCTCGCATCTGGCGGTGGCCTGCGCCGACGCACAGCGCGACCGCGCCGCCGCCGAGGAATGGGCGCGGCTTTTATCGCAGAGCGACCCGCAGACGCTCATGCGCCGCTTTGCGCGCGCGCCGCGCAGCACCTGTTTCTTCGAGCACCTGCTCAAATGCCTGCGCGATCAGGAGAACGCCGCCGCGCTTTCGTGGCTGGATAAGCAGCTTGATGCGCTGGATCTGCGCGCGCAGCGCGTGGTGGAACGCGAGCACGCGCGCCAGACGCTGGAGCGCCAGTGGATCAGCAACGCCATCATCTCGCTGCGCACGCTGGGGCAAATCCATTGGAACGAACTGCTCGAATCGCTTTCCACGGTGGAAAGCTGGCTGCGCGAGGATCCCTCAGGCGTGTATCCGCGCATGGACACCCCGTCCCGCGCGATGTACCGTGGCCGTGTAGAGCGCATCGCGCGGACCGCCTCACTTTCGGAGATACAGGTGGCGCGCAACGCCTACGAACTAGCCGAGGCAGCCGATACGGAGGATGAAAGCCAGCTGGCGGTGCTCAAGCGGCATGTCGGCTATTACCTGCTCGACGACGGCCAGCCCGCGCTATGGCGGCGCATGGGCGGCACGCCGATGGCAGCGGCGCTCTGGCTGTGGGTCGGCCGCCATGCCGCGCCGCTGTACGTGGCGGCACGCATCGTCTGCACGCTGCTGTTTTGCTCCATCGCGCTGCGGCTGGGGCTGGCGTTCAGCCTGCTGCCGCTTGCACTGTTCCCGCTAAGCGCTGGCGCATCGGCGCTGCTTCATTACCTGCTGCGCAAGCTATGCCCGCCGCGCATCCTGCCGCGCATCGCGTATGAGGAGCTGCCCGTTGGCCGCCGCACGCTGATCGCGGTGCCCACGCTGCTAAGCCGTCCGGAACAAGCGCGGCAGATGATGCGCCACCTCTCGGTATTGCAGCGCGCCAATCCCGATCCAAACCTGCACTATTTGCTGCTAGCCGACTATCCCGACGGACCCGCCGCCCAGCAGGCCGAGGACGCCGACATCACCCACGCCGCGCTGGATGCGGCGCAAAAGCTCAACGAGGAAAGGCCCGGCACCTTCCTCTATCTGCACCGTCAGCGCGTATGGAACGACGCGCAGCGCAAGTTTATGGGCACCGAGCGCAAGCGCGGCGCGCTGGCAGCGCTGAATGAGCTGCTGCTTACCGGAAAAAGCGACGATCCCTTCTCCGCCGCCTCCTTTGACCCAAGCGCGCTACAGGGGCGGTACGATCAGGTCATCACGCTGGACAGCGATACGCTGCTGCCGCCGGGCAGCGCACTGGAGCTGATCGGCATGCTGACGCATCCGCTCAATGCGCCGATTCGGGAAGGCGATACGTTGCGCGGCCGCGCCGTCATTCAACCGCGCATGGAGATGACCGCCCATAGCGCCCGCACGCGCATCGCGCGCGTGTTCGGCGGCGACGGCGGCATCGATCCTTACCTGACCGCCACCTCCGACGTCTATCAGGATCTGTGCGGGCGCGGCAGCTTCGCGGGCAAGGGCATCTACGATGTGCGCGCTTTCTATGAGGCCACGCATGGCTTGTTGCGCCCCAACACCATCCTCTCACATGACTTGATCGAGGGGGAACTGAGCGGCTCTGCGCTGGCCTCCGACGTAGCGCTGTACGATAGCCAGCCCGGCTCGCTGCGCAGCTGGATGATGCGCCTGCATCGCTGGACGCGCGGCGATTGGCAGCTGTTGCCGTGGCTTTTCCCCATCGTACGCGCCGCGGAGGGACGGCGAAAAAACCCGCTGGATGCGCTTTCCCGCTACAAAATTTGGGACAACCTGCGCCGCAGCCTCGTACCGCTGACGAGGGTACTCCTGTTGTTGTTGGGTACGATGCGGCACGACATGATGGCGGTAACGGCAGCGCTGCTGCTGCCGGAGTTGCCGCTGTTGCTCTCGCCTTCGTGGCACGCGCTGCGCGCGGCGGGCATTCAGCTGGCGCTGCTGCCCTATCAGGCTTACACGCTCACCGACGCCGCGCTGCGCACCGTATGGCGCGTGTGTTTCTCACGCCAACACCTGTTGGATTGGGTCACCGCCGCCGACGCCGAACGGCGCGACGCGCAAAAGGAAACCGCCTATCCGCTGCTCAAACCGGCCTGCTTCGCCTGTGCCGGCGCGTTGTTGGCGTGCAGCTTTTTCAGCATCTGGCTGTTTCCGCTGGCACTCCTGCTGGGCGCGGCTTGGTGCTTCGCGCCGCAAGTCGCCGAATGGCTTGACGCGCCGATCGCCCTGCCGGAGCCGCTTTCCGATCCTGACCGGCAATCGCTGGAAGCGCTGGCGCGCGATACGTGGCGCTTCTTCGAGCGCGCCGTGACCGCCGACGACAATCATCTTCCGCCCGACAACCTGCAACTGCAGCCCGATCGCGGCCTCGCGCACCGCACCTCGCCAACCAATATCGGCCTCTACCTGCTCAGCTGCGTTTCGGCACAGCGACTCGGCTTTCTGGAGCCCGACGAGATGGCGCGCCGCGTCGAGGCCACGCTATACAATCTCGAGAAGCTGGAAACTTGGAACGGTCATCTGCTCAATTGGTACGACACGCGCACGCTGGCGACGCTGCATCCGCGCTACGTTTCCTCCGTGGACAGCGGCAACCTCGCCGGCTGTCTGCTGACCTGCGCGCAGGCGTTGCGCGAGGCGCGCGATTCATTGGATCCTACGCATCACGCGCTGCCCGTCCGGTTGGAGGCGCTGTGGGAAGCGATGGACTTTTCTGCGGTGTACGATGCGCAATGCGATCTGTTCTACATCGGCGTGCATCCCGAGACCGGGCGCGCCGGGGAATCGCACTATGATCTGCTGGCGTCCGAAGCGCGGCTGCTCAGCTTTCTGGCGCTGATGCGCGGCGCGGTGCCGATGCGGCACTGGCAGCGGCTGGGGCGCTCGCTGCTGCGCGTCGGCAAGGGCGCGGCGCTGGCCTCTTGGAGCGGCACGATGTTTGAATACCTGATGCCCGCGATTATGCTGCGCCTCACGCCGGGAACGCTGCTGGCCGACACCTGCAGGCAGGCCGCCCTTGCCCAGCGCGACGCCGCCGGGGGCAGACCATGGGGCATTTCAGAATCCGGCTACTACGCTTTTGACCCGATGCTCAATTATCAGTACCGCGCCTTCGGCTTGCCCAAGCTGGCGCTGCGCAACGAAGACTTTGCACCGGTGATCGCGCCCTATGCCACGGCACTTGCGCTGATGGTGCTGCCCGCCGATGCCTGCGAAAACCTGCTGCGTATGCAGCGAATGGGCTGGAGCGGCGAGCTGGGCTTCTATGAGGCGGCCGACTACACCGCGCCGGGTTCCGACGCGCCGTATCAGCTTGTGCGCAGCCACATGGCGCATCATCAGGGCATGGCGCTGTGCGCGCTGTGCAATCTGCTTACCGAAAATTCGCTGCAGCGTACCTTTCACGCGCGCCCGGAGATCGAGGCCTACGAACTGCTGCTGGAAGAGCGTACCCCCGCGCGCCACGCGCTGCACTGGCACACCCACTCGACGCGCCGCACCGATGCGCCGATCCGCCGCCCGCTGCGCGCCATCCGCAATGTGCAGCCGGAAACCATTCCGGTGGAGACGCAGCTTCTCTACGGCGAGGGTACCACCTTGCTTTGCGACGCGCGCGGCGGCGGATACATCGCGCACAATGGGCTGATGCTAACCCGCTGGCGACCCAACCCGCTTGCCAACGGCTACGGCATGCAGATCTATCTTTTCGATGCCGAAAGCGGAACAGCTTGGCGCGCCGCGCAAAGCGGCTTGCCCGGAGAGACGCGCTTTGAGACCGGCAGCGCCATCTTTCAACGCGAACAGGGCGAGGTGTACAGCAAGCTACAATGCTGTGTATGTCCGCTGGACGGCGCGGCGTTGCACCTGCTGACGCTCAGCAACCGTAGCGAGCGCGAGCGAACGCTCTCGGTGGCCAGCTTCTTTGAGGTAGCGCTGTCGGCGCAGAACGCCGATGTGGCGCACCCAGCGTTCCGCAATCTATTCATTCAGACCGAGCGCATCGGCGGCAACGCCGCCATCGCGCAACGCCGCCCGCGCACGCCGCAGGAGCGCTTCCCGCTGCTGCTGCACGCCGCCGCCTCCGACGCGCCGGGGCTGCGCTGGACGGTACACACCGACCGCGCGCGCTTCCTCGGGCGTGAACACGGGCATATCCTCCCCCGCGCGCTGCGCACAGCTGATCTCGAGGACAGCACCGGCGCGGTGGTGGATCCCTGCATGTCGGCGGGCACACAAGTGACGCTGCCTGCGGGCGGCAGCATTGAAATTGCCTTTGTCACCATGGCCGCCGCCACGATGGAGGAAGCCGCGCAGTCCGCCGCCGTTTATGCCGAGTTGGGCGCCGCCCATCGCGTGCTGGAGTTGGCGCAAACGCAGGCGCAGGTCACCGTCGACTACCTTTCAATGGATCCCAGCGCGCAGCATCAGGCGCATCGGTTGGCCTCCTACATGCTCTATGCCGGGCAGGGCATGCGGCGCACGCAGCCGCCCGCCGCACGCTTCGCGCGCGAAGACCTCTGGGCGTGCGGTTTATCCGGCGATCTGCCCATCCTTACGCTATGCGTCCGCGAACCGGCGCATCTGCCGCTGGCGCGCGCGGTGTTCAAGATCCACGAGGCATGGCGGCAATGGGGGCTCTGGGCTGATTTGGTGCTGCTCGACGATCACGGCGGCGATTACTATCCGCCTACGCGCAGCGCGCTTCAAGAGATGGTTGCCTCCGGCCACGCGCGCGACTTGGTGGGCAAACCCGGCGGCGTACACTTCCTCGACGCGCAAGTGATTCAGCCGCCGCGCTGCGCCGCGCTGCTGGCTACCTCGGCGCTGGTGTTGCGCGGCGAGGACGGCGCGCTGGGCGCGCAAATGAAGGCTTTGCGCACCGGCATCCCGCCCGCGCAAAGTGTTTGGCCTGCGTCGCCGCGAAGTTGGCCGCAAACCGAACTGCCGCCGCTGGAGCGGCTGTTGTTCAACGGATGGGGCGGCTTTACCCGCGCCGGGGAGTATGCGATCGACCTTCTGCCCGGCGCGCCGACGCCCGCGCCGTGGTGCAACGTGCTGGCCAACCCCGCCTTCGGATGCATCCTCAGCGAGCGTGGCGCGGGCTTCACCTATGCCCGCAGCAGCCACGGCGGGCGGCTCACGCCTTGGATGAACGACCCGGTGCGCACCCGCACCGGTGAGGCGCTGTATCTGCGCGACGAGCAGACAGGGCAGTTCGATTGCCTGCTCCCCCACGCCCGCCGCGTCACCCACGCGCCGGGCTGCACGACCTTTGAGGGCGAGGCGCTGGGCGTCGCGTGGCGGGCTACGGTGTTTGTGGATGCGCAGGAATCGCTCAAGCACACGCTGCTCTCTTTGCGCAACCCCGGCGCGGAAGCCCGCGCGCTTAGCGTCACCGCCTATGCCGCTTGGGTGCTCGGCGAGCAAGAGGGCATGCGGCACAACCGCGCGGCGCTCATCTTGGAGCATGGTCTATGTACCGCCCAAGGCCCTTCGCTGCCCGGCGTCGCGTTTCTGGCGATGCCCGGCGCGCGCGCGGCGCAGGGCAGCATCGATCGCGCCGCCTTTCTGGGGCTGGGCGGGGCGGGGAATCCGCGCGGCATGCGCCTGCCTTCGCTGGACGATCTAGGTACAGACGATGCCTGCGCCGTGCTGCGCGCGCCGGTGGCGCTGGAAGCCGGCGGCGAGGCTTCCGTTCATTTGCTGCTCGGCTGGGCGGAGGACGAAGCAGCGGCGCTGTCCATCGCGCAACGCATGCGGGATGCTGCAATCCATCGGCTGGACATGGTGCGCGATATGTGGGCGGCACGGCTTGCGCGGCTGGCGCTGCGCACGCCCGACGAAGCCTTCGACGGCATGGTCAACCGCTGGCTTCCCTATCAGCTCACCGCGTCGCGGCTATGGGCGCGCTCCGGCTTTTATCAGGCTGGCGGCGCCTTCGGTTTTCGCGATCAGCTGCAGGATACGCTGGCACTGCTGTACACCGACCCCGCCGCGGTGCGCGCGCACCTGCTGCTGTGCGCCGCGCATCAGTTCGAGGCCGGGGATGTGCAGCATTGGTGGCATCCCCCGGCGCGCGGCGTGCGTACGCGCATCACCGACGATCTGCTATTCCTGCCGTTTGTTACGGCCGCCTATGTGCGCGCCACTGGCGACACCGGCGTGCTGCGCGAAGAGATCCCCTACCTGCAAAACGTCGACATCCCCGCCGGGCAGGAGGATTGGTACGGAAATGCGCAGCCCGCCGAACAGCGCGGCACATTGCGGGCGCATTGCCTCGCCGCCGTTCGCCACACCAAGTTTGGCGAACACGGCATTCCGCTGATGGGCGGCGGCGATTGGAACGACGCGCTCAACCGCGTCGGCATTGAGGGCAAGGGCGAAAGCGTGTGGTTGGGCTGGTTCTTCGCCGAAACGCTGCGCGCCTTCGCGCCGCTGTGCGAGGCCGATGACCGGGAGGAGCTGTTCGCCCTGCGCGCGCAAGTGCTCGACAACCTAGAGACGCACGCATGGGACGGCGCTTGGTACCGACGCGCTTGGTTTGACGACGGCTCGCCGCTGGGCACCGCCGGGGATTCGGCCTGCGAGATCGATTGCATAGCGCAGAGCTGGGCGGTGCTGGCCGGGGCGCGCCCGGAGCGGGCAAAGCAGGCAATGGACGCGCTGTGGGAGAAGCTGATCGACCCGGCATATGGCGTAGCGCGACTGCTCACCCCATCCTTCGATCGATATCCGCGCGATCCGGGCTACATCCAGGGCTACCTGCCCGGCATTCGCGAAAACGGCGGGCAGTATACCCACGGCGCAACATGGGCGGTGCAGGCCTTCGCTAAGCTGGGACAGGTCGAGCGCGCTTGGGCGCTGCTGCGCATGTTGCTGCCGCTCTCCCACAGCGACACCCCCGAAGCCGCCGCGCGCTACCGCGTCGAGCCCTACGTCAGCGTCGCCGACGTCTATGCCAATCCGCAGCAGATGGGGCGCGGCGGCTGGACGTGGTACACCGGCTCGGCGAGCTGGCTATGGATGGCCGCCGCGCAAACGTTGCTAGGCTTCGAAAAAGCGGGCAGCCGCCTGCGCCTCGCGCCACTGCTGCCAGCGGGTTGGGACGCCATCTCCTGCGCCTATACCCACGGCGAGAGCGGCACGCTCTACCGCATCAGCGCGCGGCGCGACGCCGCCTTTGTTACGCTAGACGGCCGCCGCGCGCCCGAGGATTGGGCTGGATGGATCGAGCTCGCCGAAGATGGAAAGACCCATGAGGCAGTTTTCCCTGTGCGATAAGCCCAACGGAGAAAGGCCATGCTTTGCGATTTGCACGAAAGATTCGCGCTCAGGTAATTTTTTCTTTGCAGAATCCATTCTTTGGGTTTATACTATCATTAAGCAGTTCAAACCAATTAGAACCGCTCGCCATGTAAAGATAGGAGGCAAAAAAATGTCGGAAATGAACTGGATGCGTTGGCTTCTCCTAATCGCGGGAATCTTGCTGGTCGCTATGGGTATCGGGATGCTGTTTACGCCGCTTTCGAACCTGCTCAGTCTCGCGCTGTTTATCAGCCTCGCAATGCTGGTCAGCGGCATTTCGGAAATCTTCTCCTATTTTGGCGAAGCCAAAGCGCACCGCTCCGGCTGGATCCTCGCCAGCGGTATTTTAACGGCGCTGTTTGGCTGCTGGCTGCTGTTTGGCCGCGGCATGGCGTCGCTGACCATCGTGCTGCCCTTCCTGTTCGCCGCTTGGGTAACCTCGGCGGGCATCATGCGCGCCATGGGTTCCTTCACGCTGAAGGATTTGGGTTCTCACGATTGGGGCTGGGTGCTGGCGCTGGGCATTCTCGAAGCCATCCTCGGCTTTGTGCTGCTGTTCCACCCGATGTACTCGGTGGTGGTCGCCGGTACGCTGCTGGCCGTGATCTTCCTCTGCTACGGCTTTAGCAACATCGCCATGTTCTTCTCGCTCACCCGCGTGCGCGAAGCGCTGAAAAAGCTGGGTCGATAATCAACATTTATCCTACGGCCGTCCCGATCGTTCGGGACGGCCGTTCTTTTTTGTGTTATACTACGCTTCGGAGACCAATTCCCGATCAGAAAGCAGGTACGCGATGCGTTTGGAATCAATGCGTTCGGAATCAATGCGCTCAGAATTTTTGCCCACCACCCCGGCAGACCTCGCCGAACGCGGCTGGGACGTGCCGGATTTTGTCTTCGTCAGCGGCGACGCGTATGTGGATCACCCCTCCTTCGGCGCGGCGCTGCTGGGGCGCGTGCTAGAGAAGGCCGGATACCGCGTCGCCATGCTCGCCCAGCCCAACTGGCGCGATGCCAACGCCATGCGCCGCTTCGGCCGCCCGCGCCTCGGCTTCCTCGTGTCGTCCGGGGTGATCGACAGCATGGTCAACCACTATACTGCCGCAAAAAAGCCGCGCAGCAGCGATGTCTACTCCCCCGGCGGGCGCGCGGGCTACCGCCCGGACCGCGCCACCATCGTCTATTGCAACGCCATCCGGCGCGCCTATGGCGAGGTACCGATCGTCATCGGCGGCGTGGAGGCCTCGCTGCGCCGCTTCTCTCATTATGACTATTGGGACGACGCGGTACGCCGCTCCGTCTTGGCCGATAGCGGCGCGGACCTGCTGCTTTACGGCATGGGCGAGCGCACCATCCTCGCGGCGGCAAAGTGGCTGGAGCGCGGCGCGCCGCGCGAGGAACTGCCCGCGCTGCGCGGCGCGTGCTGGATGGCCTCCGCGCGGCAGCCCGGTTACATAGAGTTGCCCCCACACGATACCTGTGCCGAAGACAAAAAGGTGTACGCCCGCACCTTCATGATCCAGTATGAGCAGCAGGATCCGGTGCGCGGCAAGGCGCTGATGCAGCGGCAGGACGCGCGCCGCTACCTGATGCAGAATCCGCCCGATACCCCGCCCACCCGCGCCGAGCTGGACGCTGCCCACGCGCTGCCATTCGCCCGCGCGTGGCATCCGGATTACGACGGCGCGGGCGGCGTACCCGCGTTGGAGGAGGTAAAATTTTCACTGGCCGCCACCCGGGGCTGCTTCGGCGGGTGCAGCTTTTGCGCCATCACGTTTCATCAGGGGCGCATCGTCGCCTCGCGCAGCCCGGCCTCGTTGATTCAGGAAGCGAGGCTGCTCACCCACCTGCCGGACTTCAAGGGCTATATCCACGACGTTGGCGGCCCCACCGCCAACTTCCGCAGCCCAGCCTGCGCGGGGCAAGAGAAGCGCGGCGCATGCGCGCACCAGCAATGCCTCTTCCCCAAGCCTTGCAAGCAGCTGATCGTCGATCACCGTGAGTTCACTAAGCTGCTGCGCGATCTGCGCGCGCTGCCCGGCATCAAGAAGGTATTCGTGCGTTCCGGCCTGCGCTATGACTACATTCAGGCAGACCCGGACGGCACCTTCTTCCGCGAGCTCTGCGAACACCACGTCAGCGGCCAGCTCAAGGTCGCCCCGGAGCACGTCTCGCCGCGCGTGCTGGCGGTGATGGGCAAGCCGGGGCGCGACGTATACGACGGCTTCGTCCAACGGTACGAGCGCCTCAGCCGGGAACTGGGCAAGCCGCAGTTCCTCGTGCCGTACCTGATGAGCAGCCATCCCGGCAGCGACTTGGACGCCGCCATCGAGCTGGCCGAATACCTGCGCGATACCGGCCACCAGCCCGAGCAGGTGCAGGAT
Source organism: Eubacteriales bacterium (assembly GCA_031552825.1). Lineage (GTDB taxonomy): Bacteria > Bacillota > Clostridia > Christensenellales > Aristaeellaceae > WQXF01. The sequence goes on from JAVBMD010000016.1 coordinate 96,282, forward strand.
TTCTATCCCACGCCGGGCACGCTTTCCACCTGCATGTTCTTCACCGGGCTGGATCCGCGCAGCATGAAGCTTGTACACATTCCGCGCACCGCGCGGGAAAAGGCACTGCAGCGCGCGCTGCTGCAGTATCGCCGCCCCGCCAACCGCCCATTGGTTCGCGAGGCGCTGCATCTGGCGGGGCGCGAGGATTTGATTGGCTTCGGCAAAAACTGTCTGGTTCCGCCCGCCGGAGCGGATCGGCCGCGCCGCGAAGCTTCCGCGCCGCCGATTTCCCAACGGCGGGGCGCAGCGAAATTGCCCGCTGAAAAGGATGTACCAAAGCGCGGCGCTGCCAAGCGTCCCGGCGCGCCCAGTGCCAAGGCCTCCCCGCGCGCGAAAGGAAGGCCGGGCGGTAAGCGAAAGTAACTCTTTCGTCCGTCAAGATACATGCAAAAATATCCTCCGTTTTGCATAAAAAATACCGATTCTTTTTTCCTTGCTTATTTTTACAGTATATTGTAGAATAATCACGCATTTTGCAAAAATAATTGGAGGATGACATGATGAAGAAATCTATCGCTCTCGCTCTGGTTCTCGTGCTCGCGCTGGTTACCTTGGCTGCCTGCGGCGCAAAGAAGGATGCCCCCGCCGCCGATCCCGCCGCCGCCTTGGTTGGCACTTGGGAAATGGATCCCCTCGCGGCGATGCAGGCTGCCGATCCTTCCGCTACCGCCATCCCCGGCATGGAGAACGCCAAGATCGGCTTTGAGTTCACCGCCGATGGCAAGCTCAATGTGACCATGATGGGGCAGACCGTTCCGGCCGGCGACTACAAGGTGAACGGCAACAAGATCACGATGGACATGGGCGCGATGGCCGGCGCCACCACTGGCACCGCCACCGATGTCGAATACAAAATCGATGGCAACAAGCTGTCTCTGACCGCCGAAGGCCAGACCGTCGAGCTGACCAAGAAATAATTCCTTGCGAGGTTCAAAAAAACGAGTCGATTCGCATCGGCTCGTTTTCTTATGCCCGTCTTTATACCGCTTTCCGCTTCCGCAGCGCCAGCACCGTCAGCAGCAGCGCCAGCGGAAATACCGTGCCCAGCAGAATACCGGTTTTAAGCGCAGATTGACCCGCAAATAACGCGCCGTTCAGCCAACCAAACATTCCGCCGCCGCCAGCGCGTTCCGCTACCGCGCCTGCCAGCCACGGCCCCGCCGCGCAACCGATATCCCCGCAAGCCGCCAGCATCGCGAACATCGCCGCGCCGCCCGCCGGAAAGCGCGCCGAGGTCATGCTGCAAGTACCCGGCCAGAAGATGCTCACCGAAAAGCCGGAAAGCGCGCAGGCGAACAGCGCCAGCGCCGGATGCGGCGCAAAGCAAAGCGTCAGATAGCACGCAACGCACAGCGCGCCGCATAGCAGCATGAAGCGGCGCAGGTCGATGCGCTCGCCGAACACGCCATAGATCATCCTGCCGGTGGCCATCATCAGCGCAAACAGGCAAGGCCCGAGCAAGTCTCCCCACATCTTCGGTACCCCGAGCGCCTGTTCGGCAAACATCGAGGCCCATTGCGCCACCGTCTGCTCCGATGCCCCCGCGCAGATCATCAGCATGAGAAAGGCGAAGAACAGGGGCTTGCTGAGCAGCGTGCGCACCGAGGTGCGCTCGGCTTCAGCCTGCATCGCGGGCAGCGGCACGCGCACAAAGTTCAGCGCATTGAGCACCGGCACCGCCGACCACGCGATCGGCAGCAGCCACCAAAGCCCTTGACCCACGGCCAGCAGCAGCACGGTGCTCACCAGCACCACCACCAGCTGCCCCCAGCAATAGAAGGAATGCAGCAGTGCCATAGAGGCAGCCTTGCCGTTTTCCGGCGCAGGCAGGGCATCGACCACCGGGCTGACCAGCACCTCCAGCAACCCGCCGCCGACCGCGTAAAGCAGCACCGCCGCACAAAGCCCTGCATATACGTTTCCAATCAGCGGCAGCGCGCCCATCAGCAGCAGCCCAGCCGCCGAACATACCTGCGCCGCCACCAGCGGCACGCGATAGCCCATTCTGTGGGCGTAGCGCACGCAGAGGAGATCCACCGCCAACTGCGTCACAAAGTTAAGCAGTACCAGAAAGCCAAGCTGCTCATACGAAAGCCCGTACCGCAGTTGAAACACGATGAACAGCAGCGGCGCAAGGTTGTTGCAGATCGATTGGGTGACGATGCCCGCGTAACACGCGTAACGCGTAGCGCGGTATTCGGATATGCCGTTGTTTTGTTTCATACCAGCCCCTCCAGCGCCCGGAACAGTTCGCGCAGGACGCGCGTGGGCGGCGCGCCGCCGATCCAGCGCCGCTGCGCCTCCACCGCCTGATAGAACAGCATACCGAAGCCGCCCACACACCTGGCTCCCTGCCTGCCCGCGATCTCCAGCAGGCGGGTCAGCGGCGGATTGTACACGGCATCGAACACCGCCGAACAGCGATCCACCACCGCCTCGGAAACCACGCAAGCATCGGTGTTCGGGAAGGTGCCCAGCGGCGTGCAGTGCATGAGCAAGCCGTATTCGCGCGCTTCCTCTTCCAGCTCGCGCAACGAGATCAACCGAAGGCGCTTGTCGCCGTCGGTTTGCAGCGCCGCCAAATCCCGCACCAGCTTTTCCGCCCGGGCAGGCTCTCGCACCGCGAGGGTGACGCGGTTCTCGCGCCGCAGCATTTCGTAAGCCGCCGCCCGCGCCGCGCCGCCGCCACCGAGGATCAGCGCATGCAGATCGTTGGTGTCGACCAGCGCGGCATGCAGCGCCTGCATCAGGCCGGTGCCGTCGGTGTTGTACCCGGTTAGCGAGCCATCTTCACCAACGAGCACGGTATTGACCGCGCCGCAGGCCGACGCGGTTTCGTCCAGCTCGTCGAGCAGCGGGATGATGGCTTCCTTATATGGCACCGTAACGTTAAACCCCTGAAAGCTTTGGCGGAGCACATCCACCGCGCTGCCCAGCGCGTAGGGCTGCACCGGCATAGGGATATACACGGCGTTGGCGCCGCGCGCGGCGAAAAGCGAATTATGTATCTGCGGCGAAAGGGTATACGGCAGGCTCTCGCCGAGCAGCGCATACTTCCGCGTGCCCGCGTCGATACGCGTATCGATAAACACGCCCACGATGTTCACCCGCCTTTGTGTTCATTATGCGCGAATCTCCGCGCCAAAGCGCTCCTTGCACACCGCCATGATGCGCTCGAAGGCTGGGGCGACGTCGCTATCGTTGAGCGTGCCTTCGGCGCTGCGGAACACCAGCGAGAACGCCACCGACTTTTTGCCGCTGAGCAACTGCGCGCCGCGGTATACGTCGAACACCTCCACGCGCTCCAGCAGCGCGCCGCCCGCCTGCACGATGGCCTCCTGCACCTCGCCGATCCGCGCCTCCTCAGCCATCACCAGCGCCAGATCGCGCGTCACCGCCGGGAATCGCGGCAATGGGCGGATCGCGCCCAGCGGCCTCTCCAGCGCCATCAACTGCTCTAGGTCTACCTCCGCCAGCATCGCGCGGCGCGGCAGGTCAAAGGCCTCGCCTACCTCGGGATGCACCTCGCCGAGCGTGGCGATGGCGACATCCCCCGCCATCAGCGTAGCGGAGCGGCCGGGATGATGATACGGCTGCCCACCCACCGCGATGCGCACGTCGATGCCGAACAGGCGCAGCAGCTCTGTCACCGCGCTGCGCAGGAAGTAGAAATCCATCGCCGGGCCATACGCGCCGAGGCACAGCATCCACCGTTCGTGGGGCAGGCCTTCCTCGGTGCGCTGAGAAATATCGTAAATCGGGTTCATCTCGAACAGGCGGGCGCGCTCGTTGCTACGGCTGTTGTTGAGCCCCAGCATGGAGAGCATCGACGGCGCCAGCGTGCTGCGCATGACGCTGGTATCCTCGCCCAGCGGGTTGAGCACGCGCAGTTGCTCGCGGCGCGGATCGTTCTCGGGCAGGTTCAGTTTGTCGATCCACTTGGGCGTCACGAAGGAAAAGCTCAGCGTCTCGTAATACCCGAGCGCGCAAAGGATGCGGCGCACCTTGTCTCGCACGCGGATGCGCTCGCCCTTTCCGCCCGGCGTCGCCTCGCCGCGCAGCGGTGTGGAAGCCAGATGCTCGTAGCCGTGGATGCGCAGCACCTCCTCGCACAGGTCGGCCTCCCTCTCCACATCCATGCGATAGGCCGGGGCGCGCGCGCGCAGCTCGTCGCCGGAAAGAGAAACCTCGAACTCCAAAGTGCGCAGGATGCGCGCCATCTCCTCGCCCGGAATATCCACCCCGGCCAAACGCGCGATGCGCCGCACCGAGGCCACGACCTCCGGCGGTTGCGCCGGATTGGGATAGTGATCGTACACGCCCTCCACCACGTCGCCCGCGTCGAGCATGCGCACCAACTGGCAGGCGCGGTCGATAGCCTCGTGCGCCGTGGCGGGACAAACGCCCTTCTCGAAGCGGCCGGACGCCTCGGTCCGCATGCCCAGTGTGCGGGAGGTGGTGCGGATGCTGGTGCGCTCGAAAGAGGCGCACTCGAAGAGCAGTGACTGTGTCTGCTCGGTGATCTCCGATTCCTCTCCGCCCATCACGCCCGCGATGCCGGTCGCGCCCTGCGAATCGGCGATGACCAGCATATCCGGCGTGAGCTGGCGCTCCTTGCCGTCCAGCGTGCGCAGCGTCTCCCCGTCGCGCGCGCGGCGCACGATGATGGCCGCCTCGCGCACCTTGCCCAAATCGAAAGCGTGCATCGGATGGCCGGTCTCGAGCATCACGTAGTTGGTGATGTCCACCACATTATTGATGGAGCGCACCCCGGCGGCATGCAGCGCGGCGCGCAGCCACATCGGCGAGGGCTTTACGCGCACGTTTTTCACCACGCGCCCCACATAGCGCGGGCACAGCACGCTATCCTCAACCGAGATGCGCACGGCATCCTCCACCGCGCCGGGCACGGTATCCACCGTGATCTCCGGCTTGCGAAACCGCGTGCCCATCGTGACGGCGGTCTCGCGCGCCACGCCCCATACGCACTGGCAATCCGGCCGGTTGGCCAGAATTTCGAAATCGATCACCTGATCGTCAATGCCCAGCAGCGGGCGTACATCGGCGCCCAGCGGGTGCTCCTCCTGAAAGAGCAGGATGCCCGCATCGCCCACCGAGGGATACAGCTCCACCGGCACGCCCAGCTCCGGCCCGGAGCACAGCATGCCCTGCGAGGCGGCGCCGCGCAGCTTGCCCTCGCGGATCTTCTTGCCGCCGGGCAGCTCCGCGCCGTCCACCGCCACCGGTACCAGATCCCCGGCCTTGACGTTGGGCGCGCCGGTAACGATCTGCAACACCCTTTCGCCCACGTCAACCTGACAGATTTGCAGATGGTCGGAATCCTGATGCTTCTCCACCGACAAAATGCGCCCCACCACCACGCCCGACACCTCGGCGCTCAAATCGTCGATGCCCTCGATGCCGGTGCCGTGCATAATCATCTGATGCTGATATTCCGCCGCCGAAACCGGGATTTCGGCGTATTGCTCCAGCCATTTCTTGCTGACCTTCATATGCTTTCTCTTCCCTCTTCCCTCAAGTGTTTTCTTGTGATTTCCCTCGTCTCGCGGAGAGCAATCACTTCAATCATTCCTTAGCGGAACTGCTCGAGGAAGCGCACATCGCCCTCGAACATCAGGCGCATATCGGCGATGCCGTAGCGCAGCAGCGCGATGCGCTCGAGCCCCACGCCGAAGGCGAAGCCGCTGAAGCGCTTGCTGTCCACGCCGCACAACTCCAGCACCTTGGGATTAACCATGCCCGCGCCGAGGATCTCGATCCAGCCGGTGCCCTTGCAGGTGCGGCAGCCCGCGCCGTGGCAGTGTACGCAGGTCAGGTCGACCTCAGCGGAGGGCTCTGTGAACGGGAAGAAGGAGGGGCGGAAGCGCGTCTTGATATCCGGCCCATACAGCCGCTTGGCGAATGCGTCCAGCGTACCCTTGAGGTCGGCCATGGTCACGTCCTCCCCGACCAGCAGGCCTTCGAGCTGGTGGAACACCGGCGAATGCGTGGCGTCCATCTCGTCGGCGCGGTACACGCGGCCGGGGCATACGATGCGCAGCGGCGGCTTGCGCGAGAGCATGGTGCGCGCCTGCACCGGCGAGGTATGCGTGCGCAGCACGATGTTGTCGTCGATATAGAAGGTATCCTGCGCATCGCGCGCCGGGTGATTCTTGGGCAGGTTGAGCAGCTCGAAGTTAAACAGATCCAGCTCCACCTCCGGCCCTTCAACCACCTCAAAGCCCATGCCGGTGAACACCTCCAACACCTCGTCGAGCACGAGCGTGATCGGGTGCGGGCTGCCCAGCTTGGGGCCGAGCATCGGTTGGGTCACGTCGATGGTTTCGCGCGCCAGCGCCAGCGTGCGCTCGCGGGCGAGAATGCGATGGCCAAGGGTGTCGAGCCAAGCGGTGGCCTTCTCCCGCGCATCGTTAATCATCTGGCCGACGCCAGGGCGCTCCTCGGCAGGCACCTGCCCCATGGCGCGCAAAAGCGCCGTCAACTCGCCCTTTTTGCCGAGCACGCGCAGGCGAATAGCCTCCAGCCCTTGCGAATCCTCGATGCCGCGCAGTTCGTTTTCCAGCGTCTGCAGTAGCTGCTGAATGCTCTCCTGAATGTTCATCCCTTCGCTCCCTTTCGATACAAAAGCTTTGCACATAAAAAAGCGCTCACGTCCCTATGGGACGAAAGCGCCATGCTTCGTGGTACCACCCAAATTCGCCACGCGCGCGTGTGCGCGCAAGGCCTCGCTTTGGTAACGGGCGCGTGCCCGGCTTCGCCTCGGCCAATGCGGCCTCAACGAAGCGGCTCCGGAGTGAATTTCCCGCGAACCTCCCGGGCGGCTTTCAGCCGATGGCCTGCCCTCTCTGCGGAGCGGCTCTGCTTGCGAGCGTTGTCTCCTTCATTGCCTGTGCGTATGTGATTTCGAGTAGTATATCATGCTGCCCTAGGGTTGGCAAGAAATATTTTGCGCTTGCCGCGCGAACGCATGAAAGCTAGCGGGGCGCTGATTCGACAGGCACAAAGCAATACGGTGCCTCCTGCGTCCCTTCGCCTTCTAACACGTACTCGCCCGCCGCGTTCAGATCCAGCCAAAGCATCGGGCGCACGCCGACATTGTCTCGCTCGATGCTCGCCGCGCCTAGGTCACCGCTTGAGCGCACGGTGACCAGCGTCGGCACATCCTTGCCGCTGCCCTTGGTACGGGTATAATACGCGCCATCGCCCGTATCGGAAACCCATAACCCCTGCCCTATGGCATGCTTCGTTCCCTGCGCGCGGCGCTGCGCATCCTTCTTGCCGCCGGATGTTTGAAAGCCGTACTCCGGGTTGAGCATGTCCTCACGCATCGGGATCTGCACCCTTCCGGCCGCATCGCCGGGCGCAAGCAATTTCGCCTCTTCCTGCGAAAAGGCTTGGGCTACAAAGTTTTCATTTAGCCACCATTGAAGCTCGCTGCCTTCCCATTCGTTGCTGCTCCAGCCAAAGAACCGGCTATCTAAAATCTTTTCCGTTAGCAGCAGCGCCTTGCCATCACGAACCGTCAGCACGCGCCAATGGAGCGGCTCCACCCCTTCTTCCTGCACAAACAAGCCAAACTCCAGGTAGGTATACCCGGCCTGCGCGTTCCAGCCGCACAGTTTCTTCGCAACAGGCAAAGCAGCGCCGTTCCCGGCAAACACCCGGAACGGCATCAGGATGCAGATGCACAGCATCAGCAATCGTGCGGTCAACACACCCCTGCATGAGCGCATGCAAACGCCCTCCTCTGGTTTTCCTATGCCTCGCTCAGTGCAGCACTCGCGGCTCACCGCCGCAATCGCCTTGGCATCCGTCTATATCGCAGCTACAACCGCAGCCGCACTCGGCTTCTTCCTCGTCGAAGTCAAAGTCAATCTCCGAGAGCGTCTCGTGCAGCGCCTGCGACATGTATTCGCCAAACACCGCCTGCAATTCGTCTTGGTCGTCGAGCATCACGTACTGATCCGCGCCGCCCTCCGGATCCGGCTGCACCCGCAGCAACACCAGTTCATCCTCCTCGGCGGACTGCGGCGCCAAATCGGCCAGCACGACATAGGGCACGCCCTCATATTCAAGCGCGGCCACGAACCGGAAGCGCAGCACGCGCCCCGTCGGATCGGTCAGCTCCACGAGCGGCTGTTCAGCCAGCGCATCCTCCCAAGAGGTTTCGTCGATCGGGTTCATTGGTCCTCTCCCTCGTCCGGCTCATCGTCCGATTCCTCGTCCTGTTCGGACAGCACGACAAATTTATCGAACACCGCCTGCATGAGATCCTCATCCTCGACGGTTACATAGCAATCCTCGCCCTTGTCATCCTTTTCGATGCGAAGAATGTAAACCTCGCTCTCCTCGCCATCCTCATCGTCCGCGCCGGTGAGCAATACGTACTCGTGCCCTTCGTACTCCAGCGTCATGAGGTGAACGAATTGTACGGGGTTGCCCTCTTCGTCTACCAGCTCCACCAAGTTCTCCTGTTCCTGCATCGCCTGTTCCTCCTTATTGTGTGCTGCGGCATCCAAATATGCCTGCAGGATCACCGCCGCCGCCACCTTGTCCACCACCTCGCGGCGCTGCTCGCGCCGTACGCCGCCTTGGATCAGCGCCTGCTCGGCGGTCACGGTGGAAAGGCGCTCGTCCCAAAAGGCGATGCGCAATCCCGCTTTTTCCAATTCAGCGGCAAAGGCGCGCACCTTCTCGGCTTGTCCACCCTGCGAACCATCCATATTGCGCGGAAGGCCGCATAACACTTGGTCTGTTTGATATTGCGCGGCAAGGGCGGCGAAGTGCCGCGTATCCGGCCCATAACCGACGCGCTGATAGGTTTTCAGCGGTTGCGCGGTATAGCCCAGCGGATCGCTGACCGCCACGCCGATGCGCCGGTCGCCCACATCCAAGCACAAAATACGGGCCGGGGATTGTTGCAAGCGCACACCCTCCTAAATAGAATGATCCAAACTAACTAGAATGATCTAAATTACCTTGATGCAAAACTGCGGGCATACGCTGGCGCAATAGCCGCAGCGGACGCATACGTCGTTATTGACCACGGCCTTGCCGCCGACTACGCTGATCGCGCGCTGGCTGCACCGCGCCTGGCAAGCGCCGCATCCGGTACACCAATCGTGTACCATCAGCTTGCGCGCCGCGCCGCTGGCGGCGGCGCGCGTAGGCGCATCGGGGATGTCCCCCGAGAACACCGCCACGTTGTATTCGATCTCGGCGATGCTCTGCATACCCACGGCGACCGCATCGATAAAGGGAGCCGTCAACGCATAGGCAAAGGCGGTTTGCGGCGCCTCGATCAGATGACCGCCGCCCAGCGACTTCATCGCCAGCACGCCCAGCCCGGCGGCCTTGGCGTTCGTACAGGCTTCTTCCATTTCCTCCCGCGTGCCATCGGCGATGCCTAGACCCTCGCGATTAATCAGCGGATGCAGGATTTCCAGCCCGCCGAACGCCCGGCCAAAGCTGGCAGCCGCGCGCGCCGCCGCCACGTGATGCGTCGAGAGGCCGATGGCGCCGACGACGCCCTCCTCCCGCTTTTGGGCAAAAAAACGCAGCGCTTCCTCGTGGCCGCGCAGGGTGTGCTCGCTCTCCTGCTCGTGCAGCAGGAAGATGTCGATATATTCCCGCCCGATGCCCTCCTGCGCCCGCTCCAACGAACGCGCGGCGCTCTCGGCATCGTGTACGTAACTCTTGGTGCATACGCGCAGCGTGGGATGCTCGCGCAGCGCCAGCTTGATATGTGGGTAGGTGCCATACAGCTCCGCCGTATCCAAAAAATTTACCCCCAGCGTCGCCGCATGACAAATCAGCGCCGCACCTTCCTCCGCAGGCAGGTTGCGCTGGAGCGGACCCATGGTGAGGGTGCCAAAGCAAAGGCGCGAGACTTCCGGTCCACGCGCGCCCAAACGAACGTGCTGCATGCTTACTCTTCTACCTCATCGTGAACATAGGCTCGCAGCAATGCTTCGATGATCTCGTCGCGCTCCACGCGGCAGATCAGAGACCTTGCGTTGTTGTAGCTGGTGATGTAGGTCGGGTCGCCGCTCATCAGATAGCCGACGATCTGCGTGATGGGGTCGTAACCCTTGGTGCGCAGGGCTTCATACACGCGCATCAGGATGCCCTGCGCGGTATTCATCCCTTCATTCAGCGGACGAAACTGCTGTGTCTCCGGACGAATCGGATCGTTCACAAGCCGCACCACCTTTCCCTGTCTTTTCCGCAAACGGATAGAAATAGTATACACCAGCACGAATCGGATTGCAAACAAAGTATCCCGTCATTCGCCAAAAAAAGCAGGCGGCATAAAGCCGCCCGCCAAGAAGGAACGATCTCGCCACCCCGCGCTAAAAGCGGTACAGTTGCCAGAACACGATATTGAATAGCATCACGAGCGCGACAAGACCCGTGACCACATAGAGCGCCTTTTCCCGTCTGCCGCATTGCAATTTTCTCAGCCTGAGCGCCAACAGCGCGAGGTAGGCCACTGCCGCGGCAGCGCAAAGCCAGAACAGGCCGATGCTGACTCCGATCAGCATCTTCGATCCGTAAGACATCAGATTGAACGCCATCCAGACGACATTCAGCCCTCCCGCCAAGCCCGCCGCGCACAGCAGCAGATGATATTTGCGCAAGCTGGAGGTTTCTCCGCGCCGATGCCGCAATCGCAGGATCAAGCGGCGTATGCCTCCGCCCACCAGCGAGAACGTGCAATATACCAGCGCAAGCGCCCATAGCAGCAGCGCCGACACCCATAAAACGCCCTCCCCAGTGGGAATCCGCACAAATTCAGAGTAGGGCATCGCCAGCCGCGCGCCACCATCCGCCGCAAGTTCGGCGCGGGCGACGGAGATCGGCACCTCGACGGTGGAACTTGCGTCGCGCACAAACAATTCCGGCGCCACTTGGTTAAACACGATGGATTGGCCCAGCATAGAGGCAGAAAGCGTATCCTCGTCCCCGCCAAAGAGCGGTATCATGTTCAGCACGCCATACATTTTCGTGCAGCCGTGCAACGAAATGCGCCCGCTCCGATACAGCCCGCGCAGTTCGCGTGCATCCGGCAGCGCGCCGGTATCCGACTCCGGTTCATACTTGCCGAATACCAGCTCCGGCAATCCTTCGTTATAGACCATCTCAGCGTATTGGTTGGTCATCACCACCATGCCGGTATTGCTCTGCGGATGCAGCTGCAGATAGGCTGAGAAGGCCGCCGTATTGCCGCCATGCCCTATGGTTGGCACGCCGAAATCGAGCACCCAAAATCCGTGGCAGTTTCGCGCCGAGCCATCGCCGTAGAGCAGGCTGGGCGTCCACAGCTCCGTCAACGTATCGGCCTTATCAAAGAGCGGCGTAGGCTGCCCCGCCTCCGGCAGCAGCGCCTGCGCAAACCGCAGGAAATCGCCAAGGGTGCCGGTGGCCATGCCCGCTGGGTAGAGCGGGATGGCGAACCTGTTCGCGATCGGCTCCAGCCCCTTATACCCCTGCGACAGCGCCCTGTGCTCCCGCACCCATTCGTTGTCCTCCAACCGAGGTGAGAGCGCGGTATGCTCCATGCCCAGCGGCACAAAGATATGCTCCCGTACATAGTCCGAAAAGGATTGGCCGCTGATCCGTTCCACGATCAACCCCGCTAGCGCCACGCTCCAATTGGAATAGGCGCACACCGTACCCGGCGAATAGATCTGGTTCGGCTCGCTGTCGCGCAGCGCTTGTTCAAGGCTGATCTCCGGACTCGCGGGATCCACAAATATCCCGACCAGCACATCCTCCCACCCGGCGTTGTGATGCATCAGGTTCAGCATACTCAGCGGCGCGTCATAGCGCAGCTTGGTAAAGAACCCTTCGGGCAGATAGGCGGTCACATCGGCCTTTAGATCCAGCTTGCCCTGCTCCGCCAGCTGCATCACACTGACCCACACCAGCAACTTGGTGACCGAACCCCATTCGTAGACTGTATCCCCATCGGCCACGCGCCCCGCGGCGATGTCGGCAAAGCCATATGCCTTCTCGAACAACACCTGCTGCCCGCGCGTCACCGCGACGCTCACCGCCGCGGTGGTATCGCGATGCGCCTCCACATAGGCGTCCACCTCGGCAGCCAGCGCCGCATCCGCCAGCCCGGAGGGCAGCGCGTCGGCAGCCAGCGCCGCCCCCTGCGGCGCCACAAGCACCGCGACGCACAAGGCGACTACACCCCATCTCTTGATCGTCTCTCTTTTCATACCCTTGCTCCTCTCATGCAAAATTAAGGAAAATTCATCCAATGCAGAGAGTATACAGGGCAGGCGTGAGGAAATCCAAAAGAGGCGCATTAGAATTCGCTTAGATTTTTGAAAAAATAACGCCCGCTTGGTGCGCAATGCGCAAAAAGCAGGCGTTATTTGAACGATCGGCGGCTTATCCTTGCGTCGCCGGGAAGCTCTCGTCCGGCAGGCTGACCGCCAGCGTGCCGATCATCTGCTTCAGCGGCGCGATCTGTTCCTCGGTGAGCGCCTCGCCATCGACGCGCAGCGCTGAAATCTCGCACTGATAGCCGAACAAAATCGTCATGTAGATGGCTTCCCGGTTCAGCTCGTCGCGCATCAGCATCCAGCGCTGGCCTTCATCTTCTTCTACCGTGTAGGAGGGGTTGGCCATATCGGCGGAGTACGTAGCGAAAAGCTTATCCAGCTCCTCCTGCGTAAAATCGGTCATCCAGCGGCCTGCGTAGGGCTCATCCTCGCCCATGGAGAAGATGTAGAGCACAGCGTCGTCGCCGGTGGCGCGGAAGGTAAGAACGCTGGCGGTGTCGCCATCCTGCTGCATCGCGATTTCGAAATTATCGGGAACCTCCAGCTTGAGCCCCTGCCCCTTGATCTCCACTTCCTTGGCCTGCGCCGTGGCACTCAGCCCAAACAGCAGGCACAGCGCCAGCAGCGCGGCGAAAGCCTTCTTGATCCGCTTCATCATTCTCTTTTTCCTCCGTTATCACTGAAATCTGAGGAAGTGCGTGCTCACATAACCCCATTCGCCGCCAAGGCGCACCTTGCACCAATCGCGTCCCTTGGAGTAAACCTGCGCCTGCAAGCCGACCTGCTGCGACGCGATGATCTCGGCATCCATCGACGGGCTGGCGCGGAAGTAAACGATATCGCCGCCGTTGGGGTTAATCAGCGTCGCAGCCATGAAGCCGTCGGAATTATACTGCGCGGCGCCGTTGTTGTCGCCATCGCCGCCGTCATCGTAATGCGTGTGCTTCGTATGGGAGATAAACTGAGCGTTCATGTAGCCGTGCTGGCCGTCGACGGTCACCTCGTCCCACTGGCTGCCCTCGTTCAAGATTTTTACCTTGGTGCCGTTGGGGTAGTTGCCCAGCACGATTGCCGCCGTATTGGGGCTCTGGCGCAGGCGAAGCGAGGTGGTGGCATGGTTGGTGTTGACATAGCCGTACTTGTAGGAAACCGGCACCTGCTCATCGCCGTCGTTATCGTCAAGGTAGCGCGCCACGATGTAGCCGATGCGGCCGCGCGCACGCACCTTGTCCCAATCGCTGCCCGCGATCAGCACATCCACCTCGGTACCCGCCGCAAGGCTGGTGAGCGGTTCGGCAAGGGTGGTGGGGCCGCTGCGCAGATTGACGTTGCCGCCGTTTCCGCTATGTACGTACTTGTGCGCCACCGGCTTGAGATGGGTGCTCACCATGCTTGCCAGCACATAGCCTTCGGTGCCCTCAAACTGAATTTTATACCAGCCGTATTCCTGCCCCAAGATCGCCACGTCGCTCCCGTCCGGCACCTGTTGCATCACCAAGGCGCTTTGGTCGGGGCGATCGTGCAGGTTGACAAACTTGCCCTCATTAGAAACCACGCCGGGGTTATCGATCCCGGCGGAATCTTGCTCGACGTACTTGGAGTTGACGTACCCCTCTTGCCCGTTCGCGGTAAGCACCTTGAGCCAAATGTTATCCGGTTCTTCCTGCAAAATGGTGAGCCAGCTTCGCTCGGCACAGGTGGTGAGAACCACCGCGTCCTCGCTAGGCTGCTCGCGCAGGTGCAGGCCGTGGCTGGTAACGTAACCATACGGCGCCAGCTCGCCCAGCGCCGGGGCGGCAAAGGCCAGCGTCACAAGAATCGCCAACAGGCAGAGCATCTTCTTCGAAATGAGGTGCATGCGAATCATTTCCTCCGATCATTATCATTGGCATATCAAACATACTTATTATAACTAATAATCGAATAATTGCAAGCAATTTACGGAAAAATTTGTCGGATTTAGCGTTCCGCGATGGCGCACTGGCCAAAATCACCCCACCCCGCGATGCGCAGTTCCCCGCTGGCCGTCAAGCCCACCGTGTAGCTCTCGCCCGCTTCCACCGCCACGATATCGCGCCACTGCTCGACGCGGCACTGCGCGTAATCGCCGTCCCCGGCGGTCACCACGGTGCCGTCGGCGCGCAGGCCGATCGTCCGCTCATTGGCGGCGGCCACCTGCACGATATCGCTCCAGCCGCCCACGTCGCACTCGCCGCTATCGTTGCGGCCTTCGGCCACGGCGGTACCGTCGGCGCGCAGGCCGACGACGTGGCGGCTGCTGGTCTCGATTTGCACGATATCGGTCCATGCCTCAGCGGGTTTGGCGGCGCGTGATTCGTCATAGATGCGCACGCTGCCATCGCCGCAAAGCCCGGCCACCAGCGTATCGTTGGCGGAAATCTGCTTGATATCGGCCCAGCGCGAGAGGATATCCGGCGTAAAGGCGGCATAGCGCCGGTTGGCGCCGATGCCGACGACGGTGCCGTCCTCATACAGCCCCAGCGAGAAGTACGCCCCCGCCGCTACCTGACGGATGCCCTCCCAATCGCCTACCTCGCAGGCCTCAATGGTATTTTGCGGCGCGGCGACCACGGTACTGTCTGCGCGTAGGCCGAGAATGTGGCTTTCACCGGCGTCTACCTGCACGATATTCTGCCAATCCGCCACCTCGTATTGCTCTACGATCGGCGCGCCGCTGAAGGCATCGTACCCCGCCACTGCCACCGAACCATCGCTAAGCACCGCCACCGCCACCTCGTCGCCGCAAGCGATCTGGCGCACGCATCCCCATTCGCGCACCTTTTTCTCTTCGATATCGATCTGCTGCGCGGCCACAAGCGAGCCATCGGCCTTGCGGCCAAGCGTATAGCCGTCGCCCACGGCGATGGCCACGATGCCGCTCCACTCCGGCTGCGGGTATTCGCCCGTATCCACGGTATTGCGGTAGGCCACGGTGCCGTCGGCGCGCAGCGCCGCGATATGCGCGTGATTCCCGGCGATCTGCACCACGTCCTCCCAGTCCGGCCAGACAAACCGCTCCTCCGGCATGGAGAAGCCGGTATTGTCCACCATCAAAACGCTGCCATCGGCGCGGAAGCCAAAGATGCGCGTATCCGCCGCCTCCACGCGGATCAGGCCGCTCCAATCGTAAATCGATTCGTCGGCCACGTCCCCTGCCACGGCGCAGGTGCCGTCGGCGCGCAGGCCAAGGACGAAGAAATCCCCGGCGGCTACCTGCACGATGTCCTTCCAATCGGCCACATTGAGCTGTTCGCAGGCATTATCCCCGGCGGCCACGACGGTGCCCTGCCTCGTAAGCCCTACCGTCAGGTTATACCCGGCGGCGATCTGCACGATGTCACGCCAGCCCGCCACGTCGATCTGCCCGCCGTAGGTCATCTGATCGTCCCATGTCGGCGCGGGGGTGAGGTTGTTGCCCACCGCCACCACGGTGCCATCGGCGCGCAGGCCGACGGTATGCTCGCTGCCCGCTGCCACCTGCACGATATCGCGCCAGCCCGATACCTCGCACTGCCCCTCCAAGTTGCGCCCGGCGGCGCGTACCGTGCCGTCGGCATTGAGGGCTACGGCATGCATATCCCCGGCGGAGAAGGTGCCGGCCGAGCGCGCGGCGCTGGCTACCGCCTCGGCATACGCGGGCGGCGCGGCTTCCGCCGACGCACAGAAAAAAGGCACGCACAACAGCAATGCCAGCAGCAGGATCTGCATGCGCACTCTCGCCATAGTGCCGCCCCCTATCCCTCGCGTTCTATTCAATCCCCCATAATTTCTGCTTGCGGGCAATCATTTCCTGCACGCGGGCAATATAATGGTCGATATTGGATACATTGGGCGCGCGCTCGATGCGCGCCTCGGCGCCAAATATGCGCTTGGAGATGCCGCCCGCGCCGAGCGCCAGCACCGAGGTGGTTTCCTCCATATTGTCGATGTTGTAGCGGCACGCGCAGCCGGGCTTTGCATAGCCGACGTTTTCTAGGTTTCCGGCCATATATTTCTGCCTGTATAAATAGTAAGCGCGCATGCCCATCGCGTGGGCGGCGGCATGCCCGGTCTCCACCATGCGCTGCGCGGTCTGCGCGTCGCACTGCTGGTGCGCCATGTCGCGCAGCTTGGAGGCGCGCTTGATGGCCAGCGTGTGGATGGTCAAGCTTTCCGGCGAAAGGCGCGACACCCGCTCCAGCGTATCGGCAAATTCCGCTTCGCCCTCGCCGGGCAGCGCGCAGATCAGATCCATGTTGATGTTGTCAAACCCCGCCTCGCGCGCGGCGGCGTATGCGCGCAACGTTTGCTCGGCGGTGTGCGCGCGGCCAATGCGCGCCAAGGTTTCATCCTGCAGCGTTTGCGGATTGATGCTGATGCGCGTCACCGGAAAGCTCCGCAGCATCGCCAGCTTTTCCGCATCCAGCGTGTCGGGGCGCCCTGCCTCCACCGTCCACTCACCAGCGCCGGGAAACTCCCGCCCCAGCGCCTCCAGCACGCCCGCCAACTCGCCGCTGCACAGCGCCGTGGGCGTGCCGCCGCCCACATAAAGCGTGCGCACGCGCAGCCCAGCCTCGCGCACCAGCGCCCCTGCCGCCGCTATTTCCTGATGCAGCGCCGCAAGGTACGGCGCCACCAACTGCCCTCTGCCCAGCTCCACCGAGGCGAAGGAGCAATAGGTGCAGCGCGTGGTGCAGAAGGCGATGCCCGCGTACACGTCGACAGCATCGTCCTCGCAGCCCATCATGCCATCCTGTGCCCGCGCGATCTCGCCGAGCAGCGCCGCCTTCTCCGGCGCGAGGTCAAACAATCGCACCAGGTTGGCTTCGGCCTGCTCCGGCGACGCGCCTTGCGCCAATTGTTCATAGTACAGCCGCGTGGGCCGGATGCCGGTCAGCGCGCCCCACGGCGGCTGCGTGCCGGTAACTTCTTTCATCAGCGCGTAGCAAGCGGTTTTGACGGCTCGCTTGCGCATGCGCTTGCCCACCAGCGCGCCCTGCGCGACAGGCTTGCGCTCCGTGTGCCGCCATGCTTGCCCGCCCTGATCCCACACGTAGGAATCGACCCAGAAGCCGCCCTCCTCGGCGCAGGTATGGCAAAGCGAGGCATCCGCACCCCCCGCATCCTCCGGCGGCAAAACCTGTGCCTCGCCCAGAAAGATGCGCAGCACATCGGCGATGTCCGCGAAGAACTGCGGCGTTTCGGTTGTCAGTGCGACGCGCATGCTAAAACACCTTCCGACTGTCGAGCAGCAGCGTCACCGGGCCATCGTTGACCAGCGACACGCGCATATGCGCCTGAAACTCACCCTCGGCCACCTTCAGCCCGGCGGCGCGCAGCCCATCGCAATAGGCGGTGTACCAGCGCGTGGCCTCCTCCGGGCGTGCGGCGCGGATAAAGCTGGGGCGGCGGCCGCCGCGCGCGTCGCCATGCAGCGTAAACTGCGATACCGCCAACACCTCGCCGCTGGTATCCAGCGCCGAAAGGTTCATCTTGCCTTGCTCATCCTCAAAGATGCGCAGGTTCGCGGTCTTGTCCACACAGTAGCGCAGGTCGGCCTCGGTATCGCCTTCCTCCACGCCGAGCAGCGCCAGCAGGCCCGCGCCGACGCGCCCGCATAGGCGCTCCCCCACATGCACCGAGGCCTCGCTGACCCGTTGAAGTACGACTCGCATCGCTTGCTCCCCTTCGTGCGCTAGCTGCTCACGCGATAAATTTCGATGATATCGGTGCGCTTGGATAGCTGCTTGATGATCCGATCCAGCTCGGTGCGGTTCTCCACCTCCAGCGTGGCGGAGATCGAGCAGGTTTGGTTTTTGTTGGCGCGGGCGCTGATGGCGGAGATCGTCACCTTGAGGCTGCCGATCGCCAGCACCAGATCGGCAAGGATGCCGCCGCGATCATAGGCGATGATCTGGATCGTGCCGCTGAACGAGGATTGCGCCTCGCCGTCCCAAGAGACCTCGACCAACCTGTCGGTTTCGATCTCGGAAACGATGTTGATGCAATCGGCCTTGTGTACCGTTACGCCGCGGCCGCGCGTGATGTAGCCGACGATCTCGTCGCCGGGCAGCGGGCTGCAGCACTTGGCGAAGCGCACCAGCATGCCCGGCTCGCCGCGCACAAAGATGCCTTGGTCGCTGCGCGGATGCCTCGGCTCGGCAGCCGGATGCGGCGGGTTCTGCGCCGAATCGGGCAGCGGAATCGGCGTGGGCTTCTCCCGGCGGCGCTGCTCATCCATCAGCCGCGCGATCACGTGGCTGGAGGCCAGCACGCCGAAGCCCACGGCGGCGTAAATATCGTCCACGTCATAAAACGCGTGCTTGCGCAGCAGCGGCTCCAGCAGCTCCGGCTTGAGCAGCGAGGGCAGGTTGACCGGGATGCGCTTGGCTTCGTGCTCGAGCATCGAGCGCCCCTTGGATACGTTCTCCTCCTTGAGCTCCCGCTTAAAGAAGGCGCGAATCTTTGCCTTGGCCTGCGAGGTTTTGGCTATCTTGAGCCAATCCATGCTCGGCCCCTTGGCGTTGTTTTGCGTCACCACCTCGACGAAGTCGCCGGTGTTGAGCTCGGTACCGATGGGCACCATGCGGCCGTTGATCTTGGCGCCGATGCACTTGTTGCCCACCGCGCTATGGATGCGGTAGGCAAAGTCGATGGGCGTGGCGCCGCGCGGCAGGTTGATGATATCGCCCTTGGGCGTGAACACAAACACTTCCTCGCTGAACAGATCCACCTTCAGCGAATCGACAAACTCCTTTGAATCGCGGGTTTCGTTCTGCCAATCGAGGATTTGCCGCAGCCAATAGAGCTTTTGATCCAGCTCGTCGCCGCTCTGCTTGCCTTCCTTATAGCGCCAGTGCGCCGCGATGCCGAACTCCGCCATGCGGTGCATATCCCACGTGCGAATCTGCACCTCGAAGGGCATGCCGTTCTGCCCCACCACGGTGGTGTGCAGCGACTGGTACATATTTGATTTTGGTGTGGAGATGTAGTCCTTGAAGCGGTTGGGAATCTGCTTCCACAGCGTATGCACGATGCCAAGCACCGCGTAACAGTCCGGAATCGTATCCACCAGCACGCGGATGGCGATCAGATCGAAAATTTGGTCGAAGGGCTTGTTTTGCAGCACCATCTTTTTATAGATGCTGTAAAAGTGCTTCGGCCGACCTTCGATTTCATAATGAACGCCGAGTTCCTCGATCTTCTGCCCCAGCTGCTGGATCACCATGCGGATGGAATCGTCGCGTTCGGCGCGGCGCATACCTACCTTCTGGATCAGGTCGCGGTAGCCGTCCGGATCCAGATAGCGAAGGCAAAGGTCCTCCAGCTCCTGCTTGATGGTGTACACGCCGAGACGGTGCGCCAGCGGCGCGTAGATATCCAGCGTTTCCTTGGCGATGGACTGCTGCTTTTCCGGCGGCTGAAAGCCCAGCGTGCGCATGTTGTGCAGGCGGTCGGCCAGCTTGATGAGCACCACGCGGATGTCCTTGGACATCGCGAGGATCATCTTGCGCAACGATTCGGCCTGCTGCTCCTCTTTCGAGGTGAACTCTAGCCGCCCCAGCTTCGTTACGCCATCCACCATCTGCGCCACCTCGGCGCCAAATTCCTTCTCAATCACCGCAGGGTCTACGTCCTTGCAGTCCTCTACCGTATCATGCAACAGCCCGGCGGCGATGGTCGCGCCGTCCAGCATCAGGTCGGCGAGGATGGTAGCGACGATGCAGGGGTGCATGAAGTATGGCTCGCCGGATTTGCGAATCTGCTCGGCATGCGCGCTCTGCGCGAAGGTATACGCCTTGCGCACCAGATCAAGGTCTTCCTTCGGGTGATATTTTGCCACCTTGGCGAGGAGCTCTTCCAAGCCCAAAGCGGTTTGTTGCTGGGATTTCATACGAGTCCTCTCCTTTCGGTGGGAAGTAGTTGATTGCTAGCACATTCCGCGCAGCGCCGCCAGCAGCTTGCTGTCGGCCAAGTCGCGCTTGACCGGCGGCGGCAGCGTTACCTGCCACGGTTTCCAATCGCAAGCCACCAGTGAAAGCTCCTCCAACACGTGCAGCCCGATGCAGGCCATCGGCTCGGTACAGGCCGCCTGCTGCGCAAGATCGGCCAGACTGTTCGGCGCGGCGCGCAGCGCCTTATAGATGCCGCGCAGCGCCTCGTCGGTGGGAACATGCGGCGCGATGGCTTGTTTGAGCTGCGGCGCGGCATCCGAGGCCACCAGCAACTCCGCGCCCGGCTGCAGTTGCCGCCACGCGCGCAACTCGCCCTCATCCAACGCGCCGTCGAGCAGCACCACGCGGGCAAACCGCGCAAACTGTCCCTTCGCGCCCAACACCGGCGCAACGCATAGCGTATTGAAAGCGCGGGGATCTTCCGGCAAGCCGACGGTGTACTGCAGTTGCGCGTGCATCACTGCCAACCGGACCGTCCACTTGCGCAGCGCCGACAGCGTGCGCGCCACCAGCAGCGTACCCTGCGCGTCGGCTTCCAGCGCCTCGCGGATGGCGGCATCCAGCGCGTCGGTCGCCAATGCGCGCGGCGCCAAGGTTTCCTGCGAACCTTCCGATTGCAGAATGATACTATTATAAAGGATTTGCTGACAAATTGCACGAAAAAAAGTTGTCTCCATTCCAGCGCAAGTTGTCAGAAAAGCGCGGGCAGCGGCGTGCGGCTCCATCTGCCGGATTTCGCACTGCACGCTGCGGCGATCCTGCCACACGTTGATGCTAGCGGCGAACAGCGCGTCGATGCGCTCCGGCAGCGACGCAGCCTGCGGCCCCAGGCGAAAAGCGATGCCCTCGCGCACCTCGCCCTCCTGCGAAAGGTACAGCTTCAGGTGCGCGCCTTCGCGCCCCACGGCGCGCGGCTCCACCGGCACCGCGCCGCGCACGCAGAACAGCGGTGCGGCGTTGCCGAAACCGGTGGGCTGCATCTGCTCCATCTGCGTAACCAATGACTCCTGCACCTCGGCCAGCGTCAGCTCAAAATCGTACAGCTCGGTGGGGATAAAGGTGTCGGGCTGCGCCTGCACGGCGATGGCGGCGTTAAGCCGTTCGCGCAGCTCCGGCAGCGCGGCGGCGGGCAGCGTGAGCCCGGCGGCCTGCGCGTGCCCGCCAAAGCGCAGGAACAAATCGCGGCACCCCCACAGCGCGGCGTGGATGTTGATGCCCGGAATGGAGCGCGCCGAACCGACGCACAGATCGCCCTCCCGCGCCAGCAGCAGCGTCGGCCAGCGGTATTGCTCCACCAGCCGCGAGGCCGCCAGCCCGATCACGCCGGGATTCCATCCCTCGCCGCAAAGCACGATGGCGCGATCGCGCAGAAAGTCGACCTCCTCCGGAATCTTGGCGCGCGCATCCTCCAGAATATGCTGCTCGACGAGCTGGCGCTCCTTGTTCTCGGCATCCAGATCGCTCGCGATGCGCCGCGCCGCCGCCTCGTCCCGCGTGGTCAGCAGCTCCACGCTTCGCGACGCGTCCGCCAGCCGCCCGCCAGCGTTGATGCGCGGCGCAAGCTGAAAGCCCACCTGCCCCGCGCTTAGCGTTTCCGGCTGTACGGCGGAAACCTCCATCAGCGCGCGCAGACCCGGGCGCTTGGCGGCGCGCAGCACGCGCAGCCCTTCGGCGACGATTACGCGGTTTTCTCCCACCAGCGGCACCAAATCCGCCACCGTCGCCAGCGCCGCCAAATCCAGCAGCGGCTCCACCGCCTCCAGCCCGCCCATTGCCTGCACCAGCTTGAGCGCCACGCCCGCGCCGCACAGCTTGGGGAACGGATAACCGCCCAGCAGCGGATTGAGCACCGCCTCGCAATCCAGCGGTTGTTCGCCGAGCTGATGATGATCGGTGACGATGACGCGCATGCCCAATTCCCTCGCCCTCGCCACTTCCTTGGCCGAGGTGATGCCGCAATCCACGGTAATCAGCAACCGCGAGCGCCCCGCGATCGCCTCCACCGCCGGGATATTGAGGCCGTAGCCCTCGCCATGGCGCGCCGGGATGTAGCAATCCACCTTGGCACCGTGTTTGCGCAGGTAGGTCATCAGCAACGCCGTGGCGCTCACGCCATCCACGTCGTAATCTCCATACACCGTGATCGGTTCTTTTCCGGAAATCGCGGCCTCAACATTTTCTACCGCCGCGCGCATGTCCTGCATCAAGAACGGATCGTGCAAATCCGACAGCGCGGGCGACAAAAAAGCCTTTGCGGCCTCCTCTGTTTGCACGCCCCGCGCGGCCAACAACTGCGCGACCCTCGGATGCAGCCCCATTGCCAGCAACGCCTCCGGCGCTTCTTCCATCGGCCTTTGCACAAAACGCATCATGATGATTCCTCCTGAAAGCAAATTGGAGAAGGAGCCTTCCACAGCGGGAAGGCTCCCATTTGCCGTTTTCTATTTGTCGTTTACTTGTTGCCGCGAAGCTTGAGCAACCATGCCCACACGTAGCCGGTAAGCATATTGGAGGAATAGAGGCAGACCAGCATGCCCAGCAGCAGCGGCAGCGCGATTTCCTTCACCGCAGCCACGCCGAGAATCCACAGCATCACCGTCACCAGCAGCGCTACCAACGCGATGCCGAGGGTGCGCGGCAGCGCCTCCTGCGCCGCACGGGTCACGACCTCGGCGCGGCTGAGATTGCGCGCGCTGCCCTTGCCGGTGGTCTCGCGGATGCGGGTGAAGATCACCAGCGTATTGGCGGCGGAGTATGCGAGTATGGCTAGCGGCACGGCGTAGAAGGCGGTGTTCACCGGGATGCGCAGGATCACCACCAGCGCCAGCATCAGGAATACATCGTGCAGAATGCCCAGCACCGCCGCCGCACCGGCAAGCAGCTCAAACCGAATGGCAACATAGATCAGCACCAGCACGCAGGCGATGAGCATGCTCAGCCGCACGCTCTCCATCAAATCCTTCCCCGCCGTCGCGCCGATCTTTTCCGCGGCTAAAAGCTTGGTGTTCGGATAGGTTTCGCGCAGCGCGGTTTCCAGCGCGGCGGCCGTTGCCGCAGAGTCCGCGAGCGACTTCACCCGCACCTCGAGGCAGTTCTTGTCCGCCCCAGCGGTGTCGACGGCCTCGTGATTCGGATCGGCAGCATGATCATGCGCCTCCGGCACGACGGTCTGGGCGACGGCCTGCGCAGCGCCCAAACCCTGCTTGGACAGCGCGGCGCGCACCGCATGCATTTCAAACGCCTCGCCCATATCGTAGCGCAGGGCGACGCCGCCGACAAAGTCGATTCCCTGATTGATGCCGGTGCCGATCACCGTCATCAGCAGCGCGATGACTAGGATCGCAGCAGAAACGATCAAACACACCTTGGCGCGATTTTGAACCATAAGCTTCATCGTGCTCCCCCCTTACCCTACATTCGATTGCCGGTTGCCCGCGCCAATGTCCGCAATCAGCTTAAGCAACCAGCGCGAAATAAACATTACCGTGAACAGCGAGGTCGCCACGCCGATCACCAGCGTCAGCGCGAGACCGCGGATTGCTCCGGTTCCAAACTGGAGCAGCACCAGCGCCACAATGATGGCGACGATGCTCGCGTCCAAGATGGCGGGGCGCACGCCGACATAGGCGCTTTGCAGCTTATTGCGCGCCGCGCGTCCGCCCTTGGCATCCTCGCGGTGGCGCTCCAGCAGGAGCACGTTGCCATCCGCCACCAAGCAGAGGCTGATGGCGATCCCCACCACGCCGGGCAGGGAAAGCTGCGCGCCGAATACCGCCAGCAGGAAGAGCACCAGCAGGCTATAGATGGCCAGCGCGATCACCGCGACCGCACCGAAAACGCGATAACGAACGAGCATGAAGGCCGCGATCAGCGCCAGCGCGATGAGCAGCGCCGTCACGATCTTGCCCGCCGCCTCGGCGCCCAGCGTTGCGGAGACCTCGGCCATCTCGGTTCTCTCCAGCTCCAGCGGCAGCGCGCCGAGCCGAATCATCGACGCCAAGCTATTTGCCTGCGCCTCGGCCATCACCCCGTTGCCAAGATAAATCTTCCCGCTGGTAACGGCGGCATCCACGCTCAACGAGGACAGCGCCTGACCGTCCAGCTCGATCGAGAGCGTCTTGCCGACGTTGGCTTTGGTTCCATCGGCGTACAATTGCTTGCCTTCCGGCGTGAGGGTGAACTCGACATATTTCCCGCCCACTTGATTCGTATTGGAGACCACGCGCACGCTCTGAATATGCTTGCTCTCGACCATCGTATTGCCGTCGGGATCCTTGACCTCAAAAAGCGCGCGGGTAAAGACGGTATCCAGCAGCGCCTCGTCCGCCAACGTCCCGGGCATCTCCACGCGGATGCGATCCTCGCCCAGCGCGGACACCGCCGCCTCGGCAATGCCCTGCTCGGCCAAGCGGTTGCGGAGCATGTCCACCGCTTGATCGATCGGCAAGGCGGTGTTGCCAGCTTCGCCTTCGAGCTGCTTGGCCTGATAAACGGCCGATACACCGCCGCGCAGATCCAAGCCCAGCCCGATGGCCTTATGCCAAGGCTGCATGTAGTGTACCAGCCTGCCCTGCCCAAATCCGTTGAACGCCAGCAGCGCGGTGCAAAGAATTAGCACCAAGATTACGCCAAGGGAGATCAGGCTCACGAGGCGGGCGTTCGGCGGATTGCGCTTCGCGTTGGCCTTCTTGTTGCCGGTTTTCGCCTTGTTTTGATTCGGCTTATTTTGATTGGCCTTGTTATTGCCGTCTTTGTTTCCGTTTGCCTTGCTTCCGATAGCCTTGTTTCCGTTGGCCATATTTGCATTGGCCTTGTTTTCTTTCGCCATGTCGGTTCTTCCTCCTGTCACAATTTCCGTCCGCCCGCGACTTCCGCAGGCGGCAGCTTGTCCCGTCATTGAGGAAGCGCGCTACCCACCGGCATCCTCCAGCGCGAAGGCGCGGTAGGCCTCCCGCATATAACGTCCTGCGCGCAGCACGTTTCCGTTGGCGTCACGCGCCAAGCCGGGCGCGGACAACGCCCCCTGCGTTTCCCTGTTCGCCCGTGCCTCGCGCGGGCTTTCCGCCTGCGCGGCGCGCATTGGCGGGCTTTGCATGCCGGAGGGATCCTGCGATGTCGCGCCCGGCATCACCGGAACGGCCACCGGCCTTTCCGCGCGCGCCGGTTCATTGGGCGACGCGTCGCTGACGATTAACCTGCCGCCACCGAGCAGCATCAGGCACCACAGCGCCGCAAAAAGAGACGCCGCGACGAGGAGCGTTCGACGAAGGGGCATCTCCCTTCACTCCTTTCGCGGCGGAAATGAAAATAATTCCAAGATCGTAACGATTATACGCAATTCATCGCGGCTCGTCAAGCGGCTGTTGCTTGGCGATAAAGAATAGCCCGATCGTCAGCGGCAAGCACAGATACAGCGCGTAGATATAGCGAGTTTCCGCGTAAGGCAGCCCCAGCATCAGCGGCACCCACACCGCCAGCACCGGCAAAAGCGCCAGCAAATAACGGCTTTTGCGCCCCGCCCAAGCGCAGGCGCACACTGCAAGGATGTACCAAATTTGTAATCCTTCGCTAAAGAGCAGAGAAACAACAGGCACCTGCGACCACTTCGCCACATCGGTCTGCCACAGGAACGCGAAGGCAGGCACCAACGGCTTGGTTTTAACAAAATCGCTCCATTCCCCTTGGGAATAGTTCCATTCATAGCCAAACATCAGCGCCTGATCCGGATACCAATACCGGTAGCTGAGCATGCCATACGCTTCCATATAGGTCTCCGGGTAGCGCAACCCGATCTCCCCCCACAGCTTGGCGTAGGCGGGCAAATGCGCGCGCAGCTCCTCGTGCTGAAACCGCGGATCGAGCTTGATCGGATCGCTCCATAGCGGGCTATAGTCTTCAGCCAACGCTTTATACGGTATCACGCGCTCCAGGGTGCGCGTTTGCTCCTCGCTCAGCGCCAGCCCTTTCTTGGCCACCAGCCCGACCTGCTGCAGCGGCACCCCCAGCGTCTCGGTCATATGCGGCTGCCGCACATGCAGCGCGCTGAACACAGGCCCCTGCAACAGCAGGAAAAACGCCAAAATACCGGCTGCGGCGCAGGCGATTTTTTTGCGCATCGCCGCACAGCCGCGAATCAGAGCGATCAGCGCGGCGCTGGAGACCAGAATGCCATTTCCGCGCACAAACGGCAGCAACGTCAGCACAGCGACCAAGCGCGCAAAAGCGCCCCGCTTCTCCAAATAAGCGCCACGCGTCTCCGCGACGCGCAGCAGTTGCAGCGCAAGCAGCGTCACCAGCGCGGAAAAGGGGATATCCTTCCATAGTGTGATAGAATAAGCAGCGTGCAGCGGATTGAGCGCAAAGTACGCGACGGCGAGCGCCGTCGGCCACGACCCTCGCAGCCGCTCGCACAGCGCCAGCACCACCTGCGCGCACACCGCCGAGAGGCACAGCAACTGAACCAGCGCGTAGCCCGCAAAGCCCTGCGCTTCCCCCATGCCCAACCATTTGGCGACCCGCGTGGCAAAGCCCAAGCTCAGCGTGTGCAAGACCGGATGCGCGTTCGCATACTCCCCGGACAGCACCTGACCATACTGCACCAGCGTATCGCCGCTGACAATGCACGGATGAAAATACAACCAATACGGCAGCCAGCACAGCGCGATGATCGCCCACACGCCAAGGAACCAGCGCCGCCTTTGGCGAACGCTCATCCTCTCCGGCGCGCCGAGTTTGCAAAAGCGCGGCTGCCACGCCATCAGGTTGCACAGCAGCGCGGCAAAGAACAGCGCCATGCCGCCGAAGCGCAGCAACAGCTGCGTCCAGTGTACCTGCGGCAGGATGCCGGTTTCTGTTTTAAAGGCGATGCCCGAGAGATACGCCAGCGAAAGCCCGCCGCCCCACAGCAGGGACGCCACGGCTGCGCGTCGCGTAAGGTGCGCCAGCGCGCCGCGCAGCAACAGCAAGCAAGCCGAAAAAAGCAAAAGCACCAACACATAATGCGTCTTGAGGCCGGTGCTGGTAAACTGCGCGAGCAGCGCGACCGTCACCCCCGCCGCCGCGCAAAGCACGCCGATTTGCCGAATTTGCCGCATACCGTTTCCTCCTTGGTACCGTGGGTTGCGTCTTCTATTCCGCCCCCATATGCTCCGCGGCCCATACCGCCATCGCGCACTCCAGCCGCTTCTGCTGCAGCGCGCACTCCATTTCATACGGCGCGTGAATGTCGCCGTGAAAGGCCTGCGCATTGGCAGCGCAACCGCCGCTGCAAAAGAACTTCGCCCAACAATCGCGGCACTTGGGCTTGCTGAGCACATGGTTTTGCGCAAAGGCGCGCTGCATCGCTTCATCGAAGCTGCCGTCGAGCACGCTGCCCATTTTGTAGCCCTCGCGCCCCACGAACTGGTGGCACGGATAGAGATCGCCCTCCGGCGTGACGGCGACATACTCATTGCCCGCGCCGCAGCCCAGCAGCCGCTTCTTCAGGCAGGGGCCGCCGGAAAGGTCGACCACGAAATGGAAGAAATTGAACCAGCGCCCCTCGGCGCGGCGCAGCAAATACGCCTCGGCCAGCCGCTCATACTCGGCGGCGATCGCAGGCACCATTTCCGGCGTGAGCGCGTAGGCGTTTGCCGGATCGGTGACCACCGGCTCGATGGAGAGCTGCTCGAACCCGGCGTCGGCCAAAGCCAGCACGTCGTTGCCGAAGTCAAGGTTGTAGGCGGTGTAGGTGCCGCGCACATAGTAGCTCTTCTGCCCGCGCTTTTGCACCAGCTCTAGCGCGCGCGGCGCGATCAACGCATACGATCCGCGCCCGTTGGGCGTCGGGCGCATGCGATCGTGTACTTCGGGGCGGCCGTCGATGGACAGCACGACGTTGTGCATCTCCTCATTGATGAAGGCGATGATCTCATCGTTAAGCGCCACGCCGTTGGTGGTGATGGTAAACAAAAAGCGTTTATCATGCTTTTTCTCTAGCTCGCGGCCATACGCCACCAGCCGCTTGACCACCGGGAAATTCATCAGCGGCTCGCCGCCGAAAAAGTCGACCTCCAGCGTGTGCCGATGGCCGCTGTGCGCCACCAGCCATTCCAAAGCCTTCACGCCCACCTCGTAGGAGAGCAGACTACGGCTGTCCATATGGAAATCACCGGTGGACGCGAAGCAATATGCGCAGCGCAGGTTGCAATCGTGCGCAGCGTGCAGGCACATCGCCTTGACGACGCCCGCGCCTTCGCCCATATCAAAATCGCCGCAATCGTCGGGCGCGCCCAACTGCCCCTGCGCGATCAGCTCCTCGATCTCGCCCAGCGCCTCGGCGATGCTGCCCTCGCCATACTCCGGCGCGAGGCGCGCGATGATCTGCCCGGCGGCGATGCCCTCCTCGCGCAGGCGCAGCGCCTCCCACGCCATCGGATCCAGTCGATGCAGCGCACCGCTGCCCACGTCCAGCGCAAGATATTGTCCACAGGATTGAAAGGTGTGTATCAAAAGGGTGCCTCCTAAACCACATGCTATAAGGATAAAGTTGTGAATGCGGGCTCCGAAGGTTTCCAAAGGGCGACCGGAAAGCCCTTTGGTCGCCTTTTGGGCGAAATCCGCGCTTACAGGAGAAATATTTCGCTCCTCGCGAGGAGCGACCAAGGCTTTGCGGTCGCCTTGGATCTTCGCGGCGCCTCAACGAAAGCTCTGTGCTTACTTTGAAGCAGGTTGTATTGGAATACAGGGAAAACCCGGGCGATCATTCACCGCCCGGGCGCCATACACTACCGGATTTACTGCCGATCCTTCTTCTGCTGGCAGGACTGGTTCGCCACGGTGCAAGAGGTCTTGCAGGCAGACTGGCAGGAAGCCTGGCACTCGCCACAGCCGCCCTGGCGCAAGCCTTCGACGCTGACCTTCAGGCAGGGCTTCTGGATGGTTTGAATATGTTTCATAATGATACCTCCAAACATTTGCATGCATCGAATCACGAGTATAGATTATACACGATCATGCACGCGGATGCAATCATTTGGCGGGAAGATTCGAGAAAATCATGCCGCTGAGCCCACCGGCGGCGATGCCCATGCCGATATCGGCGGCGTATGCCATCCAAGAAAGCGATTGTCCGCTAAGCAGCGCGTACAGCCCCACGCCCAGCGCCATATACAATAGCCCCAGCAGCGCCCCGCGCGATGCGCCGTGTACGCCGCCGCGCCCGACGCTCGCCCCGGTGCCAACCAAAATGGCCACCAGCTTGAGCACTTGATTGAAAGCCGAAACCGCCGCATCGCTGGGCTTTATCACGCGCATCAGCAGCGCAAAGACCAGAATGCAAACAAGCGTCAGCGCGATGGCGATGAGCAAACCCTTGAAAAGCCCACGGGTGATTGGCGTACCGCCGCGGCTGCTCCCCCGGTATCCCGGGAAAAGATCGGTATTCCGCATAAAAAAGCCCTCCTGTCCGCATCATGGTTCAGCCTATGCGCGAACAAGA
Source organism: Eubacteriales bacterium (assembly GCA_031552825.1). Classification (GTDB taxonomy): domain Bacteria; phylum Bacillota; class Clostridia; order Christensenellales; family Aristaeellaceae; genus WQXF01. The sequence continues at coordinate 126,077 of JAVBMD010000016.1, forward strand.
GGACTTATACGACGAAGCAGGATGCCGGGGATTACACCAGCGCTTCCGCGTCGTTGGAGATGGATACCTCCTCGACGTTGCGGATCGCCCAGCGCGCAAACACCAGCTTCACCTTATCCGCGCCAACGGCCAGCGTCAGCGTGTCGTCCTTGATGGAAGCGATGGTGCCGTGGATGCCGCCGATGGTACACACGCGATCGCCGACCTTGAGCTGCTTGAGCATATCCTTGGCAGCCTTGTCCTTCTTGCGCTGCGGACGGATCATCAGGAAATAAAACACCGCGAAAATCGCGACCATCGGGACAACGGAACCAAGCAACTGCGCCACGCCGCCGGGCTCGCCGGTTACCGGAGCCGCAGCCGCATCGCCTGTAAGCATCAGAAGAGTATTCCACACCATGATTTTGCACCGCCTTTCAAAAGTATTTAAATTATATCGGGTTTGTCCGTTCGATGCAAGGTTTTTTATGGGATTGACACGGGTTTGCCACAAGTTTTTGCGGTGGGCTCCGCATCGGCGCCCACGATCAGCCCCAAACGCTCGCGGTTGTGCCACAGCGCGCAGCCGCCCTCGCCCTCAACCAGCAAGTGATGGTTTTCTCGCACCTTGGCCAGCAGCGCCGAATCCAGCGCCTTGCGCAGCGATGTATGCTTCAGGTTGGTATCGGAAAACGGCGCGAAGGGGCAAGGCTCCACATCGCCGCTGGCGCTCACGTGCAGAAAGCCGCGCCCGGCGGCCAAGCAGCCGCCGTACGCCTCCTCGTCGCCCGGGAAGGCGATAAACAGCGCCGGATGACGGCGGGTGGCGTTCGCCGCAAACTCGCTGAGGCGCTGCTTATCGGCCTTGGAAAGCACCAACGGCTCGGTGCCCGGCTCCACCGGCACATATTCGACGAACACGAACAGACGGCAGCCCATCTCGATATAGTGCTTGCACAGCGCGTCGTCAAGGACGCTATCGATGTTTTCGCCGGTCGCGGTGATCGATACGCCAAAGGGGATTCCCTCGGCGCGCAGCGCACGCATCGCCCGCTCGACCTGCGCATACACGCCTTCGCCGCGCCGCGCGTCGGTCCGCGCCGCGTCGCCCTCGACGCTGATGGCCGGAATGATGTGCCGGTGCGCCGCAAACCACGCGCGCCGCGCATCGTCCAGCAGCGTGCCGTTGGTGAACACGATGCCCACCAGCTCTTCGTGCGCGCCCAGCGCCTCCATCCAGCCGTGGCTGAGCAGCGGCTCGCCGCCTGCCAGCAGCACGATGCGCACGCCCAATTCGTCGGCCTCGCGCATGATCTCGGCGATGCGCGCGTCGGAAAGTTCGCCCTCGGGCTTGCGCTGGTGCGCGCAGGCGTAGCACCCGGCGCAGGCTAGGTTGCAGGTATCGGTGGTGCTGACGATCATCAGCGGCGGCACCTCCGTGCCCTCCTCCGCAAGCGAGTCGCGGATGCGCTGCCCTTCCTTCAGGCTGCCGCCCAGCCGCGCGAACGCCGCCGCCGAAGCGGGATAGGTCGCCAGCACGTTTGCGGCAGTCTTAAGCGTCACATCGATGTTGCCGGAAAACAAGTTCCGGCTGGCGGCGGTGCGTTTGTTCATGAAGCTCCTCCTAAAAATTGCGCGTCATATCGTAGTTGGACATATAGGCGCGGCGGAATTCCGCAAAGCGATCCTCGTCGATGGCGGCGCGGATGCGCTCCATCAGCCGCAGCAAATAGCGCAGGTTATGGATCGAGGCAAGCCGCGCGCCGGTGATCTCCTGCGCCTTGAACAGGTGCCGGATGTAGGCGCGCGAGAAGTTTTGGCAGGCGTAACAATCGCAGGTATCGTCGATGGGCGAAAAATCGCGCGCGTACTCCGCGTTTTTGATAACCAGCCTTCCGGTATCGGTGAACACCGTGCCGTTGCGCGCGATGCGGGTACCCAGCACGCAATCGAACATATCGACGCCGCGCTCCACGCCCTCCACCAAGCAATCCGGGCTGCCCACGCCCATCAGGTAGCGCGGCTTGTGCGCGGGCATGTGCGGCGCGATCTGCTCCAGCATGTCGTACATGATCGGCTTGGGCTCGCCGACGCTCAACCCGCCGATGCCGTAGCCCGGGAAGTCCATATCGGCCAGCACCTTGGCGCTCTCGATGCGCAGATCGGCATAAAACGCGCCCTGCACGATGCCGAACACCGCCTGATCCTCGCGGGTGTGCGCGGCTTTGCAGCGCGCCGCCCACCGGTGGGTGCGCTCCATGGCGGCCTTGGCTTCCTCATAGCCGCACGGATAAGGCGAACACACGTCAAAGGCCATGGCGATGTCGGCGCCCAGCGCCTCCTGAATGGCCATCGACACCTCTGGCGAGATAAAGCGCTTGCCGCCGTCCAAATGCGATTGGAAGGCCACGCCCTCCTCCTTGATCTTGCGCAGCCCGGCCAACGAAAACACCTGAAAGCCGCCGCTGTCGGTCAGGATCGGGTGCGGCCACGCCATAAAGCGGTGCAGCCCGCCCGCCTCGCGCACCAGATCCTCGCCGGGGCGAAGATGCAGATGGTAGGTGTTGGACAGCAGAATCTGCGCGCCCACCTCCTCCATCTCGCGCGGGGTCATCGCCTTGACGGTGGCCTGCGTGCCCACCGGCATGAAGATCGGCGTCTGTATCTCGCCGTGCGGCGTATGCACCGTGCCACGGCGCGCGCCGGTGTGGGCGCAGGTTTTGTGCAGGGTGAAGGTTACTGGTTGCGGCATGTGGGGGCTCCTTTTGTTATATAATCATCATCGCGTCGCCAAAGGAAAAGAACCGATACTTCTCCCGCACCGCCTCGGCGTATACCGCCAGCGCCTGCTCGCGCCCCATCATGGCGCTAATCAGCATCAGCAGCGTCGATTCCGGCAGGTGAAAGTTGGTAATCAGCATGTCGACGGCGCGCACCGGCACGCCGGGGGTGATGAAGATCTCGGTTTCGCCGCTGCCGGGATGCACGATGCCGTTTGCATCGGCGACGCTCTCCAGCGTGCGCACCGTGGTGGTGCCGACGCATACCACGCGCCCGCCGCGCGCCCGGGCGGCGTTGATGCGCGCCGCCGCTTCCTCGGTCACCTCGTAATGCTCGCTGTGCATCTGGTGATTGGCCAAGTCGCGCTCCTTGACGGGGCGGAAGGTGCCCAGCCCCACGTGCAGCAGCACCGGCACGATGTCGACGCCCATCGCCCCGATGCGCGCAAGCAGCTCCGGCGTGAAGTGCAGCCCGGCGGTGGGCGCGGCGGCGGAACCGTCGTGGGCGGCGTACACGGTTTGGTACCGCGCGCGATCCGCCAGCTTTTCGTGAATGTAGGGCGGCAGCGGCATCTGACCCAGCTCGTCTAGCAGCGCCTCGAACACGCCCCCGTAAGCGAAGCGCACGATGCGCCCGCCCGCCGGGGTGCTCTCCAGCACCGTGGCGGTCAGCCGCCCCTCGCCGAACGCGAACACAGCGCCGGGCTTGGCCTTGCGTCCCGGCTTGAGAATCACTTCCCACGTATCCCGATCCAGCCGCTTGAGCAGCAAAAACTCAATCGCCCCGCCGCTGCCCTGCTTGTTGCCGTAGAGCCGCGCGGGGATCACCCGCGTATCGTTGAGCACCAGCGCGTCGCCGGGGCGCAGGTAGTCGGTCACATCGCGAAAGATCCGGTGCTCGACCGTGCCATTATCACGGTGGTACACCAGCAGGCGGCTGGCGTCGCGCGGCTCAATCGGGTGCTGGGCGATCAGTTCTTCGGGCAGGTCGTAAAAGAAATCCGATGTTTGCACACTCTGTTCCTCGAACTTTATTCTTGAATCCTTCATTCTTTGAATGCTTCATTCCTCTAACAAGGACATCTGCCCGTTATTGGACTCGCCCGCCTTAGGCGGCGGCATGGGGATCTTCATGTGCTCGTAGGCGGCGGGCAGGCACACGCGCCCGCGCGGCGTGCGCATGATGAAGCCGAGCTGCAGCAGGTACGGCTCATACACGTCCTCGATGGTAACGGCATCCTCGCCAGTGGTGGCGGCCAGCGTATCCAGCCCTACCGGCCCGCCGCCAAACTTTTGCATCATCGTGCTCAGCACCGCGCGATCCACGCGATCCAGCCCCAGCGGATCGATGGCCAGCATGTCCAGCGCGTCGCGCGCGACTTCATAGGTAATGCAGCCATCGGCGCGCACCTGCGCGAAGTCGCGCACGCGCTTGAGCATGCGGTTGACGATGCGCGGCGTGCCGCGCGAGCGGCGCGCGATCTCGGCGATGCCCTCCGGCTCGCTGGGGATGCGCAGCACGTCGGCGGCGTTCTTAGCGATCTCGGCCAGCTCGCCGGTGGAGTACAGCTCCAGCCGAAATAGGATGCCGAACCGGTCACGCAACGGCGCGGAGAGCTGCCCGGCGCGCGTCGTCGCGCCCACCAGCGTAAACTTGGGCAGATCCAGCCGGATCGCCCGCGCGCTGGGGCCCTTGCCGATCATGATATCCAGCGCGTAGTCCTCCATCGCGGGATACAACACCTCCTCCACCGAGCGGGAGAGGCGGTGAATCTCGTCGATAAACAGCACGTCGCCAGCCGAAAGGTTGGTGAGGATCGAAGCCAAATCGCCGGGACGCTCGATGGCCGGGCCGGAGGTGATGCGGATGTTCTGCCCCATCTCCGCCGCCACAATGCAGGCCAGCGTGGTCTTCCCCAAACCCGGCGGGCCATAGAGCAGGATATGATCCAGCGCGTCGCGGCGCTGGCGCGCGGCCTCGATGTAGATGTTCAGGCTGTCCTTGATGGCCTTTTGGCCGATGTAGCCTCGCAGCGTCTTGGGGCGGAGCGATTGCTCGATCTCCTCGTCCTCCTCGCGGAAGCCGGACATGATGAGACGGTCATCCTGCATGATTTATTGCCCTCCCAATTGCCGTAGCGCAAGCATCACGAGCTGATTAGTGGTCTCGCCCTGATCGCGCACCTGATTGATGGCGCGCGCCGCCTCGGCGCTATTGTAGCCCAGCGCCAGTAGCGCCTGCACCGCCTCCTGCTGCGCGCCCATCTCCATCGGCGCAGCGGTCGCGGCGCTCGCGCCGGTAGGCACATCGCCGACGTCCATCTTGTCTTTGAGCTCCAGCACGATGCGCTGCGCCGTCTTTTTGCCGATGCCCGGCGCGCGGGAAAGCGTGGTTTCATCGCCCATGGCGATGGCCAGCATCAAGTCGCGCAGCGGCAGTACCGACAGGATGCCCAGCGCGGTGCGCGGGCCGATGCCGGTGATGTTGCACAGCTTGAGGAACATGCCGCGCTCCTCTTTTGTCGCAAAGCCGAACAGCTCCATCGCATCCTCGCGCACCGAAAGATGCGTGTAGCAGCGGAAGCGCTCCCCCGCCGCAGGCGCAGCGCCCACGGTGCTGGCCGAACAGATCAGCAGATAGCCGACCCCGCCCGCGTCGATGACGACCTCACCCTGCCGCTTCTCGGCCAGCAAGCCCTCGATGAATGCGTACATATCATTCTCCTTCGCTCTCGCTCTCGTCGCGCCAAGCCACATAAAACCGCTCGAACACCACCGGCATGCCCCAATATTGCTGCCAATATCGTTTTACCCCGTGCCGCGCTTCCATCACGCACACCCCGCTTACTTCATTTTGAACTGCGTTACCGCCACGCCGGTATGCGCGTGGGTAATGGCCACCGCCAGCGCGTCGGCGGCGTCGTCGGGCTTGGGGATCTCGCCAAGGCTCAGCAGCATCTTGACCATCTGCTGCACTTGCCGCTTTTCGGCCTTGCCATAGCCCACCACCGCCTGCTTGATCTGCATGGGCGTGTATTCGTACACCCGGTCGTTGACCTCGGCCACCGCCACCAGCGCCGCGCCCCGCGCCGCGCTGACCATCATGCCGGTGGTGACGTTCTTGGAGAAAAAAAGCTCCTCGAACGCGATCTCATCGGGCTGATAGGTGCGCATGAGCTGCTGCACGCCGATGAAGATGCTGCGCAGGCGGTGCGGCAGCGTGCCGCCCGGCGGCGTGCCCAGCGTGCCGTACTGCACGAGCTGCAGTTTGTAGCCCTCCTTGCGGATTACGCCCCAGCCCAGCGTCGCCAAGCCCGGATCGATGCCCAATATCGTCAAGCGCGCCTCTTTTCCCCGCGCGGGGTGCGCGGACGGATGCGGTACAGGTAGATCGTATCTATGTTAGATGTTTTTCGCGCGTCTGTCAACTGAAAGGCGAAAGTTTATTCGCCTTTTGCGCAAATTTTTTCGTTCCGGTATGCTTGTACACCCGCGCGCATATCTTCGAGCGAAAGGGGTGTGATCCGATGGACGCAACAATGCGCGCACGCCGCTGGGCGCTGTACGGGGCGCTGCTGCTGCCCGCCTTTTTCCTTTGGTTTCCTTGGCTTGCGCCGATAATGGGGGCGCTCTGGTGGGCAATTTTTCCGCTAATCTATCGCCCCGCGCGCACGCGCTGGAACGCTGGTACCGCTCGCCTGCGCGCCACGCCCGGGCGCTGCTTTGGTGCCGGGCTTTGCGCGGCGGGCGTCAGCGCGCTCTTTCTGGCGCTCGCGCTTCATCTCCGCGCGCTGCCGTTGATGGCATTTGCTGCACCCTTCGGGCAATGGGCAGGCGCGATCGCCTTCCGCCTTGGGCGCGCTCAACTCTGGCGCTCCCTTGAACGATCACGCTTTCCCGCGCGCTCGCGTCACCTAAAAAAAACCTTTAAAAAAACCTCAAGCCAAAAACACGCAAATCCGTCATTTTTCTCTTGACAAAGCACCGGTGCCTCTCTATAATAACTTTACGTCGGCTGGCACATGCTGGCCGCGCGGTGGGGAATGGTGTAACGGCAGCACCTACGACTCTGACTCGTATTGTCTAGGTTCGAATCCTAGTTCCCCAGCCATTGTGCCTCCATGGTCAAGCGGTTAAGACGTCGCCCTCTCAAGGCGAAATCAGGGGTTCGATTCCCCTTGGAGGTGCCAAAAAGCCTGCGAACACGCGTGTTCGCGGGTTTTTTCTATTCCCGTTTTTTGTCGGCGCTCTCGCGAAAAAGAAAGTCGGTAGCCCGCATAGGGACTACCGACCTATTTTGCTCACCTCGCGACGTGATTCCGCATCGCATCAAAACGGCACGACGCCGATCAATCGATGAGCTCCAAGCCTTCTTCCATCAAAAACTCCTCACCAGTCTCCTCAGCCGCCAACTCTTGCAGCGCCTGCGCGCGACATGCTGCCGCCGCCTCTCGCGCCGCAGGGAGATAAGGCAAATTGTGCTCCATAATCTGCCACAGATGTGTATTCAGATCATATGCATCGAACTCAGCACACTCATAATCGGTTTCCTCATCCTGCATAACACGCTGCCAGCGCTCCGTAGTCGCGGAATCGTACATGCACGGCACGCTGATATACAGCAACACTTTTCCGCCCAGAATTTCCTGGGGAATAAACTCGCCCAGCTGGAAATTTGTTGTTCTATTATAAACTTCTGTCGGCATGTACTGCGCGTTTTTCATGTCAAGCGCGTCCGGCTCACGCACCACTTGCACGGTGCCTGCCGTGCCGCCAACCACATCTTCATTGAGCTCCACTTCGAACACATATCCCTGCCAACTAACGCCTTGCTCGTCCTGACCGATCGCGGGGCGCATATAGACCGTGCCGACGACATCGCCCGCCAAGTCATCGAAGTCCGCCGGATTATTCGGATCGCGGCGGCGGGTGACCTCCATACGCCCGATGAGCGGAATCTCATATCCTCGCGGCGATACCTTATCCCACGGAATCGCGCCCTCGTCGAAGGGCAGAACCATTTGCGAGGCGCCGTCAAACAACTGGCTCATCTGCTCGTCGCAGTAAAGCTGCGTCGCTTCCTGATCGCGCGTGCTTAGCCATTGGTTAATCTCATAGAGGCTCACGCCATATGTGCTCGCGAAGACGGGGCCGTAACCCAACGGAACGTCGTCCTCACCGATCGCAAGCAGGCTGCGCACCTTTTCCGGCGAAGCTGGTTGGCTGATATACTCTGCCTGCGGCGGAGCAGGCGTAGCGTTTGGATCAGGGGTGGGCAGAGGCACCGGCGTCGGCGTCGGCGCTGCCGGAACGCCGGGCGTTGCCGACGGAATCAAATCCGCCGGATTGACGAACTGAATATTTTCCGGCGGGATGGAAGGTGCGGGACGCGGTGTCGGCGCTGCCGTTGGGGCCGGAGTCGGAGGCGGGGCAACCGTCGGCGTCGGCGCTGCGGTGGGGCGCGGCGTCGCCCTGGGCGCTGCCGGAACCGCTGGCGCGGGGGCGGCGGTTGGGACGGGCGCTTGAATGGTGACGACGCCGATCTTCTGGCCGGTGTAGCCTTTGTCGGTCGCGGTGGAGGGCAGCGTAACCGTCAATTCGTGCTGTCCGAGCGCCAACGCAGGCGGCACCACGTAGCTGACGCTACTGTTTGCGCCTAAACTAAGGGCTGTGGGGGCAAGCTCGAGCCCGCCAAGCTTGAATACCGCCTGCTGCGGCATCGTACACCAACCCGGCAACTTGAACGTCGCCGTACGCGGAGCGGAATCCCCTTGCGACACGGTGATGTCGTTTTGTCCAGGCTCCAAGCCGTTGACATACAAGTTGCCGATATTCGCTACCGGAGACGCAAAGTTGATGGTATTCGCCTGCACCTGCATCGTCAGCGGATGTACGCCATAATCGAGCGCCGCCAATCCCTCACCGCCCAGCGGGAAGCTAAAGTGATAGTTCGTATCCGACTTGTTGTCACGTCCGACCAGCTTGTTCCCGTCGGCCATCACATCAACATCCAGCCAGAAGGCGTAGCGCCCTTTCGCATTTTCCACATCGCCGCTCACACGCGAAAGGGAAACGGCCTCGCCCTTGTGGATTGAAACGTTTTGCTGCCCTTGGATTACTATGCGCGGTTCGCCTTTGAAAATCACAAAGCCAATGATCGTCCAAGGGAAAACATTATACGGATCGTTGAAACAACCGACGCGGATCTGATGCCCGCCGATGAGCCCTCTGGCATTGATATTGAGCTTGGCTGTGTATGTTCCATTCCCATCCACCGTAGCGGTGCCGATGGGAATTAAGGCGCCTTTGTTGTCCGCATCCTCCGATAGATAATGGATTTCTACCGTAGCCGGTGCTTGGCCTTTTTGCCAGTTTTCAACCGTAAAGCTGATCGGATAATCGACGATATCCGTATCCTTCTGCGTTAGGACGAACAGATCGCCCCTTGCCACGCTGGCTACATTCTTCGTGATCGTCAAGCGCCCCACCATGGCGGCGGCAAAAGCTTGATTATCCGCCGATCCTCCGCTGATGTTCAGGTACATGATATTGCCCGGAATATCCAGCGACGGCGCGTCAAAAGTAATGATATTTTCCCCCGCGACGCAGGTGCCGCTTGCTAAGGTAACGCCATTCATCGTAACGGTGTAATCCGGCAATTCTCCGCGCCAACCGTTTAATGTAAAGGTTCTGGTCAGTTCAATCGCCTGCCCATAGGCAACGGTCTGCGCCACAGCCGGGCAAATCAGCTGATCGACGTACACGCGGCCAACCTCGGTCTCGGGGCAGGCTCCGTTGTTGACGTTGGCCAAGATCTCTGCCGTCAGACGGTATTCACCGGGAGCCAAATCCTTAAAGTTCTTTGTGATGGTAAAGGTCGCGTTATTCTTATTGATGTCTTGCGGCGCGCCTTGCTCTGCGCCTTTCATATCGTATACGTGTACCCTCACGACGGACGACGTCGGCGCCGCTCCGGTGAACATCTTGGCCGTGGTAAAAGTAAGTGTTTTATTGGCCGACACGCCGGAAGCGGCATAGACGGTATTGTTGCCGGAAATTGTCGGCCGTGCGAGACCGACCTCGATCGTGCCGATCTGCAGGTTGCTGTATGCCGCGTTCTTGGCGGAATCGCCACCGCTCAAGGTCAAAATGACGGGCAGGTTTGCGCCCGGCAAGCTGCCTGCGGCGTTCGGCAATGCGCAGTCGAAGGAAAATGAGATTTCCTTGTTCCCCAGCGCTTCGATGGAAACATTGCTGACGGTTGCGCCGGTTACCTTTAGCGCGGCCGACGGCATGTTGCCAACCCACCCTGCCAGCGTAAAAGAGCCTGCAACGCGCTCCGTTGTGAACGCCGGGATGGGCTCGCCCGGAACGGAGGCTGTTAAGCTAGATACATTGTAGGTGGCTATTGGATAGGACGACGCCGACGGGTTGCTGTTTTGCGCGTTGGTGGAGATCGATGCGGTAATCGCGTTCGCGCCGAGCGATAGATCGCTGGGATCGGGCGTGCAGGAAATCGTGCCGGTGGTCATCGCTGTGGAAGACACGGTATAGCTATAGTTCCAAGATACCGCCGCGCCATTGACATAGAAAGTGATCTGCGGATCTCCGCCCGAAGGCCACCAATTGTTCACCTTGACCTGCAGAGCCGCCAGGGTATCGCCCGCGCGCAGTTTCCCGACCAGCCCGGTGTTGGTAAGCGAGGGCGCGGAGGCATACTTCGTAACCGTCAGCGTTCCAATTTGCTGACCGGAGATTCCGTTGTTGCTTTCACTCTCGCCCAAGCTAATCAGGATGGGATACGTTCCCGGATTCCAGTCGGCGGGGACAGAAAACGCGACGGAAACATCGGAATTCAGCTGCGTGACAGTCGGCGCGGAATAAGTAGCGCCATTGCAGGAAACGCGGACGCTCGGCGTTTCGAGTTCCAAATTGATCCAATCAAGCAACTTAAACTTGATCGTGCCAGAATACGTCCTGCCGGCGGCGACGGATGGGTTGAAGGCCGCCGCGGTAATCTGCGGGTTTCCGCGCTCAATGGCTAGCAACAGCATCTCCGGCTCGAGCAGCTCCTCGGATTCTTCCAGCTCCTCCAGCAAGCTCTCGTCCGCCAGCGGATCCAGCGATGCGTCATCCGCAAAGGAATCCTCCAAACCGATATCCTCCGGCGCTTCCGCGCCATCGGTGCCTTCGGTTTCATCCGAACCCTCGGTTGCGTCGGAGTCTTCGGTCTCATCGGAGCCTTCGGTCTCATCGGAGCTTCCGGTTTCATCGGAACCCCCGGTCTCTCCGGAATCCACGATCTCGCCAGCGCTATCGGTCTCGCCGGAATCACCGTTTTCTCCAGAGCGTTCAGCCCCGTCGGAGTCTTGTTCGCTCCCCGAGGAATCTGATTCGGAATGATTTGAAGAGCCGCTAGCATCGCTGGCTGCGCCTTTTTGCTGCGCATCCGTGCTCTCCTCATTGATTGAGCCATTGTCCGTAACGCCTAAAACTTGCGGCCGCGAACTTTCGTCCACAACGACAACCACAAGAACGAGCGCAAGGATGAGGCATAATATCTTGTACATAGCTGCATTTCCTTTCGTACAACAGAAGTTATCTCCAGTATTATACAATCGATTTTCGCGCAAAAAAAGGTTTTTTCATCTAAAACCAGTGTATATGACGCATCAAATCTGATTTCATATTTGCCCTTTGGCACTTTCACCGGGAAATCCGCGCTAAAACCCATATGATGTGTAAACCCCAAAACGCAAAACAACCCGCCGCGCGAGCAAATTGCCGCGAGGCAGGTTGTTTCGAAGCGGGCGGAAAGCGAGGCTAGTCGAGGATTTCGATTGCTTCCTCTCCTCCGAATTCTGCGCCGTCATTGGGCTGGTCGACGAGAACGCCGCCTAGCGCTTCCGGGTTTTCCTCGGGGCGGGACTCACCCAAATAGGCATACAACAATGCGCTGGCAAAGCTCCAATTCGCATTGGGGCGATAACCCTGCAAGTCGGGACGGAAGAAGTCGAAATAGACGTTGGAATACAGCGGCGCCAGCGGCAGCACCTCAACAAAACGCTGCTGGAACTTGAGCCACTTCTCCCGGTAGGTTTCCTTATCATCGGGCGCGGTTTTGCGCATATTGTCCGCAAGGCGCATCAGTTGCTCGTCCTGAATACCCGTGGTATTAAACACGCCTTGATACGCGGCGTCGGTGGAAAAGGAGTAGTACGGATCGAATACCAAATTGAAGTTGGAAGCGGTAAAAAACATATCATAGCCGCGCTCGATCTGGCGGTAATAGCGCTTGAGCAATTCGGGATAAGGCAACTGTGTAACGCTCAACTCAAAGCCTGCATGCGTCATGCTGGTCTGGAGCATCTCGGCCAGATATCTTCCGGCATCGGAGTTATCGGGAATCGCAAGCCGGATGCTGAGCTTTTCCAAGGATCCGTCCGCCGCCTTGCGCCAGCGAGCGCCGCCGAGCTCCTCATCATAGGGCATGCCGTCCTCACGCAGCGTCCAGCCTTCCTTCTCCAATAAACCAATCGCGGCGTTCACATTCATCGCATATTGGGAAAGCTGCAGCAAATCGTCGCCCATTTCGGCGGCCATCCACTGGCCGTACCCATAGAACCCGTAGCTTACCAGCCCATATCCTTGAAGAAACTCATCCACCAACGCCTGCTCGTCCACGCACATCGTAATGGCCTTGCGCACGTCTACGGATTGGGTTAGCCCACGCTCGCACGCGAAGCCGAGGAAGCTAAGACCCGTGCGTAGGTAGTTGCTGTATCCCAACACATCGTTTTCCGCGGCGGCTAGACCAAGGGCGATCTGTTTGCCGCTAGACACCTTGTTAATCAAATCCAACTCGCCGGAAGTCAGGCGCTCAAGCATGCCCTCTTGGTTCACAAACTGAATGGTCAGCGCTGTAATTTCAGGCTTTTGCCCCTCGTGATTGCCAATGTAATTCGGGTTGATTTCCAAGCTCGCCAAATGGGTCTCGCGGTCGTAAGAGCGCAGCATATAGGGGCCGCTGGTGAGCTTGGGGAAGAACCGATACCCCGTATCGGGATCCAGCACCGTTTTTTTCAGCAGGTCAGCGCCGAACGGTCCGGCGATAGACGCGCCTTCGCCGTTATCCGTTATGTCGCACCCCGGCGCGATCACCGCCATCGGGTACGGCTGGATATTGGCCAACGCAAGCTCGTAGTAATACGGCAGAAACTGCTTCGCAATCGTGATACTGAACGCACGATCCGAGAGCAGGCGAACGCCGCTAAAACACGCCTCGGGGTTATTCTCCCTGATGCCGTCCACATATTCCTGAAATCCCTTCAGGTGCGCCATTGCGCCGGGCACGCCGCCCAGATCGGTCATCCTCGGGTCGGCCAATAGCAGCGCAGAAAACACATAGTCCTTTGCGGTGAGCGCGCTGCCGTCGCAGTAGGTCAGCGCGTCGTTGAGCGTGAAGGCATAGGTGCGGTTGCCCTGCTTATCATCGGTCAGTTGAACATCTTTGAGCACATTCATGTCCAGCGTATAATTGCCCTCGCCGCTGAACGCAACGGTAGAATAGCCGTGAACCAGTGCGCGCACGTCCATATCGGCAGTGTTGTTGCCCCACATGTCGGTGAAGAAACTGCCACTGGGCTGGGTGATCGTGCCGATATTGAGCTTATCCATGGCGCGCTCCGCGCCGGCCGGTAGGCCGACGCAAAGCAGCGCAAGACAAAGCGCGCACGCAATCCATTTTCTCATGATGTTCTCCTCTCACGCCGAAAGCGTTTGCGGTTTATTCGATACTGTCGCCCACATTCAGGCTGCCCGTGCCCGCACCCAACGGGATGGACGCGTCCACGATGGTCTGGGGCAGCACGCCGCCGCCAATCTGGTCGTAGTACACGCGAATCACATTCAGCTCATTGTGCATGGTGAGGGCAAACGGCAGCGTTTCGACGCTTTGCAGCTGGTAGCCGGCTCTGGACTTGTCAGTGTATTTGCGGATGACTTCGCCATAGCGGTGGCCGCTGTAGCGCTCGGTGGCCGAAGCGTCCTGATCCCCATTGTAATAGTATTCGACGCTATATGCAATGTTTTGTGCGCGTTTATAGAATACGCGGATCACATTTTGCGTCTTGTCGGCGACCAGGGTAAGCGCCAGGCCTTCGCTGCGCTCGAACTCGAAGCCCGGCAGCGTCGCGGCCAGGATGCGCTGGTTTACTTCGGTGATCACGTCGCCGACCCTCAGGCCGCCCACGTTATCCACAGTGCCCAGATCATATCCATCGCCCTTGGTGTTCTGGTAGTGGTGCTCCACGGTATAGCCGACGCCGCTTGTCTGCTCATAGTAGACGCGGATGATGTTGCTTTCCTCGACCAGGCCCACGACCAGCGCACGCGCGCTGTAGTCCGCGCCATACTGCACGCGGCTGAGGCTGTAGCCGGTCTTGGCCTTGTCGGGGTAGGCGGAGACAGTGGCGCCCATCGTCTGGCCGGTACGCAGCACCGTGGCGGCGCTGTCCAGCGCACCCGCGTAGTAGTATTCGATGCGGTAGGCGAGGTCGTTGCGGGCGGTGATCTGAATGACGCCATTTTTCCTCGCGACGTCATAGTTGTGCGAAACGTCCGCGGTGCCGCGCGATATAGACACCCTGCCCACGAGCACATCATTGTCGCCGACGATGGTCATGACGTTGCCGGTCAGGACGACGCCAGTGACGACGTCACCCGAGAGCAGATCGCCCGAGACCGTGTACTCCAGCCGATGCGGCTGACCGTCGTAGGGGAAGGACTTCGACTCCACGCTGACATTCAGCGCGCGCCGGGCGATGGTCAGCTTGCCGCTGATATACTCAATGCTCGGATAGCCGGAGGTGACATCGTGGCCGTTGGCATTGAAGATCTTCGCGCCGGAGGGAACCAGCGAATAGGTGCCCGCGTTCACGCTCTCGCCGGAGATCGCAACGCTGCTGATATAGTCGCCGTCCAGCAGACCGGTGGCATCATAGCCGCCCTGGGTGTGCTTGGTGCCGTCATAGATGGCGTTCACATTCTTGGCGGTGATGCGCACGACACTGGTCTTGGCCGTCACGGTGATCGTGCCCGGCGTGAGCGTCAGGCTGTAGTTCTGGGCGACGTTGGTGTTGCCTTCCATAATGGCCGGAGGATTCAGCGGATCAAACGTCGCATCCTGCTTGCCCGGCTCGATCCGGGTCGCGCCCGCAAGGTTGGCGTTGACCACCTGGCCACCCACCAGGCCGGTTGCCGTGATGCCCACGGTGTGTTCGTATCCATCATAGGGGAAGCTCTGGCTGTTGACCACGAGGGTGGCGGGACGCGGCGTGATATGCAGCGCACCGCTCACATAGGTGATCTTCTCATAGGAGCGCACCACCTTGCCCTGGGCATCCACGATGACCACGCCGGAGGGCGTCAGCGGATAGGAGCCCACCTGGGTGGCCTCGCCGTT
>JAVBMD010000044.1:0-37516 GCA_031552825.1 Eubacteriales bacterium
GTGTACGTGGCATTTTTTGTGTCTTTATGGGATTGTGCAGCGCGCCGGATGCTGGTATACTACCTGAGAATCTGTTATTTTTAGGAGGAATTATGCAGCACAGCGCGTTAGAGACCGCCATTCGCCGCATCTGTAGCAACAAGATCCGCCAGATGTGCCTGATTATTTTCCTTATGCTTGCGTGCGCGGGCGCACTGGTGTACTTCACCGGCGCGGACTTGGGCAATGTCTTTTTGAAGCCTATCGGCTTGAAAGGCTATGCCACGCTGGAGGCCGACTACGCCGCCGGACGGATATTCGTGGATCAGCCGGACGCCGAGGTCATGCAAACGTGGTATTACCAAACCGAGGACGGGAAAAAGCGGGATTCTTACTTCGCGGTGGCGCTGGGGGAATCCGAGGAGGCTATCTCCAACCTCGTGCTGTATCGCCAGCGGGGCGAATTCGGCGAGGAGGATTGGCTCACCCTGCGCGTGACCGGCCAGCTCAAGGAGTTGGAGAAGCTGGATCGCGAGGTGCGCGACGAGTTCATCAACGATCTGGTGGCGTCGCGGCCGGACATGAGCCGGAGCGATTGCGAGGCGCTGGTATCCGGCGCGTTCGTCATCCGGCACAACAATCAGCGGGTGACGATCTGGGTGCTGACCGGCGCAGGCTTGCTGGCCATCCTGTGGATGCTGCTGACCATCGGCAAAAACCTGCGCTGGCGCGGCGACTACGCCGAGCATAAGCAGTGCCGGAAGCTGACCGAGTATATGCAGACCACCACCGACGAGCTGGAAGCCGAGATCGATGGCGACGAGGCGATCCGCGCGGCGCTGGCCGACAAAAAGCCGTCGCTGGTGACCAGCGATAAGTTCTTCCTGCAAACCACCGCCCATACGCTGGCGCTGCGCCGCACGCCGGAGCTGATGTGGGCGCATCCGGTGACCACCAAGCACTACACCAACGGCATCCCCACCGGCAAAACCTATAGCATCAAGCTGCATTTCTGTCACGATGCCAAGGATGTGGTGACCGTCGCCTGCCGCAACAAGCGCGACATGGAGACGCGCATGGAGGCGCTATCGCAGCGCTTTGGCGATACGGCCTTCTGCGGCTACGCCAAGGAGATGGAGACGCTGCACGCCAAGAATTTTGAGGACTTTGTGGCGCAGTGGAAGGCCTACGCGGCGCGGCGCGCGCAGGAGAAGGGCGGGGCGCAGCCCATCGCGGAATAAAGCGACGCATACAGAAAACCGTCCGTCACTTGCCCATATCGCGCGGCAGCGTGATCTTGGAAGTGGCGAAGTTTTCTACGCTATGGCTCTTTTCGTGAAAATGCGGCATCATCTGCGTGGTGCCTGCCTTGCTGTAGAAAGGATCGCTGACCGGTAGCGGCAGCGCCACCGGTTGGCGGGTACAGGCGGAACGGTAAATCGCCATGATGAGCTCGATGGCGCGTCTGCCGTCCTCCCCGCCGCACTGCAAGGGTTCTTCGCCGCGGATGGCCCGCAAAAAGTTCCGGATCTGCGCGGGGTGATCCTGCAAGGGTAGCTCGGGGAGCGCGGCGTAGGCGGCTTGCAGCGCCGACAGCGCCTCCTCGTCCCGCTCCGGGAAGCCGTTGGGCAGGGCGCGGCAGGCTTCGGGCGCCCACGGAATGGTGAGGCGTCCTTTTTCGCATTGAAAAATCAGTTCCTGTTCCTCGCCGTGGGAGACCACCGAGGCGGTGACCTGCGCGATCTTATCGTCGTACTCCAAAATCGCCATGCCGACATCCTCGCATTGGCTGTTTTCATGGGCGAGGTTGGCGATGACCGCGGTGACCCGCGCGGGCATGCCCAGCATCCACAGCAGCAAGTCAAGGTGGTGGACGGCGTGGCTGGTCATGCAGCCGCCGCCCTCCTTCTCCCACGTGCCGCGCCACCACAGATCGTAATAATTTGCGCCGCGCCACCATAGCGAATGGACAGTGGCGAACAACACGCGCCCGGCGGCGCGCTGGTCGATCAGCGTTTTGACTTTGCGCATGGGCGTTTTGAAGCGATTTTGGCATACGACCGAGAGCAGGCGGTTCTGCTCCTTGGCGGCCGCGATCATCGCGTCGCATTCGTCCAGCGAGGCGGCCATGGGCTTTTCGCACAGCACGTGCTTTCCGGCGCGCAGCGCCGTCAGGGCGGCGGCGCAGTGCGCCTCCGGGGGCAGGCAGATGCATACGGCATCGATCTCCGCCTGTGCCAGCGCCTTCTCCAGCGTGGGAAAGGCCTGCGCGGGCAATTGGTGCTCGGCGATCAGCTGCTCTGCCTTTTCCGGAAAGATATCGCAAACCGCCGTGATTTGGCATAGATCCGGGCTTTGCAAGCAGGCTTGCGCGTGGATTGCCGCGATGCCGCCCGCGCCCGCGATGGCGATGTTTAATGGCTTAGCGACCATAGCGTTCACCCCTTCCGTTTATACGCGCGTATCCACCAGGCGCTGCGCCGTGGCCTCCGCCTCGATGGCCAGTTCGATGGCGCGGAGCGCGTGAGATTGGCGCATGGCGGTTTCCGTCCGGTACAGACAGTCGTTGATTAACCGCCCGAAGAAGGGGAAGCCGCACTGCCCGGCCGCGTGAATGCGCCGTTCGCCTTCGTGGTTCACAAGGTATACCTGGTCGCCTTCCTTGCTGTTGGCGATATCGATGTACTTGCGGATCTCGATGTAGCCGTCGGTGCCGACGATCAGGGTGCGGCCGTCGCCCCACGCGCCCAGCCCGTCGGGTGTGAACCAATCCACCCGGCAATAACCGGCTACGCCGTTGTCGCATGTCAGCGTGATATCGCCGAAGTCCTCGAACGCCGGATGGGCCGGGTGGTTGTAGTTGGCGATGCGGCTGCAGGAGAGGGTGGCGTTCTCTGCGCCCGCGAAGGCTAGGATCTGCTCGAGCTGATGGCAGCCGATGTCCACGAGGATGCCGCCGTATTGCGCGGGATCAAAGAACCAGGCGGGGCGCGTATCTGCGCTGGCACGGTGCGGCCCCCAGCCCATCACCTGCACCACGCGGCCGATAGCGCCCTCCTGAATCAACCGCTCCGCATACACGGCGCCTTCCACGTGCAGGCGTTCACTGTAGTACACCAGATATTTCCGCCCGGTCTCCTGCGTGCGCCTGCGGATTTCGGCTACCGCCGAAAGGGTGATACACGGGGGTTTGTCGGCGAAAAAGTCCTTTTCGTGCGCCAAAGCGCGCAGCCCGATTTCAGCGCGGCGGCTGGGGATGGCGGCGGAGGCGATCAGCTTTATGGCGGGATCTTCCAGCACCTGCTGCTCGCTGGCGGCTCTGCGCGCCTCCGGGAAGGCCTGCTGAAAGGCCGCCACGCGCGAATCGTCCGGATCATAGACCCATTGGACGGTGGCGCCCGCCTCGATGAGCCCGTTGCACATGCCGTAGATGTGGCCGTGATCCAAGCCGATTGCGCCGATGGGGAATTGCCCCTTGGCACACACCGGGGCGGCCTTCCCCTTTGGCGCATAGTTTTGCCCATCTGCTTTTTGTGTCATCCGGTTCTCCTTCAGTTCTTATATGTCGCGTTTTGATTATAGCGTTCTGGTTATAGCGTTCTGGTTATAGCATGATGGAGGGCAGCAGCGTGACCAACTGCGGTATAAACACGATGAAGAGCACCACCAGCAGAATCACCAGCAGGTAGGGCGTGAGCGCTTTGACGCTCTTTTCCAGCGGGAGGTGCGCCACGCCGCAACTGATGAACAGGAAGGTGCCTACCGGCGGCGTGATGGCGCCGACCTGCATGACGATCACCATCATCACCCCGTAGTGGATGGGGCTGAAACCGAAGGCGTTGCCGCAGGCAAGCACGGTGGTGGCGAACATAGCGATCAGCACCGTGGGATCCAAGAAGCACCCAAGCACCAACAGCACCGACATCAGGAAGAAGGTCGCTAGGAAGGGGTTGCGCAGCACGTTTACGGCAAAGTCCAGCACTTCGTTTTGAAAGCGCATCCGCACCAATACCTGCGACAGCGCGCCTGCGCCGGCGATGGTAATCATCACCACGGCGGTGGTGGCGGCGGAATCCAGCAGGATTTTCGGCAGATCCGACATCTTGAGCTGCTTGGATACGAAGAAGCCGTAAAGCAGGCCGTACATGATCGCCAGCACGCCGCTTTCCGTGGGCGTTACGATGCCAAACACGATGCCCATCAGGATGATGAGCGGCATGATGAGCGCGCCCAGCGAGGACCATAGCGCCCGGAACAGGCGCTTGAAGGAGAACTTCTCCAGCGCGAAGTCATAGCCGCGGCGGCGGTAGGCTACCGCGTTCACGATCATCTGCGCAATGCCGATCACGATGCCCGGCAGCAGCCCGCCGAGGAACAGCGCGGCCACCGGCACCTCGGTATAAAAGGAATACAGGATCATCGCGATGGAAGGCGGGATGATGGGGCTGAGCATGGAGGAACCGGCGGTGACGGCAACGGCGTAATCCTTGTCGTAGCCCTGCTTCTCCATGGCGGGGATCAGCATGCCGCCGATGGCGGAAGCGTCCGCGGCGCCGCTGCCCTGAATGCCGCCAAAGAGCATGGAGGTGAGGATGTTCACGTGACCAAGGCCGCCCTTGAGCTGCCCCACGCAGGCCGAAGCGAAGGATACCAGCTTATCGGTGATGCGCCCCTTCATCATGATGTTTCCGGCGATGATGAAGAACGGGATCGCCATCAGGGCAAAAGAATTGATGGAGCCGAACATTTTGATGACCACCATATCCAGCGGCATGCCCATGTACAGGGTGAAGATGACGGCGGTCATGATGGTGGACATATAGATCGGGAAACCCAGAAAAATAAATAGCAGCAACACGATGAATACCAACGCGACCTCAAGCATTTCCGCTCGCCTCGCTTTCCTTGGAGGATTGACCGGCTTGGCTGAAGGGGTGCTTGCCGTATAGCGCGATCAGCAGGTAATCAAAGAACAGGCAGGCGCAGCCAACGGGGATGGCGGCGTAAAACCAAGCCATCGAGATCGGAAGATTTTGCAGCATGGTCGGCACATTGGCGAGGGTACGAGAAATGCCGTACCAAATCATCAACGCCAGCACGATCAGCACGAGCAGGGTCGCGATGCGCCGCACCACGCTCAGCGCCTTGATGGGCAGGAATTTCTCCAGAAAAAAGTCCACGCTGAGGTGCGAAGCGTCGCGCACGCCTAGGCTGGCAGCCAGAAAGGAGACCCAGATGCTGCTCAGGCGGACGATTTCATCGCCCCAGGAAAAGGGCTTGAAGCTGGAGGAGGTAAAGTAGCGCAAGACCACCTGCACCACGCATAGCAAAATGATTGCCGATAGCAGGGTGACAATGGCGACCGCCCGGGTACGGTTGTAGATGCGGTAGCATTGTTTCATCCGTTAAACCGCCTTTCTTGTATGTGCGGATTGAAAAGAAGCTTTTAAAAGTTTCCCGCCCCCCGGAGGGGGCGGGAAGAGCGGCGAGAAAGGAATCGCGATTATTGGACGGCCATCATCGCGTCGAGGAAGCTGCTCCAATTTTCACCCTTGCCGCGATATTCCTCCAGCATGGGCGAGCAAGCGGCGACCCACTTATCGGCGTCCGTCAGTTCGATGACCTTTACGCCCGCTTCAACCATGGCTTTGAGCGCGACGTCCTGATCCTCGTCGTCGATCTGCGCCTGATAAGCGGCGGCTTCGGTGGCGCATTCGGCGACGATGGCCTTCAAATCGTCGGGCAGGGCGTTGAACCACTTCTCGTTGAAGAAGTAATACACGCAGGCGATGATGTGATTGGTGATGGTGAGGTTTTTGGCGCTGTCCTCAAACTTCATCGAGTGGATCATCGAGGGGGAGGCCTCCATGCCGTCGATGGTCTTGTTTTGCAGCGCGGTGTAGATCTCGTTCCAATCCATGGTGGTACCGGCGGCGCCTAGGTTATTGAACATGCTGATGTACATTGCGTTGGGGCCGCGCATCTTCAGGTTGGCAAGATCCTCCAGCTTTGTCACCGGGGATACGGTGAGCATGTGGCGGGCGCCCTGGCTTTGACCGGCCATAGCGATAAAACCATGGGGCTGGACGCGGGCGGAAACCTCGGCTTCCACGCCCTGAAGCATGCGGCGGTAGTGGGCGTTGTCCTTAAACAGATAGGGGAACTCGAAGAGCAGCAATTCCGGAACCCATGCGCCGGGGCCGGTGCCGGGCGCGGCGACCACCATCTCCAAGGTGCCCAGTTGGCACATTTCCACCTGCTCGGCTTGGGAGCCCAGCTCGCTGCCAAAGTTGCAAACCGCCTCGATGCGGCCGCCGGATTTTTCGTTCACCAGGTCCACAAATTTTTGCAGAGCGCGGCCAACGGTACCCGCGGCGCCAAGGTTGGTAGAGGTGCGCAGTTGATATTCCGCCGCCAGTGCGGAACCGGCCGACAGGAGCATCAAGCACGCCAGGAGCAGAGCAACAGCTTTCTTCATGGGAATTCTCCTTCTCGTTTTATTATCAACATCCGCAACGCACGCGGACGTCAATTACGAAAGGGGTTGCGGCAGGCTCTTGCGGAACACGATATCCGAGCGCATGGTGGTGATGACCGGCGTTTTCATGCCGCGCAGCTGATTTATCAGCAGCGCCACCGTCGTTACGCAGAGGGATTCGATGTTGTGATCCACGCTGGTCAATTCCGGCGTGGCAAACAGCGCCAGTTTCGAGTTGGAGTAACCCACCACGCGCAGCGCCTCGGGGACGGCGAGCCCGCGCTCGTTCGCGCACTTGAGAACGCCCACGGCCAGTTCGTCCTCGGTGGCCAAAAGGCCGTCGAAGCGCAGGCCGCTCTCGATTAGGGAGGAAAACTTTTCGTTGATTTCCTGCGCGTCGGTCGTACATTCGCAGATGTATTCCTCCCGCACGGGCAGGCCGTGGTCGGCCAGCGCCTTCCGGTAGCCGAGGATTTTCTGCGTTTCGGAAAAGGTGTCGGCATAGTGCAGCAGCAGAACATCGCGGCTTCCGGACTGAATGAGCGCGTGGGTAGCCCGGTACGCGCCGTCAAAATCATCGCAGCAGGTGCAGTAAACGTTGGGCACGTTTTCCAGCCGTCCGTTGATAAGCCAAACCGGCGTCGTTTGCGCCGCCCGCAGAATGCACAGGTTGCTCTTCGCGTTGTTTTCGATAAAGAACGAGCCGATGATGATAATCGCGTCTACCCGGCGATCCAGCATGGCTTGAATGGAGCATTCCTTTTCCTGCATGTCGTATCCGACGCAATACAGCAGGGAATCGAAGTTTTGCTTGCGCAGTTCCCGCTGCACGTAGCCGATGGCAAGCATCAGCGAGGGGCAAGCGTCCGGGTCGGCGGGGTCGACGCATAGGATGCCGACGGTGCGCATGGTGTCCAGCCCCAGCCCGCGGGCAAAAGCGTTGGGCGTGTAGTCATTTTCCCGGATGACCGCCATCACCTTTTCGCGGGTTTTGTCGGTCACGTTTGGGTTGCCGTTCAGCACGCGGGACACGGTCGCCACCGATACGTTGGCAAGCTTTGAAATATCGTGTATGGTCATGATACCGCACCACCTCCTGAGGTGGATTATATAGCATGCGCCGCGAAAAACAAAATGTAACGTAAATGAAACCGATTACATTTTTTCTTAATTGCATTATAGAACCCTTGACAATGTCTTGTCAATAGCCAAAAGGAAGGACAACCTTACACAAAAGGAAGGGCGGCCCCAGCGCCATGCTGGTGCCGCCGCAGGCTATCAACAAAGTCAGACCGTCGAGAAATGTCCAGATGTGGGCGAAGCACAAGCGTGTCCGCAGGAGGCGTACACAGGTACGCCGACAAGGCGCGCGCTGGGCTGAACCCGCAGATGGGCGTTTTTCGACGGTCTGGGGCGGCCCCAGCACCATGCTGGAGCCGCCGCTTTTCAGCACCCCGGCACCCTTGCGCCGAAGTAACCGTAGGGGATTGGGAAGGTGGGGATACCGGTGGAATAGGGCGCGATTTCGGTGGCTTGGAAGTAGATCACCAGCGCCTCGGGCGTGAGGTAGAAATTCTCCGGATCGAAGTATTCATGCACCAGTTCCGCGCTGTTGTCGAAGTACAGGTTGCTCTGTCCGGCGTTGCGGCGGCCGATTTCGGCCACGATGGCCTCCTCCAGCGCGCCGACATAGTACGTGCCCGGCCGGAACATCGCCGACAGCGGCAGTTGTTGCCCGGTGCGCGCGTCCCAAGTATCGGAGGTGCGGGTGGTGGTGCCGTGCGCGCCGCCGGTGTACTGATACGCATCCATATACAGGCTGATGATGCAGTTCTGGCCGTAGGTTACCTCGAAGGTGCGCAGGAATTCGTAGGGGGAGAAGGGGAGGCCCTCGCTCCGGTGGCGTTCAAAGTCGGTTACGGCGTCGGCATAGTAGGTCGTTTGAATGGTTTGTGCCAGATAGAGCGCCTGCTGCCGGTAATAGGTGTTGATGCGCTGCAGCGAAGCCAGCTGCGTGTAGGCGACAAATTGCGGGTATTCCACGCGGTATGTAAGCACGGTTTGGCCTGCGTAGGTTCGATCGGCGTGAATCGAATTGCTGACCACGAAAACTTCCTGTTGTGGCATAAAACATCCCTCCACAGGCATAGTATGCCGCCGCCCCAAGGCGTGCGACAGAGTTGCCGGTGGAGGGATTGGTTTAATCGATGGAGGCGGGGTCGAGGCCTTCGGCGTTATGGTCGTACATGGTTTCCAGCGTGGCGGGACCGGCGACACCGTCTGCCGTCAGGCCGTTGCGCTGCTGGAAGGTCATCACGGCCTCGGTGGTGACGGCGTCGAAGGTGCCGGTAATGTTTGCCTGCTCCAGATAGCGCAGCAGGTAGAGGCGCGATTGCATCTGGCGCACGGCGTCGCCCGTGCTGCCCTCTTGCAGCACGATGATGGTATTGGGCGTAGGCGTCGCCGCCGAGGAGGGTAGGAATACCGCGTTGCCGCTGTAAAGCAGCGCCTGCGTGGAAGGGCCTGCCACGCCGTCCTCGGTGAGGCGGTTGTAGTATTGGAACAGGCGCACCGCCTTGGTGGTACTGGCGCCGTACGCGCCGTCTACGCGCCCGTCATAATAGCCCAAGTCGAACAGGTATTGCTGCAAGCGCTTGACGCTGCTCCCGCTGCCGCCTTCCTGCAGCACGGTGTAGTTCTCCAGCGGCGGCGGGGTGGGGGTGGCGCTGCTGGGGCGCGGCGTGCTCAGGATGCCCGGGTTGATCTGCGCGCCGGAGGAGAACAGCTTTTTCTGCGTCGCGGCGCCCGCGATGCCGTCGGCGGCCAGCCCATGCGCCTGCTGAAACGCGTAAACGGCGGCGGTGGTGCCTTCGCCGAAGCGCCCGTCGATGCGCCCGCTGTAAAAGCCCAGATCGTACAGCCGCTCCTGCAGGTCGTACACGTATTCTCCGGCGTCGCCCTCGCGCAGCACGGCGAAGGAACCGGGCTTGGGCGTAGGCGTGGCGGTGGGCGATTTGGGCGCCGCCTTGGCGTTGCCGCTGAGCTTCTTGAGCGTGCTCAAACCGGCGAGGCCGTCTGCGGTCAGGTTATTGTTTTTCTGAAAGGCCAGCAGCGCCGCTTGGGTTTCGGAGCCGAACACGCCGTCGGCCACGCCGTTGAGGTAGCCGAGCTCGATGAGCCGCTTCTGCATGCTATAGACGTCGTTGCCCTCCATGCCGATGGACAGCGCGCGCTTGGCGTTTGGGTCGGCGGTGGCGACGGGGCGGGATGCCGACTTTGCGCTGTCGCTGTAAACCTTCTTGATGGTTTGATCGCCTGCTTGGCCATCGCCGCTGAGCCCGTTGCTGCGCTGGAAGGTCTTGACGGCGTTCTCGGTGGAGCTGCCGTAGATGCCGTCGGCGCCGCCGCTGTAGTAGCCCAGCTCGGCTAGGCGCACCTGCAGCTTGCGCACCGCCGTCCCCTGCGAGCCGACCTTGAGCAGCGAGCTGGACGAGGAGGACTTGCTGCCGCTGGACACCTGCACGCGGGCGACCGCGGCGCTGGAGGAGTACAGCTTATCCTGCGTGGCGCGCCCGGCGATGCCGTCGGCGCTGAGCCCGTTGCTCTGCTGGAAGGACATGACGGCGCTCTGCGTGCCGGAGGCGAACTTGCCGTCCAGCGCGCCGGTGTAGTAGCCCAGCTCCTTGAGCCGCTCCTGCATATCGTAAACATCCGAACCATCGGAACCCAGCTTGAGCACCGGATAACCGGCGTTGTAATCGGTGGTGCTGGTTTGCCAGCTATCGGTAGAGGCGGGGCGGGGGGCGGCGGTTTGCGTGGCGGTTTGCCCGCCCTGCGTTTGCTGGTTGGGGTTTTGCACGGCGCCCATGTTGCCCCAATCCTCCCAGCCGCCGCTGTTGCCGCCCTGCACGCCGAGCGATACCTGCGCGCCGCCCTGCTGTGTGGTCACGGGGGCGGGCTGCGTCGGCGCTGTGGACGGAACCGGAGGCGGGGTGCCCAAAGGCTGCGCGGTACCCAAAGGAAGCGGTTGCGGGGTGAGCAGATCCACGGTCAGCGGATCCATCGTGCGATCGGGCTGCGCAAAGCAGCCGGAAAGCACCAGCGTAACCACTAGCAGCCAAAGGATCAATATGCCGAGCCTCGGCAAGGAGCGAAAAGACTTGTCCATCGATTCCTCCGTCGATCAGGTCTTGATCGGTACTAGGCTATTCTTCTCTTCTGTGCGTCTCTTCTGTGCGTCTCTGTGGCGCTTCTCTTGTGCATTCATAGCAGCGCGTCGACTTCGTCCAGCGAGGCGATGATGTGGGTGGGGCGGACGCTCGCGGGGCAGGGGGCGCCGGTAGGGTTAAACCAGCAGCTCGCGATGCGGGCATTGTTCGCGGCGGCGATATCGGCCTCCGGCGAATCGCCGAGCAGCAACGCCTGTGCCGGATCCTCGCAGCCCAGCGCGGCCAGCGCGGCATGCACCATGGCTGGGTTCGGCTTGGCGGCGCCGACCTCCTCGGAGATCACCAGCGCGGCGATGTGCGCGGCGATCGGCGAGCGGGCGATGCGCGCGCGCTGCACGGCGGCGATGCCGTTGGTGACGATGGCGATCGGCACCCGTTTCGCCCACCTTCGCACCGCTGCCTCCGCGCCGGGCAGGGGAATGGCGAACTGCCCCAGCGAGCCGATGAAGTGCTCGGCGACGGCTTCAGCGTCGCCAGCCAAGCGCAGCTCCGCCAAAAGATCGGAAAAGCGGCGCACGCGCAGCGCTGCTTGGGTGATCTCGCCGCGCTCCAGCTGCCGCCACAGCCCTTCGTTGATGCGATGGTAGACGGCCAGCGTTTCCTCGTCTCGCGGCAGGGAGAAGGCTTCCAGCGTTTGCGCCAAGGCGAGGCGCTCGCCCGCATGGAAGTCAAAGAGCGTGTTGTCCGCGTCGGCAAGTAGGAAACGATATCCAGCCATCGGCATACCTCCCCTTGTATTCAAACTGTATTATACCACATCTGGATGTGGTTGCACAGACATAAAAAACGACCCCCGAAGGGGTCGCCTTTCCACTTGATTGCAGATTCCGAGGGGATTACCTACGAGAGGCGAAGCACTCACTGCAGTAAATGGGGCGGTCGTTCTTGGGAATGAAGGGTACGCGAGTGGGTGCCCCGCAGGCGGCGCAGGTGGTCTCGAACATTTCCCGCGGCTCGCCGTTGTTGACGGCTCTGCTGGACTTGCGGGTCTGGCGGCAAGCCTTGCAACGCGTAGGCTCGTTCTGGAACCCCTTTTCGGCATAGAACTCCTGTTCGCCTGCGGTGAACACGAATTCAGCGCCGCAGTCCTTGCATACCATCGTCTTGTCTTCGTACATGGATTGTTTCCCCCCGAATAAAATGTGTTGTTGGTTCATGCAGCAGCTGACCTGGTTTTTACCCCCACACTCGCCGGCCGGAGCTATCGCTCAACGGTTTCCCGCCCTCACTACACGCTCTCTCAGCAGGATTTGCCGATCGGCAATCCGCTGGCCGGGCTTACATCTAGGCCGCACTATGCTCGCTGACGCTTTGGCCAGCTTACGTGGATCGCTTCGCCTGCGACTGGCATCGACTCGCAACCACAGACCTGATGCATAAACCTTTCATTATTATAGTACGAGTTTCAATAAAGCGCAAGGAAAAACTGTAATATTTGGCGAGATTTAGCAGTGAAAAGTAGAATTATTATAGAAAATTAAGAAATAGCCGTCACAAGACGGCCAAAACCTGCGCGGCGGAGGTGGCGGAGATCAATCCGACGCGCGTGGCACCGGCATCCTTGCAGGCACGCGCGGCGGCTGCGGCGGTCGCGCCGGTGGTGCGTACATCGTCCACCAGCAGCACGCGCAGGCCGTCCAGCCGCCCGGGGGACACGAAGGCGCCGTGTACATTCGCTAACCGCTCCTCCGCGCCGAGCGAGGCCTGCTGCGCGGTGTCGACGATGCGCAGCAGCAACGCCCGCGCGGGCAGGCCGCTGGCATCGCCGAGCGCGTCGCACAGCACCGCCGCCTGATTGAAACCGCGCGTGCGCTGCCGCCGGGCGTGCAGGGGGATGGGCGCGAGTACGTCCCAATCGCCGGATTGCGGGAACAGCGCCTCGGCCATGCCCGCCGCTAAAAAGGGCACGGTATCGCGGATGCCTCTGTACTTGAGCGCATGCACCAGATTGCGCGCCGTGCCCTCGTGCGCATAGGCGTGGAGAAGCGCATCGAGCCCTTGAACCGGCTCGCCCGCGCAGGCGAGGCAGCCGCGCGCACCGCCGCCGCGCCCGCAACACGGACAGGGCGCATCGGCGGGCAGCGCCCGCAGCGCGTCGGCGCAGGCGGCGCAGAGCGGCGCTTCCTCGGCGCGCGCCAGCTTTTCCCTGCAGGAAACGCAGCGCGCGCCCGAAGGGAAGAACAGCTCCATCAGCCCGGCCAGCCGGGGAAGCGGCGCCGCGGTGCTCATTCCGCCTTGCCTCCGCGTAGCAGCGTCAGCGGCGTCGGCGCGTCGGCGCCGAGCAGGTTTTGCAGGCGCAGGTGCAGCGCGCTGTAGCGCTGGGTGATGTAGGCGTTGCGCACCATCGACTGGATCGCCGCCTCGCGCCCCACCAGCATCACCATCTGCCGCGCGCGGGTGACGGCGGTGTAAAAAAGGTTGCGGGTCAGCAGCATCGGCGGGCCGCCGACCACCGGCATCACCACCACCGGGAACTCGCTGCCCTGGCTCTTGTGTACCGAAACGCAGTAGGCAAGCTCCAGCTCCTCGAGCTGGCTCTCCTCATAGGTGGCGGAGCGGTCGTCCTCGAAGGCGACGGTCAGGGTGCGCTCCTCGGGATCGATCTCGGAGATGAAGCCCATGTCGCCGTTGAACACGCCCTCGCCCTGCTCCCAGCCGAACTTTCCGCGCCGCTGCCAGCTCAGCGTGTAGTTGTTGCGCACCTGCATCACCTTATCGCCGACGCGGAAGAGGGTGTCGCCGTGCGCGCGCTCGGCGATACCGGGGCGCGGGGGATTGAAGCGTTTTTGCAGCAGCGCGTTGAGCGCCCACACGCCGCAATCGCCCTTCTTGGTGGGCGAGAGCACCTGAATCTGCCGAACCGGGTCGACCTTGAGGAAGTTTGGCAGCCGGGTTTCGCACAGGTTGACGATGGTCTCGGCGGCTTGCGAGGGGCTATCCTGCCGCTCGAAAAAAAAGTCGCTGCCCGCCACGTTGAGCCGGGGCGCCTCGCCGCTGTTGATCCGGTGCGCGTTGACGACGATCATGCTGCGCTCGTCCTGCCGGAAGATTTCGGTGAGCCGCACCAGCGGCACCACGTCGCTTTGCAGGATATCGCGCAGCACGTTGCCCGCGCCTACCGAGGGAAGCTGGTCGGCGTCGCCGACCATGATGAGCCGCGTGCCGGGCAGCAGCGCCCGCAGCAGCCCGCGCATCAGGAAGATATCGACCATGCTCATCTCATCGACGATCAGTGTGTCGTACTCGAGCGGGCTGCTCTCATTGCGGGCGAAGCGGCCCTCGTCGCCGCCGTACTCCAGCATGCGGTGGATGGTGCGCGCTTCCACGCCGGTAGCCTCGGTCATGCGCTTGGCGGCGCGGCCGGTGGGCGCGGCCAGCGCGACTTCATCGCCGCCGCCCAATAGCTGCAGAATGCTCTTGATGATGGTGGTTTTGCCGGTGCCGGGGCCGCCGGTGATGACCGTCATGCCGCTGCGCACGGCGGTGAGGATGGCCTCGCGCTGCTGGGCGTGGAACTCGATGCCGCCGTGGGTCTCCAGCCGCTCCAGCGCCGCCTCGGCATCGGGGAAGGGATGTTGCGGCATGGCGACCAACAGCTCGCACAGGCGCTGCGCCACCTCGCCCTCGGCGGAGAAGAAGCTGGGCAAATACACCGCGATGTCGCCGCCGATTTCCTGCGCGATCAGCTCGCGGCGCAGGATCAGCGTATCCAGCGCCACATCCAGCAGCGTGACGTCCACGCCAAGAAGGCGCGTGGCCTGATCGACCAGCGCCGGGCGCGGCAGGTAGGTGTGGCCGTTGCCGCCTGCGGCCTCCTGCAGGGTAAACTTGAGCCCGGCGAACAGCCGGTACTCGCTGTGCGGCGCGATGCCCAGCGAAGCGGCGATGCGGTCGGCGGTGCGGAAGCCCACCCCCGACACATCCTCCACGAGGCGGTAGGGGTTTTGCTGCAGCACCGCCTGCACGCGGTCGCCGTAAGTTTTGAAGATTTTGACGGCCAGCGCCGGGGTGACGCCGTAGCCCTGCAAAAACACCATGGCTTCGCGCATCTGGATCTGCTCCTGAAAGGAGGCGACGATCAGCTCGGCGCGCTTTTTGCCGATGCCCGGCACGTCACAGATGCGCTCGGGGCTGAATTGCAGGATGTCCAGCGTGTCCTTGCCGAAGGCCTCCACCAGCTTTTTCGCCGTGGAGGGGCCGACCCCGGCCACCAGCCCGGAGCCGAGGTAGCGCTCGATGCCCACCAGCGTGGTGGGCTTGACGAGCTCGTACCCCTGCACCTTGAGCTGGCGGCCGTATTGCGGGTGCTCGATCCACTCGCCGTGCAGCGAGACCTGCTCGCCGGGCGCCAGCGCGGGCAGCACGCCCACCGCGGCGGTGCGCACGCGCCCCACGCGGATTTGCAGCACGCAATAGCCGTTTTCCTCGTTGCGGAATACCGTTTCTTCTATAATGGCGTCAATCTTCTCCATGCACGTAGCATATCACAGATTTGCCAGCGCTTTCAACTGGTTCACGCGGTCGGTTTTCTCCCAAGGCGCGTCGATGTCGTCGCGGCCAAAGTGGCCGTAGGCGGCGGTGGCGCGGTAGATGGGGCGGCGCAGGTTCAGCATGTCGATGATGCCCGCCGGGCGCAGGTCAAAGGCCTTGGACACCAGCTCGGAAAGCGCGGCGTCGGGCAGCTTGCCGGTGCCGAAGGTATCGACGTTGAGCGAGACCGGATGCGCCACGCCGATGGCATAGGCCAGCTGGATTTCGCAGCGCTTGGCCAGCCCGGCGGCGATCACGTGCTTGGCGACGTAGCGCGCGGCGTAGGCGGCGCTGCGGTCCACCTTGGTGGGATCCTTGCCGGAGAAAGCGCCGCCGCCGTGGCGCGCGTAGCCGCCGTAGGTATCAACGATGATCTTGCGGCCGGTAAGGCCGGAATCGCCCGCCGGGCCGCCGAGCACGAAGCGCCCGGTGGGGTTGACGAGGATGCGGGTCTTTTCATCGAACAGTTCGGCGGGCAGTGCCGGGCGGATGATGCGCGCGGTGATCTCGCGCTGCATTTCCTCCAGCGATATGTCGGGATCGTGCTGCGTGGAGATGACGACGGTATCGATATGTACCGGGCGCTCGTCCTCGTAGGCGACGGTGACTTGGCTCTTGCCATCGGGGCGCAGCCACGGCAGCGCGCCCGACTTGCGCAGTTCGGTGAGCTTGCGGGTCAGCCGGTGCGCTAGCGCGATGGGCATGGGCATCAGCTCCGGCGTCTCGTCGCAGGCATAGCCGAACATCATGCCCTGATCGCCCGCGCCGATGGTGTCGTTGATATCGCCCTTGTCGGCGCGCGCCTCCTGCGCCTCGTCCACGCCCTGCGCGATGTCCGGCGATTGCTCGTGTACGGCGGTGAGCACCGCGCAGGTGTGCCCGTCGAAGCACAGCTCAGCGCTGCCGTAGCCCACGTCAAGGATCACGTCGCGCGCGATTTGCTCGATGGGCACGTAGGTATCGGTGGTGATCTCGCCCATCACCAGCACCAGGCCGGTGGTGGTGGCGGTTTCGCAGGCGACGCGCGCCATCGGGTCCTTGGCCAGGATGGCGTCGAGCACGGCATCGGAGATCTGGTCGCACAGTTTGTCCGGATGCCCTTCGGTGACGGATTCGGAAGTGAACAGTTTGCGCATGGGGGATCCCTCCAAATGAATAAGCTGTCTCTTGCTGCTAACCGATAGGCGATTCATAGGTTTTCATGAGAAAAGAGCCTTTCTTCACAGAAAGGCTCTTAAAGGCTTGTATCACAAACCATCCTCATCTGTCGGCGGAAAGTCCGCCGTGGGAATTAGCACCTCAGCTTGCGCTCGGTTGCCGGGTTTCATCGGGCCCAATCCCTCCACCACTCTGGATAAGGTTATGCAGTTGTAAGACGCATGGATAGTATAACGCGGATCGCGCGGCTTGTCAATTCTGAATGCAGTCAATTCCGAATGCAATCAATTCCGAATGCAGTCAATTCTGGATGCTGACGGAAGTTTTGCCGTAGTACGTGGCCGCGCTGGTGTTGATCCAATCGTTCGGGTCGGCCTGCATGCCCGCGCCCATCACCACCACAGGCGCCTGTGGCGCCGCAGGAACCCGCGCTTCCTGCATGTGTGTGTCGCGCAGAAGGGAGACTTGCGCTTGCATCGCCCGATCATAGCGCGCGGCTTCGCCGCTGAGCAGGCTATGCGCCGCGGAAACGCCGCTCAGCGTGATCGGCCACAGCAGCGAGGTGGCGACACAAGCCGCGAGCAGCAGCGCGGCCATCGGGGCGGCAGCCCAGCGGCAGAACACGCGGCGATTTTCGGGAAGCGGCCTTCTTCTGGCCAGCCACCCGCACCAATAAAACGCGTTGCCGCCGACGCACCAGAAGGCGGAGTAGAAGATGATGGCCATCAGGCGCGGCGGGCCGTCCTTGGAGGCGGCGATCAAATGCGGGGCGAACTGGCTGGCGAAGGCGCAGAACGACGCCAGCGTTACGAGCAGGGGGTAGCGGAAGGCGTGGCGGCTTTGCTCCGCCGCCCGATAGAGGAACGGGAGCGCGACGAACAGACCCAAAGCATATTCCA
The DNA here is from genome assembly GCA_031552825.1 of Eubacteriales bacterium. Taxonomy (GTDB): domain Bacteria; phylum Bacillota; class Clostridia; order Christensenellales; family Aristaeellaceae; genus WQXF01. The sequence goes on from JAVBMD010000044.1 coordinate 17,274, forward strand.
GACGCAGATTTTCCCACAGATAGGCAAGCGCGTGCAGGAAGGAGGTGTAGAGCACAGCGGGCACCGGCATCGGCGTGAGATTGGCTTGGCGCAGCGCGTTGCCCGGCGCGATGACGCTGATCGCCAGCGTACCGCCCAAGCAAAGCAGCGCCGCCAGAGGAATCCGCCACCGCCCCTCCCTTTGCAGCGCGCGGTAGACGATGAGCAGCGCCAGCAGTTCGCCGGACAACAGCGCCGTAACATAGTTGCCAGCGCCGATGAATGCGGCCAGCAGGCAGGCGCACAGCGTCAGCGCGGCGCGCTTTGCGGGGGGAGCGGTGCGATGCGCGTATAGCAGGCAGGCGAAAAGCATCAACGACGCGCTGTAGAAGAAAGTGTAATAGATGCCGCCGTTCCACCAATAAAAGCTTTCGCTTTGTCCGCCGTACTGTATGCAGAAAAACAGCGAGAGCCAGCAGGGTACGCCATACTGTCGCTTGCCCAAGACCGCGCGGGCAAAGAGCCAAGTGGACGCGATGAGGCTGCCGATCAGCACCAGCGGCGTGAGGGCATAACAGCGCCCACCCCAGATGTCCGGCTCCAGCGTCATCAGGAACACCGAGGCGAAGGAGCCTTGCCACGAATCGTAGCTTTCGCGCGCAACCCGGATCGCGGTCTGCATGACGGTGCCGATTGAGCCGGTTTGCAGCCACGCATGGCGCGTTGGGGCGCCGTACACAAAATCGTCGAAGGAGGGATACGCGCAGGCCGAGATCAGCAGCAGCGGAATCAGCGACAGGACGAGCAAGCACAATATTCGGCGGCTCCAGCGGCGGGCATCGAGCGGGGCCTGCGCGCGAGGGCTTTTTGCGGCGCGCGAAAGCAGCGCCCGCGTAAAGCTGCGCCAGGCTCCTGCCAACGCGGCGCGATGCCGACGCAGCAACGCGTACAACAGCGCAAACAGCGTGCCGGAGGCCGCCACGCAGGCGGCGGTCGACAGCGCCAGCGCGCGGCGCATTTGCCGCAGCAAGGGCATGCCGTCCAGCGCGATATCTTGGACGATCACTTCCCATTCCTCGCTGTCGCGATGGGTGTCGATCACCTCGCTCGCGCCGGTGGTGGGATCGGTGACACGAACTTTGCCGGTTTGGCGGTTGCCCTGAAAGAAGAGCGCGTAGCGCTCGGCGGCGGGGAGCGAGAGCACGACTGCGTCGGTCTGGCTTGCGGCTTCGGCGGACGCGTACCAATGCAGGCCGTCGCCGGTCTTTTGCCAGTTGCCGGAAGACAGCTCCGGGAAGGTGGGCTTGGAACGGCCGCCGAAGACGCCGAAGGCATTGCGCAGCCAGAGCTGCTCGGCAGGTTCGTCCCGCAGAGCCTCCATGCGCACCTCGCTGCGGAACGTGGGCGGCAGCCATCGCCAGACCGCCGTCACCGCGACGATGCATGCGCAAGCCGCCGCGCACAGCGCGCAGCAGAATACCTTGCTCCGGCCAAAACGCTTGTGCGGCAACGCCGCCGCCAGCGCGGCGAGCAGGAAAAGGACGATCAGCAATTTCAGTGTGGCCATGAAGCGATACCTCCGCGCTATTTGCGTATAGAACCGATGCCGGTGGGAGAATCCGGAAAAATCGTATCGCAGAGGATTCGGCGCGGTGCTAAAAATCTCCTTTTCGCTAAAAATCTCCTTTTCGCGCACAATTGCCTTGCGGCGCGACGAGGGGTATACTATGTACCGGCAAACGAACGATTCCGCTCGCGCGGTGAAGGAGCTATTCGATATGGGACAAACAAAAAAGGTTGAGGTATGCGCAAATTGCTCGGGGTTTGACGTCAAAGAGCTCAAAGATAAAGTGAAGGCGAAGGTTGGCTGCATCGGCAAGTGCTCGAGGAAATGCCCCGAGCTCGCGGGGAAAGCGTATGGGTTTCTGAACGGGGAATTCGTCGTCTGCGATACCAAGGAGGAATTCTTCGCGAAAATCGACGCGTTGGATGCCTATGCCGCAAAGGGCGATCGCAACCCCTTGGTCGACGCTTTTTTGGCGCATGTCGATCGTTGGGGAGAGGAATTCGCAAGCCTGCGGGCAATGATCTTGGCTTGCGGGCTGACCGAGGAGCTGAAGTGGGGGCAACCCTGCTACACGTTCGAGAACGGCAACGTGGCGATACTGGGCGGGTTTAAGGACTACATCGCGCTCTCGTTTATCAAGGGCGTGCTGCTCAAGGATCCGGAGGGCTTGCTCGTTCGGCAAACGGAGAACGTGCAGGCGGGGCGGCAACTACGGTTCGCCAGCGTCCAAGAGATCGAGCGGATGCAGAGCGTTATCAAAGCCTACGTGCAAGAGGCGATGCTGCTGGAAAAGTCGGGCGCGACGCTGCCCGTTGAGAAGAAGCCGGAGCTGGTGATTCCGGAGGAGTTACAGCGCGCATTCGACGAAAACGCCGCGCTGCAAACCGCGTTCTTTGCGCTGACGCCGGGGCGGCAAAGGGGATACGTGCTGCACTTTGCGCAGCCCAAGCAGGCCAAAACGCGCGAGGCGAGGATCGCAAAGCACGCGCAAAAGATTCTCGACGGCAAGGGGATCGACGATTGAGGAACGATTCGTAACGCTTCAGGAGCGCGTCGAATCGCTTCAGGAACGTGCCGAATCTTCTTTGCTATCGCCCGCGCGGCGTGCTATACTGGACGGGTTATATCAAAATCTGTACATGCGACACAGAAAGGTTGAGAATTCATGCGTGAACCGAGCAAGGGAAATTCAATTTTTGCGTGGCTGTTTCGGCTGGTAAAGGGCATCGTGATCGGCACCGGGTTTATCATCCCCGGCGTCAGCGGCGGCGCGTTTGCCGCGATCTTCGGCGTGTATGAGCCGATGATCCGCTTCTTTGCCAATATCCGCAAGGACTTTGTGAAGAACGTGAAGTTTTTCATTCCGATCGGCGTCGGCGTGCTCATCAGCATGGTGCTGGTTTCCAAGGTGCTGGGCGATTTCTTCGAGCGCGCCGAGGTGCCGCTGGTGTGGTTCTTCATCGGCTGCGTGGTGGGCACGCTGCCCGCGCTGTGGCGGCAGGCAGGCAAGCAGGGCAGGCGCGGGAAGCATCTAATAATCTGCGCCGTCACCATCGCCGCGGCCTGTGTTTTCCTCTATTTCATCCAAGGGCTGCTCGGCGGCGTGAAGATCCCCACCGACAGCGTGTTGACTTGGGTGCTGGCGGGCGCGCTGATGGGTCTGGGCGCCATCGTGCCCGGCCTGAGCCCTTCCAACTTCCTTTTGTACATGGGCATCTACGGCGTGATGATGAACCGCATCGGCCAAGTGGACTTGATGGTGCTGATCCCGGTGGTTGTGGGCGCGGGCATCTGCTTCCTCGGCCTTTCGAAGGCCTTCGACCGGCTGTTTGACAAGGCGTATGCGGGCATGTACCATTTTGTGCTCGGCATCATCATCGCCTCGACGCTGATGATTATCCCGTGGCCGGGCAAGGTGCTCGAGAGCGGGCTGGTGGCCTCTTACACCGCGGGTTCGGCGCTGATCGCGGCGGGCGCGTGCATCGTGGGCGTCGCGCTGGGCTTCGGCATGAGCATCCTCGAAAAGAAGTACAAAACCGAGGACTGAGCAAGGGGCGTGTGAAGACAATGAAAATCGTCGTGCTGGACGGCTACGCGCTAAACCCCGGCGATATGAGCTGGGCGGAGATCGAGGCGCTGGGGGAATGCGTGATCCACGACCGTACCCCGGCGGACAAGGCGGTGGAGCGCATCGGCGATGCGCCGATCGTCATCACCAACAAGACGCTGATTACCGCCGAAGTGCTGGCGGCCTGCCCGGCGCTCCGGTACATCGGCGTGCTGGCCACCGGGTATAATGTGGTGGACGTGCGGGCGGCGGCGGAGCGCGGCGTTTGCGTGACCAACATCCCGGCCTACAGCACCCAATCGGTAGCGCAGCACGTATTTGCGCTGCTGCTGGAGGCCTGCTCGCAGGTGGGGCTGCACAACGCGGCGGTGCACGCCGGGGAGTGGAGCGCTCAGCGCGACTTCTGCTTCTGGAAAACGCCGCTGATCGAGCTGGCGGGCAAGACGATGGGCATCATCGGCTTCGGCCAGATCGGGCGCGGCGTGGCGCGCATCGCTGAGGCTTTCGGCATGCGGGTGCTGGTACACAGCCGCAGCCATGGCGAGTTGAGCCTGTCGGAGGTGCTGCGCGAAGCCGACGTCGTGTCGCTGCACTGCCCGCTTTCGCCGGAAACCCAAGGCATGATCGGCCGCGCGGCCATCGCGGGCATGAAGGACGGCGCCATCCTGATAAACACCGCGCGGGGACCGCTGGTGGACGAGCAAGCGGTGCGCGAGGCGCTGGACAGCGGCAAGCTTTACGCCGCCTGCGTCGATGTGGCGGATCGGGAGCCGATCCCGGCTGACAGCCCGCTACTGGGCGCGCCGCGCTGCATCATCACGCCGCACATCGCCTGGGCGCCCATCGCGGCGCGGCTGCGGCTGATGGCCATCGCCGCCGAGAACCTGCGCCAGTTTTTGCGGGGCAACGAAGTGAATCGGGTGAATTGAACGGCTCCATCGGCGAGGGAGTGAGCGTATGCTGAGATCAAGAAAATTGACGATCGCGTTGTTCGCGTTCTATTTGTTGGCGCTTTCGGCGCTTATTCTGTTCAAAACCCGGATGTCGTTCCGGTTTTTGCATTTGATGTTCAATTTCGCGGATCCGAATGTCCGCACCAGCGTGAATCTGGTGCCGTTCGGCGGCATGCTGGTTCTCAACGGCAGGCCGGATTATAACGAGATCATTTTGAACGGCTTGGTGTTTGTGCCGTTCGGCGTCTTTCTAAGCATGCTCGGGAAGAAGAAATCCTTCGCGAGCCTATTCCTGCCGATTTTCTTGACGAGCCTGCTTTTCGAGGTAGCGCAGTATGTATTTTCGCTCGGCGCCAGCGACATTACCGATGTGCTCGCCAATACGCTGGGCGGTCTGCTCGGCGTTGGGATATTCTACGTTCTCCGCAAGCTATGCAAGGAGAAGGTTTACGGCATATGCAATGCCGCCGCGCTGGCTTTTACGATCGGGTTCGTTTTTCTCTTAAGCTTTGTCCGGCCTTTGTAAAGCAATACAACATTCCGAGGGGAAGCGCACATGAAAACCGTACTGGGCTGCATCCGCCGCGCGGATCAGGATTTCGATATGATTCGGGATGACGACCACATCGCCGTGGGCGTGTCCGGCGGCAAGGATAGCCTGCTGCTGCTCAACGCGCTGGCGCTGTATCGAAAGTTCAGCCACAAGCGCTTCACGATGGAGGCGCTGACGCTCAAGATGGGCCTGGAGCCCTTTGATACCGCTCCGATCGCCGAGATGTGCGAGCGGCTGGAGGTGCCTTATTCCGTTAAGGATACCGACCTGTACGAGATCCTTTTCGTGCGGCGCAAGGAGACCAACCCCTGCGCGCTCTGCGCCAAGATGCGGCGCGGCGCGCTCAACGATCTGGCCAAGGCGCACGGCTGCAACAAGCTGGCGCTGGGGCATCATCGCGAGGACGCGCTGGAGACGCTGCTGATGAGCCTGATCTTCGAGGGCCGCCTGCACACCTTTCATCCGGTGACCTACCTCTCGCGCAGCGATATCACGGTGATCCGCCCGATGGTGTATCTATCGGAAAAGCACGTGCTGCACATGGTCAAGGAGCTTTCGTTGCCCGTGGTACACAATCCCTGCCCCGCCAACGGCAATACCAAGCGGCAGGAGATGAAGGAACTGCTGGCCACGCTTTGCAAGACCTATCCGGATTTGAAGGAGCGCATGCTGCACGCGCTGCAGGATAAGGAACAGTATGGGTTGTGGGATTAAGTGCCCGCAACTCTTTTTCTTGACGTATGATATCGCATGTGATATCATGAGAATGTGAAACACAAGAACGAACATAAAGTATTGAGGAGGGATCTTCGTGAACGATGAACTAAGGGCAAAACTAAACGCGATTACCGAAGAGGCTCCGGACGCCCTCGATCTTGCTATGTTGGAAGATGCGAAGCAAACCAACGATGGCTCTATGATAGCGCTGGATGCATTCAAAGCTTCTCTGGAGGGTTACAACGGCAAGGTATTGCTGCGCATGCCGAAGAGCCTGCACAAGCGATTGGCGGAAGAGGCGCAGATTGAAGGTGTCAGCCTGAATCAATATGCGCTGTATAAATTGAGCCAATAAGCGCGCAATTAGCTCCAGACCGTCGATGAACGCCCATCTGCGGGTTCAGCCAGCGCGCGCCTTGTCGGCGTACCAGTGTACGCCTCCTGCGGACGCGCTTGTGCTTCGCCCACATCTGGACATTTCTCGACGGTCTGACTTTGTTGATAGCCTGAGAGCTGTCCCGCCGACAAAAGAATGTCAGCGGGACAGCTCATTAATATGATATGGATTGACATCACACCGCCAGCCGGTACTCCTTCAACCAACCATCGAGTTGCAAAATCCACGCCAGCAGTTGCGGCCCGGCCATAAGCTGCCCGAACCACGGCTTGCCGTAGTCGGCCTGCTCGCCGCACAGCGCAAGCACCGCAGGCACATCCAGCAGCGCGCGCACCGGGGCGTCGCCATCGGAAAGCAGCGCGCGCACCCGTTCCTGCACCATGCGCTCGTAAGCCGGGTTGTGGGTCTTGGGGAAGGGGCTCTTGCGGCGATGCAGCACCTCGTAGGGCAGCAGGCCTTCGGCGGTGGCGCGCAGCAGGCCTTTCACCTCGTTGCCGATCGTTTTAAACTCCCATGGCACGTTGTAGAGGTATTGAATCAGCGCCGGGTCGCAATAAGGCGTGCGCAGTTCCAAGCCCGAAGCCCCGGCCATGCGGTCGCCGCGCTCGATCAGCGTCTGCATGAAGCCGTAGAGATTTAGGTAGGAGATCTCGCGCCGCCGCGCCTCTTGCCGCGGCTCGCCGGGCAGGCGCGGCGTCTTTGCCAGCATCGCCTCATAGCGCTGCTGCACGTAGCCCGGGATATCCATCGCCTCGGCAAGCTCGGGGTTGAGCGCCCGCAGCCGCGCGGTGGGGTCGGTGTTCCAAGGGAAGGTGTCGGCGGCGAAAAATTCCTTGCGGTGGAACCACGGATAGCCGCCGAACACCTCGTCGGCGCATTCGCCGGAGAAGGCGATGCGCTGTGATTTGGCCAACTGCCCGCAGAAGTACAGCAGCGACGCGTCCACGTCTGCCATGCCGGGCAGGTCGCGTGCGCGCATGGCGGGCAGCAGCGCGTCCACCAAGTTTTCCGTATCGCACAGCAGAACCTTGTGTACCGTGCCGCAGTGGGCGCGCACCTTCTCCACGTAAGGCGCGTCGCTTTCGGGCTGGAAGCTGGTGGCGCGGAAGTGGGCGGCATTGTCGACATAATCGAAGGAGTAGGTGGCGATGCGGGCATGCGCCGTTTCCTTGGACAGGTTCGAGGTCGCCGCCGTCAGGATGCTGGAATCCACGCCGCCGGAAAGCAGCGAGCAGGCGTCGGACTGTTCCGGCCACCAGCGGCGGATCGAAGCGAACAGCAGCGCGCGCACCTGCTCCACGGTTTCCTCCAGCGAGTCGGCGTGCTCGCGCGCCTCCAGCGCGTACCAAGTGCGCGGCCGGATGCCGTCGCCGTCGATGCGCAGGCATTCGCCGGGCTCCAGCTCGTGTACGCCGCGGAAAACGCCGTTTCCCGGCGTGCGTCCCGGGCCGATGCCCAGCACCTCGCGCAGGCCGTCCACATCCAGCTCCGGCACGCACTGCGGATGCGCGAACAGCCCCTTCATCTCCGAGGCCAGCAGCAGGCCGCCATCGACCGGCGCGTAAAACAGCGGGCGCGTGCCAAAGGCGTCGCGCGCCGCGAAGGCGATGCGATGCCCGCCATCCCAAAGCAGAAAGGCGAAGCTGCCGTTCAATTCATGCAGGCAGTCCTCGCCGCCGCGCAGGTAGGCGGCCAGGATCAGCTCGGCGGCGCTTTCGCCCTCGAAGGCGTACCCGTCGCGCGCTAGGCTGCGGCGAAGCGGCGCCGCATCGGTCAGCGAAGCATCGCATACCACAGTATAGGGATGTCCAGCACGCACGGTGGAGAAAACCGCCTCCTCCGCCGCGTGCGCAAGCCCGGCATAATCGTCGTTCCACACCGCGCGCTTGCCGCCGCCGCGGTGCGCTAGCGCGCGGATCATGCGCCCGGTATGTACAGCCAGCGCGCCATCCTCGCGCGGTGATCCGAAGGTAATCCATCCGGCGATGCCGCCCATAACACCACTCCTCATTGTTTGCTCCAGAACAGTCTATGCGCCGAGGCCGCGCGGCGCGACGCAGATATTTTGCCCGCCGAGCTTGCGGGGGATGTCCGCCTCTGTTACAATGCTTACAATGTGGTTCCGGAGGTGGATGAACATGCGCCCAACCGTGCTGATTACGCACCGTCTGCCGCAGGCAGGGCTGGAGGCCTTATTTGCGGCTTGCGACGTTTATTATCCGAAACATGCGTCGGCCTTTTCGCGCGAGGAGTTGCTGCGCCTTGCGCCGGAGGTAGACGGGGTGCTGGCGGGCGGCGCCGTCGACGCGGAATTTGTGCGCGCGGCGGGCAAGCTGCGCATCGTCAGCAATTACGGCGCGGGGTATGACCGCGTGGACGTGGCGGCGCTAACGCGGGCGCGCGTGCCGCTGACCAACCTGCGCGCGGAGGTCGCCTACCCCACGGCCGAGCTGGCGATGGCGCTGCTGCTGGCGGTATACCGGCGCATCGCGGAGCTGGACCGCAAGCTGCGCGCGGGCGAGCCGGAGCAGCTTTTTGGCATGGGCAAGCATATGGGGCACAGCCTGCGCGGGCACCTGCTGGGCATCGTGGGCATGGGCAATATCGGGCGCATCGTGCGCGATATGGCAAGTGCGTTCGGCATGCGCACGGCGTATTATAACCGCAATCCGCTGCCCGATGCGCAGGCTGGCGGCGCGGAGTGGATGCCGCTGGAGGAACTGCTGGCGCGGAGCGACGCCGTTACGCTGCACTGCCCCCTCAATGAACAGACTCGCGGTCTGATCGGCTCGGCGGCGCTGGCGCGCATGAAGCCTAGCGCGGTGCTCATCAACACCGCGCGGGGAGCGGTGGTGGATCACGAAGCGCTGATTGCCGCGCTGCGCGAGGGGCGCATCGGCGGCGCAGGGCTCGACGTGTTCCCCGACGAACCGCACATACCCGAGGCGCTGCTCGCGCGGGACGACGTGGTGCTGATGCCGCACGTCGGCACCAACGTCGTCGAGGCACGGATCGACATGAACGCGCGCGCGGCGCAAAATATATTGGACGCGCTGGCGGGCAAGCGCCCCGAGTGCGTGGTGAATCCCGAGGTGTACGAGTAACGATCGGACAAGGGCGTTTGAGATTTGTATTGCGGAGGAAATAAAGCATGCAGAAAATTCCCGCGCGCATCGCGCGGTTTGCGCAGCGGCATCGCGCGGCGCTGCAATGGCTGGCCGTCGCGCTGATGGCGGCGGCGATCATTGTGCTGGGGCGATTCAAGGGGCCGATCAAGGAGATGAACCTTTGCCGGAGCGCGGGGGAGCAGGGCGCGTACCTGCTGCTGTTCGGCCTGCTGTTTGCGGCGGTGCTGGGCTATTTTACGGCGCGCAAGAAGCCCGATTGGCCGCACTTTCTCTATGTGGCGGGCATCGTGCTGGTGGCGCTGTATGTGCGCTTTACGCAGATGAACCAAGTTTCCGGCGATTATGCCGACTACCTCAGTCATTGGGTGCAAACCTTCCGCGAGCACGGCTTCGGCGCGGTGGCAATGGAGATCGGCGATTACAACCTGCCGTACCAGTATATCTTGGCGGGCATCGCCGCGCTGCCCGCGTCGGATCTGTACCTTATCAAGCTGGTGTCGATCGTATTTGATCTGGCGCTGGCCGTTATGGCGATGGAGTTGGTGGAGCGCTTCGCGCACAGGCGGTTTGCTATCCCGGCGTTGACGGCGCTGCTGCTGATCCCCACCGGCTGGTTTAACAGCGCGTATTGGGCGCAGTGCGATTCGCTGTACGCGCTTTGCATCCTCGCCTGCCTGTACGCGATGCTGGTGGATCGGCCGGTTTGGTCGGTGGCGCTGCTGACGGTGGCGTTCTCCTTCAAGATACAGACCGTGTTCTTCTTCCCGATGGTGCTGTTCGGCCTGCTGCACGGGAAGTATAAGCTGCGGCACGCGTGGGTGTTTCCGGCGGTGTACTTGCTGCTGTTGCTCCCGGCGCTGCTAGCCGGGCGCGGCCTCGTCAGCGCGCTGACCATTTACGCGCGGCAGACGGCGCAGTACAGCTACCGCCTGACGATGAACGCGCCCAACATCTATCAGTTTTTGCCCAGCGGCATGGTGGGCAATCGCCCCGAGTGGTTCGCGGTGCTTCGCTACATTCCCGGCGTTGATCCGGAGATCTGGAGCGAGTGGTTTACGCTCAAGTCGATCAGCAGGCTGCTCAGCGCGCTGGTGCCCTTTGCCGGGGCGCTGGTGGCGTCGCTGCTATTCTATCTGTATAAGCGCAGGAAATACATCGCGCTGGAGCAGGTATGGCGGCTTTCGCTGCTGTCGGTGCTGGTGCTGCCGCTGGTGCTGCCGAAGATGCACGATCGGTACTTCTATCTGGCCGATGTGTTCGCGGTGCTCTACGCGCTGCGCTACCCCAAGCGCTGGTATGTGCCGGTGTTGGTGGCGGGCGCTTCGTTCGCGTCCTACATGCCGTACCTGACCACCGAAAAGCCCATCGATTTGCGCATCGCCGCGCTGATGATGCTGGCGGCGGCGGTCATCGTGTGGCTGGACTTGGCGCACGCGCTGCGCGAGGCCCGTGCCGCGGATCGCGAGCGGCCGCCGGAAGCTGAAACCTACGTGATTTAACGCGCTTTGCTCTAATCGTTTTCTCATGAATCCTTTATGCCTTCCTCAAGCAGAATACGCGGCGCTCTGCTATGCTATCCTTGTCAGATGGACAGGATGCCGCAAGGCGACGAGCAATCAAGGAGGAAATAAACATGGCGAAATATACGGTGGAACAGATCGATTATCTGCGCGAGAAGGCGACCATTTCCTACGAGGAGGCGATGGAGACGCTGGAGCGCTTTGACGGCGACTTGGCGCGGTGCTTGGTGGATTTGGAGCGCCGGGGGCGCATCAAGCCCGCCTCCCGCAAGCCGGGCTACGAAGGCGGCCAGCACTACCGCTACGAATATCGCAATGAGCAGACGTACCGGGACGAGCGGCCGCGCGGAAAGGCCTTCGTGCTCGACGGCGAAGGGCTGAAGAACACGCTGTTTTCGCGGATCGTGGTGCGCAAGGGCGATGCGGTAATTGCCAACCTGTCGGTGGCGTTTTTGATCTTCGCGGCCTGCGTGGCGCCGCACCTGATGATTACGGCGGTGCTGCTGATGTTCCTGATGGGCTACCGCGTCAAGTGGGAGCGCAAGCAGGAGAAGGCGCAGCATGCCAACGACCTCTACGCCTTCGTGGACAAGACGGCGGCCAGCATCCGCCGCACCGCCGACAGCTTCGCGCAGGCGGTGAAGAACGAGGTATACCCGCAGCCCCCGCGCGAGGAGGATCGCGCAGCCTACGGCGCCGCCGAGCCGGTGCGCGAGCCGAGTGCCGCCGAGCCCGCCCAGCGCAAGGACGAGGGCGACCAGGGCGATGCAGGGAAAGCGGGCGAGAGCGGCGAAATTACGATAGAGTAATCGCGGCGGTATATGGGGCAGGCGCGTCCTGCCCCCTTTGCGTATGTAAGCGATGATTGAAGCTGTTTTCCCCTGCATTGCGGAGGAAAACAGCAAGAAAACCGATGAATCAGCGATTACTTATGGAGGGATTCGGTGAATAAGATTCTGATCGTGGAAGACGAAATGAAGATCGCGCGCTTCGTGGAGCTGGAGCTGACCCACGAGGGCTACGAGGTGGCCATTGCCTCCGACGGACGCATGGGGCTGGAGAAGGCGCTTTCGTGGCATCCGGATCTGATCGTGCTCGACCTGATGCTGCCCGGATTATCGGGCATCGAGGTCTGCCGCCGCGTGCGGCAGGAGAGCGAGGTGCCCATCCTGATGCTCACCGCCAAGGACGATGTGTCCGACAAGGTGATGGGGCTGGACATGGGCGCCGACGATTACATGACCAAGCCCTTCGCCATCGAGGAACTGCTGGCGCGCATTCGCACGGCGCTCAAGCGTGCGCAGCGCGGCGAGAGCGCCCGCCCCGAGGCGCAGCGCTACGCCGTGGGCGAGCTGCAGCTGGATACCCGCGCCTACACCGTTACCTTCCGTGGCGAGGAAATTTCGTTGACCAAGAAAGAATTTGATTTGCTGGCCTACCTGATGGCGCACGCGGGCGAGGTGGTCACGCGCGACGCGCTGCTGGACAAGGTGTGGGGATACGCCTACGCCGGGGACACCAATATCGTGGACGTATACGTGCGCTACCTGCGCACCAAGGTGGACGAGCGGGTGGGCGTGAAGTACGTGCATACGGTGCGCGGCGTCGGATACATGCTGAAAGATGAAAGAAAAGGCGATGAAAGAAAAGGCTAAGAAGGCGGAGCGGCGGGAGAAGCCGCCTAAGCCGCCGAAAAAAATAAAGGCGTCTAAGCGCCCCAAGCGTCCGCGGCGCGAGAAGCATTCCCGCCGCCAGCGCGCCAGCGGGGAGAGCTTGTTTAACTACACCAGCCAAACCATCCACGACGCGTTTGTGCGGCTGATCGGCAACCTGCGGTTCTCGCTAGGTCTGCGCATTTCGACCAACTATGCGCGGCTGTTGATCTCGATGTTCTTTTCCAACCTGTTCTGGCTGTTCATCGCCTTCTGCGTTTGGCAAACGCCGCTTCTCTTGGCGCGCAATGCCGAGGTGGTGCGCGCGGTACAGGCCTCACCGGGGGTGCCGCTTTCCGATATTGCCTACCTGCCGTTTCAAGACAGCGTGAAGGCGGAGTTGATCGCGGGCCGCGCGCCGGTCAGCGAGGACGCGTTCGAGCGCGCGGTGATCGAGTTCTTTGGCGCGGTTCAGGATATTACCATCGAAGGGTGGCATCCGATCGTGACGCTGGAGGTGCCGGTGGAGCGGGGCGATCAGCCCTACCGCCTGCGCACGCTGCACGATCTGAGCGACACGCTGATGCTGTTTCTGTACCTGATGGCGGCGCTGCTGGTCTTTGACATCTTGCGCGCCTTCGGCTTTCTGGTGCGCGGGCGACGCATCAACCGCCGCGTGCTGCAGCCCATCGCCGATATCACCGCCCACGCGCAGATGCTCTCGGAAAACGAGCTGAGCCTGCGCCTCAACGTGGCGGGCGCAAAGAACGAGCTCAAGGATCTTGCGATGGTGTTCAACGCCATGCTGGATCGCATCGAGGCGGCCTACAACGGCCAGAAGCAGTTCGTTTCCGACGCCTCGCACGAGCTGCGCACGCCCATCGCGGTGATCCAAGGCTACGCCAACCTGCTCGAGCGCTGGGGCAAGGACGACGCGCAGGTGCGCGACGAATCGATCTCGGCCATCGTAAACGAAACCGCCAACATGAAGGACTTGGTGGAGAAGCTGCTATTCCTCGCGCGCCACGATAAAAAAACCTTCAAGCTCAACCTAGAGCACTTCGATCTGCGCGAGCTGATGGAGGAGACGGTGCGCGAAACCGAGATGATTACCGCCAATCACCGCGTCGAAACCGGCGAGATATCCGGCGGCATCCTGTACGCCGACCGCAACGCCATCAAGCAGGCCATCCGCGTGTTCATCGACAATGCCGTCAAGTACACGCCTCCCGGCGGCACGATCCGCATCGCCTGCGAGCGCACGCCCGGCACGGTGAGCATCGCCATCAGCGACACCGGGCTTGGCATCAGCCGAGGGGATTTGCAAAACATTTTCGAACGATTTTACCGCGCGGACACCGCGCGCAACGGCAAGGAATCCGGCCACGGGCTGGGCTTGGCCATCGCGCGCATCATCGTGATCTCCCACGGCGGCAAGATCCGCGTCTCCTCCACGGTAGGCGAGGGAAGCACCTTCCGCATTCTGCTGCCGAATTGACAATTGAACGGATTCCGGCTATGATGGAAGAAAAGCTAATTTTTGTTAGCCTTTTGGAGGCCGGAGCGATGCCGAGGAGAAGCGACACAAAAAAGAGAATTCTTTTTGCCGCCATCGAATGCTTTGCGGCCAAAAGCTATCGCGCTTGCACGATGCAAGAGATCGCCGAGCGGGTTGGCGTGCGCGCTTCCAGCCTGTACAAGCATTACGCGGGCAAGGAAGAAATTCTGCAAAGCATCCTTGATTATTTCAAGATTCACTTCAATATGTACCGCACGCCGCCCGGCGCGATTCTGGAAGCGGCGAAAAAGCAACCCGTACACACCGTAATACCGATGATGTTCTTCAACTTCGGCACCGACGAGGAGCAGGAGATCATGCTCAAGATCATGCGCATCGTGGCGGATCTGCGGTTTGAAAACGCGGAGATCCGGCAGGTATACATGTCGGTTTTCATAGAGGAATCGAGGGAATACCTGTACCGGGTGTTCGGCGGCTTGATCGAGCAGAGGCTGCTGCCGCCCTTCGACTACCCGGCGCTGGTGATCCAGATGATCGGCTTTACGCATCTGGTGCTCAATTTGCGCATCATGCAGGTCGACACCAAAAAGGAGATCGAGCTGCGGTTTCAAGAGGGCATCGCGTGGTTCGCGCGGTATGTAGAGCTGGCGCTTGCGCCGCCTCAGCCGTAATCCGGCGCAAAACACACAAAAAAAGGCTGTCCGCAAATCGCGGGCAGCCTTTGGCATGCGGCGTTATACGCCGAATTCTTCGCGGATCGCCGCCACGGCGCGCTGCTCGTGCGCGGTGTCGATGCACAGCGAGATCTTGGTTTCGCTGGTGGTGATGAGGTGCGTACCCACCTCGCTGGAGGCCAGCCGGTTGAACACGCGGGAGGCGACGCCGCTGGCGTGCGCCATGCCTTGGCCTTCCACCGTCAGCTTGACGACGTGGGAACGGTGGCGCATCGCGCAGCCGATGCCGGAGAGCGCCGCCATTGCCTGCGGCAGCGCGGCCTGCGGCAGCGAGAAGGTGATTTCCACGTGACCCTCCTGCGGCGCGGTTTGGCTAATCATATCGATGTTGATATCGCGGATGGCGGCGAACAGCGCGGCCACCTCGCCGGGCGTGGCGGGTACGCCATAGATCGAGAGGATGGCCACATCGCGCGCGATGGAGAGATTGGTGACCAGCGACTGCTCCAGCAGCAGCTGTTGCATGTTATAAAGCCCCGGCTCCTTGGCGGCGATGTAGCGCGCGGCGCGCAGCGCGCCGGTGGCGAACAGGCGGCGCGATTGCGCCACGTGCTGCAGCGTGACCACCTCGTCCTCGCCGTAGAAGCCGACCTCGTGCGTGCCGGGGACCGTGCCGCCGCGCACCACCACCATGCCGATCTCCTCCGGCGTGCGCGCCTGGCGAACCGCGTGGCGGTCGAACACCAGCCGCTTGGCGGTGGGGTAGGCGGCGCGCACCGAATCGGCCAGCATCAGCGCCGTGCCGCTGGGCGCGTCGATCTTGCGGTTGTGATGCCGCTCGACGATCTCTACATCGAAGGCGCTGCCCAGCGCGGTGGCGGCGGCCTGCGCCAGCTCGCACAGCACGTTGACGCCGTAGGACATGTTGGCTGATTGAAAGATCGGCACCCGCGTGGCGGTCTGCGCGATCAGACGGCGCTCCTCGTCGGAATAGCCGGTGGTGGCCAGCACCAGCGGCATGCGGCGGCGGGAAACGAAGTCCATCAGCCCCGGCAGCGCGCTGGGGTGCGAAAAATCGATGCACACATCGGCCTCGGACCCCAGCGCCGCCTCGAAGGTGGCGAAGCAGGGGAAGGGCAAGGCGGGCGCGCCCGGTGTTCCCGCGCGCGGGTCGACCCCGGCGGAAACCGAAAGCCCCTCCTGCGCGGCGGCCAGCTCTGCCAGCGCCTGCCCCATCTTGCCCAGCGCGCCGCTGATTAGCAAACGAATCATAAGCTTGTCCTCCAATTAGTCCGGTCAGGGATGCACTTTTGCAAGGCACGATGCAGATAGGCGCCCCCCGAAGGATCCCTAAGGGCGACCGGAAAGCCCTTAGGTCGCCCGCAGGCGAAACCCCTGCGCAGGATTTTCGGGCCTGCGGGCACGACCAAAGGGCTTTCCGGTCGCCCTTTGGAAACCTTCGGAGGGCGTGCCCGCAGGCACGAAATCCCTCGCGCTAGGGTTTCGCCTGCGGGCGACCAAAGGGCTTTCCGGTCGCCCTTTGGAAATCTTCGGAGGGCGTGCCACAGAAGTTTCTAAAAATCACGCCTTGCGGAAAATCAACTTTACGGCAAAATGCCCACCGCCTGCATCGTCAGTTCCAGCCGCTCCCGATGATCGGCGCGCATCGGCACCAGCGGCAGGCGCAGCGGCCCGGCGTGCATGCCCATCAGGTTGAGCGCCGTCTTGACCGGGATGGGGTTGACCTCGGTGAACAGCGCCTGCGCCAGCGGATTGAGCTTGAACTGCAGCGCGCGGGAGGCGGCCATATCCCCGGCGTGGAAGGCGGCGACCAGATCGTGCATATCGCGCGGCGCGATGTTGGATACCACCGAGATCACGCCTTCGCCGCCCAGCCCGAGGAAGGGCACGACATGATCGTCGTTGCCGGAGTAGATGGCGATGCGGTCGTGGCAGGTGCGGAACATTTCGGTGATCTGCGCGATATCGCCGCTGGCCTCCTTGATGGCGGTGATGCGCGGATGATCGGCCAGCGCGTCCAGCGTGGCAGGGGTGATGTTGAGCCCGGTGCGCGAGGGCACGTTGTAGAGGATAACCGGCAGGGCAGTGGCATCGGCGACGGCGGTGAAGTGCGCGATCAGGCCGTCCTGCGTGGTTTTGTTGTAATAGGGGGTGACGGCCAGCAGCGCGTCGGCACCCAGCGCTTCGGCGCGGCGGGCGGCGGCCAGCACCTCGCGGGTATCGTTGCCGCCCACCCCGGCGATCACCGGCACGCGCCCCGCTGCGCGCTGCAGGGCGAAGCCGATAGCCTGATCGCGCTCCTCGGCGGTCATGGTGGAGGGTTCGCCGGTGGTGCCGCACACCACCAGCCCGTCGACGCCCTGTTCAATCTGCCAATCGATAAGGCGGCCAAAGGCCTCAAGGTTCAAGCCATCCTCGGTGAAGGGGGTGACCAGCGCCGTGGCGCAGCCGGTAAATACGACATGCTGTTTCGTCATGATGAATGCTCCTTTGTTATGGGGGTCATGCTCACTTTTGCGGAATATAGCCCTGCGCGCACAGCAGCTCGGCGATCAGCACGCCGCCGCCGGCAGCGCCGCGCACCGTATTGTGCGAAAGGCCGACGAAGCGGTAATCGAGCAGCGGATCCTCGCGCAGGCGGCCGAGGGTGATGCCCATGCCGCGCGCAAAGTCGCGATCCAGCCGGGTTTGCGGGCGGTCGGGCTCGTCAAAGTAGCGCAGGAAGGGCTGCGGCGCGCTGGGCAGCTTGCGCTGCTGCGGCAGCGCCGAGAAGTTGCGCCACGCATCCAGAATCTGCTCGCGGGTCGGTTTCTTTTCGAAGGAAACGCTGACCGTGGCC
The DNA here is from genome assembly GCA_031552825.1 of Eubacteriales bacterium. Lineage (GTDB taxonomy): Bacteria > Bacillota > Clostridia > Christensenellales > Aristaeellaceae > WQXF01. Next base: position 34,861 of record JAVBMD010000044.1, read on the forward strand.
AAGTGGCCGTCGGAGGCGGCGACGCGTACACAGTGCGCGCTGATGACCGGCAGGCTGGCGGAGACGATGCGCCCATCCTGCACCTTGCCCCATATCTTCAGCGGCTCCTGCTCGCTTTTCTCTTCCTCGCCGCCGATGTGGGGGATTACGTTGTCTACCATTTCCGGCCAGCTGGCGAAGGTTTTGCCCGCGCCGGAAATCGCCTGATAGGTGCTGACCACCGCCTTCTGCGGGCCGAAAGCGCGCAGCGCGTGCAGCGCCGGTACGTAGGATTGGATCGAGCAGTTGGGCTTGACGGCGATGAAGCCGACCTTGGTGCCCAACCGCGCGCGCTGCGCCGCGATCACCTCGGCGTGCTCGGGGTTGAGCTCGGGGATCATCATCGGCACGTCAGGCGTCATGCGATGCGCCGAGTTGTTGGACACCACCGGCGTTTCAGCTTGCGCATAGCGCTCCTCCAGCGCGCGGATCTCGTCCTTGGGCATATCCACGGCGCAGAACACAAAGTCGGCGGCGGCCGCCACCTGCTCCACCCGCGAGGCGTCCAGCAGCGGCATATCCAAATACTTTTCCGGAACCGGCCAATCGAACGCCCAGCGCCCCTTCACCGCCTCGGCATAAGGCTTGCCCGCCGAGCGCGGCGATGCCGCCAGCGCCACCACATCAAACCAAGGATGCTCGGCTAGCAGCGTCAAAAACCGCTGCCCCACCATGCCGGTCGCGCCGACCACCGCTACCCGTCTCTTCTCCGCTCCCATTGCAAACGCCTCCATACTCAAACAATTGTTGCCAAATATTGCTGTTGATAGAACAAAACGCATCCGCGACCATCGAGGATGCGCCTGCTGATAGAATAGTCTATGGAACGGCTTTCTATTAGTTGCGCCTGGTTTCGCACAGCGATGGAGTAAAACCCCAATTCTGTGCTTCATCATAGCATTGCGATGACGCGATTGTCAATCGCGTTTGGCGCGTTTGTTGTTGAGCAATAGGCTGATGAGGATCAGCGCGCCGCCGACAAGCTGCATCGCGCCCAAGCGCTCGCCGAGCAGCAGCATGCCGCCCAGCACCGCCGCGATGGGGTTGATGTTGATGAACAGCGCGGCGGTGAATGGATCCAGCACGCTGAGCGCCTCGGCGTACAAAAAGTAGCACAGTGCCGAGCAGATCAGCGCCAGCGCCAGCACGCAGCCCCAAGCCAGCGCGTCCACCGGCACCCAGCGCGCCCGCTCGCCCAGCGCGAAGGGGATCAGCGTAATCAGCGCGCACAGCGCCTGCCAAGCGGTCAGGCGCAGGCTGGTATATTTGCCGCGCAGCCGGGTGCTGATCTGGATATACGCCACCCAGCACAGGCAGCAGCCGACGATCAGCAGGTTGCCGCGCAGGCTGCCGGAGAGGCTGGCGTCGCTGCCGTAGCGAATCACCGCGTACACGCCCAGCAGCGAAAGCGCCACGCAGACCCACTGCCGCGCGCTGGCCTTGGCGTGCTGAAAACACACGCCGTACAGCAGCGACAGCATCGGGATCGAGGCCAAGATCAGCGAGGCGGTAGAGGCGGTGGTGTACACCATGCCGGTGTATTCGAAGAAGTAATAGAAGGTGATGCCGAACAACGCCGAGAGGATGGCGGCGGGCAAATCCTTTCTTTGCAGGCGCAGCGAATGCTCGCGCGCCAGCGTCACCGGCACCAGCAGCGCTGCGGCGAACACGTAGCGCACCGCCGCCAGCGTCATCGGCGGAAAGCCCGCCGTCAGCGCGTACTTCGAGGCGATAAAGGAAAGCCCCCAGAAGATATTGACCAGTAGCAGCGCCAGAATGCCGAATGTGCGCGTGCGGCGGGGCGGGGCGGACGGTTGCATGGGGAACACCTGCCTTTTGCGCGGATATGTCAGCGGTCGTCGTGCGTCACCGAGCCATCGGCCAGCAGCGGATCACCGACGTCGACGAAGTACTGCTTAGCATCGTAGGGATCGACCCACACCTTTACGCGCGCGGGTTCGGTACTGTTGCGATAGAAGGCGGCGAAGCGGTACTGCGCGTCGCTCTTGACCAAGTGCGCCTCGCCGCGCTCGTCGGTATAGCGGCATTCGAGGATCAGCCCGGGGCGGCCGTTGACCCGCGTATTGCTGTGATAGGAATTGACCACCACGGCCTCGTAGCAGGTGCCCTCCGCCATCAAGCGGCGCGCGTGCTTTCGCTTTTTGCCGTCGGCCAGCAGCAGCGTCAGGCCGATCAGCAGCATCACCGCGCCGATCCCGGCGAACACCGCGCCCATCACCCAAGCTTCGCCCTCGTCCATCGGGACATTCGCCCAGATGGTCAGAAAAGCCGCGCCGAGCGCAAGCCATAGGGCGCCCATGCCGCTGAGAATCCAGCCTGCTATGCGCAGCGCCGGATTGCCGATATGCTTCGGTTTTTGGTTTTCCATTGTGAAAGCCTCCTTTTGTGGGTTATAATGATGCGCGATATTTTTATTTGCGGAGGATGCATGATGCACATCGTCTTGGTCGAACCGGAGATCCCGCAGAACACCGGCAACATCGCGCGCACCTGCGCCGCCACCGGCTCGCGCCTGCATCTGGTGGAGCCGCTGGGCTTCAAGCTGGACGACCGCTACCTCAAGCGCGCCGGGCTCGACTATTGGCCGATGGTGCGG
>JAVBMD010000023.1:0-101231 GCA_031552825.1 Eubacteriales bacterium
GTTCAGCATTGGGCAGGTTTCGCCGGGCAGTGGCTGGAGCGACCTGGAACGCATCGCTTCGGGCGAGATGGACGAATGGAGCGGCATCGTCACACCATTTGCCCGCGAGCATTTCACGCCGCTGACCGGGTGCCTGCACGCGGCGGCTCCGATCTTGCTTTTCTGGTTCACTATGTTGTGCGTCCTGCTCCTGTGCAGCGTCTATAACGCTCCGCTAGTCGGCGTGGCGGCCTATGTCTTCATTCTATGGGCGGGCATCATTATTGATTTTTCTGGCTTGGCGGTTCGAGGCTTCATGTTGCCCAAGGATTTTGCCACGCTGGACGCCTTGGGATTGAGCATGCGCGGGCTGGCGTTCTACTGGTACGTCATCGCTGGGTACATCGTGACCGATGCCGCCCTGATCGCCATCATGTTCCTACGGGTGAAGCACACCGACATGATCTTTGATTCCGAGAACAAGTTTTAGGAGGATGCCGGCATGATTCAAGTGGAGCATTTGAGTAAACAATACGGCAAGGAAACCGTGCTGGAGGACATCGACGTATCCTTCGAACCGGGTAAAATCTATGGTTTGGTGGGCACCAACGGCTGCGGCAAGACCACGCTGCTGCGCTGCATCTGCGGCTTCACCAAGCCCACGGCAGGCCGGGTGCTGGTGGAGGGCAAGCAGGTGGGCAAGGATATGGACTTTCCGAAGAATCTGGGCATCATTATCGAAACGCCGGGCTTCCTTTCGCACTACAGCGGCCTGAAAAACCTGCTGATCCTGGCCGACATCTCCGGCAAGGCCGACCGTAGCCGCGCGGCGGTGGTGATGCGGCAGGTCGGCCTGGAGCCGGGCGATAAGAAGCCGGTGGGCAAATACTCGCTGGGCATGCGCCAGCGCCTCGGCATCGCTCAGGCCATCATGGAAGACCCGGACATCCTGATGCTAGACGAGCCCTTCAACGGGTTGGACAAGGACGGCATGCGCGATATGCGCGCGCTGTTCCAATCGCTGCGGGCGCAGGGCAAGCTTATTATCCTCATCAGCCACTACGCCCAAGAGATTGCCGACAACTGCGATGTGGTGTACGAGATCACACACGGGCGGATGGAATTGCTGGAGGAAAATCAACTCGCGATGGGTACGAAAACAGTAGCTGTTTAGCATACCGTTCGAAGGGTGCATCATAAAACGCCTTTTCTGACGGGTGCATCATAAAACTCATCTTTGCCATTTGAGAAACCTCCTCAAAGACTCGTTTTATTGTATTGAACCATAACGGTTTATACACATTCAAAGTAAAATTTGATACAATAAGAGCCGCTCGCTGAGAGTGGCTCTTATTGTATGTTGAGGTCGAAAAGACTAGGGACATCAAGGGTTTGCTGGTTTTCTCCTGATGATTGACGAGTGGAAATTCATTATGTCTGAACATGTAATTATCGAGCCTGCTGATGCCCAAAAGCACGATGAAAATTTTTAGGTGCACCCGATAGTTATTAGCCATGAAGCAATGCACCCGATGGGCGAAAATAAAACTCATTTTTGGCCGATGGAGACAAAATTGGTGCACAACAAAGCGGGTCTTGTTTCGATCAAAACATGGGCTTATTAGGAGGGGAAAATCACCGGAACGATTGACTGTGGGTGTGCCCTGAAACAAGAGATTGCATGCCTTTCTCAAAGCATGCAATCCCAATGTTGATAGTTGTTGGCATAGTTTGCCGATGCTTTTCAAGTCTCGCTTTGTTGCAATATGGCAGACTACTTTCCATCTACGCCCTCGGTTCCCGTGGCGTTCGGAACCTCCTGCTCGCTGCCCGGCTTTAAGCCCTCTCATGAGCCGTAACCCACGCCGAACGCCGCCGGCGCGCCGTTGCGCCAGGTCATCCAGCCGTCCATGTAGCCGGAGTCGGGTGGCGTCACCGTTTCGCCCGCTTCATCCACGGTCACGGCGCGCAGTTCTTCGGGCTGCTCGCCCGGAGCAGGCAGGTAGGCGATGCCCATCGTGATCGTTCCGCCGCTGTCGCCGAAATCGGGGATGGCGACCGGCTTCTTGTCGCGGAGGTAGTGAATGGACGCGGTCAGCGCCGGGCGGCTGCCGATCAGCGCTTGCGCCCCGCCGGGCGCGTTGGACCACTGCCTTACGGGAACCAGCACATCCCCGCTGGTGTTGAGCTCCAGGTATTCGATGGCGGGCGCATCCAGGCTAAACCGGAACGTGTCGGTGACCACATCCAGGGACAGCACGCCCGCGCTCTGGAGCCGCGCCAAGGCGGCGTTCTTGATGCGGATGTCAAATCCGGTTTCCGGCGTTTCCGCTATGAACTCGATGACAACGCGAATGTCGGGTTCCCGCAGACTCAGCCGCCTGGATTCCGCCTTGATCGCCTCAATCGCGTCCTTGGCCATCGCGTCGGTGATGGTGAAAGAGGATGTGCGCGACTCGGTAGGCGGAGGGGCATCGCGCACGATGATCCTGACGATCATCTCCCCGTCGGGGCCAATTTCCAACGCGATTTCATAGTCGTCGGAAGCACCCAGCACGCTGCTGCCGGAGGTGCTTCCAGCGGAGTCCGATGCGGCGTTTGCCGTCCACTTGGCCCAGAACGCCTTGTCGCCGGTATCGGTGCTGGCGATCGCCGTGACCGCGCTGCCGGTGAGGTTGGCGTTATCGTACCAGCCGCCGAAAGCGTAGCCGTTCCTCGTCGGGATGGGCAGAACGAGACCCGTGCCGTAGGTGTAGCTGCCGGGGGAGATGACGGCGCCGCCGTTGAGGTGGTAAGTGATGCTGTACGTGGCGGCCGTCCACTTGGCCCAGAAGGCTTTGTCGCCGGAATCGATGACCGTGATCGCCGTGACCGGATCACCGGAGAATGCGGCGTCGCCGTACCAGCCGCCGAAGATGAAGCCGTTCCGCGTCGGGATGGGCAGGGCAAGACCGGCGCCGTAGGTATAGCTGCCGGTGGGGCTGCCGGAACCGCCGTTGAGGTTGTAAGCAATGTTGTACGTGTCCAGTGTCCACTTGGCCCAGAAAACCTTGTCGCCGATATCGGTGGTCGAAACCGCCGTGACCGCGCTGCCGGTGAGGTTTGCGTTGCCGTACCAGCCGCCGAAGGTGTGGCCGTCCCGGGTCGGGACCGGCAGGGTGAGGCCGACGCCGCAGACGTAGCTGCCGCGGGTGCTGCCCGAGCCGCCGTTCAGCGTATAGGTGACGGCGTACACGTCGGGCGTCCATTTGGCCCAGAACGCCTTGTCGCCGGTCTCGGTGTCGGAGATCGCCGTGACCGCGCTGCCGGTAAGGTTCGCGTTATCGTACCAGCCACCGAATGCGTAGCCGGCTCTGGTCGGGGTGGGCAGGGCGAGGCCGACGCCGTAGACGTAGCTGCCGGCAGGGCTGCCCGTACCGCCGTTCAGGTGATAGATCACACGGTACGTCGCGTTGACGGTCAGCACGCCGATGTCCGCGCCGGCGGGCTTATTGTTGGCATCCCCGGTGAAGGACACTGTAATCGGATACCTCGCCACCGGCAGCGCGTTGAGCTCGGCGGCAGTGAAGTCGAAGGTCACTACGCCGTTCGCGCTGGCCTGCGCTGTTTTTGCAATGCCTCCTAGACTGGCGGTCAGCGTGAGCGACCCCGCACCAAAGTAGGCGTTTTGAATCGTGGCGGTCACCGTTTTGGCGCCCACCGCGCCGCCCTTGGCGGTTTGGCTGTTGTCGCCGGTGAGCGAAGGTGCGTACTTGTTCACATGGAGCGTGCCTACTTTGACCTCAGAAACGTTGCCATCGATATACCAGTTCGCCCCAATTGAAAACGGAATATCATAATTACCAACAGCCATGGTGTTCAGCAATGACGCAGGGATCGGAAGGTTCGCTGGGCCGTCGCCGGAACACGAGATGGTAATATATTGGCCGTTGATCTTTGTTTGGACTAGGAATCCCCACGGCGGATTGCCTGTACCTGATATTGTAACGGTCAGGGTCTGATCGCCCATCGCACCAACGGTGCCGTTGATATCGTGTCCGGAAACCGTGGGTCGAGCACGGCCTATTGTAATATAAACCACCTTATCCGTTGCCGCCATATAGCTGGCCGTCGCCGCTGAATGAATGGTGACGGTGGTGCCCAACGGACTGACATCATGCAGGGTGATCACGCCGTTCGCGTCCACTGTTACCAGGCTTGGATCACTGCTGGTGAAGGTATACGTGGGCGCATCGGGACCGGAGAGGATATCACCATTGCCGTCGATTGAATGCGGCGCAAGTGTTGCGGTTTGGCCGTAGCGTACCGTGACATCAGGGCAGACAATCGTGCGCTTAGCCGCCCTCAGTTTGCCCACGACAACCGCGGATATGGGGTTGTTCTTGAGGTCGCCCGGGGATTCGAGGGTGATGTCATACGGCCCGCCGGGCACGATGCCGTTCAGCGCGGCGGCGTCGATCGAAATGGGGTTTTGAGCGCTGGTCAGCCCGCTGCCGACCGCCGTACCGTCCACCTTCAGCGTCAGCGGGATCGCACCGTCGTTGCCGGTGAGTGTGTAGGAGATCGAAATGCTGCCAGATGTCGTGCCGGTGGTCCAGGTGTGCGGGGTGACGGTCTGGGTGATCGTCGGCTGGGATCTTTGCGCGGTGACGCTGAGGTACGCGAGCGCCATCGCGACAATCGCCTCGTTGCCTTCGTTGCCGGGCGAAGAGACCGTGACCTCCTGGTGAAGGCCGAGTGGCAGCGCGTCCAGCTGCTGCGCGGTCAGGGTCAGCGCGTCCCCGCTCGTAAAGGGGAAGCTTTGGCCGCCGACGGTAAGAACGAGCGGGATGTCCCCGTAGTTCCCCGCGAGCGTTATGGGGAAAGTGACCTGCCCCTGCGAACCTACGGTCCAGTCAAACACCGTCGAACCGGCCGCGACGGTCGGGCGAGCCTTTTGCACGGTTATCGGAAAGCGAATCGTCTTCGACGCGCTCATCATTCCCGGTATGTCGCTGGCCGCGATAAACGCGGCGGAGTAACTGCCCGCCGACGTGGGCATGCCCGACAGCGTCACCTGCCCGTTGGCGCTGGCGCTTACCGTCAGCCACGAGGGCTGGTCGTTGCAGGCGATCTCGGGCGTCGGGTAGCCGCCGGCGCTCACCGTGGCGCTGTAGGGCTGGCCGACCACCACGCTGGGCAGAGATGCGGTGATGAAGGTGGGCATTTCGTAGACATTGAGGGTGCAGACCTCGGTCTGCGGCATCGCTTCATTGGCGCTGTTGCCGGTGGCGGTCATCGTCACCCTGTGCGCGCCCGTACCGAGCGCCTGCATCGATGTAGCGGGCAGGCGCAGGGTGATCGTGGAGTTCATCGAGGTCCAATCCGCTTCGACCACGGTGGAGCCAATATGAAAAGTGAAATGCACGGGTTGATTGTCGTTGGCGGTGTTGCGGTAACTGATCCTGATCGCCATCTCGGCAGCGGTGGTCGCACCCAGAACCCACTGCGCAGGCGTGATGGAGACCAGCGACGCCGTAGGTTGGGCCTTGCCGGATCCGGACGGCAACACGGTCAGTTCGCCGATCTTGGTATCCGGCACCGCGTTGTAGTTCTCGGTCGCCGCCGACGACAAGGTGATATCGTACTTGCCGGGCGGTAGCTGCGCGGCCGAAAACGTAAGGCTGATCCCGGAGCTGTCCGTCGTAAAACCGGGTCGCTGCACCATAACCACGCCCCCGATCTTCAGCGTCAGCGGCGCGGTGAAGTAGGGGGTGACGTTGCGGATGTTGTAGGTGAGGTTCAGCGTTGCGGTGCTACCAGCGAGGTAGCTGTACGGTGTCGTGGGGCCGCCGGATCCGGAAATGAGTGGGGTCCCCTTGCTGACGACCACCGTGCCGATCGTCACCGGGTCCACCGCATTGTGCCGGTCGTCCCCGATCACGCCGAGTGTCACCGGGTGGGGGCCCACAGGCAGTTGCGCGAGCATCTCCTCTCTCAGCCTTACCCCCTTGATGTTGGCGTTAAGACCATCATAGGCGATCACCTGGCTCCCCACCGCCAGCCTCAGGTCCGGATAGGGCAGCGCAAAGCGTTTCACTTCGACATCAAAGGTCTTCGTGGCGCTGGTACCCAGCACGTGGTTGTACGTGTCGCCGCTGCCCGTGATGGTGGGTGTGCCCTTGATAAAGGTGATCGTTCCCAGCGTCAGCTCCGCGGCGTTGACGTAGGGCGTCTTTCCCGTAATCTTCGCGACCACGGCATGCGTGCCCGCGCTGGTTACGGTGTTCAGGTGCGAGCCAGGGACGTGCAGGATCACGGTGACGCTCCCGACTTTTTCAGCGTTCATGCCGGTGTACTCTATCCCGCCGATCTCGACGGACAACCGCCACGCATACTCGGCTTGATTGGGAAGCCCGCCGACGTGCACAGTGAATGGGTAGGTGTCAAGGTTCGAGTCGCCGAACTGCCAGGCGCTCAAGCCGAGGCTGCCAGTGAGCTCAGGCGTCAGCGTCGCGACCTGCTGCGCCCCCATCGGATCGCCCAGCATCATGAGCGACATGCCGTCCATAGCCTCGGCGGGGGGCGCCAGCGACGGATCGAGGGTCGGTTCCGGCGACGGATCCAATGACGGATCCGGCTCGGATGGATCCTGGGGAAGCCCGGGCTGCGGCGTCTCCGTCGGGGCAGGTGCCTCCGTCGGGAGGGGGGGCTCCGTCGAGACGGGCGTCTCCGTCGTGACGGGTGCCTCCGTCGTGATGGGTGCCTCCGTCGGGACGGGTGTCTCTGTCGAGACAGGTGCCTCCGTCTGGACGGGAGGCTCCGTCAGAGCGGAGGACTCTCCCGCTTGCTGCGGATGCACCGGCTCCGAGTTCTGCTGCTCGTCTCCCGGCGTGCTGCCGAGCACCGAGGCCTGCACGGGCTCGTTGCTGCCTGCGACAGGCTCGTCGCCCACCGTGACGCCTGCTTGTGTGAGCATCACCAGCGTCGCCAGCAACACCGCAAACGCTTGCTTCAGCGCGCTGACCTTGGCACACGACCTTCGGCGCACACTCCTAATCATGGTGGTTTCTCTCCACATTTTCCATTCCTCCTGTCGATCATTTCCACAAGTACTTGTTCGTGCTGGCAGCCCCTGATCTTATTGCGCGGTCGGTTGTCACTGGATCCAAAACCAGGTCGACAACCACTGCAAGACGGCGGACGCCAGCAAGAACAAAAGCATGCAGGAAGCAAGCGTCCACAGAATCGGCCTGAGCAAGCTCAACGTGCTCCCTCCCTTTCGTTCGCGCTGCGTCGGTGGCTGATGATGGAGATTTATGTCTTATCCTACCATTCCCCCTTCGCGAAGGGGAACCCCCTTTGCGCGAACGACGCGCACAGCGTATGAACGACATAAAATCGGGGTTGACGGGGGGGAGCGACGGGGGTACGCTATCCTTATCACCCGCTGGAAGGAGCGTGCGCCATGCAGTCTGATCCGGCAACGGGCATGAAAAAGACGCACCTCATGTGGATGTGCGTCCTGATGGCGGCAGCCGTGCTGGGTGCCGTATTGTTCGTGTTGCCCTTCACGCGCCCGCATGGCCTAACAAACGCCCAGCCTCTACTGTCCGGTTGGGGTTACACGATATCTCCCGGCGAGACTTCGGTGGACGTTGAGACGTTGGACGACCTGATTCCGTTTGACCCCAAAGACTCCATCACGCTCACTCGCCGGATGGCCGAGCGCTCCGAAGACCCGCATCTGTTGCTCCGGCTGACCTACGTGCGGGCTACGGTGACGCTGGACGGCGCGCCGCTGTTTGAAAGCCCGCCCGACCTGCCCGGCGGAAATCCGGGATCGGGCATGCACCTCATCGCGCTGCCCGAGGATTACCTGGGCCGCGAACTGTCCATCACGATAGCATCGCCCTACGAGGACTACGCCGTCACTCCAGATCCGATTTATTTCGGCGATACTGTTTCGCTTTCCCTGTTGGTGCTAGCGCACTCGGCGCGCGATGTGGCGCTGATGTTCGTGCTGGTTATAGCGGGATTTATCCTGATGGGCGTAGAGCTGTTCGGCGCGCGCGCCGGGCGGCCCGTGCGGGCGCGCTGGGCAAACTTCTGTTTCGGCCTGTTCGCGGTGCTGTACGGTTTTTCCTTGGTCACGATCGGGGATTTGTTTCTGGTCGTATGCCCGCCATGGTTGCGCGCGAATGTAGAGTTCACGCTCTGGTATCTGTTCCCTTTGCCGCTGGTGTGCTATCTGTGGCTGAAATGCGCCGTCTATAAACGCGCGGGTCTATGCTTGGCGGCGTATTGGGCGCTCATCACCCTGCCCGCGCTGCTGGGCGGGGCCTTCGGGTTCTGGACACTCCCGGCGGCGACCACGGTCACGAACAGAGCGTATATCGTCGGTATGCTGGCGGTCGGTGTCCTGGTTGCGCTGGAAGCGGTACGAAAAAACGCCATTTTCAGGCTGATGATACCGGCCATCGCGCTGTTGCTGGGTTCGGCGGCGCTGTCGGTCTTCGGCGTTCTGTATACCGTCAAGGAAGCGCTGCGCATCGGCGGCATTTTGTTGCTGCTGGCGCTGGCGGCGGTGGACGGCGTGCGCGGGCTGATCGCCGCCCACCGCAGAGAAGAAGGCGAGCGCCAGTTGGTCGCGGCCAAGGCATATCTGGCCGAGGAACGGCTTAAGGCATCTGCCGCGTATGATCAAGAAACTCGATTGCTGCGCCATGAGATCCGCCATCACCTGTCGGCGTTGACCCTGCTGCAAAACGAGGGCAGGTTTAGGGATATGGGCTCGTATCTAAGCGAGCTCAACCTGATGGAGGAAACGTTGGAGCCGTCGCGCTACTGCGAGCATCCTCTTGCCAACGCCATCCTGAGCAAGATTTCGACGGACTGCGCACGAGCGGGGATCGCCTTCTCCTGCGAAGCGCAAGTGCCCTCAGGTCTGTCCGTTTCAGACAGCGACCTGAGCGCGCTGCTGCTCAACATGCTCGAAAATGCCGTGGACGCCGCGATGCTCGCGCCGGAGGGCAACCGGTGGGTGGCGGCACAGGTGCATTGCAAGGAAGGGTTTTTGGTGATATCCTGCCGCAATGCGAGGCGCGGAGCACTTTTGCAACAAGAAGGGAGATTCCTGTCCACCAAGCGGGACACCCGCTTCCACGGATACGGCATGCTTGCGATGCGAAAGATCGCCGAACGACACGGAAGCAAACTGAACATCGACTATGACGACACAAGCTTCAGCGTTCGCACGATTCTTCCATTGGAGGGGCCGGAAGGGAAGGTTGTGCCGGAGTCTGCCGCTGATAGCTATCAGCCATATAGTCAATAAACGCGGTGAGCGCCTCGGCATAGAATACCCGCCCCATCGGAAGGCGCTGCCCGGTATGCAGCAGGATCTCCGACCGGGTGATGTTACGAATTTGGCCCATAGCCACCAAAAAACTTTTATGGCACTGCAAAAACGCGCCGTGCGGCAGCATCTCCCGAATCTCCCTGAGGGGCAAGGCCGTTTCGATATCGCGATCCTTGGTATGGACGATCAGCGCCCGTTGCAGCGATTCAATGTACAATATGGTGTCGAGCGGAATCGGCGATAACCCGCCTTTCACCGGAATAGACAGCATGGGCGGTTGAAACCGCTGGCGATAGTCCCGCAGCAGTGTCTGCTTGAGCGCGTCGCGCTTGATGGGTTTGAGCAGATAGTGGATCGGATGCACGCTATAGCCCTCCAGCGCATAGTCCTTGGAGCTTGTCACAAACAATATGGCGCCCTGATAGCCCGCGCCGCGCAACGTCCGCGCCAACTCCACGCCGTTGTCTTCATCCAGCAGAATGTCCAGCATCAGTGTATCAAAACAGTTGGGCTGCTCTCTCAGGCGGCTCACCAGCGCATCCGCCCGCGAAAGCGCTGTGATTTCATGGGCGATGCCCGCCTCACCTAACACAGCCGCAGCCATAGCTCGGAGGGCTTCCATGAACAAGGGCTCATCGTCACACACCGCCAAGCGATACACGTGGTTTCCTCCTCGCAATGTTTGGTGGTTGATTATCGTTATTGTACATCCAAGCAGGGGTGGTGGCAACTTAAAACGGCGATTCTATCCAAGAATATCCATACCGGCGATTGCCGAACTCGGATCAATGACTTCATCGATCCAAGCGATGTGCTCTACCATTCCCTCGCATCACGCGGCGGGCGTGGTATACTGACCGTGAGTACGGCGGTACATAATTGTTTTCTATATTGAGCGATACGGTCGCGCTGAGACTGGAAAATTTATATTAGGCATAGGAGGTTTTAGTTTGAAAAAAGTAGTATGCATCTTATTTTTGGCTGTGATTTTCGGAGGTTTATTTGTAGGATGCGCTAACAGTAGAAAAGTTGATTTACCGATACGCAGCTATGTTTTTGAGGAATCGGATGAACCTGTAAAACCAAATGTAACATTAAGAAAAGAGAACGAATTTTCATTTAGTTATTCAGAAATAAGTAGTTATTTTCCAATGGGAATTTATGAAATTGATAATAACAATTTAATCCTTACAGCAAATGATGATTTAAACAGCAAATATATATTCGAAATAAAAAATGGAGCTTTAATTTTCAATGCTGAAAAATCATCCGAAATTCCATCATTTGCAAATGTTCCAAATGGTGCAGTTTTCAAATAATAAATTATGTACAAAATAAGCATTTTCGTTCCCCCGCACTACATTCCATCCACACCCGCAAACCGACATTTTCGACGCAAAGTGTCGGTTTTTCCATATCCGCCGCCCCCTCATCCGTCCCACGGCAGCACGTCGCCCTCACTGGGTAGACGGTTGATGGGCGAAAATTCATTATGTACAGTTGTGTAATTTCCAAGCCGACTGATACCCGAAAGCACGGTGGGAATTTTTAGGCGCACCCGATAGTTATCATTCAAGAAGCAATGCGCCCGCTGGATGACTATTAAATTCGTTTTTGGCTGATGGTGGCAAACGGGTGCACAATAAAGCGGATCTTTTTGGCAATGAAAAAAAGGCAAATTTCTAGACCTGTGAAGAGTTGCGCCAAATCCATGATTCCGTGTCATCTAGGTGAGCCTTTTCCGCAACATCACGACCTGTGCGTACTTATCCTTTGTACTGCCCGTTAGCTCAAAGCCATAGGGCGCAAAGAACGCAGCGATTTCGTTGGCTGTCCCAAACCACCCAACAACGCCAAACAACCGGAGCACCCCATTCATCACCTTTCGAATCACCAGCGGGAAGTTGGGGTCAGCGATATACAACTTTCCTCCAGATTTGATGATCCTAGCGGCTTCTTTCGCAAACCCAGTTTTATTTGAAAAATGGTGGAACGCCATACAGGCGGTCATTGTATCAAAAAAGCCATCCTGAAAAGGTGTCTGGTCACAGTTTGACACCCGAATAGTCATCTCTGGGCATCGCTTCTTCGCCTGCGCAATCATGTTCTCCTCCATATCGATACCGAATCCTTGAATCGGACTGGAGGCTGCCAACATGCATAGCAACGCACCGGTTCCGCAGCCCACATCCAACACCAGGCTATTCGGAATCAGATCTACTGTGTTTCGCAACAGTCGATAGAATCTCTGAGACAACTTGCCTTCCAAACCGTCATCATAGGCTGCTGCGCGCTGATCGAATTTGAAATCCTTCTCTTGCTTAGGCATGCTTCATTCCTCCTGCGTTTTGGCTTTTGTTTCATTCAAAAAAGCATCATCCTTATGATCCAAGGTCGCCAAAGCCGCGCCCGCCAGCATCACACAAAGAGCCGTCGCAAACACTGTGTCTGGTGTTTCACGAAGAATCAGCCATGAAAAAAGCACTCCGAGAAAGGGGGCGATGGCATAATAAGCACTTGTTCTCGCTGCGCCTAGAAATCGTTGAGCATACACATAGCAATAAATGCTTAGACCGTAGGACACAAAGCCCAAGAGCATTGCAAGCGGTGCGAGAATGATCGAACCAATTTGTTCTTTGGCTACGCAGGCAACAAGCAATGCCCCCAACCCTGCTCCAAACCCTTTTACGATCACGACGATACTCGGTTTTCGGCCTGACAGCATTCTTGTGCAGTTGTTCTCCCACCCCCAGCACACACAGGCCAGCAAAATCAAAACCGATCCGGACGAAAAGGTAAGACTCCCGTGATCCTGGAGCGAAAGCATTATGCTCGCCAACACAATCAAGGCGATTGCCACCCAGAGTTTCTTTCGGATAGGCTCGTGAAAGACCCAAGATGCGACGAGGGATGTTGTCACGATTTCAAAATTGTTGAGGAGAGAAGCGTTCGAAGCAAGTGTACTCTTGAGTCCTAGCATCATAAAAATGGGCGCTAGGATATCTAGCCCGATCATCCCCGCAATATATGGTCGCTCTTGTCTGGAAAAACGCAATTCTCGGTGAAAGTATCCTTTGCCACCATGTATGATTCCTGCTGCGCTCATCCCTATGCCTGCACCCAGATACAAAAATGCGGCCATCATCATCGGTGGCAAGTAACCCAACAGCAGCTTTGAGAAGGGAGTGCCGACCGCGTATAGCGCCACAGCAATAACAGCAAGCATCACTTGGCATCGATCGACCTTCATACAAGCCTCATTTCATGAATTTTTCTATCGCCTCGCGCAGGTTAGTAACCGCGTCCTGATCTCCCGCCGACAGCGCGTGAATGATACAGTGATCAATATGATCCTGCAACACGAGTTTCCCGATGTTGTTCACAGCAGAGCGAATCGCAGCGATTTGAATAAGTACTTCACTACAATCTCTGCCTTCCAGCACCATTTTTTTGACCGCTTCCATATGGCCAATTGCTCGCGAAAGGCGATCCACAACTTTTTTTGTGTGTTCATGTTGATGACCCATGTTGAACCTCCATATCCCCCTTGGGGGGATATAATATGTTAGCATGCTTTGTATCGAAATGTCAACCATTAACTCATGGGATTATGAAAACGCAGCCTATCCGCTGACGATCATACGAAAAATGCGAGCCTCTCTCGAAGTCCACCACGCCAACCCCAATCATTCTCCCACGTGCACCGTCTCCCCGTTCTTGAACATCACCGCCACCCGGTCCTTCGCATACACCGTCACCTGCTGCACCGTAGCATAAACGCAGTGAGACCCTTGACTTTCTGCTCGAACAGTACAGCCTGCTCATCCGCGAGTTTTCGGGCCCTCTGCGGACTTGTGCCCGCCGGTTGCTTGTATGTCGTGGTCTTTCGGATTTGACTCTGCTGTTCGACATACCACAAGCTGACCGATATGCGGAAACTGTCTCCGCGTTTTTCTATGCTTGCCATATGTAAAAACTCCTCTGTTTCGCTGTGCAATATCCACGCAAAGGCGCACCTATATATTTTATCCTGCGGTGAGCACTTGGCAAAATCATAAATTTTGGTAATTCGATGATTTTACGCGGCGGGCGTGGTATACTGACCGTGAGTACGGCGGTACATAATTGTTTTCTGTAGTGAGCAATACGGTCGCGCTGAGACTGGAAAATTTATATTTTGTGAGGTGTGATGAAAATGATTTCTTCAGTAATTGGCATTGCTTTTGACTGCCCAAATGCAAACGAGTTAGCAGATTTCTATGTAAAACTATCAGGCTGGAAAAAAGTGATTTCAAGTGATGAATGGGCGGGTATGCGTACGCCAGAAGGAATATTATTTGTATTTCAATCGGTAGAAAATTATAAACCACCTATTTGGCCTTGGAAAGATGGCGAACAACAACAAATGGTTCATGTAGATTTTTATGTGGATAATTTGCCGGAAGCGGAAGCCTATGCTATAGAATGTGGTGCAAAAAAGGCAGATATACAGTATTATGATACCGCTACAGTTATGATTGACCCAGCAGGGCACCCGTTTTGTCTATCAACTGTTAAACAATAGACTATGCACAGTATAAGCATTTCCGTTCCCCTGTACCATATTCCATTCACTCCCGTTAACCGACATTTTCGACGCAAAGTGTCGGTTTTTTCCAAGGCGATTCCCTGACGTCATAGCAGAAGGAGGTTGCGGCATGAAATATACAATGCTGGGCGCATCCGGTATCGAGGTTTCCCGCCTCTGCGTGGGCTGCATGAGCTTCGGCGATCCGGCCAGCCAGATGCACGCTTGGACGCTCAACCCCGAGCAGAGCGAGGCGCTGATCGCGCACGCGCTGGACTTGGGCATCAACTTTTTTGACACGGCCAACACCTACTCGGCGGGCACCAGCGAGGAATACCTTGCCCGGGCGCTGAAGAAGCACGCCCGGCGCGACAAGGTGGTCATCGCCACCAAGGTGTATTTCAACGAAGGGAACCTGAAGCGGAACGCCATCCGGCGTGAAATCGACGGTTCCCTGAAGCGTCTCGGCACCGACTACGTGGATCTATACATCATCCATCGGTTCGATTACAACACGCCCATTGAGGAAACGATGGAGGCGCTGGACGGCCTCGTGAAGGCGGGTAAGGTGCGCGCGCTGGGCGCGTCGGCCATGTACGGTTATCAGTTCATGAACATGCAGCTCGCCGCCGAGCGCAACGGCCTCACGCCGTTTGTCTCGATGCAGAACCACTACAATCTGCTGTATCGCGAGGACGAGCGGGAACTGATCCCTATCTGTAAGCAGCAAAATGTAGCGCTCACGCCTTACAGCCCGCTGGCCGCCGGGCGGCTCTCGCGGCTTGAATGGAAGAGCGACACGCTGCGCAGCCAGACCGATAAAACCGCCATCTCCAAATACGATGGCACCGAGGCCTCCGATTACGGCATCGTGCGTCGGGTGCATGCGTTGGCGCAAAAGCACGGCGCGACCATGACGCAGATCGCCCTTGCTTGGCAATTCGCCAAGGGCGTGGCGTCGCCCATCATCGGCGCCACGAAGGCAGCGTATTTTGACGACGCGGCGGGCGCGCTGGACATATCCCTCACGGCCGAGGAGGTCGCCGATTTGGAAGCGCTGTACGTTCCCCACAAGGTCGTCGGGGCGCTGACGCAGGCATAATAGAACACAAACGCGCCGCGGAATTGCCTGCTAGGGCAACCGCGGCGCGTTTTTGTTTGGCAGTATTTTTACCCCTCGAACCCGGAGGGCGGCGCGGGCGGCGGCAGCCATTCTCCTTCGGGCGCGGGCGTCCGCATCGGCGCAGGCGCGGGAGAGGGCGTGGTCATCACCGATAGGTCAATAGGAATCAGCGAACCGGGTCCGGCGGGCTGCAGTGGCGTGTTTTCGACCGGAACCGCGGATAGCTTCTTGAGCGTCTCCGGCCCCACCGTGCCGTCGGCGGTCAGCCCAACGGCCTTTTGGAAGGCCTTGACGGCGGCGACGGTGCCTTCGTAGTAGCCGCCGCTGATGGTGCCGTGGTAGTAGCCCAGCAACGTCAGCTTGGTTTGCAGCCACCATACCTCCTCGCCCTCGGAGCCCTTCTTGAACAGGCGGCGGGTGGGCGTGGCGTTCGGATCCCACACCGGCGACGCGGTGGGCAGCGGCGTGGCGCGGGGCAGCATGACGCTGCGATCCAACGGCGGCGGCTTGAGCATCTGCGTCAATTCGGGATCGGGCTCGCCTTCGTATACTGTGATGGTGGTGCCGGAGGGGCAGTTGTCGTAGATCCACTTGGCATCGGCCACCAGCAGGCGCACGCAGCCGTGCGAGGCGCGCTTGCCCAGCGCGTTGTACGCGCCGACATTCAGCGACATGGGATCCGGCTGGCTGTAGAGCACCGAATGGAAGGCGTTCTTGCTGTCGATGCGCACGAGATACTGCGCGTGGGAGTCCCACTCGGGGAAGTAGCCCCAACGCGCGCGCTTGCCCTTGGACTGCGTGGTCTTCAGCGGTGTGGGGTTGGACTTGGTGCCGGTGGAGCAGATCATTTGCCGCACCAATAGGGTGTACTCGCCGTTCGCGTCGAGCTCATAGGCGCTGGTGACTTGGTTGGTGACATCCACCTTGAGCAGGTAGCGAAGCGGTTCCGGCGTGGGTGAGGGGCGGGGCGGGCTCATCGCGCTGAGCGCAAGGCTGTCGTCCCACAGCATGCGCAGGGTTTGCTCCCCGGCCACGCCGTCGGCCTTCAAGCCGTTGTTGCGCTGAAAGGCGCGCACCGCCTCAATGGTTTGGTCGTAATAATTCCCGGATAGCTTGGTACCGGCGGGGAAGTAGCCCAAATCGAGCAGGCGCTGCTGCAAGAGGCGCACGTCGTCGCCCTGATTGCCATATTCCAGCTTGCGCGTATAGGTGAAGGAACCCGCCGGAACCGGCGTGACGTTTGTGGGCGGCGCCATCGGCGCGGGCGTCGGCGCGGGAACCTCCGCGTACACCTGCGGCCAGCCGCCCGAAGGATGCGTTTGGCCGTCCTTGCCGATGGCATCGGGGCTCATCAGTGTATTCCAAGTGGTTGCGGTGATTTTGCCGTTGCCCGCCAGCCCGTTCTTCTTTTGAAAATCGCGGGTGGCGGCGTCTGTGCCATCCAGAAAATCGCCGCTGATTTTTCCGTAATAATAGCCTAGCTCGGTGAGCCGGGTCTGCACGCGCCGCACCGCGTCGCCGCTGGCGCCCTTGGCGAGCGAGATAAAGGGGGTGGCCTCCGGCAGGTAGGGCTGCGGCGTCGGCGCGGTGAGCTCAAAGGACGTGGCATCGTCAAAAACGATGGTGTCCTCGGCGTGCGCCGGGATCAGCGGGAGCAGCAGCGCGCAGAGCAGCGCAAAAGCAAGTGCCTTTTTCATGTGTCACCTCGAACAATGTGCATGTGCAATCGATGATTTTTTTATTTCAGCGATTCTCTTATAGAAACGAAACGCGCCCCGGTTCAATTGCACGATTATGCGGCAATTTGAATGAAAATTATGGAAAATGGCGGGCGCGATGGCCTCGCGCCCGCCATGATAGGGTTCGCTCCGGATCAGCCGATCTCCTCCAGATCGTACGCCTGCGAGCCGAGGCCATAGCCTTCGAGCTTGGCGATCTGGATAAAGGGATCCTTGGCGTGCAGACGCTGGAACAGATGCCCTTCCTCGCCCAGTTTATAGCCCACTGGAATGCCCTGCGGATCCAGCTTGCGGTAGTCGATCATGTCCAAGCAAGCGCGCTCGATGGCTACGATGTCGTCGGAGGCGGTGATGCCGATATCCGGCACCAGCGCCGGGGTGGACATGCCCCAGCAATCGCACAGCGCGGTGATGGCGGTAAGGAAGTTGATGTAGTACACGCTGTTCGGCTTGAACAGATCCAGCACCGCTTTTGTGCACAGCGCCATGCCGGTTTGGAAATCCTCGTACTGATCGCCGGTCAGAGTGACGGCGTGTGTGGGACATACCTTTACGCAGTGGCCGCAATAGGTGCAGTGGTGGTAATTGACCGAGTATTCGCCTGCCTCGGTGAAGCTGTTGGCAGAGTGGTTGCAGCCGCGGATGCACAGCTCGCAGTGGATGCACTTGTCGGCCTCCCAGTGCAGGCCGCCCTCCAGGCCGTGGATCTGTTGGCGGGTGCGGTCGGTAACGCAGCCCATGGCGATGTTTTTGCAAGCGCCGCCATAGCCGCAGGAGCCGTGCCCCTTGACGTGGGAGAGGTCGATCATCACCTCGGCATCGTGGATGTGGCCCGCGACATCGACGTTTTTGAAGGTCTTATAGCTGACTTCCTTCGGATAGAAGTATTGGCCGCGGAGCCCGGCGGCATTGACGATGGGGCAGCCGAGCAGCTCTTCGGTATAGCCGCGCACGCGCGCGCCCGCCACCTCCTGATCGGTGATGTATACCTTCGCGCCCCAGCCCTTGAGCCGGTCGATGAGAATCTTGACGAACAGCGGGTGGATGGTGGTAAAGCCGATGCCGCGCCCCACGTGCATCTTGACGGCGGTCCACTTGCCGCCGACCATGTCCTTCAGCGGGGAGGCGTCCAGCAGCCGTTCAAACTTAGAGGGCAGCGTGACCTGATAATCATACTGCGAATATTGCACCGAGGAGAAAAGAACCTTGGACAAGTGAATCCCTCGCTTTCAATGTGACGCGCAGGCGCACGCGGGTAATATGCCTATTATAACCTTTTGGATAAGCAAAGGGAAGGAAAATTTCACTTTTTTGCCAGCGCGCGGCATAGCCCGCGGCACAGGTTGACCACCACCGCGGCGGCGATCGCCCAACCGTAGCTATCGATGGTAAACCCGGCGAAGGGCTGCGCGGCGGACCATAGCAGCGCCGCGTCGACCAGCACATAGATCAATCCCAGCGTGAGGATGGCCAGCGGAAAGGCGATCAGCTTGAGCAGCGGGCGCAGCACCAGATACACCGCGCCCAGCACCGCGCCGAACAACACCTGCGCCTGCCAGTCCGCCGCCTGCACGCCGGGCAGTAATTGAACCGATACGATCGTGCCGATGATGCAGCCGACGATGGAGTAAGCGGATTTTCTCACGATGATGTGCCTCCTGTGATGAGCGAGCCGAAATAGGACCAAGGATCGCTTTGCGCCGATGGCGGCGCGGTAAAGGCGCAGCGGGTGTGCAGCGTCGGGTGTTCAAAGCCCAAGTATGCGCCCCATAGCGCGATCTGTTGCCCCGGATGGCCGTTGCCATAGCGCGCGTCACCCCATAGCGGGAATCCGGCGTGGGCGCACTGCACGCGAATTTGGTGCGAGCGCCCGGTGTGCAGCTTGATCCCGAGCAGTGCGGAGCGCTCCGCGCGTGCGATGCAGGTTAGATCCAGAATCGCTTCCTTGGCGTCCGGCGTGCCTGGCGCGACCACCGACACCGTGTTGGTGCGCTCGTCCTTGAGCAGCCAATCGGTGAGCCGCGCGGTGTTCGGCGTGTCGCCCTGCACGACGGCCAAGTATTCCCGCTCGAGCGTGCGCTCCCGCGCCTGCGCCGATAGCCGCGCGGCGGCCTTGGACGTGCGCGCCAGCACCACCAGCCCGCCGACCGGGCGATCCAGCCGGTGTACCAGCCCCAGATAGACCGCGCCGGGCTTGCCGCAGGCCTCCTTAATATACGCTTTCATCAGCGACAATAGATCCGCGTCGCCGGAGGCATCGGCCTGCGTGGGCAGGTTGGGCGGCTTGACGACGACCAGCACGTGGTTGTCGCTGTGCAAAATGCGCACGCCGCGATAGATGGTCTCGATCGCCGCGTCAGCCATCGAAGCTCACCCGCCCCGATGCGCCGCAGGGCAGCACGCCGCCCGCCGTTACAGGCAAGCCCAGCTCTTCGGCCACCGCTGCGCCGCCGTGGCGCGGCAGCACCACGCGCTCGAGCATGTTTCCCAGCACCGAGGCTTGCAGCCCGGTGGTGTAGCTGTTGATGAGGAAGAACAGCGGCGTTTCGCTCAGCGCCTCGGCGCAGGCGTCGACCAGCCCGAACAGCTCGTCCTCCAGCTTCCACACCTCGCCGCCGGGGCCGCGCCCATAGCTGGGCGGATCCATCAGGATGCCGTCGTACATGCTGCCGCGCCGCGCCTCGCGCCGCACAAACTTGAGCGCGTCGTCGATGATCCAGCGCGTGCGCTGCGGGTCGATGCCGGTCAGCGCGCTGTTTTCGCGCGCCCACTGCGTCATGCCCTTGGCGGCGTCGACGTGGCAGACCTGCGCCCCGGCCTCGGCGCAGGAGGCGGTGGCGGCGCCGGTATAGGCGAACAGGTTGAGCACCTTCGCCTGCGCGCCGGTCTGTATGCGCCGCTGAATCAGCCCGCGCATCCAGTCCCAGTTAGCGGCTTGTTCGGGGAATAAGCCGGTGTGCTTAAAGCCGGTGGGGCGCACATAAAAGCGCAGGTCGCGGTAGCACAGCTCCCAGCGCTCCGGCAGCGCGGCGAAGCGCTCCCACTCGCCGCCGCCGCGCTCGCTGCGGTGGTACCAAGCTTGGGCGCCGCTCCACAGCGCCGGCTGCCACTTCGGCCAGATGGCCTGCGGGTCGGGGCGGCGCAGGATATAGTCGCCCCAGCGCTCCAGCTTTTCGCCGTCGCCGCAGTCGAGCACCTCGTAGTCTTTCCATTGATCGGCTAAAAACATGATCTCGAATCCCTCCACCGCCTAAGGGCGATCCATTTAACAAGGGAGGATTTTGTGCTTTTGTCGTTATTGAACAACAAAGCTGGTGGGCCGAAGGTTTCCAAGGGGCGATCGGAAAGCCCCTTGGTCGCCCGTGAGGGCGAAATCCTTGTTCATACAGGTGTTCCGCGCCTGTGGGCGCGGCCTAAGGGCTTTCCGGTCGCCCTTAGGAATCCTTCGGGATCGCCAAAGACTTACTTTGCCTTTGTGATCGACAGCACCGCCGTCAGTCCGTTGATATTCCATTCCTTGGTGTAGGCATCGTCGGCGCCGTGGGAAGGATCCAGCGAATCAGCCAGAACGGCGGTCTGAATCTGCGCGGCGTAGCGCATGATGACGCCGACCAGTTCCGCGTCGGCCACGAAGCCCACGTTGATGTGATCGGTGACTTCAAAATCAGCTTCGCGGCGCATGGTTTGCAGCTTCGAAATGACTTCGCGCGCGTAACCCTCGTCGATCAGCGCTTGCGTGAGGTTGGTATCGAGCACCACGGTGACGCCGCGATCGCTGGCGGCGACGAAGCCGGGACGGTGCTGCGGCTCGGTGAGCACGTCGTCCTTCTCCAGCGTGACCTGCGTGCCCTCCAGCTCGAAGGACAGCGCCTCGCCGCGCGCGAAGGCCTCGACCACGTCGTTGCCGTCCAGCGTATTGAGGTGCGCGCTGATCTTGCCCAGCAGCTTGCCGTAGCGCGGCCCCAAGGTGCGCAGCTGCGGCTTGAGCTGGTAGGTGGTGAACTCCCGCGTGTTAGACGGGAAGGAAACGCTCTTGACGTTGAGCTCCTCGGCGGCCAGCGCCGCGAAGGTCTCCGGCAACGTCGCGCCACAGACATAGAGCGCGGCGGAGGGCTGGCGGGTTTTCATGTTGGCATCAGCGCGGCAGGCGCGACCCAGCTGCACGACCTGCACCAGCGCCGCCATGTCGGTTTCTAACTGCGTATCGATGCGCGACGCATCGCACGCAGGGTAGGCGCACAGGTGTACCGACTCGGGCGCGGTCTTGTTGACCGAGCAAACCAGATTGCGGTAAACGCTCTCTGCCATAAAGGGCGTGAACGGCGCGATGAGGCGGGCGAGCGTCTCCAGCACGGTGTACAGCGTGGCGAAGGCTGCCTCCTTATCCCCGGCCATGCCCTTGCCCCAGAAGCGCTCGCGGCTGCGGCGCACGTACCAGTTGGAAAGCTCGTCGACGAAATCGCCGATGGCGCGCGCGGGCTCGGTGATGCGGTAGCGTTCCAGCCCCTCATCCACCTCGCGGATCAGCGTGTGCAGGCGCGAAAGCACCCACCGATCCATCAGCGACAGCTCCACCTTGTCCAGCGGATGCTCGGCGGGATCGAAGCCGTCGATGTTGGCGTAGAGCACGAAGAAGGCGTAGGTGTTCCACAGCGTACCCATAAATTTGCGCTGCGACTCGCTGACCGCCTCGGTGTAGTAGCGGCTGGGCAGCCACGGCGCGCCGTTGGTATAGAAGTACCAGCGCACCGCGTCGGCGCCCTGCGCGCCCAGCGCGTCCCACGGGTCGACGACGTTGCCCTTGTGCTTGCTCATCTTCTGGCCGTCCTTGTCCTGCACGTGGCCGAGCACGATACAGTGCTCGAACGGCGAGCGGTCGAACAGGCAGGTGGAAATGGCCAGCAGCGTGTAGAACCAGCCGCGCGTTTGGTCGACGGCTTCGGAGATGAAGTTGGCCGGGAAGTTGCGCTCGAACAGCTCCTTGTTTTCGAAGGGGTAATGCCACTGCGCGAAGGGCATCGAGCCGGAATCATACCAGCAATCGATGACCTCGGGTACGCGGCGCATCTCGCCGCCGCAGGCCGGGCAGTGCAGCGTCACGCGGTCAATGTAGGGGCGGTGCAGCTCGATGTCCTCCGGCACCTCGGCGCGGCTCATGGCGCGCAGTTCCTCGCGGGAGCCGATGACGTGTACGTGCCCGCAATCGCAGACCCAGATCGGCAGCGGCGTGCCCCAGTACCGCTCGCGCGAGAGCCCCCAGTCGAGAACATTCTCGACGAAGTTGCCCATGCGGCCTTCCTTGATGTTGTCGGGCAGCCAGTCGACCGAGCGGTTGTTGGCGACCAAGTTGTCGCGCACCGCCGTCATGCGGATGAACCAAGAGGCGCGCGCGTAATAGAGCAGCGGCGTATCGCAGCGCCAGCAGTGCGGGTAGTTGTGCAGGTAGGGCAGTTGCCTGTGCAGCAGCCCGGCCTCCTTGAGCGCATCGAGAATCTTGGGGTCGGCATCCTTGACGAACAGGCCTTCCCACGGCGTACCGGCCACGAACTTGCCCTGCGCGTCGACCAGCTGCACGAAGGGCAGATCGTTCTCGCGCCCCAGGCGCGCATCGTCCTCGCCGAAGGCCGGGGCGGTGTGCACGATGCCGCTGCCGTCGGTCAGCGTGACGTAGGGATCGCACACCACGTACCAGCACTTTTTATCGGGCTTGGCGTAGGGGAGCAGCGGCTCATATTCTAGGCCGCGCAGTTCCTCGCCGCGAAAGGTGCGGGTGATGGTGACGTTGGCGGCTTCCTCCTCGCCGAATGACTGCGCGATCAGCGCCGTGGCGAGGATGTAGCTGTCGCCGCGCCAGGCGGCCTCGCAATATTCCTCGGCGGCGTTGACGCACAGCGCCACGTTGGAGGGCAGCGTCCACGGCGTCGTCGTCCACGCGAGGAAGTAGGCCTTTTCGCGCCCCTTGATGGCGAAGCGCACGAAGGCCGAGGTGTCGGTGACCTCCTTGTAGCCCTGCGCTACCTCGTGGCTCGAGAGCGCGGTGCCGCAGCGCGGGCAGTAGGGGACGACCTTGTGCCCCTTGTACAGCAGCCCTTTGTCGGCGATGGTCTTGAGCGACCACCACACCGATTCGATGTAGTCGTTCTCGTAGGTGACGTAGGGGTGCTCCATGTCGGCCCAGAAGCCAACACGCTCGCTCATGCGCTCCCACTCGCCCTTGTACTTCCACACCGATTCCTTGCACTTGTGGATGAAGGGCTCGATGCCATAGGCCTCGATCTGCGGTTTGCCGTCCAGCCCCAGCAGCTTTTCGACCTCCAGCTCCACCGGCAGGCCGTGGGTATCCCAACCGGCCTTGCGCAGCACGTCGTAGCCCTTCATCGCGCGGTGGCGGGGGATCAGATCCTTGATCGCGCGGGTAAGGATGTGGCCGATGTGCGGCTTGCCGTTGGCGGTGGGCGGGCCATCGAAGAAGGTGAAGGGCTTCGCGCCGGTATGCTGGTTCATCGCTTTTTTGAAGATGTCGTGTTCCCGCCAAAAGGAGAGAACCTCCTCCTCGCGGGCGATAAAGTCCAGATCGGTGGATACCTTTTGATAGGACATGGATAATTCCTCCAATTATTTCAGTTCGCGGTGATCGTAAGAAAAAGGAACCTATCCCAAAGGGACGGATTCCTCCGCGGTGCCACCCAAATTGGCGCGATGCGCCCAGCTTTTGCTCCCTTTCACGGGGGAAACCGTGCCGGCCTACTGATCGGGCGCTGCCCGCGTTCGGCGACCCACTCCCGGGTGATGCTCCCGCGCGCTGCCCGGCCGGGCTTCCATCGCCCCCGGCTTGCTGTGCGTTTTGCGCGCGGATTTCCCGTTCCTCGTGTTTGCTATGCGTTTCTTCTATTATATCCACAATGGTTGGTTTGTAAAGCCCAAGTTTAGCGCGGGGCGGGCGTCTGGGTGGAAAAGCGATAGGGTTCCTCGGTAACCTCCGGCGGCGGCGTGTCCTCCAGAAAGCGCTCGCGGCGCGCTTCGGTAACGGTTAGTTGCCCGTCGACGAGCTGCTCTACGGTGGTGATGGACATCCCGCTGGCGTAGTCGTACCCGGTGGTGATGCGGCCGATGGGCGTGAGCGCCGCGCCGCTGTAGGCGTAGGTGGTGTCCACATAGGCCGAGGAGGTATCGGTGTAATCGGTGATGGCGGTCCACTCGGCATTGACGTACTCCGTGCTGTGTACCAGATGATTCACCGGATCGAAGGTGGGGGAAATAATCGCGGAAAGCGGTTCGCTGTAGGCGAATTGCCCGCTGGACGGATCCCACAGATAGCAATAATACGGAATGCCGGAGCTGCCGGAGGCGTACTGCATCACGCGCAGGTCGAGGTAGCCGTCGAAGTTCATGTCCTCAAGCGCTATGCCATCGAGCACTTTGCCCAGCTTTGGGTCGTCGTCAAAGAAGGTTTCCGCGGGCGGATTGAGCGTAAGCTGCTGCACGAGGGAGCGATCGTCCTCGCGAAAGACGGTGATCGCGTGAACGTAGCGAAAATCGTCGGCGCCGGATTCCGCGCGCAGCGCCAAGTCTTGGGCGCTGTAGTCGCCCAGATCATAGGTAAACGAAAAACGAAAGCCGGGCATGTCCTCGCGCAGCTTCTGCGAAATCTCATACGTATCGGCAAGCGCGGCGGCTGGCAGCAGGCACAGCGCCAGCGCGGCGGCGGTGAGGATGGTTTTCCGGATGCGCATGGTGTGATCCCTCCTTCGTGGGCTGGAGAATGGGTACGAGTTAGTATAGCACATCGGGACGAAAAAGAAAAATCGCGCGAGCGGCGCTGCGGGCGGGGGCGGGGATGCGCATTGGCTGATTCTCGCCGAGGAGCGATGGTGCGAAAAAGAATTTGGCGAGGCGTACCGTCGGTACAAGCAAGAGGTCAGGCGTTACCTGTAGCGTGCAAATGCCGCACATAATGAAAGATATATTGCTGCGCGATGCCCGCGTGCGCGCCGAACACAGCGGGGTCGAAGTTTGCGGGGAAGTATTCGGCCAGCGCGCGGCGCATCCAAGTATCGACGGGGAATGCGTCCAGCCGGTGCAGGCCGTAGAGCAGCACGCAGTCAGCCACCTTCTCGCCGACGCCTTCGACGCGCATGAGCGTGCGCTTGGCCTCGTCGCCGGGCAGCGCGCGCAGCGTATCGGCATGCAGCCTGCCCTCGGCCACAGCGCGGGCGGCGGCCAGCACATAGGGCGCGCGATAGCCGACGCCCAGCGCGCGCAGCTCGGCCTCGGAAAGCCGCGCGACGACCGCCGCGCCGGGAAAGGCGAAAGCGTCCCTGCCGATGGGCGCGCCATAGGCGGCGCAGAGGCTAGCGATCAGGCGCTTGATGCGCGGGATGTTGTTGCATTGCGAGAGGATGAAGGAGCACAGCGCCTCCCAGAAATCTTGGTGCAGGATGCGGATGCCGCGCCCGAACGCCGCGGCGGCGGCCATAAAATCGTCGATGGCGACGGCCTGCCTGACGGCCGCGTAGTCGCGGTCCATATCGAAAAAGGCGTGCCAGCAATCCGCCTCTTCAGCGGCACAATCAAGCAGCGCCCCTTGCGGGGCGCTGAAAACCGTAAGCTGTTTGCCGAAGGCGACGCCGCGCCAAGCCTCCGGCGTGTCCGGATCGTTCGGGTCGTCCAGATCGTCCGGGTCGTTCGGCGGGACTGGATCGAACCGGAAACATTGGCCGCAGCCAAAGATCAGCGGCGGCGAAAAATCCTCGCTGGCGGGCAGCGCGAGCAGATCGGCGTGCCTCATTGCTCGGGCGGATTGAGCAGCTCGTCAAGAATCTTGGTATTCTTCTTCCAATCGACCACCAGCACAGAGGAACCGCGCAGCGAGCTGTATTGGAAGGTGCGATCCTGCGGCACGTGATGGTTGATGATCTCGGCGTTAATCAGCGGATAGGCGGTCTGCAGCACGCTCAGCAGCTGGATGGCGCTCATGTCGGTCTTGACGTTGCCGCGAATCGTGTTGTAGATGTCCAGCATCTGCGGCAGCGTCATGCTCGAGGCTTTGAGCAGCAGCTGCGCGAGCACCTTGCGCTGGTGCTCGGTGCGCGTGAAGTCGCCGGAGCCGGAGTAGCGATCGCGCATGTAAGCCAGCGCGATGCGGCCGGACATGTGGGTCATGCCGGGGCCGTCGGGCATGTTGGGATCCTGCCCGAGCAGGATGCTGTGGATCATGCCGTATTCGTTCTTGGTGATCTCGATATCCACGCCGCCGAAGGCGTCGATGAGATCCTTGATGGTTTGGAAGTTGATGACCACCACGCCGTCGATGTCTACGTTAAGGTGCTTTTTGAGTGTCTCCTTGATGCCGTCGTAGCTATAGTTGCTAAAGACGGTATTGAGCTTGTTTTCCGCACCCTTGGGGGTGGTGACCTGGCTATCGCGCAGGATGGAGGTAAAGATCAGCCGGTTGCGCGCGGTATCCAGCGAAACCATGACGATGGTATCGGTGCGCGAGCTGGATTCGCTGGCCTCGGTGTAGTAATCCTGCCCCAACAGCAGATAATTCTTAGGCTTCGCGGTTTCCGCCAGGCTGGCAAGCGGCAGAAAGGCGCACAGCGCGATGCACAGCAGCGCGGTAAAACGACGCAGTTTTTTTAACATAGCCAATCCTCCATCGGTTTTTACGGTTGGTAAGGGTAACGATACAACGAACGGCGCGGGCGTTTGCTTCCAACCCGGCGCGAATCAGGCGTCAAGCAGCTTCGCCATCAGCTTGTAGCCGGGGTCCAGGATCGGCTCCGACTCGGCGGCGCGCTCGCTGAACTTGCGCGGGCTGCCGGGGCGGCGGCTGTCGTAGAGGCAGAAAGGCACCGGCGTGCCGTCGTGCTTGCGCGTGGACAGCAGCGTGTAGTGATCGCTGATGAGCAGTACGCGGTGCGCCGGATCCACGGCGGGCAGCGCGTCCAGCAGCGGGTGCACGATGCGCTGATCGATGCGGCGCATCGCCTCGCACTTGCCCTGCACGTCCCCGGCATGGGCGCATTCGTCCGGCGCCTCGATGTGCAGGATGGCGATGTCCGAGCCGCTGGCCAGCGCATCCAGCGCGGCGCGCAGCTTGGCGGCATAGTCGGTATCCAGATCGCCGGTGGCGCCGGGCACGTGCGGCGCGGGCAACCCGGCCAGCGCGGCGATGCCCCAAACCAGCGGCACGGCGGAGATTACCGTGGCGGTTTTGCCGTATTTTTCAGCGAAGGGCTCGAGCACGGCAACGCGCCCCGCGCCCCACGGCCACAGGCAGTTGGCGGGCAATAGCCCGCGCGCGATGCGCGCCGTGTTGACCGGGTGATCGCGCAGCGCCGCGTGGCTTGCGCGCATGTATTCGGTGATGGCCTGCGCGGCCTCGCCCTGCGGCAGGTATGCCGCGATGGCTTGCCCGAGGATATTATGCGGCTCGGTCAGCGAATAGATCGCATTTTCATCTTGGACGTGGGCGGCGGATCGCACGCCGATGTGCCGGAAGCTGCGGCTAGGGTGCAGCGCCATGCCCAGCGCCTCGGCGGCGCGCTGGAAGGCGGCGTTGTGCGCTAAGGCTTCGATTAGCGCGTCGACCTCCTCACCCTCAATGTTGCCGCCGTTGTGCGAGAGAATGCGCGCCTGGTCGAACGCGCCCTCCAGCGCCACCAAGTTGACGCGGAAGGAAACCTCGCCGGGCTTCAGCGTCACGCCGCTGCCAGCGGCCTCCAGCGGCGAGCGGCCGGTGTAACACCCGCAGGGATCGTAGCCAAAGATCGAAAGAATGGCGGTGTCGCTGCCAGCGGGCAGGCTTTCCGGCACGGTACGCGCGCGCCCGATCTCGCTGCCCGCAAGGGCATCGAAGGCGGGGAGCTCCAAGGCTTCCAAGGGCGTGCGGCCGTCTAACGCAGGCACCGGGCCGTCGGCGATGCCGTCGGCGATGACGATGACGTACTTCATATTCGAAGCGCTCCTTTTGCCGCGGGGGCGGCGTAGCGAAATGTACGATAGAAAACGCAGGATACAAAAGGTCGAACACTTGAAAGTATATAGGAAGCAAAGGCGTAATTCAATACCCTAGCGGGGAGAAAATAACGCCGGTGATTTGCGGTATCATATGCCGCGCGCAAACCGCAGCGGCTTTCCGGCGCGGGCGCAGAGCGTGCGGCCGTGCGCCAGCGCGTGTACGCCGCCGACCACCACATGCAGCACGCCCTCGGGCGGGGCGTCGGGGCGGCCGGAGCCGAGGTAATCGGCGCGGTCGCGCAAGGCGGCGGGATCAAACACCACCAGATCGGCGATGCAGCCCTCGCGCAGGCGGCCGCGGTCGGCAAAGCCGATCGTTTGCGCGGGCAGCAGCGTGGCGCGCGCCACCGCCTCCGGCCAATCCAGCAGGCGCAGGTCGGTGACCATCCGCGCGAAAAAGCGGGGGAAGGTACCGGCGATCTGCGGATGCCCCTCTCCGGGCGCGTACCGCCCCGCATCGCTGGAGGGCATGACGAACTCGGCCTGCAGAATGTCGCTGACCGAGCGTGGATTGTCCACCCGTACGATGACGGTATCCTCCGGGTGTTCGGCGCGCAGGTGCGCGTACAGCGCGGCGTCGAGTTGCTGCCCGCAGTGCGCGCCGGTGGCCATGCGCAGGTGTTCCGGCGCTATCTGATTGGTGCGCATCGCCTCGGGATCGAACAGCGCCGCGCCGATGCTGGTTGCCCAATGGGTATATAGGCCGCTATCGGCCCAGATGTCCAACCCCTGCTGGCGCAGATGGCGCATCAGCGCCAGCGCCTCGTGCTCCACACCCTCACCGTATTGGTATACGAAGTGTGAAACCAGCGTGCGCGCCCGGCTTTGCCGCGCCAAGCAGGAAACCTCCACCAGCGAGTATAGGTCGCTCTTGGTGCGCATGTTGGTGTCGATGGCGATGATGCGCCCGTACTCGGCGGCGACGCGGGCCAGCGCGGCCGCTTCCTCGTCGGTGCTGCCCGGCGCGTAGCCAAGCCCGAAGGAGATGCCGCACGCGCCTTGCGCCAGCGCGCGCCGCGCCAAATCTTCCATGTCACGGATCTGCCGGGCGGAGGCCAAAGCGAAGGGGTCGAAAAGCCCGACCTTTCGCCGCAGCGTGCCGGAATGACCGACCAGCTCAGCCTGATGGATCGGATATCCCTGCGCGGCCTGCGCGTCAAAAAAATCGCCCAGATGTTCGGGGCTGAAACCGCAGTTGCCGCCCACCGTGGTGGTGACGCCCTGCCGCAGGCTGAGCAGCCCGGTGTAGGCATCGCCTTCCAGATGGCCGTGCACGTCGATAAAACCGGGGCAAACCATCGCGCCATCTGCATCGATGACCGCAAGGGCGGCAGGCGCGGGGCCGCTGCCCACGCAGGCGATGCGCTCCCCCTCCACGCCGATAAAACCGGGCAAGGCGGTGCGCCGCTCCGGGTCGATCAGCGTGCCGTTAACGATGGCTAAATCCAGCATCGATTCCCTCCTGCATCCGCATGCGTTTGCATGAGCGTGCGCTTGAATGAGCGTGTGTTTGTATGAGCGTGTGTTCGCTATAGCGGCATTTCCAGCTGCTCCGCTTCCTCGACCCAGTGTACGATGCGCACCGTGCGCCCCAGCGAGCGCGCGTAGCGCAGCGTGTAGCGCGTGCCGCCGGTGGCGCGCCCATCGTACACCGCGATCACCAGCGAGGAAGCCTCCACCAGCGCGCGGTCGCGGTCGAAGAAGCAGAGGGGTGTATAAGCCGGGCTCTGCACGACCACCGAATCGCAGGCGGCGAGCAGCCTGCAAAACAGCGGATCCTGCGAGCGCTGGCTGCCCTCGTAGGGCAGGATGGCGCCCAGCGAAATCGCGGGATGCTCCTGCTTTAACGCCAGCACGATCTGCGCGAAGAGCAGATCCGAGCCGCGCGCGAAGCCGGAGAGGAAGCGGGTATAACCCTCCCCGATGGCGCGGAGGATCTCGCGGCGCAACCCCTGCCGCACGGCTTCGAGGTGCTCGGGGGGAAGGTCGCGGTGGCCGGTGATACAGCAGGTCATGCGGTGCTCTCCATTATACGCGCGTGTTTTTTCGTGTTTTTTCTTCGCTATTCTAGCAGGTTGTGGTAGCGCTGTCCAGTCCGCCTATGCTAAGATAGAGGACGCTGGCACCACGATCATGAAGGAGCGTTTCGATGCAAAAAGTAATCCGTCCCTACCTTGGCGATCGCGCGTTTTACAAAAGCGCGCTGTTGGTGATGATTCCGGTGGTGTTTCAGCAACTCATCAATTCGCTGTTCAATTTTGTGGACAATGTGATGGTGGCCAGCGTGGACGAGCTGTCTATGAGCGCGGTGACGGTGGCCAACAAGCCCGCGATGCTGTATTTCGCGCTGTTCTTCGGCTTCACCGGCGCGGCGGGCATCCTGCTTTCGCAATACTACGGCGCGGGCAGGATGGAGGTGTGCCAGCGCATCTTCTCGGTGGAAATGTTGCTGGGCATATCGGTGTCGCTGGTATTCGCGCTGATCCTGTTTCTGTTTCCGGCGCAGGTGATGCGCATCTTTGTGAAGGATCCGTACACGGTTTCGGTGGGCGTGGACTATCTGCGCATCGTCACATGGGCGTATCTGCCTGCAGCGGTTTCCTCGGTGTGCATCTTTTCGCTGCGCTCGCTGGGCATCAACTTTTTGCCGATGCTGGTCAGCGTGCTGGCGATCTCGTGCAACGCGTTTTTTAATTGGGTGCTGATCTTCGGGAAGTTTGGCTTTCCGGCAATGGGCGCGCGCGGCGCGGCGTTGGGTACGCTGATGGCGCGCACGGTGGAGGTGCTCATCTATTTCGCCCTGCTGCTCTCGCGTAAAACGCCCTTTAGCCTCCGGCTTACCGAGGCGCGGCGCATCGGCAGGCCGCTGATGCGCGACTACCTGCAAAAGGTGGTGCCGCTGACCGTCAACGAGGCGCTTTGGTCCAGCGGTCTGCTGGTCTATTTCTGGGCTTATGCGCGCATCAACGAGGCGGCGCTGCCCGCCATCAACGTGGCCGATCAGGTGAATAATATGGCATGGGTGTTCTTCATCGGCATGAGCAGCGCCGTATCGGTGATGATCGGCAAAAACTTGGGCGCGAGCGAATTTGAACAGGCCAAACAGAACTGCAAGCGCCTGTTTGGCCTGGGGGTGATGTTGTCGGTTGTGTGCGTGGCGATTGCGCTGCTCGGCGCGCAGTTTGTCGGTGACATCTTCCGCAAGCTCTCCCCGCCGCAGATTCCGATGGCCAAGGAGCTGATCTATATCTTGGCGTTTTTCTTCCCCTTCAACGCCATCTATGGGCTGTGCTTTTACGTGCTGCGCGCCGGCGGGGATACCAAGCGCGCCATGCTGATCGACAGCGGCTATATGTGGGTGCTGCCGGTGCCGGTGGCGCTGGTGATGGGCATCCTGTTGTGGGATCGGGTCGATGTTCGCCTGGCGATGTTTGTCGTGCAGTTGCTCATGAACCTCAAGCTCGTCCTCGCGCTGCGCGTGGTCAAGCGGGGCACTTGGCTCAACAACCTCACGCGCGAGGCGCTTTAATCGTCGCCCTTGGTGGCGTTGTCAACGTGGCTGCGCAGGGAGGAGAAGGAGTTGACCTCTCCGCCGCGCTCAGCGATGTGCTCGCGGACGTATTGCGGCAGCGTGGCAAAGTAGGCGTAGGCCTCCGGTTCGGCGGCGAGCAGCGCCTTGAGGTTGTCGTATCGTGCGGCCATCAAAATCCCTCCGTTTTCTTGGGCTGTTTACCGTACAGGATGGCTGTGAGCCCGCCACCTTATCCAAAGGAATTTCCAGCGCGGGGAAGCAAAGCCTGCGCTTTTTCGTTTGTATCCATAGGGGACATTTACCAGAATCAGAGGAAGTGAGGGATGCGCGATGAAAAATATGCGATGGGTTGCGATGCTGCTGTGCCTGTGCATGCTGATTACGCCGCTGTGCGGATGGGCTGCGCCGGGCGAGGCGGTGATGTTTAATTCCGATATCAGCCCCAACGAGGCCGAGTATGAGATGGGCAGGATGTATGCCTATGAAGGCGTGATGCTGGACGGCATGTTCTATGTATGGGACGGCGCTGTGGCGTGGCGCTGGAAGCCGGAGATGGCGAAGCCGGAGAAATTCTGCGAGCTGCCGCCCTACCCGGCGGAAAGCTGGGATACCTACGAAAAGGCCAAGCCGGAGATCAAGAAAGAGCTGGATAACATGGTGACCCTCGTCGCCGCGGGCGAGGGCAAGCTGTGGGCGTTCAACGTCTACGCGGGCAGGCTGGGGAACCTCACCGAGAAGGGCGTCGAGTGGCTGGACGTCAAGCTGGACATGAAGGATATGGTCTTCGAGGAAGGCGAGGAAAAGCGCCGCCGCGAGCGCTATGTCGCCGGCGCGATGATGTTCGACGGCGGGTTTTATTGCCTGCGCGATAACTATAACAACGAGGAATACAACGACGCGCGGGTGCTGATGCGCTGGGATGTGGCCACCGGCGAGCAGAAGCAATATCCCTTGCAGCAGGCGCAAATGGCGGTGCCCTATAAGCCCGGCCAACTGCTGACCTACGGCAGAAATTATGACAATGAAACCGGTGAACCGACCATCGCCATGACGGTGCTGGATCTGGCAACCGGCCAAGAGACGCCGCTGAACATTAAACTGCCCGACGATCAGCAGGATTATAGCCCGTTGGGCGGCTTGGTGTACGACGAGGCGAGCGACAGCATTTACTTCACCCAAGCCAAGCGGGTCTGGCGCAGCGAGAAGGGCGGCCCGGCGGAGACCGTGGCCTACCTGACGCAGGCCAACGTAAGCGATCGCGGCAACGCGTGGCTGCTGCCGGGCGGGCTGTATGCCGTGATCGGCGGCGGACTGTTTATCCGCAATCTGGATCCGCAGTACCTGCCCAAGCGCGAACTGCGCGTGAGCGGCGTGTGGGAGGACATGACCTACCTCGCCTTCTCCGGCGCGCACCCGGATGTGCCGGTGCTGTTCCAGAACAGTTATGGCAACAGCGGCGAGAGCATCGCGCAGGCGCTCACCGGCGGCGACAAGGAAACCGATATCTTCGTGCTCAACGCCGAAAGCGGCTTGCGCCCCCTGATCGAGAAGGGATTCGCCGCCGATTTGAGCGCCTCGGAGGTGCTGAGCAAGGACGTTGAGCGCATGTATCCGCAGGTGCAGGCCGTGCTGCGCAACGCCGACGGGAAGCCTATGGCCTACCCGCGCAGCTTCGGCGTAGGCTCGTGGAGCGTCAACAAGCAACTGTGGGAGAAGTTTGACATGGGGCCGATGCCCACCACCTACAGCCAGCTCTTTGATTACATGCTGCGCTGGAACGAGGAATTCGCCGAGGACAATCCCGACGCCACCTTCATGAACGCCACCTACGACGGCCGAGGCCTGATGGAAGCGGTGCTGCATGAATATGTGCTGCAGTACGAGCAGGCGGGGCAACCCATCGACTTTACCGCGCCGGTGCTGCGCGAGGTGCTGGACAAGATCGCGGCGCTGGAGCTGGAGACGCCTAAGTTTGAAGAGATGAGCGAGAGCGAATGGGAGGAATACAACCAGCTCACGCAAAAGACGGCGATCTTCGTGATGTACGGCATGCAGGGCATGTTCCACAACCCCGATGAGACGCAGTACGTCAACACCAATCCGGAGTACAACAATCCTTATCAGAGCTATGCGCGCATCCTGCCGATGGTGTTCGAGGAGGGGCAGGAGCCGAAGGTCCGCGCGACGATGGAGGTGTACGTCGTCAACCCTGCCTCGGCCAATCAAGACCTCGCGCTGCAGTACCTCGAATTTGTGGCGCAGAGCAAGTACGAAAACCAAGTGCGCTACGCGCTGCATCCCGACATGAGCGAGCCGGTGGAGCGCGAGAACTTCGAGCGCACCGTCAAGGATATGAAGGAGTGGCGCGAGACCGTCGTCAAGCGCCTGGAAACCTTGGAGGGCAGCACCAAGCGCGACTATGAGGATGAGCTCAACTACGTCGATCGCTGGTTGGCCGAGCAGGACAAAAACCGTTGGGAGATTTCCGCTCAGGGCATCGCGGGGTATCGCGAGCTGGCGCCGCACATGACGTTTACGGCGGGCTCGGTGTTCTTCACCGAGGCTTCGACGGAGACCAGCCCGCGCCAGATGATGAACGAGCTGCTGCAGCGCTATACCGATGGCCAGATGCCGATGGACGCTTTCCTGCGCGAATTGAACAGCAAGATGCGCATGGTGATCTTGGAGGGGCAATAAGCTTTGACAAGCCTAGCCAAGCATAGTACAATACGAAATCGGGCAAGCTGTACGGGCTTGCATCGAATTGATTCGAATGAAGAGGGGCGTCGATATGGGCATCATTCCCACCAGAAACCTGCCGGAGCAGCGGCGCGAGCACGGCGATATCGTGTACTTTGACCGTGGCGAGCGCGCCGGAGCCGATGGACGCCGCTATCAGCGCTTCGCCATCCAGACGCACTTTGTCGAGCGGCGCGAATCGCAGATCGCGCTGGTGGAGCGCTACGTGCTGCCGCTGTACCAGCCCGGCGATGTGCTGGCCTTCGGTGCCAAGGTGATGGCGATGTGTACCGACTCGGTGCGCGAGAAGAAGGACGTGAAGCCCGGCTTCTGGGCGAATCGGCTATGGCGCTTCGCGGGCATCAACCACACCGGCGTGGGTATGCACGAGCCGCACAAGCTGCAGCTGGTGATCGACCTGTGCGGCCTGCCGCGCGTGCTGACGGCGGCGGCGGTGTCGGCGGTGACGCGCCCCTTCGGCGTGCGCGGCCTGTTTTACAAGATTTGCGGCCAAGGCGTGGGCGGCATCGATGGCTTTTATTTCCGCTCCTCTTTCGATCTGTACAAGGAACTGGCGCTGATTAACCCCGACCAGCCCGTGGCGCTGTGCAACGAAATCGAGCAGGCGCTGCAGCTGCCGGTGGTGCTGATGGACGCGAACGACATCGAGCAGAATCAGCTCGGCAAATCGGACGGCTGTCCGCTTAGCGACGCGCAGATTCAGGATGCGCTGGGCGACAATCCTTTTGGGCAGGGAGATGAGCTGACGCCGCTCATCTTGATCCGCCCATTACCGTAGCGCGCGCGGATCGAATATTAAGTCGGGCGTAAGGATGCGCCCGGCTTTCTTAATTCTCCCTTTAGCCTACTTTTTTCGGTAGAAAGGCTATGGTATGATAGGCACAAATCTTGAGAAACATATGGAATTGACAGAAATTAGATTCTATCATTGCTTGGAGATTGATCGCACATGTACATCGCTTTTAGACGGCTGCTGCTTGCCATTGCGCTGGTGATTCTTTGCATTATCTGTATGCCGGAAGCCAAGGCCGGTCACCATCCCGAGGACATTACCGCGCAGTGCAAGATTGAAGCGCGCACCAAGTCGACTTCGCTGGCTTCCCTGTTCGACGGCAATCCCCGTACGGCCTGGACCAGTGCGGAGCGCGGCGAACAGTATTTGCTGGTATACAAGCCGCGCGGCGTCGCGACGCTGAGCGTCCTATGGGCAAAAGCGCCCAAGGATCTTGCGTTGCGCCAGTATCGGGGCGGCGAGTTTAAGAAGCTGCAAACCTATGCCGTCGCCGTCGCGCTGCCGGATTCCTTCCTGCTGCCCGAAGAGGCGGGGGTGTACTACCTGTGCTCCGCAGGCGGCATGTCCATCGCGGAACTGCGCGTGCATGAGGGCGTGCTGATCGATTTTTTTGCCACCAACGATTACCCGGAGGCTCCGGTGGGCGCGCGGAATCTGGATAAATTCCCGGTGCCGCTCAAGCGGGGTGTGCGCGGTTCGGAAGTGCTGGTCATGCAGGAGCGCTTGAACAAGCTGGGGTATCATCCCTCCAAGCTGGACGCGTATTTCAACGACGAAACCTACCTGGCGCTGCTGGCCTACCAGCGCGGAAACGGCCTGTATGCCAACGGCGTGCTCGACGCGGAAACCAGCAAAATGCTCTTCGCGCCGCAAGCGCCAGCCGAGCAGAACCCGGCGCCGAAAAAAATGCCGCGTGTGGCCAGCTCGCTGGTGAACTTTTTCCTGAGCAAGGTAGGCTCCGGATACATCTATGGCACTGCGGGGCAGATTTGCAGCCCGACGACGCGCGCCGCCAGCCGATCGCTCTATCCCGAGTATGAGCAGTTGCTCCGCGAGTTTGCGCCCAAGTGGGACGGCGCGGAGGTGTACGATTGCAACGGCCTGTTTAAGGCCTTCTTGGAAGCCTCCGAGGGAGAGTTTCCCAAGGAATGGCATACCAACGTGACCAACTCTGCCCAACGGTGGATGAGCGATATTCAGCCCATCTCCACCATGCCCAAACAACCCGGCATCGTGCTGCTGCAACAGAGCGACACCGGCAGCTTTTCCCACGTTGGTCTGTACGTGGGCGACGGGTACTGCGTACATTCGCGCGGTCACCGCTACGGCGTGGTGATGGATCCGATGCCGCAGCTCTGGACACACTGGGCGCGGCCGACTTGGCTGGATTTTAATATTCCGGAAGAGCCCAAGGCCAATTGGCCGCAGTACATGACGGTGGGCGAGCGCGTGCTGGTGGACACCGGCACCGGCAATCCGCTGATTCTATATCGCTCCCCGGCGGAGACGCCCCGCTACGCGACCGGCGTGCGCATTCCCAACTACACAGAGATCGTGGTCAAGGGGGTTCCGACGGAGGCGCCCTACTGGCGGCAAGTGATTACCAC
Source organism: Eubacteriales bacterium (assembly GCA_031552825.1). Classification (GTDB taxonomy): domain Bacteria; phylum Bacillota; class Clostridia; order Christensenellales; family Aristaeellaceae; genus WQXF01. The sequence continues at coordinate 36,463 of JAVBMD010000023.1, forward strand.
CGACAGCGAAGGGGTAACCCGTACCGGCTATGTGAACGCCAAGGATCTCTCGGTGCTGGATCCGCCGATGGTGGCCAAGGATCGCCTCAAAAACGCCGTTGCCGACCGCTACGGCCAAGAGGCCACGCACGATTAAACGCAAAAGAGACCGTCACACCGGGCGGTCTCTTTTCTGTGGGGAGGGAAGCCGTTATTGTACCAGCAACCGCTTGCCGGAGAGGTGCGCCACCTCTAGGCGCAGAATGGAAACCGGCGCGCCGCTTCGCGCAAAGCGCTCGGCCTCGGCCACGCGGGTCGGCACCAAGCGCCTGCACAGCGCCACCAGCGCGGCGGCGTGCTGTTCCGGCGGCAACTCGGTGATTTCGCCGAACACCACGGCGCTGGAGTAGGTGCCGAGGCTGCCCGACGGTATGTCTCCGGCTTGCTCCTCTGGCCCCTCGGTTACGGTAAAGCAAACGCGGGGATTGGCGCGCAGCGCCTCCAGCCGGTGTCCGACCACTGCGGCATGGAACAGCAGCGCGCCGTCCACGATCACGTGATTCATCGGCACCGCGTAAGGATACCCTTCCACACCGGCCATGGCCAGCACGCCAAAATCGGTGCGCTCCAGCAGCGCCCAAGCCTCGGCCTCGGTCAGCGCGCGCTGCGGCCTGCGAGTTTCTCGGAACATCGGGATCAGCCTCCTTGTGGGCTAAAATAGCGCGCCTAGGCGCGGCGCATAAGCCGCAGATCGCGCCCCGCGAAGGGCAACACCAGCGTGGTATGCGCATCCAGCAGGCGCGAGGCGAGGCGCTCGGTGTAGGCCTGCACCAGCTCGCTATTGCTTAAGTTGGTGCTCAGCAGGGTGTGCCGCCGCGTCACCATGCGCTCGTTGATGAGGTTGAACAGGTAGACGATGGTGACGTTCTCGATCATCGGCTCGGCGCCCAGATCGTCGATCACCAAGAGCTGCGCGCCGGTCCACTGGGCGAGCAGGTCGGCGTTTTCGCCGTTATAATGATAACGGCGCATCGCTTCCACCAGCTTGGGCGCGGTGATGCGCATCACCGTATACCCGCGCGAGAGCACCCGATGGGCGATGCAGTTCATCAAAAAGGACTTGCCCAGCCCCGAGGGGCCGAGCAGCAGCAGGTTGCGCCGATCGGTATTGGGGAAATCGTCGGCATAGCGCTGGCAGACGGCGAGCACCCGCTGCATGTGCAAGCGCTGCGTCAGGCGCTTGCCGGGCAGCATGCCGGGCAGCACCTCCTCGTCGTCGGGAAAGATATCCAAGTTGAAGGTGTCAAAGTTCTCGACGCGCAGCGCCGCCATGCCGACCTCGCTGCACAGCAGCTCCACGAGCCGCTGCTCGAAACAGGCGCACCAGCGGTGCAGCGGCGTGCCGACCTCGCCGGTATCGCGGCATAGCGCGCAGCGGTACACCGGCTCCAGATAGTCGGCAACAAAGCCTTGCGCGGCCAGCGTGGCGGCCAGTTGGTCGTTGAGGGCGCGCATGCGCCCCTCTAACGTCGCAACGCGCTCGCCGATTTGCGCGGGGTTATGGACGGCTTGCCGAACGGCCGCGTCGAGCAGCGACTGCCGCTCATCCAGCAAGCGCGCGATACCGGGATCCTTTTCCGCGGCCTCGGCGGCGCGGCGGCGCTCCTCCCGCAGATTGCGCGCGCGCTGATCCGCGTATTCGCCGATCAATTGACGAACCGCTTGCTCTCGGGTCATTTCTTTGTACCCTCCTCCCGCGCGTCCTTATACAGATCGAACACCAGCGCGTCGAGTTCTTCGGCGGAGTATTGGCGCTGCGTGTAGCGGTGCTGCGCCACCTCGCGTACGGGCCGCGCGGCGCTCTGACGGCCGATGGCCTGCCCGCCGGCGGCCTGCGGCGATCGCGCGGGCACGGCGCTTTGGGCGGATTGCGTTATATGCTGGGCGCGTTCCGCGCGTGCGGCGTCCAGCGTGCGGATGCCTTTTTCATGCCATTGGGCGAGGATGCGGTGCATAAAGGGCATCTTGACGGCGGCGTTGGTCGCGTAGGCCGCGGCCTCCAGCATCACATCCATCGGCATATGCCACGCGTCGCGCCACGTTGTAAGCTGCGCGCGATCGGCGGCCACCGGCTTGCGCTGAAGACCGCAGGCCTCGAACAGCGCGGCAAGCTGATCGTTGTCGCGCCGCAGCGCGGAGAGATAGGCGTCCACATCGCCGCGCGTGGCCAGCCCCATGCCCTGCCACACCTCCAGCAGGCGGTAGACGCTTTCTAGGCTGTTGCCGCCACCCCGGTGTACCGCCTGCGCCGCCGGAACCAGCAGCTCTTTTGTGCCGCCAGCCTCCAGCCAAGCGTGCAGCCATTCCAAATCCTCCGGCGTAGGGGAGGCGCCGCGCCGTCCCAGCGCTTCGTAGACCGCCTTGAGCGGTTCGGCCAACTCGGCCTCCTGCCTTAGCTGGCCGGTGAGCGCGGCGGCTTCATGACGCCCCAGCTTGTGCTGGCGCTGCAAAATGCCGTTGAGGTACGCCATGGTGGGCGAACCCTTGGTGGTTTCCTTGCAGGCTTCCAGAATGGCCTGCGGCTCAAAGCCCCACTCCCGCGTCCATTTCCGGTAGAGATCCTCCTCGTCCATAGAGGGGGCGCGGCGCTGCCCCAAGCGGCGCAGCACGCGCTTCAAGTCGTCGGCCTGCTGCTTGGAGGTGCGCGTCATCTCCTCGGCATCCTCGATGCTGCGCACGCCCTGCTCCGCCCACTCCCGCGCCAAGCCGTCGGCTTTTTCCAAGGAGAAGCGCAGGCCGTAGATGTCGATGCAGTAGCGGATCAGCATAATGACCACCGTCTCAGGCAGTTCGAGCACCTCGATCCACTCATAGATGCGGCGGTAATCCTGCTCGTACAGCTTGCGCTTTTTATCGAACAGGTTGTGCAGGGTGGCGTTAAAATCCTTGTAGCGGTAAAGGGTCTCCCCCTCGCCGGTGGACATCAGCAGGTTGTGCTTGAGGTTTTTGTATACGTATTGCGCCGGGGAATCGGCGACCCGCCGCGCCAGCCCCATGCGCTCCCAATATTGAAAGGCCTGAAAGACTTCCTCCTCCGGCAGATCCATATCCCGCGCCATGCGCGCGAGGCTCATCGCCTCGGCGGGATGATAGCACTGCATGAGCCCATAAAGATAGACCTTCACATAGTTGCCCGGGGCGCGCAGCATATACTCCTGCAGGAAAAGATTTTCCACAGGCGTAATGTCGAACAGCGCGTAATTGTCGCCAAAGCTGCAAAATGCCATCGTGTGCTCCTTTGTGAAGCAAAATATGCGGGGGAAGACGTCGATTCATGATAGCACGTACCTGCCGGGCAGGCAAGGGGAATGCGGCGCGCGGCGCGCAAAAAGAAAAGAATGGAGCCGCACTTTACGGGCTCCATTCTTTGCGGGATAAGCGTTTAGCTTGCTGCGCGGGTTTGCAGAAATCGCCTTTTTCGCCGGCCGACGTAGCGCCGATGGCCGCGATAGAACCGGTCGTGGCGCAGCCGGAGGAGATAATGAAGCAGCACGTCCAGATGCTGGCTGACCGCGATTGAACGAGCCAGATCGTTGGCGCTAAATAGAATCTCTACATGTCGCCGCAGAAGTGCGACACGCTTTTTGAGTGGAATATGTAGCATAGTGGCAATTGACCCTCCACAATCTGTTGTGCTTTTTTTTACTAAATCGATTCTTCTGTTCTTATCATACTGGCAATCTCTCTATTGTGCAAGAAAATAAAATGCAAAATTTGGTATTTTTTTACCGAATTTTATCGAATACTGTGGAATATTAAAAAAATTTCATTTTTGAGCGCGAGAAAATGAAGTCGATTTAAGAATTAAATCAAATGGAGGAGCCGAACTTGCATATCCGGCGAGAAAAAGGTATAATAAAAAACAATAGCCGAAAGGCTGTGCGCGATGAAAGGGAACGTTCCGCTGTACTTGCGCAAGAGAGCCGCCGGATGGTGCGAGGCGGTGCGGCGCGGCGAGGATCTCCAGCCCTGAGCGATCGGCGAGAGCTGACGGGAGCGCCCGATAAAGCGCGAGCAAGCTGGGGCATCTTGTGTGCTCAAGCAGGGTGGCAACGCGGAGCGATCCGTCCCTGTCGTAAGGCGGGGGCGGTTTTATATTGAAGGAGGGATTTGCATGCTAGACATTAAGCGCATTCGTCAAAATCCACAGGAACTGTCGGACGCCATGACGCGCCGCCATAAGCGCGTCGACGTATCGTCCTTTTTGGCGCTGGACGAGCAACGGCGCGCGCTGCTTACCGAGGTGGAGCAGCTGAAGAATCAGCGCAACGAGGAGAGCAAGCGCATCGCCGCGATGAAGCGTGCCGGGGAGGACGCCGCCCCGGTAATGGAGGCGATGCGCGCGGTTGGCGAGCGCATCGCGGCGCTGGATGCGCAGGTGGTGACGGTGGACGAACAAATGGATCAGTTCCTGCTGACGGTACCCAGCATTCCGCTGGCCGAGGTGCCGGAGGGCGAGGACGAGCGGGGCAACGTGGAGCAGCGCCGCTGGGGTACGCCGCGCGAATTTGCTTGGGAGCCCAAGGCGCACTGGGACATCGGCACCGACTTACATGTGCTGGACTTCGAGACCGCCGCCAAGGTGACCGGCGCGCGCTTCACCTTCTACCGTGGGCTGGGCGCGCGGCTGGAGCGCGCCGTCATCAACTTCTATATGGACACCCATGCCGCGCGCGGATACGAGGAAGTGCTGCCTCCCTACATGGTCAACAGGGGCTCGATGGTCGGTACCGGCCAGTTGCCCAAGTTCGAGGAGGATTCCTTTCATGTGGTGCCCACCGAGTATTACCTGATCCCCACCGCCGAGGTGCCGGTGACCAACATGTACCGCGAAGAGATCTTGGGCGGCGACGCGCTGCCCATCCGCCACGTCGCGTATAGCGCCTGCTTCCGCGCCGAGGCTGGGGCGGCGGGGCGCGATACGCGCGGCCTGATCCGCCAGCATCAGTTCAACAAGGTGGAGCTGGTCAAGATCACCAAGCCGGAGCAGAGCCACGAAGAGCTCGAGCGCATGACCGCCGATGCCGAGCACGTGCTGGAGCGCTTGGGCCTGCCGCACCGCGTCGTGCTGCTTTGCGCAGGGGATATGGGCTTCAGCAGCGCCAAAACCTACGATATCGAGGTTTGGATGCCCAGCTATGGCCGCTATGTGGAGATCTCCAGCTGCTCAAATTGCGTGGACTTTCAGGCGCGGCGCGCCGGAATCCGTTATCGCGAAAACGCCAAAGATAAGCCGCAATACGCGCACACCCTCAACGGCTCCGGCGTGGCGGTGGGACGCACCGTCGCCGCCATCCTCGAGAACTACCAGAACGAGGACGGCAGCGTGACGGTGCCCGAGGCGCTGCGCCCCTACATGGGCGGCGTGGAGCGGATCACGAAATAAGCGGAACGGGTAAGGGGAAGAAAACCTTGACTGAACAGCAAAAAAAGCAGGCAAACGGCACGGGCTGGCAGGCGACGCCGACCTCTTTGGGCGTGGAGAGCTGGAATGCCGGGCTGTATGCGCACCAGCGGCTGCCTTTGATCGTGTTTGACTTGGACGGGACGCTGCTGGACAGCTATGAGGTGGCGCTGGAAATTCACAGCCGCGCCATCGCGGCGATGGGGTTGCCGCCGGTTTCCCGCGCGGTGCTGGAATCGCTCAATGGACCGAGCATCGAGCAGGAGTGCGCGATGCTCGGCCTGCCGCTTTCCTGCGCCGACGCGATGATCGCCGCCATGGAGCGCGCCGAGGCCGAGCTGATGCCCACGCACGCGCGCTTGTTTCCCGGCGTGGAGGCGATGCTGGAGGCGCTTTTCGGACGCGCGAACCTTTGCCTGCTGACCAACGGCCTGCCCAGCTATCAGGCGTTGGTGTGTGAGATCACCGGCATCGGCGACCGGTTTGTTGAGCGCGAAGGGTATGTTTCCGGCATCACCAAGGCGATGCGCGCGCGCGAGTGGGCGCGGAAGTTCGCCGCGCCGCGCGCGCTGATGGTGGGGGATCGGCCTAGCGACGTTGCCGCCGCGCGCGAGGCCGGCGCCACGGCGCTGGGCGTCACGTACGGCAACGGAACGCCGGAGGAGATGCGCGCCGCCGCGCCCGACGCGCTGGCCGCGGACGTGGACGAGGTGCTGCGCTTCTGCCTGCGCTTCTGCGAGGAGGGATGACATGCATTGGCTTTTCTGGGTTACGCTGCCATTGCCGCTGCTCTCGTTGGCAACGTTGATCCTTGCGCTGCGGCAGCGGGATGCCGAGCCCGCGCAGCGCAGGCGCATGCTGCTCGTAAGCGGCCTGGCGACGGTGCTGGGCGTGGCGCTGGCGGTGCTGGCGGCGGGGCGGTAAATCCTTGCGTTATTCAGGTTGGGAGGGCTCGATCTTGCGGGCTCTTCTTTTTGCATTCTTGCGAACAACGAACCAAATCAACAGAACGGCCGGGCAGAGGATCGCCAGCCATGGCAGCATCGAGACCGCGAACACCGCCGCGTCACCGAAAAACGCTACGATACCGTTGAGCGCGCCGAAGAAGCCTTCCGACGTGCGCTGGCCGAGGGTGCGCGGCTGGGGGAGCAGCTGATCGCGCGGCTGCCGTTCGGTCAGATGGATCCACACCTGCGCATAGTCGACGGAACTATCCCAACTGCGCAGCGTGCCGGAGAGCTGGTCGATGGTCAGCTGCACTTCGTCGATTGATTGGACGATGGTGATTAAATCCTCCATCGATTCGGCGTGGGCGAGCAGGCTTTGCAGCGTGGTCAGTTGCGTTTGGGCGCTTTTGAGGCGGCCGTCGGTATCATAATACATGCCGGAGATGTCCTGCGCGTTGCTTTCGCGGGATTGGAGGGTGCCGATCTTGCAGGCTTCGTCCACGAAGGAGTTCATGCCTTCGCTGGGGATGCGCAGCGTGAGCGAAAGGCTGCGCCCGCTGCCGGATTGCGCGAACGGCTGCCCGAAGAGGCGCTGTTGCTCGATCCATCCCCCGAAGCGCTCGATCAGCGACAGCAGCGCCTGCTCGTCGGCGTCGTACTGCAGCGTGTCGATGGTGAGGTTGGCGGTGCGGATGATTTTCAGCGTACCGGCTTGCGCTGGCGGCATGCCGCCCACGGCGAATGTGCCGGAACCGGTGGCCGCTTCGGTTTCTGTGAGTTCATATTGCGTCGCCGCGATCAGAGAATCGGACTTCGGGGCTTGTAGCAATGTGGTTTCATCGCCGGGGAGGGTTTCCGTTTGCGCGGGGACTCCGCGATCCCTCGTCAATAGCGTGCCGATAACGATCAGCAACACCGCCAATCCGCCTGCGATCCAAGCGCGCGCATTCTTTTTCTTAAACATAAAAATTGCTCCTCTCATTGCTCATTTGCTCTTTTAGACGAGGAGAGAGGGAAGAAGTTCCAATAAAAAACTTTTCACAAAATAATAGGAACTAGTGTTTGCTTTTTCAAGAAAGGCATGCTATACTGTTCGCATCAAAAGCGAACGGAGTGAGCGGCATGGAGCTGATGGACAAGCTGCGCATCCTTACCGGCGCCGCCAAGTATGACGTGGCCTGCACCTCCAGCGGCAGCCAGCGCAAGGGAGCGCCCGGCGCGCTGGGCAATTCGATCGCGGCGGGCATTTGCCACAGCTTTTCCGCCGACGGGCGTTGTATCTCGCTGCTCAAGATTCTCATGAGCAACGCTTGCGTCAACGATTGCAAATATTGTGCCTGCCGCAGCTCCGCGGACGGTGAGCGCGCCACGCTTACGCCGGAGGAATTGGCCGATTTGACCATCTCCTTTTATCGGCGGAACTACATCGAAGGCCTGTTCCTCTCCTCGGGCATCGTCGGCTCGCCCGACGCCACCACCGAGCGCATGATCCACGCGCTGCGCTTGCTGCGCGAGGTACACGGCTTTCGCGGCTACATCCACGCCAAGGCGATTCCGGGCACTGATCCGCTGCTGGTAGAGCGGCTGGGCGCGCTGGTGGATCGCCTGAGCGTCAACATCGAGCTGCCCTCGGAAAACTCGCTCGTCGAATTGGCGCCGCAAAAAAACCGTGCCGCCATCCTAGCGCCGATGGCGCAGATCGCCGGGACGCTGGCGCAGCGGCAGAACGAGCTGGCGGTCTATCGCCATGCGCGCCCCTTCGCCCCGGCGGGGCAGAGCACGCAGATGATCGTCGGCGCTTCGCCGGAGAGCGATCTGCACATCCTGCGGCTTTCGCAGGGTTTGTATAAGCGATACAAGCTGCGCCGGGTATTTTTTTCTGCCTACATGCCGGTGGGGGATTCGCGCTTTCTGCCCGAGGTGGCGGCGCCGCTGCTGCGCGAGCATCGGCTGTATCAGGCGGATTGGCTGTTGCGCCAGTATGGCTTTGACGCCTCGGAGATCCTCGAGCCCGACGCCCCGTGGCTGGATGCGCGGCTGGATCCCAAGTGCCACTGGGCGCTGCGTCACCCGCAGCTTTTTCCGATGGAAGCGCAGCGCGCCGATTATCTGGAGCTGCTGCGCGTACCCGGCATCGGCCCCACCGGCGCGCAGCGCATCGTCGAGGCGCGGCGCACGGCCACGCTTTCCTTCGATATCCTCAAAAAGCTGGGCGTGGTGCTCAAGCGCGCGCAGTACTTCTTGACCTGTCAAGGCAAGGCGATGCCCGGGCTGCGCCTCAATTGGGAGAGCGTGTACCATTGCTTGGCGCGCGATTGCAGCGTCGCGCCGCAGGCGTTTGGCGACCGCGCGGTTCAGCAGCTTTCGCTGGGCGATTTGGACGCCGGGCTGGGGTTGGGCATGGAGCTGCCCGCGCTGTCGGCGCTGTCGGCCGCGCCCATTCCGCCGGAGCCAAAGGCGCTGCCGCGCTTGGGGAGCAGCGCATGAGCGGGGCATCGGTGCAATATCGCTATGACGGCAGCTTGGATGGCCTGCTGTGCTGCATCTTCGAGGCCTACGCCTGCCGCGAGGAGCCGGTGAGCATCGTGGCGGGGCAGGCGGTGCAACTGGCGCTGGATACCGATGCGCGCGATATCCCCACCGATCCGCAGCGCGCAGAACGCGTGCAGCGCGGCATCCTATCGCGCATCGGGCCGGAAGCTTTCGCCTGCGTGCAGCGCGCCGCGCTGAGCAGCGATCCGTCCGCCCCCGCTGCAGCGCTTGCCTACGTGCGGCTCGGGTTTGCGGTCGGCCCGCGCATCGATCAGCGCCTCGCTGAGCCCGCCGTGCACGAAATGCGCCGCATCCTGCGCGCGGTGGACTGGGAGGCGCAGCGGTACATCCAGTTTCTGCGCTTCGCGGAGCTGGAGGGCGGTATCTTCTTTGCGGAGATGGAGCCGGAGCACGACGTCTTGGTGCTCCTCATGCCGCACTTTGCCGATCGCTTCGGCCAGCAGCCCTTCATCGTACACGACCGCCGGCGCGGTTTGGCCGGGGTATGGGATTTGCGCGCGTGGACGCTGCTCTCCTCCGAGTCGATGCGCCTGCCCGAGCATGCGGTGGGCGAGGCGCACTATCAGGCGCTGTGGCGCATGTTTTACCGGTCCATCACCATCGAGCAGCGCGTCAATCCGGCGCTGCGCCGGGCGCACATGCCCAAGAAATTCTGGCGTTACATGGTGGAAATGCAGCCGGATACACAAAAGAAGGAGGAGCCGAAGCTCCTCCCTGCAGCAGGCCGTTAGTTGCTCCGCAGCACGCAGAGAACGGTAAAGAGCATGCTCAGGTTTGCCAACCAGAAGAACGAGGAAATCACGGCGAATACGATCGCGTACACGATGCTTTCACCTACAAACGGGACGCCGAGCGCAAACAAAGCCAGCCCGAGCAGAATGGCGGTTGTGACGATGAGCCATGGCCCGAATTTCCGCAGGCAGCAGGAGCGCGCGTTCTGTGCGGTCAGGATCGTCAGCAGAATGATGGCGAATAGCGCAAACACGATCATCGCGATCAGCACCGATGTCACCGTGGGAATAAAGCCAAAGTAGAGCAACACGCCGGTGGCTAGACCCAGCAATATGCCCAGCACCGGGATTAGCCAGATCGGCGCGCCGCAGCACCGCGCTTGAGAGACGTTCAGGTTTTGCATTCCTTCTCACCTCCTTTCTCCATAGCATATGTGACAGGAGGCGGCGGGGTTAGTGGATGAAATGCGCAGCGATGGACGTTTTATCCATAGCCATGCTATGATAGAACAAAGGGAACCGGGAGGTACACATGAAGAAGCTCGTATCGTTGCTGCTGGCGCTTTGCTTATGGAGCATTCCGGCAGGGCTGCTGGCCGGAGGAGATACCATTTCGTGGGCTGAATTCCTCGCCGAGGCGCAGGCGGCTCTGGATGGTGTCAAGGAAAGCGAAGCGGTTTTGATACCCTCCAAGCCGGTGTCGTGTTACGAAGAAAAGATCGATCAGCCGCTGCGCGTGCCCGGGGGCAAGCGGCTGGTGGTCAAGGACGCGGCGTTTGAAGGATTCTTCCTCGCAAATGGCGAAGTGGAATTGCGCAATGTGCTCATCGTAGCCGAGGGGCACCATGGCGTTGCCATACAGAGCCAGCGCCACAAGGCTGTCGATATCCGGGTGACCATCGACAGCGACTGCGCCATCGAGGCCAGAGGAGAGCGGGCCTGCGCGGTGGGCGTGATCGAGCCGCCCTACTTCGGCAACGATGTATCCATTGTTATCGACAATGCAGGCACCCTGCGCAGCGACGATGCCGCCATCGGTCTGCCCGCCGATGTGGACGGCTACCGAACCAGCAAGGTTTCCGTCCGCAATACCGGAACGGTTTCGGGTGGCACGTGCGGTATTGGCATCAGCGCCAGCGCGCAGCGCGGCAGCGCTCACGTTGAGGTGACCAACGAAGGTACGGTGACCGGCGGAGGCGCGCTAGGCGACTTCCCCGATGTCGTTTCAGAGACCGGCGGGAATCGGTGCGGTATTTTCGTCAACGCCACGTCGGTACGCAACATCGCCACCGCCGTGGTGCGGAATAAGGCGGGCGGCATCGTGCGCAGCGAGCGGGACAGCGCGCTGGGCCTGTATCTGTACGATGGCCGCAATGGTTCGACCTACGGCGGCGGTAAGCCCAATACAAAAAAGACCGGGAGCGCCGAGGTGATCAACGAGGGAGCGCTGGAGGGGGCGGCCGGCGCGCTGCAAATCGGAACGCCGCTGAAAGTACCGGTGCCGGTGATGCTGTCCGGCGCGGGGCAATGGAATGGCGGCGAAGCGCCTGCGGTGCTCGTGGACTTCGGAACACACAACGAAAAGGGCGGACTCACCGAGGCGGAATTCCGCGAACTCGCCAATGCTTATTTGGATGCGATCGAGATGATCGCGCCGCAGGGTTCGCTCAGCGCGCGCGCGGGGTTGAGACGCTCGGTGCGCTCGGCTGATGGCGAGTGTGTGCTCGGCTTTGTGCCGGTGGAGCGCTTTGCATCCGAAAAACCTTGACACCCCCTTACGGCTCGCATATAATATCTTCATTATATTCCCCGACGACGGAGAGGAGTACCCACCCGTCCCGCAAGAGAGTGCGTCCCATCGGCTGCAAGGGCGCTCCGGGCAACGGTTGGCGAAGGTCGCTCCGGAGGGCGCGCGGCGAAATCAGTAGCCCGCGCGGGTTCGCCCGATACAGCGAAGCGAGGCGTGGCACGCGTGTGCCGCGCGAAATAAGGTGGTACCACGGAGCCGCTCCGTCCTTTTGGATGCGAGCGGCTTTTTCGAATCAAATTTTCGCTTTGGCAAAGGAGGCAACCGATATGACCCCGGAAAATCAAGATCAAGCTGAAATCGAAATGGAAAAAACCTATGCGCCGCAGGCCATCGAGGCCGAGCTGTACGCTGAATGGGAACAGAGCGGCGCGTTTCGCGCCGAGATGGACCCGGACAAGAAGCCTTTTACCATCGTGATGCCGCCGCCCAACATCACCGGGCAACTGCACATGGGCCACGCGATGGACGCCACGATGCAGGATGTGCTCACCCGCTTCCACCGCATGCGCGGCGAGGCGGCGCTGTGGCTGCCCGGCACCGACCACGCCTCCATCGCCACCGAGGTCAAGATCATCGAAAAGATGGCCGAGGAAGGCTTGCGCAAAGAGGCGCTTGGCCGCGAGGGCTTTCTGAAGCGCGCATGGGAGTGGAAGGCGCAATACGGCGGACGCATCGTGCAGCAGCTGCGGCGCATGGGCGCAAGCTGCGATTGGTCGCGCGAGCGCTTCACGATGGACGAGGGCTGCTCGCAGGCCGTGACCGAGGTGTTCAACCGCCTGTACGAAAAAGGCCTCATCTACCGTGGTGACCGCATCATCAACTGGTGTCCGGTGTGCAAAACCGCCATCAGCGACGCTGAGGTGGAGTATGAGGAGCAGGCCACCCACATTTGGCACATCCGCTATAGCGGGCCGGATGGCGAGGTGGTGGTGGCCACCACGCGCCCGGAAACCATGCTGGGCGACACCGGCGTGGCAGTGCATCCCGAGGATCCGCGCTATACGCATCTGGTGGGCAAGACGGTGGTGCTGCCGCTGGTAGGGCGCGAGATCCCGGTGGTGGCCGACGACTACGTGGATCGCGAGTTCGGCACCGGCGCGGTGAAGATGACCCCGGCGCACGATCCCAACGACTTTGAGATCGCCCAGCGCCACGGTTTGGAAATCCTGCGTGTGATGGACGACGCGGGCGTGATGAACGAGGCCGCCGGGCGCTTTGCGGGGGTCCCCGCCAAGCAGTGCCGCCAGCAGGTGCTTGCCGAGCTGGAGGCGCAGGGCGTGCTGGTGAAGGTCGAGGATTACACCCATAACGTGGGCACCTGCTACCGCTGCCATACGACGGTGGAGCCGCTGGTGTCGCGCCAATGGTTCGTGAAGATGAAGCCGCTGGCCGAACCGGCCATCGCGGCGGTGCGCGAGGGCAAGACCCGATTCGTGCCCGAGCGCTTCGACAAGACGTACTTTAATTGGATGGAGAACATTCGCGATTGGTGCATCTCGCGCCAGCTCTGGTGGGGCCACCGCATCCCGGCGTATTATTGCGATGCCTGCGGCGAGCTGACGGTGGCGCGTACCGCGCCGGATAAGTGCCCGAAGTGCGGCGGTGCCGTGCGGCAGGACGAGGATGTGCTCGATACGTGGTTTTCCTCGGCGCTGTGGCCGTTTTCCACGCTGGGCTGGCCGGAGGAAACCGCCGATCTGCGCTATTTCTACCCCACCAGCGTGCTGGTAACCGGCTACGACATCATCTTCTTCTGGGTGGCGCGCATGATCTTCTCGGGCATCGAGCAGATGGGCGAGGCGCCGTTCCATACCACGCTGATCCACGGCCTTGTGCGCGACGCGCAGGGGCGCAAGATGTCCAAATCGCTGGGCAACGGCGTGGATCCGCTGGAGGTCATCGACCAATACGGCGCAGACGCGCTGCGCTTTGCGCTGACCTTCGGCGTTTCGCCGGGCAACGACATGCGTTTTTCCACCGAGAAGGTGGAGTCGGCGCGCAATTTCGCCAACAAGATTTGGAACGCCGCGCGCTTCGTGCGCATGAACCTCGAGGGCGAGGACAAGCTGGCCGACTGCGGCGAGTTGGCGCTGGCCGACCGGTGGATCCTTACCCGCTTCCAGAAGGCGACGCGCGAGGTGACGGCGCATCTGGAGGAGTACGACCTTGGGCTGGCGGCGCAGAAGGTGTACGACTTCGCGTGGAGCGAGTTTTGCGATTGGTACATCGAGCTGGCCAAGGCGCGGCTCAACGGCGAGGACGCCGGAGCCAAGCGCACCGCCCGCGCCGTGCTGCTGCACGTGCTGACCGGGCTGCTCAAGCTGCTGCACCCCATCATGCCCTTCCTCACCGACGCGGTGTACCGCTACCTGCCCGGCACGGAGGGCACCATCATGCTTTCCGACTGGCCGCAGCCCAACCCGGCGTACGATTTTGAGGTCGACGCCGCGCGCATGGAGGGCATCCTCGAGGCCATCCGCACGGTGCGCAACCTGCGCGCTGAAATGAAGGTGCCGGTGGGCAAGCGCGCGCAGCTTTATCTGTTGCCGCAGGCCGGATGGAGCGAGGCGCTCTCCGACGCCGCGCCGCTTTTCCAGCGGCTGGCGTGGGTAAGCGAGCTGACGGTGCTGGACGCCGCGCCCGGCGGGCAAAAGCTGGTGTCGGCGGTGTGCCCGTCGGCGGAGCTGTACATCCCGCTCGGCGAGCTGGTGGACTTGGAGAAGGAACTGGCGCGCCTGCAAAAGGAATGCGAAAACCTGCGCGGCGAGATCGCCCGTGCCGAGGGCAAGCTGAACAACCCCGGCTTTACCGCCAAGGCGCCCGCCAATTTGGTGGCGGCCGAGCAGGAAAAGCTGGCCGCCAACAAGACCATGCTGGAATCGCTGCTGGCGCGCGTGAAGGAGCTGGCATAAACGAATGACCCCAACCCAAATGACCCTGAACCAAGCCATCGAATACATCCACGCGGCGCGAGAGCAGGGCGTCAAGACCGGGCTGGACAACATGACCCGGCTTTGCGCTCTGCTCGGCGATCCGCAGAACAGCCTGCGCGCCGTGCACGTTGCCGGAACCAACGGCAAGGGCTCTACCTGCGCCTGCCTCGAATCGGTGCTGCGCGCCGCCGGGTATCGCGTGGGGCTGTATACCTCGCCGTTTTTGCAGCATTATACCGAGCGCATCCGCATCGATGGTCTGCGCGTCGACGAGGCGGCGTTCTTTGCCGCTTTCGATCCGGTGCATGCCGCCGTGGAGGCGCTGCGCGCCGAAGGGCTGCGCCCCACGCCCTTCGAGATCGGCACGGCGCTGGCCTTCCTCGCCTTTGCGCAGGCCGATGCTGACCTGTGCGTGATCGAGGTCGGGCTGGGCGGGCGATTTGACCCCACCAACGTGCTGACGCCGCTGGTTTGCGCCATCGCCAGCATCGGGCTGGATCATCAGGCCATTCTAGGCGATACCCTGCCCGATATCGCCGGGGAAAAGGCGGGCATCATGAAGCCCGGCGTGCCGGTGGTTACCGCCGCCGCATCGCCGGAGATCGAGGCGGTGTTTGCCGCGCGGGCCGCCGAGGTCGGCGCGCCTTGGCGTTTTTTGACCGGAGATGAGATGAAGCCGCTGCCCGCAGATCCTTCGATGGCGTTGGTGGCGCAGCACGTGGCATTTGCTTGCGATGGCTGGGTGTTGCCGGAGCTGTGGTTGCGCCTGCTGGGCGCGCATCAGCTGCGCAATGCCGCGCTGGCGCTGGCCGCGCTGGCGGAGCTGAAAAGAATCGGCCTGCCGATTTCCGACGAGGCGGTGGTGCAGGGGCTGGCGCGCGTGCGCTGGCCGGGGCGGCTCGAGTACGTTGCCGGAGCCCCGGCGATCCTGCTTGATGGCGCGCACAATGCGCAGGGCGCGCAGGCGCTGGCGGCGTTCGCAAAGACGCTGCCGGAAGGCGCGGCCCGCGTGCTGCTCTGCGGCGTGCTGGAGGAAAAGCTTTCGCCGGAGATGCTGGGCGCGCTGGCCGAGCTGGCGCCGCGCGCGGCGGCGACCGCTCCGCAGGAGCGCCGCGCCGTGCCGCCCGAGGCGCTGGCCGGGGAGCTGGAGCAACGCGGCGTGCGCACCGAGGTTTGCGGCGACGCGGCGTCTGCGCTTGCCCAAGCGCGCGCCATTGCCGGTGCGGCAGGGATTGTGATCGTCGCTGGGTCGCTGTACCTAGTGGGCGAGGTGCGCGCGCTTTTGTGCGAGGAAGGAGCGATCCGCGATGGAATCTAAGTCCTTCGAACACATCCCGGTGCTGCTGGAGGAGGTGCTGGCCGGACTTGCGCCGCAACCCGGCGGCGTCTATGTCGACGGCACGCTGGGCGGCGGCGGGCACAGCGCCGAGATCCTCGCGCGCATCGCGCCGGGCGGGCGGCTCTATGGCATCGACCGGGACGAGGCAGCCATCGCCGCCGCCACCGAAAGGCTGGGCGCGAACGGCGGGTTCGCGGCGCTGCGCGGTAACTTTCACGATGCGCCCGCGCTGTTGGCCGAGTGCGGCGTCACCGAAATCGACGGGGCGCTGCTGGATCTGGGTGTGTCCTCGCACCAGTTGGATACGGCGGAGCGCGGCTTCTCCTTTCATGAGAACATGCCGCTGGATATGCGCATGGATCAAAGGCAGACGCTGACCGCCGCCGACATCGTCAACACCTACGAGGAAAGGGAGCTCGCCCGCATCCTGCGCGAATACGGCGAGGAAAACTGGGCGTCGCGCATCGCGCAGATCATCGTGGAGCACCGCGCCAAGGAGCCGCTGCGCACCACCGGCGATCTGGTGCGCGCCATCGACGCCGCCATCCCGAAAAAAATCCGCCTGCGCGATACCGGACACCCGGCGCGGCGCAGCTTTATGGCGCTGCGCATCGCCGTCAACGATGAACTGGATCCGTTGGCGCGCGCGCTGGAGGACTTCGTGACGCTGCTCAGGCCCGGCGGGCGGCTGTGCGTGATAACTTTTCATTCGCTGGAGGATCGCATCGTCAAGCAGGCCTTTCGCCGGATGCAGCATCCCTGTGTTTGCCCGCCCAAGGCGCCGATCTGTACCTGCGGCAGGCAGCCGGTGGCGCGCGCGCTGGGCGGCGCCATCGCCCCGGGCGCCGAGGAATTGGAGCGCAATCCGCGCGCCCGCAGCGCCAAGCTGCGCGTGGCGGAAAAATTATAGGAAGGAGGGCGGTCATGCCGAAGTTGTACGTCGTCGCCACGCCGATCGGTAACCTAGGCGATTTTTCGCCGCGCGCCATCGAGACGCTGCGCGCCTGCGCGCTGATCGCCGCCGAGGATACGCGGGTGACGCGCAAGCTGCTCACCCGCTTCGAGATCGACACGCCCACCCTCTCCAACCACCAGCACAACGAGGCGGCGCGCGCCGGGGAGCTGGTGGCGCGCATGCTGGCCGAGGACGCGTCGGTGGCGCTGGTTACCGATGCCGGTACGCCCTGCATCTCCGACCCGGGCTATGTGCTGGTGGAAGCGGCGGCGCAGGCCGGGATCGAGGTGGTGGCGGTGCCGGGGCCGACGGCGATGGCTTCGGCGCTTTCGATTAGCGGGTTCGATACGCGGGAGTTCGCGTTTTATGGTTTTCTGCCTCGGGAGGGCAAGCCGCTTCGCGAAAAGCTGGAGCGCATCGCGCGCGGCGGCGTGCCGGTGGCGGTGGTACACGAATCGCCGCATCGCGTGCAGGCGCTGCTGGAGGCCATCGCCGAGCTGCTGCCCGGCGCGCGCGCCTGTGCCTGTTGCGACTTGACTAAGCTGTACGAGACCGCCTATCG
This sequence comes from Eubacteriales bacterium, assembly GCA_031552825.1. GTDB lineage: Bacteria > Bacillota > Clostridia > Christensenellales > Aristaeellaceae > WQXF01. The sequence goes on from JAVBMD010000023.1 coordinate 53,736, forward strand.
CGGCTCGGCGGCGGAGGTGCTAGCGCAGTTGCGCGCCAACCCCAACGCGCACAAGGGCGAGTACTGTCTGGTGCTGGATCTGCGGGCGGTGTCGCTGCCGCCGCAGAGGCAGGTAGCCACCGAGATTTCGCTGGAGGCGCGGATGCTGGAACACATGCTGGCAGGGGCGTCCGCGCGGGAGGCCGAGGAAGCGCTGCGCGAGGTGGGCGAAAAGCGCAACGAGGTATACAAGGCGGGCATCCGCGTCCGCGCGTTTTTGCGGGATCAGGAATACTAAAAAGGGCGTTCGCACCATGAACGCCCTTCAGACCATCAACAAAGTCGCGCAGATGGGCTGCGAAGGTCCAGGGCGATCGCAAAGCCCTGGTCGCATCCGCAGATGCGAAATGCCTCGAAGCAAGGTTTATAAGGAATTACACCCTTTGCGAAGGGCGGCCAAAGGGCTTATCGCTCGCCCTTTGGAATCCTTCTCTACGCATCAAGCTACTTTGTTGATACGCTGAAGGGCGTTCGCATCATGAACGCCCTTTTATGTGCCAAGCGCTCAGCTCGCGGTCACGCCGCTGCTGGGCTTTTGCTTTTTGAGCCCGTCCTGCGCCTGCTTGCGCAGCTCGCCCTCGCGCGCCAGCGCGGGATTGAGCGTGTGCGCGCGGTCGCAATCGGCCAGCGCCTCCTCGTAGCGATAGAGGCAATTGAGGGTATACGCGCGCTTGAGGTATAGCTCCGCGCTATCGGGGTTGAGCGCGATGGCGCGGTCAAAATCCTTTAGCGCTTCCTCAAATAGCCACATGTGATCGAAGGCGTTGCCGCGCGTTTCGTATACCTTGGGGTCTTCGGGGGAGAGCGTGACGGCGCGGTCGAAGTCGGTTAGCGCTTCGGTTTGGCGGGAGAGATTGAAGCGCGCGATGCCGCGCAGCAGGTAGCCCGACGCTGCGTCCGGCCGGAGCGCGATGGCATCCTCGCCGTCCTGCATCGCCTGCTCGAACAGTTTGAGCTGCATCAGCGCGTCGCCCCGGCGCGTGTACACCGGGAAAAAATCCTCGCCAGGGAAGGTCTCCAAGATCAGTGTATCCTCGCGCACCGATTCCTCGTAGCGCGCCAGCGCAAACAGCGCATTGGCGCGGTTGCCGTGCAACACCGGGTTGTCGGGCATCAGCGAGACGGCGTGGTCGAAGTCGGCAAGCGCCTCCTCGTGACGGCCCAGCGAGTAGAACGCGTTGCCGCGGCCGTTGTAGAACGAGGCGTTTTCCGGCATGTGCCGGATGGCGGCGCTGTAATCCGCCAGCGCTTCTTCGTAGCGCCCCAGCTGGAACAGCACGCCCGCGCGGCTGTTGAGCAGCACGGGATCCTTTGGCGCCTGCCGCAGCGCTTGCGAAAAGGCATCGAGCGCCTCGACGGGTTGATCCAGCATCAATAGGGCGTTGGCAAGCCCGCCGTAGTAGGTGGCGTTCTTTTTGTCCAGCGCCAGCGCATCCCGGTAGGCGGAGGCGGTTTCTTCGTAGCGCTCCAGCTGATAGAGCGCACCGGCGCGGTTGCTGTGCAGCACCGCATCCTCGGGGCGCTGCGCGAGCGCCGCGTCAAAATCGCCCAACGCCGCCGCATAGTTGCCCAGCGCGTAGCGCGTGCTGCCGCGCAGGTTGAGCAGCAGGGGATCCTGCGCGTCGATCGCCAGCGCGGCGTCGAGATCCGCCAACGCTTCCTCGTAATGGCCCAGCTCGCGCAGCGTGCCGCTGCGGCGCGTCAGGTAGCCCAGCCGCGCCTGATCGGAAGTGGCGAGAGAGAGCGCTTGCGTTTCGTCGGCCAGCGCTTCCTCGTGGCGATCCAGCGTTTGCAGCAGCGCGGCGCGGTTGTCGTAGAACACAGCCTCCTCCGGCCGCAGGCGGATGGCCTCGGCATAATCGGCCAGCGCGTCCTCGGTGCGCCCGAGCGTGTGGGCGAAGTTGGCGCGGCGATTGTAGAAAGCGGCGTCCGCCGGATCCAGTTCGATGGCGCGATCCAGATCGGTCAGCACCTCGGCATACCGCCCGAGCTGCCAATAGGCAAAGGCGCGGTGATAGTGATAAATCGCGTGTTCCGGCAAAAGCGTGATGGCGCGGCCATAGTCCTCCAGCGCTTCGTTATAGCGCTCGAGCGCGCAGAGCGCCTCCGCGCGGCCATCGTAGGAATCGGCGTTGAGGCTATCGAGCACGATGGCGCGATCAAAGTCCGCCAGCGCTTCCTCAAAGCGCTGCAACTTGTGCAGCGCCTTGGCGCGCCCGGCATAGTAGGCGGGCGCGCGCTCGAACAGGCGGATGGCGCGGGTGAAATCCGCCGCCGCTTCCTCGTTGCGATCCAGCGCCAGCGCGGCGCAGGCTCGGCCGTCATAATAGGAAGAATCGTTCGGGCGCAGCGCGATGGCGTTTTCAAAATGATCCAGCGCGGCGGTAAACTCCCCCTGATCGTAAGCCGCCCACCCGGCGGCGGCTTCCTTTTGCGCGCGCTCGACGATGAAGCTCGCATCCTCCGCCGCCAGCGCAAGGCAGGGCAAAAACACCAACAAAAGCGCGCAGGCAACGCTCAGCAAGCGGCGCGAGGAAGGGGCTTTCCAATGATTGCGCAAGAGCATGCGGCGGCCTCCTTTATCGAGCCTTGGGTTGATCCTCGATGCATTGCCTGAGCGCCAGCGCCAGTTGCGCGGCGCAAGAGGAGTGTCCTTCGCAGGTGATCCCTTGCAGCAACGGGATCAGCTCCTCGGGCTTTCTCCCTACGATCAGGGTGGAGAGGGCGCGCAGGTTTCCCTCGCAGCCGTTTTCAAAGGAACACTGCCGCACCAATCCGTCCTCCACGTCCAAATCGATGCGGGTAGAACAGACCCCGGCGGGGATGTACGTAAGTCGCATAGCGGGATGCCTCCTTGTGAACAAAGCGATCGAATCATGCCAAATAAGCAGTATAGATTTCGCCGTTTGCAGGGAAATCCCTGCATGACGGGAAGGGCAGGCACCGCATACCCGCCGCGCACATAGGATGCAGCAAAACCTCGACCCTTGCGGGCGGAGGGGAGCGAGCGGCATGCGGCTATTTGTATCCGATGCGGGCAACGGCACACTGGGCGTTTACGACGCGAACACGATGGCGCCGTTAGCGTCCTGCGAAATTCCGGGCGCAGGCGCGCTATGCGCGTGGCGCGGCGGCGTGCTGTGCGCCGCGGAGCAGCAGGACGCGGTGCTGGAGCTGCGCGCCGATACGCTGGAAACGATGCGCAGCATTCCGGCGGGGCCGGGCATCCGCGTGCTGCGGCCGGGATTGGACGGCGCCTCGCTGTACGCGTTGGCCGGGGATGCCGATAGCCTGCTCAAGCTGGACATGGCCGAGGGCGCGCTGGCGATGCTGACGCGCGTGGGCGTGCAGCCGCGGGACTTGGCGGTGGAACCGGGCGGGCGATGGCTGGCGGTGGCCGGGGGCGCTTCCTGTTGCGTACACATTCTGCGCAGCGACACGCTGGCGGCGCAGGCCACGGTGGATGTCGGCGGCATCGCGGTGGGCGTGAGCTTTGCGCCGGGCGCGCTGTGGGTGCTCTGCGCCGTGGGGCAGGAGGAGATGGCTTCCAGCCTGCTGCGCGTGCGCACCGGTAACTGGCGGGTGGAGCGCACGCTGCGCTTGGAGGGCATGCCGGGCGGCTTGATCGGCTTGCCTGACGAGGGCGTGCTGGTCGGTCTGCTCGACGGCGTGGTGCATGTCGCCAAGCACGGGAAGCGCGCGACTTGGCGCATTCCGCTAGAAGGCGCGCTGCCGGAAAACGCCGTGCGGCAGGGCGCGTTCACCTGCTGGAGCGATCCGCTGGGCGGGCGCGTGTGGCGCGTGCATGCCGCCAGCGCCTACGCGCAGGCCTGCGAGATCGACGTGGAGGAGCCGGGCGGCGTGCTCCTGCTTTAAGGAAACACAAGCGAACCGTTGGATAATCCGCCGGTGCTCTGGGGAAAATGCCTCCCGAAAAGGGAGGCGGGGCGGATGCAACTGGCGCAGTTGGCGTGTTGGCTTTGGCTGGGGGCGGCGGCGCTGTGGGCGGTATATACGGGGCGCGTAACGGTGCGGAGCGCGCGCCGCGCGGCGCTGGCGCTATTGGCGCTTTGCATGAGCGCCACCATCACGCTGACCATTTTGGATCAAAAAGACCTGCTGCGCACGCTGCTCCCGCTGCACCTGTGCAGTCTTTCGGCGTTCATGACGCTGTATCTCTTGGCCACGGGAAACGTGGCTTGTTTTCATTTTTGTTGGTACTTGGGGATGCCGGGCGCGGTGCTCGCGCTGATTTTTCCGGCGGTGGAGGGTTCGAACTGGCCGGGCCTGATGACCACCGCCTTCATGCTGACCCACGCGCTGGTGGCGCTCGCGCCGCTGCTGCTGTTGGCCGGAGGGCAAAGGCCGGATCCAAGGGCTGCCGGGCCGGTGCTTCTGGCGGGCAACGCTTTCTTTCTCCTCGTGTATATCATCGACCGATGGCTGAATGCCAATTACATGTTCCTGCTATGGGCGCCGGCGGACACGCCGCTGGCGTGGATGGAGCGGCTGGGGCGCTTGGGTTACTTTGCCTGCCTGGAGTTGTGCGCGGTGCTGGTGGTGTGGGGGATGCGCGGTTTGGCGCGGCTCACGCGCCGACGGCGTGCCGCCGCTTAGCCTTCCTCGCCCAGCGTGCGCATCATGTGCGCATACAGCTCGCTGGCGAGGGCGGGCCAACGGGCACAGAACCGTGCGGCCTGCTCCCGCGTAGGCAGGTTGAGCGTCATATCCAGCAGCGGCAGCTCGCCCTCCATCAGCTTCATGCGCACTTGGTATTCGCCGCTCGCCGTGGTTTCCCAATCGGCAAGCACCTGCTTTTCCTCGCGAAAGCGGCGCTTCCAGATCGGCGCGGCCTCATCGACGAGCGCGATGCGGGAACGGGGGATGCGCCGCTGAAACAGCTTGAGCGTTTCGTAGCCTTGCGTGGAGGGGGCATACAGCGCGCCCAGTTCGTGGGGCAGCTTGCGCAATAGCCCCATTTCATCGAGCTCCGCTGTGGCCAGCTGCAGCGCGATATAGTCCATCAGCTCATTTTCCACCATAAAGCGCAGCAGTTGCAGCGCGGTAGTCGGCCCCAGCTGATCCAGCGCATAGAGCGCGACCAACTTTTGCTCGGTCATGGTGGGTTGTCGGATCGACATGGGGCACCTCCGTGAAAACAAAATCGATCTGAAAACGCTGCCAAACAACGGCGTTTGGCAGCGTCATGCTTTTGTGTTTTGGCCTAGGAAGGCTCGCGCGGGCACGATTATGCCAAGAACGGCTTCACATCGGCCAACAGATCGGCGCACTCGTCGGCGTAGATTTCCATCGTGATCGGCTTGGACAGATCCAAGCTCATGATTCCCAGAATGGACTTGGCATCTACCACATAGCGGCCTGCGCGCAGGTCGATATCGTACGGATACTTGTTGACAACGTTCACAAAAGCCTTTACGTTTTCCGCGATGGGCATCTGGATGTTTACGGTTTTCATCGGTTATCCTCCTCATCCTTATTCCTCCTTATTATACGCCCGATGCCTTGGAAAAACAAGGGGTAGAAAAGCTTCGCGCAAAATCCATAGAAAAATCCCGGCAGGTTTTGCTTGATTTTTTTGCGATTTCATGTATAATAGGTTTCGTCGCTTTGGGTTCATAGCTCAGCTGGTTAGAGCGCTACGTTGACATCGTAGAGGTCGTAGGTTCGAGTCCTATTGAACCCACCACATTCGAAGCCCCGCGCTTTGATGCTGCAAAGCCGCCCGTAATACGGCGGTTTTGTTGTTTTTGTTCGTCAAAGAATCGATGAATCCGGCATGATGCGGAGAACTGGAGGGGAATTGCTGTGGACAAATACGCTTATCTGCAAGAGTTGTGGGATTACCTATGCATGGAGCATCCGCTGCAGCACGCGGATGTCATCATCGGCTTTGGCAGCCACGATACGACCATCGCCCGCCGCGCCGCCGAGCTCTATAAAGCCGGATGGGCGCCGCTGATTCTGTTTTCGGGGTATCTGGGCAAGGGGACGCTGGGGGTCTTCGACAAGCCGGAGGCCGAGCTCTTTGCGGAAATCGCCGTGCGGGAAGGCGTACCGCCGGAAGCCATTCTGATCGAAAACAAATCCACAAACACCGGTGAAAATATTCACTTTTCGCGGAGTATATTGGAAAGCAGGGGGATGCATCCGCAGCGGATCATCGCCGTACACAAGCCTTACATGACCCGGCGGGTGTGGGCGGCGCTTCGGAAGCAATGGCCGGAGGTGGAGGTTCTCGTGGCACCGGGCAATCCGCCGCTGGCGGCCTATATGGCCGAAATGCTGGCGGCCGGCGTGGAGGAGCGCGAAATTATCGACAGCTTAGTGGGCGACTTTCAGAGAATGGACGCGTTCGCCAAGCAGGGCTACCAAATCCCGCAGGAGATTCCGCCGCGCGCCTTGGCTGCCTACGAGGCGCTCATAAAACTTGGATATGATAAATACGTGGTATGATGCGCGCACAGAGCCGCAGAAAATCCAGCGCCGGGGTTCCCATCGGCGGCGCTGGATTTTATTTGAAAAGTCGCGCAAAAATTTGACGAATCCTACCGCCTTCGTATATAATAAACCGTTTGCCGCCCATGCTAGCGGGCGGCTGGGGAGGGGCATCATGCAGCAGCAAACCACCGAGCAGCGGAGCACGGCGCAGGAGATCCAGCGCCGCAGAACCTTTGCCATCATTTCGCACCCCGACGCGGGCAAAACCACGCTCACCGAGAAGCTGCTGCTCTATGGCGGGGCGATCCGGCAGGCCGGGTCCGTCAAGGCGCGCAAGGCCGAGCGCCACGCCACCAGCGACTGGATGGAGATCGAGAAGCAGCGCGGCATCTCGGTCACTTCCTCGGCGATGCAGTTTGAGTTTCACGATTATCATATCAACATTCTCGATACGCCCGGGCATCAGGATTTCTCCGAGGATACCTACCGCGTGCTGGTGGCCGCCGATAGCGCCGTCATGCTCATCGACGCCGCCAAGGGCGTGGAGGAGCAGACCATCAAGCTCTTTAAAGTTTGCCGCTTGCGCAACATTCCGATCTTCACCTTCGTCAACAAGATGGATCGCGCGGGCAAGGATCCGTTCTCGCTGATGGAGGAGCTGGAGCAGGTGCTGGGCATCCGCGCCTGCCCGGTGGATTGGCCGATCGGCACCGACGGCGATTTTCGCGGCGTGTATCACCGCGACGCGCGGGCGGTGGAGCTGTACGAGTCCGGCGATCACGGCAAGAGCAAGGTGCAAAAGCGCGTGATCCTGCTGGACGATCCGGCGCTGGCTGACGTGCTGGGCGAGCCGTATTACAGCCGCTTGCTCAACGAGATCGAGCTGCTGGACGTGGCGGGCGATGCATTCGATCTGGACAAGGTGCGCGGCGGCGAACTGACGCCGATGTTCTTCGGCTCGGCCATCACCAACTTCGGCGTGGAGCCGTTTCTGACGCGCTTTCTCGAATATACGCAGCCACCGCTTTCGCGCCACACCGACGCGGGCGAGATCGGCCCCGAGTACCCGCACTTCACCGGCTTCATCTTCAAGATTCAGGCCAACATGAACCCCGCGCACCGTGACCGGCTGGCCTTCCTGCGCATCGTGTCCGGCGTGTTTGAAAAGGGCATGTCGGTGTACCACAGTCGGCAGGGCAAGGAGATCCAGCTCAAGCAGCCGCAGCAGTTTATGGCCGACGAGCGCGAGATCGTGGAACGCGCCTATCCCGGCGACATCATCGGCCTGTTCGATCCCGGCATCTTCGGGCTGGGCGACACGCTCTCCACCGGGCCGCGCGTGCAATTCGAGGGCATCCCGGTGTTCGCGCCGGAGTACTTCGCCCGCGTCAGCAGCGTCGACAGCATGAAGCGCAAGCAGTTCGTCAAGGGCGTGCTACAGCTCTCCGAGGAGGGCGCGATCCAAACCTTCAAGCGCCCCGGCATCGGCTTTGAGGAGCTGATCGTCGGCGTGGTGGGCGTGCTGCAGTTTGACGTGCTGGAGCATCGCCTGCGCGGCGAATATGGCGCCGAGATCCGCCGCGAACCGCTGGGCTTCCGCTACGTGCGCTGGGTGGCCAAGACGCCGAAGCCTGTGGCGCAGCTCAAGCTGACCTCCACCACCGCCCCGGCGGTGGATCGTGCCGAGCGCGACGTGCTGCTGTTTGAAAACGAGTGGTCGATCCGCTGGGCGCTGGACAACAACCCCGGCCTGGAGCTGACCGACACCGCGGCGCGCGCTGACGCCGCCGAACAAGCATAATCATCAGACGAGACCGTCAGACAACAATAGAAAGAGGGAAACCATTTGCAGATCACCCGTGAAAACATCCGCAACATTGCCATCATCGCCCACGTAGACCACGGCAAGACCACGCTGGTCGACGAATTGCTCAAGCAGGGCGGTGTGTTTCGAGAAAACCAGCACACCGAAGAGCGCATGATGGACTCGGGCGATCTGGAGCGCGAGCGCGGCATTACCATCCTAGCAAAGAATACCGCCGTACACTATGGCGACACCAAGATCAATATCGTCGACACCCCCGGCCACGCCGACTTTTCCGGCGAGGTGGAGCGCGTGCTCAAGATGGTGGACGGCGTGCTGCTGCTGGTCGATTCCTTTGAAGGGCCGATGCCGCAGACCCGCTTCGTGCTGCGCAAGGCGCTGGAGCTCAAGCATCCGGTGCTGATCGTCATCAACAAGGTCGACCGGCCCGACGCCCGCTGCGAGGAGGTCATCAACGAGATCCTCGATCTGCTGATCGACCTAGAGGCCGACGAAACCCAGCTCGAGCATCCGATCATCTACACCTCCGCGCGGCAAGGCACCGCCACGCTGGATATGTCCCAGCCCAACGCCGATATGCGCCCACTGTTCGACGCGATTTTAAAGTACATCCCCGCGCCGCAGGGCGACCCGGAGGCGCCGCTGCAGGTGCTGGTTTCCACGATCGACTATAGCGAATACGTTGGGCGCATCGGCATCGGCCGCGTCGCGCGCGGCGTGATCCGCAGCGGCATGACGGCGGTGCGCGCCACCTACGGCGAGGAGAAGGTGTCCCAGCCCATCCGCCTGTCCGGCTTGTTCTGCTTCGACGGCCTCAAGCGCGTGCCGGTGGAGGAGGTCTCCATGGGCGACATCGTGGCGCTGACCGGCATCGAGGACATCATGATCGGCGATACGGTATGCGATCCTGCCACGCCGGAGCCGCTGCCCTTCGTCAAGATCTCCGAGCCGACGGTGCAGATGACCTTCTCGGTCAACGACAGCCCCTTCGCCGGGCGCGAGGGCACCTACGTCACCAGCCGCCACCTGCGCGCGCGGCTGATGAAGGAGCTGCAAACCGACGTCTCCCTGCGCGTCGCCGATACCGAGACCACCGATTCCTTCGTGGTATCGGGGCGCGGCGAGCTGCACCTGTCGATCCTCATCGAGAACATGCGGCGGCAGGGCTATGAGTTTCAAGTATCCAAGCCCGAGGCGCTGCTCAAGGAGATCGACGGCGTGCGCTGCGAGCCCATCGAGCGCATGATCGCCGACGTACCCTCGGCCTACGCTGGCGCGGTGATCGAGAAGATCGGCCGTCGCCGCGGCGTGCTGCGCGAGATGCACGGCTCCGACCGCGTGCGGCTGGAGTTCAGCGTGCCTTCGCGCGGGCTGTTCGGCTACCGCCCGGAGTTTATGACCGATACGCGCGGCGAGGGCATCATGTCGGCGGTGTTCGAGGGATACGAGCCCTTTAAGGGCGATATCCCGCACCGTTCCCAGGGCGCGCTGGTCAGCTATGAAACCGGCGAGGCTATTCTGTACGGCCTCTACTACGCGCAGGATCGCGGCACGCTGTTCTACGGCCCGGGCACGCCGGTGTACACCGGCATGATCGTCGGCCAGAACGCCCGCAGCGGCGATATCGACGTCAACGTGTGCAAGAAGAAGCACCTCACCTCCATCCGCAATTCCGCGGGCGCCGAGGACTCGATGAAGCTGGTATCGATGCGCGCGCTGACGTTGGAGGAGTGCCTTGAGTTCATCGACGACGATGAGTTGCTGGAGATCACGCCCAAGTCGCTGCGCATGCGCAAGCGCGTGCTGAGCACCGACCTGCGCAAGAAGCTGGAGAGCCGCAAAAAGCAGGGCGATGCGTAAGCTACCCCCTCAATTGATAAAGCAAAAGCCGGGCAGTGCATCCTGCCCGGCTTTATGCTGTCCCTCACATCTCCGGCGGCTCTACCTCGTACATACGGTAGCAGTTGCGGCCGCTGTTCTTGGCGGCGTAGAGCGCTAAATCGCTGCGCGCGATGATCTGCTCATAGCTGGTATCCTCCGGCAGGCGTTGGCTGAAGCCGATGCTCAGCGTCAATGACACCTGAATGTCGCCGGTGCAGGCGATCGGCGTTTTGCGCACGTGCTCCAGAATGCGCTCGCATACCTTGCCCGCGACAAAGGTGCCGGTGCCGGGCAGCACGATGATAAACTCCTCGCCGCCGTAACGGGCGAAGAAATCCTCCTGCCGGGTTTGTGTTTGGATGCGGCGCGCCACCTCGATGAGCACCTCGTCGCCGATGCCGTGGCCATAGGTATCGTTGACCGACTTGAAGCGGTCGATGTCCAGCATCAGCACGCACATCTCGGTATCGTCCTTCACCGAGGCTTCGAAGCAGGTCGACAGGAACCGGCTCAGCGCCAAGCGGTTGGGGATCTTGGTCAGCGTATCGATGTTGGCGAGGTTGACCAGCTGCGTGGTGGTCTCGATCAGGCTTTGGGTCATTTCGTTGAAGGTTTCGGAAAACTCGCCGAGCAGGTTGGCGTTCTGCGTAAAATCGCCCTCGGCGATGCGCTTGGCCTGCCAAGTGAGGTGCTGTAAATTGCTTTGCACTGCTTTTAGATTGGAAAGCACAAAACCGCGGCCAGGCACCGCATGATCCAGCTTGCCCCGGCGCAGCATCATGCTCATCTCGCGCAATGCGAGGATCTGCGCGCAGGCATCCTGAAACTTGGGGAGATCTGTAATGTTCTTGGGCAGGGAAACGGGCTCCGGCGGATTGGTTTTTACTAGCAGGCCATGCAAATAATCCAGCAGTAAACCGATTTCGGTCTGCTGTGCGAGGGGAAGCCCCTTTTCCTCATTGAGCATAGGCACACTCGCTTCCTGCTTTCGCATTTACCTAGGTTGTGCCAATTATAAACAATTAAAGCGCTTGGATCAAGTGCTATTGGATGATCTTTCGGTGTTATGGAGGGAATGTTTTCTAATGGGGGTTGGCGCATGGCGGGGGGAGCCCATCTTTGGGTCTGTTCACCGGCGGGCGCACATGGTATAATAAGGACGTAAACCAACCCGGTCGGGGAGCGAACCCTCCAATCGCTCCAATATGTACCAAGAAGGAGGTTCACAAAATGATCGTCCGATTCTCAACCAAAGAAGCCAGGCTGCCCGAGGATACCCTGCATGCAATGGAGAAAAAGGTGCATGCGCGCTTAGATCCGTACTACCGCAACGAAGCTGCTGACGCGACCACCGTGCTTGTCAAGATTTCCGAAAAAAAGCACTTCTTTAAGATGGAGATCAATATGCCGTATGGCGGGCAACTGTTGCGCACCGAGCACGAGGAGCGCGATAACGCGATGCCCGCGCTGGATAAGGGGCTCGACGTGCTGGAGCGCCAAGTAAAAAAACATAAGACGCGCATGAACCGCAACCTCCGCGAGAGCATCAAGGACGAGGCCGCCGCGCTGGTGGAAGACGCCGCCGGAACCGAGGCCGTGGCAATGGACGACGGCGAGGAGTACCGCGTGGTCAAGGTCAAGCGCTATGAAGCCAAGCCCATGTCGGTGCAGGACGCGCTGCTGCAAATGGACTTGCTGGGGCACAGCTTCTTCATGTTCCACAACACCGAGACCAACGCCGTCTGCACCGCCTACCGCCGCACCGATGGCGACTACGGCTTGATCGAGCTGGTATAACCCCGCGCACGCCCGAAAGGAGAAACCGAGTTGAACAGGCAACAAAGAACCCTGCTGATCGCCTTGGCAGGCACGCTGGCGCTGGTGCTGGTGATTATTCTGGCGCTGACGCTGGTGCGCGGCGGCGCCGATAAAACGCAGCCGATGCCGGATCTGCCCATTATCACCGCCACGCCGGAGCCCACCGCGCCGCCGGTTTCCGAACAGGAGCTGGAGAATCTGGCGCTCTCCGAGGAGGCTGACGATCACGACATCGTCGATGAGTATGATCCGGAGGCCAACGCCACGACCGAGCCGATTGACTAGCCGATATAATGCGAAAGAGAGCTGATTGATCCTGCGCGAGGACGATATTGAGCATCTGAAGAATTGGTATGGCACGCGCTATCAGGAGCACGGGATTTCACCGAAATCGCTGGGCTGGGACAAAGGGAAGCAGAACGTCCGCTTCGATGTGCTGACCTCTCAGTACGATTTTTCCGGCAAGTCTGTGCTGGATATCGGCTGCGGCTTTGGCGAGCTGACCCGTACGCTGGATCAAAAGGCGGAGGGATATGCCTACACCGGCATCGACCTGATGGAACCGTTTGTGCGGGATGCGCGGCGGCTGCACGAGGGGGAAGATGCACAGTTTGTCTGTGGCGATTTTCTGACGCACCCGTTTGAACGGCGCTTTGATTACTGCGTCTCCTCCGGCGTGTTCAACCACAAGCTGGACATCGATGGCTACGAGTTTATCCGGCAATGCATCGAGCGAGGCCTGTCGCTGGCGAAGGATGGGCTGGCTTTCGACTTCCTGTCGGATCGCGTGGACTATCCGCTGGAGCATACCTTCCACAGTAATCCGATGAAGGTACTAGAGATCGCGTATTCCTTCTCGCGCAATGTGGTGCTGCGCAACGACTACATGCCCTTCGAATTTTCGCTGTTTGTCTTTAAGGACGATTCCTTCGAGAAATCCGATACGCTGTTTTCTCGATACAAAAAACAGAGATGATTTCTGATCTCGGTTCAAACACAAAAGGGGCTGTCGCATGACAGCCCCTCAGCGTATCAACAAAGTAGTCTGATGCGTAGAGAAGGATTCCAAAGGGCGAGCGATAAGCCCTTTTGCCGCCCTTCGCAAAGGGTGGAATTCCTAACAAACCTTGCTTCGAGGCATTTCGCATCTGCGGATGCGACCAGGGCTTTGCGATCGCCCTGGACCTTCGCAGCCCATCTGCGTGACTTTGTTGATGGTCTGACTTTATTGATAGCCTGCCTTTTCAGCGCATTGTGCAGGCCTCTTGAATGTGGTATAATTTGCTAGTAGCTAAAATCGCACAGAAATGGAGGAAGAAGAATGCGTAAACTTATGTCCGGTATCATCATCTTGTTTGTGCTGATCGCCAGCGTTTTGCCGCTGGCAATCGCGCAAGCCGATAAAAAAAAGCCGGCGGCACCGAAGGAAATAATGTATCAGGACAGGCAGAAAGCAGGCAAGATAGCGCTGATAACGGTTTACTACTGGATCGATGTGTTTAACTTCCAAGAGATTGCGGAATGCAGAGCCTCCGAAGACGGAACCGAATGGCAGTTCTCTGACGGGGAAGACTGGGTCGATTATTACGCGCTTTCGGAGGGTGTTCGCAAGCCGATGGCAAAGGATAAGCAGGGCTTTTTCTTTGTCCCTGAATCGGAGCTGAGCGCATATGTTTGCGCGATGGAGCAGGGCGGCTTTCAGCTGGCAAAGGTCGAGGAGGATGTTGTTTATATACCGGTGCGGTTAGCGAAAGAAAAGTGGAAAGCCTATTATCCTAAAGTAACCGTTACGATAGAAGGCAAAGGCGCCGAGACGGTTTGCACCGTAAAACTCCCGAAGACAAAAGCTTCGGTATTCAAATCGCTGCAGAAAGATAATTTCGTGTTTAAGACCATCGATGGCGAAGAATATATTTCAATCAAAAGCTATTTGAGCATACTAAAAAAGGCAGCAGGGATACCTTCGCTTTAAGGCGCGGCAGCGCTTTGGGCACATGCATCCCCCATACCCGCCGATAGACTATACGCGATTAAAAAGCCGCCTCGTTGACGGCAGGCGCGCAATGCATGCCTGCCGTCAATGGAGCGGCTTCTTTTGAGCAATCCTTTATCGAATAAAATTGGTGCGCACCCTCGCCGGAGCCTCGGGCAGCGGTTCGGCGGCGCGCCCCGCCGCTAGGCAGCGCATCAGCCAGGCCATGTTGCGCCCCAAGCACTCGAGCACCTGCGCTCCCTCGCCGTCCTGCATCAGTTCCTCGCCGCTGCCGTTGCCGTGGGCGACGTTCCAATAGTGGGTCGGCACCTGCACCATCTGCCCCAAGGTCAAGTAATTGCTTAGCTGGTGGAAGGTGGCGATGCCGCCGGTGCGCCGCAGGCAGGCCACGGAGAGGGCGGCTTTGAAGCGGAAGGGGCCGCCGCTGTAGAAAAAGCGGTCGAGGAAGCACTTCATCGTGCCGGCGATGCTGCCGTAATAGACCGGGCTGGCGAGGATCAGCCCGTCGGCCTCGCGCATCTTGGCGACCAGCGCGTTGACCGGATCGTCGGCAAACACGCAGCCCGCCGCACCCGGCTTGCGGCACCCTCCGCAGCCGGTGCATCCGTGCAGCGCGAGGTGGCCGATCTGCACGGTTTCGACTTGGATGTCCTGCCGGTTCAGCTCTTGGGCGATCAGGCCGATGGCGGTCGCGGTGGTGCCTTGGGCGTGCGGGCTGCCGTTGATGGCGAGAACCTTCATGAGCGCATCCTCCTTTGATTCGTGGAGATTATTTGTGGTAACGTTCGTGCGCGTTGATCTTGGCGGCGCGATAGAGCTGCTCGAGCAGCATGACCCGCGCCAGTTGGTGCGGAAAGGTCATGGGCGAGAGCGAGAGGCGTTCATCGGCGCGGCGAACCACCGCCGCATCCAGCCCCAGCGAGCCGCCGACGACCCACACGGCGCGTTTTTTCTCGCCCTGCAGCTGCCAGTCCGCGATGCGCTGCGCCAACGCTTCGCTGGCGCAGGGCTTGCCTTCGATGCACAGCGCGATCACGTGGTCGCCGGGACGCAGCGCCGCCAGCAGCCGCTCGCCTTCCTTGCGCAGCACCTCGGCTTCCAGCGCGGCGGAGGGCTGCGCCGGTTCCGGCAAATCGGGGATCTCGATCTCCTCGAAAGCGCCGAAACGCTTCAGCCGCTTACTATATTCGTCGGCGGCGTCGCGATAGAAGCGCTCGCGCAACTTGCCGACGCACAACAGCGCCATGTTCATGCGCCCACCCCCGCGCGAAGAATGTACTGCGCAAGGAACGCCAGCAGCAGAAGCGCCAGCACAAGCTTCTCTACCAGCGTGAGCCGACGATCGCCGGGCACGAATACCCGCGGCGGATTTTTTCGCACCGCCGCGCGCATCGGATAGTAGAGCAGCGCCGCCGCCAGCGGGGCGAACAGCAACACCCGCATAAGGCTGGGGAGAAGGAAATCTGCCGCGGAAATGCCAGCGGACGCGGAATCCGCCACGCGGCCGCCTGCATAGCTAAGCAGCACCGAGCAAGCGTTATAGGCGGCATGAAACAATATCGACGCCCACAGCGAGCCGTATCCGACAAAAAGCCAGCCCAGCAAAAAGCCCAACAGCACATGGGCAGGCAACGCGACGAGCTGGCCGTGCATCAGGCCAAATAGCAGCCCGCTCATCAGCACCGCGAAGCGCGAGCCGCGAATCTCCAGCGAGGACAGCACCAGCCCGCGCATCAGCAGCTCCTCGCACAGCGCCGGGGTGAGCGCGACCGCCACAAAGGCGTAAAGCAAAGACCCGCTGCTATCCGGAACCGGGAGGCCGCTCAGCGGTGCGGGCAGCGACAGCGCGTCGAGCAATAGATACCACAGGGTTACGAGGTTGTTGAGCGCGAATACCGTCATCAGCGCGCCCAGCGAGAGCGAGAGCCATGCGCCGCGCGGCAGACCCTGCAGGCGCGGCCGAAGCGAGGCGAGGCTGAACGGATCCAGCTTGAAAAAGAACCACGCGGGCAGGCCGACGCACAAGGCTTGCTGCGCGATCAGCAGCATATAGGCTACCGGCGGACTGATCTCTATATCGAAAAGCAGCATGTGAAAAAACCTGTTGACCTGCGGCATGCTGATGAACACAAACAAGAGCAACAGCAAAGCGCCCAACACGGGCGGTGTGTGCTGCAAAGCGGGAACCTCTTGCTCCTTTAGACGGTCTTGTTCCAGCGCAAACAACTCCTTGTGCGGCGATATCAGGCGATGGTATACAGCGCGCCGACGCGATCCTGCCACGCCATATCCAGCCGGTATTCCTCGCCGCAGCGGATGCCGATGGCGGCCAGCGCCTCGCGCACGGTTTGGTAGGCCAGCTCGGGCAGGTTGTTTTCGTGGCTCAAGTGGCCGAGCACGCAGGCGCCCACGCCGGTGGCGGCCAGCTCGCACAGTGCCTTGCCGCAATCGGCGTTGGAAAGGTGGCCGTTGCGGCCACGGATGCGGCTCTTGAGCCGCTGCGGATAGCGCCCGGTTTCCAGCATGCGCAGGTCGTGGTTGGCCTCGATGAGCAGCAGATCCGCGCCGGATACCGCGCGCAGCCACCCGGGCTGGATGTGGCCCAGGTCGGTGGCGATGGCGACCTTGCGCCCGCCGTGCAGCAGGCTAAAGCCCACCGGCTCGGCGGCGTCGTGGGGGATGGCGAAGGGCACCACGCCGACGTCGCGCACGTAGAAATCCTCGCCGGTGCGAAACACCCGCTGATTGCGCGCGGCCACCTCGCCGACCTTTCCGCCCATCGCCGCCCAAGTACCCGCGTTGGCGTACACCGGCAGGTCCAGCTTGCGAGAAAGCGCGCCTACGCCGCGGATGTGGTCGCTGTGCTCGTGGGTAATCAGGATGCCGTTCAGCGTGGCGGGATCCACGCCCAGCGAGGAAAGCGCGCTCAGCAGCGCCTTGGCGGAAAGCCCGGCATCGATGAGCAGACGCGTGTTCCCGGCCTCCAAATAGGAGGCGTTGCCGGAGGAGCCGCTGAACAGGGGGCAGAAAACCAAGGCCATCGCCAGCTTTCTTACTTGCGTACTTTTTTACGGTAGGCTGATTTGCGGGGGTCTATGGTATGCATTATATCGCGTGTCAAGCTTTTGAGCAATACAATGGATTGTGTTTTTATGGTATTGCCGAATAAGGGTGCTTGCGCCGCCGCCCAAAACCTGCGATAATGGTGCCCACCGATTCACGCGAAGGGAGCTGAGCGCATGGAGGAACAGAGCAGGCTGTGGGCGCGCAAGATGCGCGGGCAGCGCATCCTCGCCAGCGAAACCGAGCCTTGCGATCCCGCCAATCCCCAAACCGCGCTGCAAGAAATCTGCCGCCGCTTGGATGTGCAGCGCCCGATGTGGCTCGGCAAGCATCAAAAGGAATACGATGCCTTCCGCCGCACCGCCTTTACGCAAGAGCACTTTATCGAGCCGGTGGCTTTTTCGCGGCTGGAGATCGAACTGATCCTGCCCGAGGATCAGAAGAAAAAGGCGCAGCGCAATCCCTACACCGACGCATAGCCGGTCGCGCTAAGAAAAAAATTTCCTGCCAAACGCTTAAATATTTTCCCAGCCGGGCATACTGTGTGCAAACATGGCTTGGGAGGGATTGGCATGGATCGACTATCGCTGCTTTTAGCGATCATCGGTGCGATCAACTGGGGGCTCATCGGCCTGTTCCAGTTCGATCTGGTGGCGTTTTTGTTTGGAGGGCAGGGCGCGGTGCTCAGCCGCATCGTGTACGGGCTGGTCGGCGCGGCGGGGCTGTGGTGCATCACGCTGCTGTTTCGAGATCGGGAGATCATCAAGGAATAGAAACCGAGCTGGTTTGCCGCTCCGCTGTTCGGGGCGGTTTTTTCTATCCGCAAACGCGGAAAACATGCAGGATGTGCCCGCTTTCGTTCGTTGTATGCACATACTCGGCATGAGCAATGCTTAAGAATTGTTAGAATTAGCAGAATTGGAAAAAACACCGGTACACTCCGCCGCCGATATGTAGTATAATGTTTCTGAATGAAGCGATGTCATGACATCGCGGAAAGCGGGGGGCGCTTTTGACCCAACTGTGGCAACAGATTAATACCATGTGGTGGAATATCCTGCACCGACCTTCCGTCTCGGATGTGCTGGATATTCTTCTCGTCACTTTTTTGGTATATCAGTTGCTCAAGTTTACCCGCGAAACCCGCGTCAGCCAAGTGCTTAAGGGGCTGGCGGTGCTGCTCATCAGCACTTGGCTAAGCGAGGTATTCAAGCTGCGCACCATCAATTGGATCCTGCGCTGGCTGGTCAACGCCGGTGCGGTGCTCGTGGTGGTGCTGTTCCAGCCGGAGATTCGCCGCGTGCTGGAGGAGATTGGCCGCGCGCCGCTGCTGAAAAAGATGCGCGAGGAAGAGGTGCAGGTCGACCGGGTGGTGGCCGAGCTGGTGCAGGCGCTGGTCAACATGTCCAAGCGCCGCGTCGGCGCGCTGATCGTGCTGGAGCGCGGCACGCACCTCAAAGAGGTTTGCGATACAGGCACCCGCGTGGATGGCTACGTCAGCCAGCCGTTGATCGAAAACATATTCGAGCCCAACACGCCGCTGCACGACGGCGCGGTCATCATCCGCGAGGATCGCGTGCTGGCGGCGGCCTGCGTGCTGCGCCTTTCCGAGGGCATCGGCATCAGCCGTGAGCTGGGCACGCGCCATCGCGCCGCCATCGGCATTTCCGAAGGCACGGATGCCATCGCCCTCATCGTATCGGAGGAGACCGGCATCATCTCGATGGCACGGGCGGGCAAGCTAACGCGGCATATGGACGCCCGATCGCTGACCGCGCTGCTGCAAAGCGTGTACGATCAGCCGGAGCGCGGCGGCATTCTCTCCACCATCCTAGCGAAAAGGAGGCGTGCGGAGCATGAGCCAACTCGAGAATAAGCCCCAGCCCGAGCGGCCGGGTTTCGGCGCGATGATCCGCACGATGCTGGAGAAGATCTGGGCGTCGCTGACGCGCAACGTGCTGCTCAAGCTATTGGCGCTGTTTTTGGCGGTGCTGCTGTGGAGCGTGCTCATCGCTTCCGACGGCACGCTGACGCGCGAGAAGGTGTTCGCCAACGCCGAAGTTTCCGTGACCGGGCAGGATGCGCTGCGCGCGCGCGGCCTCATCGTGCTGGAGGATGTGACCGACATTTTGCCCACGGTGCGCCTGCGCGCCGAAGTGATGCAGAGCGCCTATGACCGGGTGACCGCCGCCAACTTTGGCCCGCGCATTGATCTGTCCAAGATCCGCGAGCCTGGGGAGCAAACCTTGCAGGTCGGCATGACCTCGACCTCCTTCGGTTCGAAGGTGGAAGTGGAGCCTTCCTCGGTGACGGTGACGGTGGAGGAATACGCCATCAGCGGCCGCATCCCGGTGATGGTGGAAGTGGTGGGTACGCTGCGCCCCGGCCTGTGGATGGACACCCCGCGCGCCGATCCGAGCTTTGTATCGGTCAGCGGCCCCAAGTCCATCGTGCAGAAGGTGGCGCGGGTGGTGGTGCAGCTGGATCAAAGCAAATTGACCGAGGAACGCATCACCCAGCGCGGCGCGCTGCAGTATATGCCGCAGGACGTGGACGGCAACAAGCTGGATTCCGCGATGCTGCAGGTCAGCAGCAACGACGGCGTGCTGCTGGAGTCGATCTTGGTGGACGTCTATTGTTACTTAATCAAGCGGGTGCCGGTGGAAAACACGGCGCTGCAGGAGGGCAATCCGGCGGAGGGCTATGAGGTAGCCTCGGTAACCGTCGTGCCGGAGAGCGTGGAGATCGCAGGCCCCGCCGCTGTGCTGGACGAGATTGAGCGGGTGCGGCTTGATTCCACGCTCAAGGTGGGCGGTCATAGCCAGACCTTTAGCGAGACCCGGCGCGTCGTGCGCCCCAGCGGGGATATTCGGTACCTGAGCCCGGAAGAGGTTACCGTCACCGCTTGGATCGAGGAAAAAACCGGCGAGCGGGTGCTGCGGAACCTCCCGGTGGAGGTCGTGGGTCTGCCCGAGGGTCTCACCGCCAAGCTTTCCCGCGCCAAGGTGAGCGTGACCATCGGCGGCGCGTATAACTGGCTGAAAACCCTAGCGGAGCAGGACGTGCATCTCTTCGTGGACGCGGGCGACCTGCCCGCGGGCGTGTACGAATTGGCTGTGCAGGCGCAGATCGACGGCGCGGAAAAGCCGGACTTTGTGCCCGAGGTGCCGACGCTGCGCGTCACCCTTTCGGAGACGACCAACTGATAACCGATGCTATATCGGCGAGGGGAGGGAACGAAATGGGCAGCTTTGCCAATATGCTGATGAACGTGCTGCTGGGTTGGATGCGCGGGCTGGCGGACGGCGTGTGGAAGCTCATCGAGTCGCCCGGCGCCGGTGGAGCGCTGGCTTGGTTCGGCAAAACTTGGTGGCTGATCGCGCTGGTGCTGATCGGCGGCGGGATTGTGATCGACTGGCTGGTGTGGATGATTCGATGGCAGCCCTATCATATTTGGGCTACCAAGCTGCGCCGGATGCGCGCCTTTTTCACGCGTGCTCCGCTGGAGACCGTGGAGGCCACCGGCGTGGCGGGGCAGGGAACCGCGCGCTATAGCTCGCCGCGCAGCGTGGAAGCCTACCGTCGGCAGGAGCCGCAGTGGGAAGAGGAAGAGGAAACTTATCAGGAGCCTTTCGAAGAAACATACGAGGAGCCTTATCAAGAACCCTACCAAGCACCTTATCAAGAACCCTATCAGGCGCCTCATCAAGAATCGTATCAGGAACCCTATCAGGCGCAATATTCCCAAGCCTACGAGCCAGAGCCGGCCTACGCCGGGGAAGAGGCGTATGAGGCGCATGACGAGGCGTATGAGGCTTACGACGAGGCGTATGACGAGGAGGAGCCGGAATTCGACGGCGATCCCCATGCCGCGTACCGCCGCCCGGCGGATTTTGAGCCGCAGAGCATACCCGACGCCCAGCTGGGCAATTACCCCGGCAGGCGCTATGATCCCGATCTGTTGCCGCGCTTTCCGAGGCAAACCACCGCGCCGGATCCGCTGGCGGCTTATGATGCCTATGATCCGGCCGAGGTTGCCGAGTATGAGCGGGTACAGGACGGGCTGCCGCCCATCGACGATCCCCGCAAAACCGGCCAAGAGTCGGTATGGACCGATCAGCCGCGGCGGACGCGTCGGCGCTCCGCGCGCGAGGAGTTCGTGCCGGAACCGGAGCTGATGCCAGAACCGGAACCGGCGCCTGCCGCCGCGCGCCGCCGCCGCAATCGCGCGCCGCAGCCGGAGTACGCGCCCGAACCCATAGAGGCCAAGGAGCCGGGCTGGAATGCCGATTGGTATGAGGATTGGGACGAGGAACCGGCGGACGGCGAGGCTGCCGATCCGGTGCCGGAGCCGCCTCGCGAGGCGCAGCCGCCCAAGCTTTCTTTGGTCGAGCGGGTGCGCCAGCTCGGCGAGCCGTCCGCCGAACCCAAGAAGCGCGGCAAGCTCGCGCAGATGTTGGATCCGCAAATGGAACCCATCAAGGGACTGCCGCCCCGTGTGGATAGCCAGCAGGCGTTCCGCGCGCCCACCCTGCCGCAGCAGCTGCCCCCGCGCAGGCCGGAATACGATGCCGGTCAGTGGGACGACGATACCTGATCGCCTTCCGCGAACGGTACGAAAGAGTGAGGGATTGACCTATCAGTTCTTGGCCGCTTATGAATGAACCGTGGTTTGCGCAATGGCTGGTTTCGGCCAGAGATTGGTGGCCGCAGTGCCTAGCCGTGGTGATCTGTATCCCCATGGCTGCGGCGCTTGTCGGCCTTTTTCTGCGGCTGTGGCGCATGTTGCGCGCGCAGCCCGGCGGCTATGCGCCGTCCGCGCTCTCTGCGGACGAAGCCGCGCCTGCGGCGTGGCGCACGCTGGCTTGGGTAGCCGCCGCCGCGCTGGGCGCACGGCTGCTGCTGTACCTGTGGGCGTGGTGCGTCACCTGCTTGTCCGCCCACCGGTGGGTGCTGCCGTGGGACAACTTCGCGCAGATATGGGTGCAGTGGGACGCGCCGCACTATCTTAAACTGGCCGAGCAATGGTACAGCGCGCCCGGCGCGCTCGGCGAAAACGATCATCTGATGCTGGTGTTTTTCCCGCTGTTTCCGCTGCTGCTGCGCGGGCTGCGCTACGTGTTCGGCGACACGCTGCTGGCGGCAGTGCTGCTCAATACCGCCTGCACCATGGGCAGCGCCTGCCTGCTGTACCGCCTCACCGCGCGGTATTACGGCGCGCGCCGCGCGCGGTGGGCGGTGGCCTATCTGCTGCTCAATCCGCTTTCGTTGTTTCTCGGCGCGCCTTACGGCGAGGCGATCTTTTTGCTGCTGACGCTGGCTGCCATCGACGCGGCCAATCGCCGCCGTTACCTGTGGGCGGGGGTTTGGGGCGCGCTATCGGCGTATACGCGCGTGCTGGGATTGGTGGTGCTGGGCGTAATTCTGCTGGAGGGCGCGCAGCATTGGCTGGAGCGGCGCGCGGAGGGAAAACCGCGCGCGCGGCTGGCGGCATGGGTGCTGCTGTGCGCGGCGGTGGTAGGGCTGGGCTTTGCCGCCTACCTGTGGCTTAACACGCAGGTCAGTGATTCCCCCTTTACCTTCCTCGAATACCAGAGCGCAATCTGGTCGCAGCGGTTCGGCAACCTGTGGAATACCGCATGCACCACCGGCGAGTATATGCTGCGCAACTATGGCGAGGAATCCTTCCTCGGTACATGGGCGCCGCAGGCCGTGGCGATGCTGGCGGTCGGATCGCTGATCGCGGTGCGCCAGCGCCGCTTGCCATTGCCGTGGGCGGCCTACGCTTGGGCATATACCTACATCGCGCTCACGCCCACTTGGCTGCTCAGCGGCCCACGTTATCTGATGACGCTGGCGGTGCTGCCGATGCTGCAGATCACCCTCACCGAGCGGCGCTGGTTCCACGCGGCCTTCCTGTGCGTGCAGGGCGCGCTGCTGTTGTGGTATACGTACCTGTTCGCGGTGCTGCGCTGCGTGCTGTAACCCTGTTTCCCTCGCTTCGACCGCCTTCTCCGGCATTCGACCGGAGAGGGCTTTTTTTGCGCCGCCCGCATACCTTGTGGGAGGAGGGGTGTGCATGCGGCAGGGACGGGCGGGGTTGGCCATCGTCGGCGCGGTGATCGGCGCGGGGTTCGCTTCGGGGCGGGAGGTGATGCAATTCTTCACGCGTTTCGGCGCTTGGGGGGCGGTGGGCATCGCCGCGGCGGCGCTGAGCATGGGCGCTATCGCGTGGCGGGTGATGCACATCGCCGCCGATTGCGAGGCCGACTGCTTTCTATCGCTATGCCGGGGTCTATTGGGACGCATCGGGGGCGTGTTCGGCGCGCTGCTCTACGGCGCGCTGCTGGCCGCTACCGGCGGCGCAATGCTCAGCGGGGCGGGGGAGCTGTATGCCATCGCCATCCCCATCCACAGCGCGTATGCGCTGGGCTTTTGCGCGACGCTGGCGCTGGGCTTCTTGGTGGCGGTGCGCGGCTTGAGCGGCGTGGCGGCGTGCAGCAGCGCCATGGTTCCGCTGTGCGTAACGCTCTACGGGTTGCTGATCCTCCAGCCCAGCTCCGCGCAGGGCGTGCAATTCGCGCCAGCGGCAGCGCCCAGCTGGCAGGCGCTGCCGCTGGCGCTCTCCTATGCGGCGCTGAATATGGCGCTGATCGCCGGGCTGCTCTGCGAGGCTGGCGCGGAACTGAACACGGCGCAGCGCAAGGGAGCCGCTGGCTTTGCCGTCATTTGTTTGGGCGCGCTGCTGCTGCTGGCGCATGCGGCGCTGCTGCCCAACGCGGCCGTGCTGCGCGACGCTCCGCTGCCGATGGTGGCTGCGGCGGCACGGTTGGGGTTGGTGGGCTTTTGGCTATGCGTGAGCATATTGGCGATCGCGATGCTGAGCACGCTGTCGGTCGCTGTGCGCGGGCTGTTTCTGCTGCTGCCAGCGCGATGGGGAAGGCCGCGCTGGACGGTTGCTGCCGCGCTGTGCGCGTTCCCCGGCATGGTGGGTTTCGAGCGCTTGATCGGCGCGGTTTATCCGGTGCTGGGTTGGGGCGCGGCGGCGCTGATCTTGGCGCTGTGCTGCAACCGCTCCGCGAGCAGGCGGTAGCATGGGCTTTTCAAGCGCGGCGTCATGGGGTATAATACAGCCTGCGGAGATTTGCCCGAAAGCGCCTCCGCAGGACGGAGCGAGACGGTGTATCGTAGCAACTTTGTGGAGATTGAACCTGCCGCCATCGCGCATAACGTGCGGGCGCTGCGCGAGCGGCTCAATCCCGGCGCGGCGCTGATGGCGGTGGTTAAGGCAAACGGCTATGGCCATGGCGCGCTAACGGCGGCGCGCGCGGCGCTTTCAGGCGGCGCGCAGATGCTGGCGGTGGCCACCGTGGAGGAGGGCGAGGCGCTGCGGCTGGGCGGCGTTGCCGCGCCGGTGCTGGTGTTGGGCAACGCGGAGTCGGTCGGCGCGCAAGCGGCGGTTCGGCTTGGTTTGGCGCAGACCGTGTATGACCGGAGCGGCGTGGACGCGCTGCGCGAGGCGGCGCGGTCGCTAGGCTTTCCGGCGGCGGTACACCTGAAGGTAGATACCGGCATGGGCAGGCTGGGCGTGCGCGGCGAGGCCGAGGCGGTGCGATTGGCGCGGGAGATCGCCGGGATGCCGGAGCTGCGGGCGGAAGGCGTATTTACCCACTTCGCCTGTGCCGATGAGCCGGAACGGGACGACTATACGCGCATGCAGATGCGGCGCTTTGAGGCGGTGTTGGCCGCGCTGGAGCGCGAGGGGCTGCGCCCGGCGCTGCGCCATGCCGCCAACAGCGCGGCGACGCTGCGCTTTCCGATGACGCACTATGATTTGGTGCGCACCGGCATCGCGATGTACGACGCGCCGCCGGTGGGCAGCGATGCGGCGCTGCGCCCGGCGATGCGGTGGGTGACGCGCGCTTCGCTGGTTAAGGAAATTGAGGCGGGTGAGAGCGTCAGCTATGGCGCCGCATTTACCGCCGCGCGGCCGACGCGGGTGATGACGCTGCCGGTTGGCTATGCCGACGGGTACCGCCGCGCGCTGGCTGGACAAGCCTCCGTGCTGGTGCGCGGGCGGCGCGCGCCGATCATCGGGCGGGTATGTATGGATCAGTGCATGGCCGACGTTACCGATATTCCCAGCTGCGCGGCTGGCGACGAGGTGGTGCTGATGGGCGCGCAGGGCGATGCCGCGATTTCGGCGGAGGAGTTGGCTGGCTGGATGGGCACCATCGCTTACGAGGCGCTGCTCGCGCCCAGCGCGCGGGTGCCGCGCGTGGTACGGGAGGGCGGCGTATGAAGGAAAAGCGCGCGTTGCGAGAACAGATGCGGGCGATATGCGCGGCGATTGCCCCGGAAGCCGCCGCCGAACAGGCGCGGGCGGTGACCGAGCGGGTGGTCGGCTGGCCGGTGTACCGGCGGGCGCGCAGCGTGATGCTGTATGCCGCGCTGCCCGGTGAGCTGAACACCGCCGCGCTGATGGCGCATGTGTTGGCCTCGGGCAAGCGCCTGCTGTTGCCGCGCTGTGCCGCCGGGCGCAGGCTGGAGGCGGTGCCGGTGGCGGATCTGCGGGCGCTGTCGCCGGGTACCTTCGGCGTGCCGGAGGCGGCGGGCGTACAGGCGGCGGATCCGGCGGGCATCGAGCTGGTGCTGGTGCCGGGGCGCGCCTTCGACGCGCGCGGCCATCGGCTGGGCTATGGCGCGGGCTACTATGACGGTTTTTTGCCGGGCTTGACGGCGGTTACCGCCGGGCTGGCCTTTGTGGAGCAGATGGTGCCGACGGTGCCGGCGGAGGCGCACGATGTCGCGCTGTCCTATCTGATTACGGCGCGAGGCATCCTGCCCGCGCGATGCGAAGGAGGCGGGCGAGATGAGCCGGAACACGCCTGATACGGGAGACATTCGCTGGACGCGCGACGTGCTGCGATCGGCGGGCAAAATCCTGGTGTACATCCTAGCGCTTGGCATGCTTTCGCTGATGCTGGCGCAGCTATTGATGACCAAGAACCACGCGCTGCGCATTCTGCTCAACGCGGTGGCCTTCGGCGGGGTGTGGGCGCTGCTGTTCCTCGAGGGCGGCGCGCAAGGGCAAAAGGCCGTCGCGCACGATAGGATGCTGGCGCAGCGCGTCGAGCAGGTGGCGGAGCCGGACAAGCGGGCGGGGCGCTATCGCCCGATGCGCGGCGCGCTGGCGGCGCTGCTGGCGGCGTTGCCGCTCTTTCTGGCCGCTTCCGCGCTGGCGGTATTGGCCAAACCGTACACCTATGCGTTGCAGGACTTGCCCTTGTGGCTGGCGGGCTATCGGGAACGCGCAGACATCGGCGCGCCGCTGGCGTATTATGCGGTACACAGCGCGCCTGCCGCCGCCGATTATTTGCGCATCGGCGTGCGGTTGGTCATCATGCCTGCCGCCTACATCGCGGGGGGATTCGGCACCGCGGCCTCGCTGCTGCTGGATCGGCTGAGCCCGCTGCTGGTGCTGCTGCTGCCCTCGGCTTTTGCCCTCGGTTACCTGCGCGGCCCAGCGCTGGATCGCAAGATGCTGGCGAGGAACGAGCAGGCCAAGGCGGAGCATCAGAAAAAAATTGCGCGCAAGAAAAAGCGCGAGCGACAGCGCCAGTCGCAAGGCAAAGACCCGCGGCGGCTGATTTGATATTCCAAAAAGCTGAAAAGTTTGCTATATTATAGGGTATACTGAACCGACAAGCGAGCGAGAAGGGTAGGTGGAGCGGTGCGGATCATCGGCGGTACGGCGCGCGGGCGCACGCTTCTCGCGCCGCCGGGTCTTTCCACCCGCCCTACGCAGGACGCGGTGCGCGAATCGCTGTTCAACATCCTGCGCAACCAAGTGCCGGAGGCGCGCGTGCTGGATTTGTTCGCCGGATCCGGCGCGCTGGCGCTGGAGAGCCTCAGCCGGGGCGCGGCCAGCGCCGTGCTGGTGGACAACGCCCAGCAGGCGATGCGCACCATTCGCCGCAACGTGGAGCACGCCGGGTTTGCCGAACAGTGTACCTGCCTCGGCTGCGATTGGCAGGCGGCGCTAACCCGCCTGCGCGGGCAGGGGCAAAGGTTCGATTTGGTCTTTGTGGATCCGCCCTATGACAGGGTGGACGTGAGCGCCGTGTGCGCGGCGCTGACCGGGCTGCTGGAGGAAGATGCGTTAGTGGTGGTGGAGCACCGCACAGGCGCGCCGCCCATAGTGCAGCCGCCGCTGCATGAAACCGACGCCCGCCGCTACGGCGATACCACCGTGACAATGATCCGCAAAGGAGGGGACGACGATGCGCACGGCGATCTTCCCGGGCAGCTTTGACCCGGTGACCAACGGCCATCTGGATGTGATCCGCCGCGCCGCGCCGCTGTTCGACGCGTTGGTGGTGGCGGTGTTGGTCAATGCCGACAAGCGCGGCAGTTTCCCGGTGCAACAGCGCGAGGAGATGCTTCGCCGCGTAACCGCCGATCTGCCCAACGTGCGGGTGGAAAATTTCTCCGGCCTGCTGGTGGCGTTTGCCGGGCGCTGCGGGGCGCAGGTGATCCTGCGCGGACTGCGCGGCGTTGAGGACTTTGGCTATGAAGGACAGATGGCGCAGCTCAATCGGGGCATGAGCCCGGGCGTGCAGACGTTGTTTATGCTCACCGCGCCGGAGTACGCGCACATCAGCTCCAGCCGCGTGCGCGAGATCGCCGTACTGGGCGGGGACATCGCGCCGCTGGTGCCGGTGGCTCTGCGGGCGGAAATCTCCGCGACGCTTCGCCCGCAAGGCCGATAAACCCGCCGATACAAAGGGAGGAAACCGAATGGATAGGGAATTCAACGATAAGCTTGGCGAGGTCGAGAACATCATCAACCAAGGCAAGAAGCACTTGCTGAGCCATATGTGGTTGGTGGATCGCGATGCGCTGATGGATGCGTTGCAGGAGATGCGCGTCGCGGTGCCTGCGGCGATTCAGGACGCCAACAACATCAACATCAACCGCAGCCGCATCTTGGGCGACGCCAAGCGCTTTGCCGACAACACGCTGGCCGAGGCCACCGCACGCGCGCGCACCCTGCAGCAGGACGCAGAGGCGCGCGCGCGCCAGATCCTCGAGGAGGCCGATCATTACGCGGCGCAGACCCGCGCGGATGCCGAGGCCAACGCACACGACATCATCGAGGAGGCGGAGCGCCGCGCCGAGGCGCTGATGGAGCAGACCGAGGTGATGCGCCGCGCCGAGGTCAAGGCGCGGGAGATTACCGAGGAGGCGACCGAGCATGGAAACGCCATCTATCAGGACGCGCTCAACCGCACCGAGGACATGCTGGCCGCAGCGGAGCAGGTGTTTGCCGAGCGCACCAGCGAGCTGCGCCGCTTCCGTTCGGAGATTGACCAGTATCGGTGAAAAATCTACGCATTCGAGCGATGCATTCGAATGATCCATTCAAACGAAAGGGTGATATGATGGCGACAACCATTCTGCACATCGAGGGCATGAGCTGCCAGCATTGCGTGCGCCACGTGAAGGAAGCGCTGGAGGAGATGGCCGGGGTGCAATCCGCTAACGTGGATCTGGAGGCGAAAACCGCCACGGTGGAACATGCCGCCGAGGTGACGCGGGCGGCATTTGCCGAGGCAATCGACGATGCGGGTTACGAACTGGTATAGCCCCCCGATCATGCAAGATCCCCCGGCGGAGCGCTCCGCCGGGGGATCTTTATAAAAAAACTTAGCTCGGCGGAATTTGGTTCTTGAGAAAAGAAGAAGGCACCTCTTGGTGGCGATAGCCCAACTCGCTCCGCCCGAAGCGCAGCGCCTGCTCGTGCAGCGCGGCGTTTGTGTCCGCGAGCGCGCGCAGTTTGGCGAGCGCGTTGCCCTGCACCCCGTCGGTCAGATCATGATAGAGCCTGCAGTATTCCCGGCTGCTGTTCAGCGAGGCGCGCTCGATAAAGGGTGTGCGCGTCTGAGGCTGCGCGCTCTTTGGGGCGGTGAACAGGATCTGGATACGGGTACTCTGCTGCCCGAGTTCCCGCGCGCTGTAGCCGAGCTGCTGGAACGCGCGCAGCACGGCGTTGGCCATCCCTTGGCTGCCAAACTGGAGCGTGGCCTTCATCGCCAGTTCCTCCGGCGGCGCGAAATGGCCGAGGATAAACCCGGTCAGCCACCAGTGCGGCTGCGGTGAACGGGTGAAAAGCGGCTGATTGTTTTGGCGCAGCTCGAAGGTAATCAGCGGCATATCTTCTTCGCTGGCGGCGGAATAGACCGCAGCATCTAGGCCAAGGTCGGCAGTGTTGAATACGCCCACCTCGGCGCCTGCCGCCATGCCGTATTGCCCCTTCCATAGTTCGATCAGCCAGCGCTTGCCCTCATATTCAAAGCGAACCGGTTCACAGTCGAGGATCATGTCGCACAGCGGCGCTGCCTCATCGTATAGCTGGCAGTAGCCGAACCGGCGCTGCCAAGCATCCATGGCGGAGTAGAAGATATCTTGCGATGGATCGTATAAAAACCCCGCGTCCTGCGCGAACGGTTTTCGAAATTTCCAAATACAATACGCGATAACCGCGATCAGGGCAAGGCCGCCGACCACGATCGCCACGATTGCGAGGGGACTCACACGCGAACACTCCTTTGCGCGCCTGGGAATTGAGAGGCGCGAAACGCGAAGGCCTCCGCGGGCACGCTCATATCCATCCTATGCGGGAAGCGTATGTGCCGGAACGAGTTGACGATCGCCAGCGGCGATGGTAAAATTTTCACAACAAGCTTGGAGGAGGCAACAAAAATGGCGCAGGGTTGCGACGGGCGCTTGGCCGTGGTTTTTCTCGCGGCGATATTGGCTGCGCTCATGATTTTGACGCTGCCCTTTACCGCCTCTGGCGCGGGGGAAGCGGCCTATGAGGGTACCTATGTGGGCGCGTATGACGCGGAGGGCAAACGCAGCGGGCAGGGAGCTTGGACGTACCACAACTTCTACTATGAGGGCAATTGGGAAAACGATATGCCCAATGGCGAAGGGACGCTGTACGAAGGCTGGGAGGAAGAGGGCGACAAAGGATGGTCCGTTGTGCAAGGCAACTGGAAGGATGGCTTCGCGGACGGGGCGATATTGCGGTCGAATTATTGGTTGGGCGAAAACGGGTGGGAATCCGTCGTGTTTTCCTTTCGCGTGAAAAAGGGATTCCCAGAGGCGAATGGCAGCGTAATGGGAATATTCCGCGACGCGGACGGCAACCAAACCGAGGGCGAGGAGATTTTGACGTTGAATCAAGAGCTGCTCTTGGGCGGTGTGCCGCCTTGG
This sequence comes from Eubacteriales bacterium, assembly GCA_031552825.1. Taxonomy (GTDB): domain Bacteria; phylum Bacillota; class Clostridia; order Christensenellales; family Aristaeellaceae; genus WQXF01. The sequence continues at coordinate 84,095 of JAVBMD010000023.1, forward strand.
GCAGAGGCGGAGTTTGATACGACGGCTGGCCCGCCGTCGGCGGGATTGTTAAACTTGCCCGCTTGGGACATCGCCGAATCAATCGGGCAGATGGAAATACCCAAGTATAAGGATGAAGCAGAGGGCACATACGAGGGCGAATACGACGAAAGCGGTATCCGCAACGGGCAGGGCATTTGGACGTATTACAACTACCGCTACGAGGGGGAATGGGAGGGCGGCAGACCCAACGGCCGTGGAACGCTGTACGAGCGCCGCGGCGCGGACGGCGACGGCAATCCGCCCTACGTGGTGGTCATTCAGGGCAATTGGGCGTATGGTTTTGCCGAAGGTAAGGTTCTCATATCTGAACACGCGGAGAATGGCGACGCCAGTTTTTACGCGATAGACGTGAAGCATGGCAGGAGCGCTAGGGAAATGTGGGTGGATGCCCTTGACCGGCAGGGTGGAGAGACCGTGCCGGGCGGCACCCGGCCTATTTTCCAAGACGCGAACTATGGTGCGGTGCCGCCTTGGGCGGATGCCGATATCGACCCGGCGGGCAGCCCGCCGACGGCTGACCAATTAACCCTCCCCTCTTGGACGGAGGCCGAGGGGATGATCGCTACGCTCTTCGGCGGGGAGAACAGTGAGCGCGCCCAGATCGCGAGGATGGACGAGGGCATATATGAGGGCGAATACGATGAAAGCGGTATCCGCAACGGGCAGGGCATTTGGACGTATTACAACTACCGCTACGAGGGGGAATGGGAGGGCGGCAGACCCAACGGCCGTGGAACGCTGTACGAGCGCCGAGGTGCGGACGGCGACGGCAATCCGCCCTACGTGGTGGCCATTCAGGGCAATTGGGTGTACGGTTTTGCCGAAGGTCCGGTTCTCATATCCGAACACTCGGAAAATGGCGACGCCAGTTTTTACGCGATAGACGTGAAGCATGGCAGGAGCGCTAGGGAAATGTGGGTGGATGCCCTTGACCGGCAGGATGGAGAGACCATGCCGGGCGGCACCCGGCTCATTTTCCAATACGCGAACTATGGCGCGGTGCCGCCTTGGGCGGATGCCGATATCGACGCGGCGGGCAGCCCGCCGACGTCTGACCAATTAACCCTTCCCTCTTGGGCGGAGGCCGAGGGGATGATTGCTACGCTCTTCGCCGGGGAGAACAGTGAGAGCGCCCAGTTTGCAAGGATGAACGAGGGCACATACGTGGGCGGACATGACGAATACGGCAAGCGAAGCGGTTTCGGTACTTGGGCGTATTACAACTACCTGTATGCGGGCCAATGGGAAAACGACCTGCCCCATGGCGAAGGAACGCTGTATTCCGTATCGGATCAGGGCGAGCACATCGCGCATGGCGAGTGGCAGGACGGCGTCGCGGTCGGCGAGGTAGAACTCGTCGATATCAGACGGGATTTTTCCGGCCCGGAGAGGTTTTTTCACTATCGCAAGAACGCTCAAGCGATGCCTCTCAACGCAAGAGGGCTATTCCTGAGAAATTACTTCGATGGCCTGATACCGCCGGGACCGGGTATGGAGCTTCCTGCATTCGTGACGCCATGGTACCTGTACGAAAAGTACCCAAGCGGAAAACTTGAATATTCGCCCTTGGAGAAGATTGAGAATACCGGCATGGGCAAAACGCCGGGGAATCTGGCGAACGCGCGTCTTGGCGGTATGCAAATGGCGGTACTGGGCGATTGGATCGTGCTGTGTGTTTCGCAGAATGACCTGCGCGCCGGGAACACCGTACACACGCTATACAAAATGCGCGCCGATGGCACCCAAATGACAAAAATCCACGAGCATGACAAAAACGCTTCCGGTCACTGGTCGCCAGCGCTCCAAGTGATCGGCGATTGGCTTTTTGTGGGAGAGGACTGGCCGGGGGCGGTTCCGCCTTACAAAATGCGGGCAGAGGATGCCGCGCTCACGCCGGACGTGGGCGGCTATCCGCCCGGCTTGGTCGTGGACGAGTGGGTGTACCAACTCTCTGGCGGAAACACCGGCGCCAGTGTATATCGATATCGGACGGACAATTCAGGATATACATACCTTGGCCATTCCGAGCAAAAAGAGGTTGAAGTGCTGGACGGGGTAGAGTGGACCTTCGCATACGATTATGACAGCAAAGTTCTTTTCGCGGACAAGGATTGGGTCTACGTGCATTTCAGGGGTACGAAAACAGGGAAAACGCCCGACGGCCAGAAAAATGAGTCCGTCGCTGATATCGTCAAGTTCCGGAACGACGAATCAGGAGAGATCGAGGCGCATTCGCTGCTCAGCCAAGGGAATGCTTTTGTTGCATTCCCACAGATCGTCGGCGGGAGGCTGTATTATACGGAGCAACGCTATTCGAAGAACAAGGCGGAACCCACTGTCGTGTTCTGCGTCGATCTTGATTTCGCGCAGGCTCCCGTAGCGGTCGTGCCCGGCAGCAAGGGTCACTACATCAATGCGCTGCATGTAACGGACGACTTTCTCTACTATGTCGACGCGAACGATTGGGGGCAGGGAGCGAAATCATCCATCGTAAAGGCAAACTTGGACGGCAGCAATCCCGTGGTCTTAGCGGACGGATTGGTGGGGGTTAACAGCCTGCTCATCGCGGGCGACTGGATGATGTTCAGCGATAATGAGGGGATCGATTGCCTCATGCGCCTAGACGGCAGCGACTTGCATCGGCTGAAAGACGCGCTCCCCACCGATACCGAATAGCGCAGCAAAAAAAACGGCGTGAGATTTGCGAATGGAAGCAAATTTCACGCCGTTTTTTATGGGACGGGGAAAGATCGAGCTTTTTATTATGCCGCCCGTTTCCGCTTCTCCGCGATGCGCCGCACGAGCCACAGCAGCGCCAGCCCGGCGAAGGCGGAGAGGGAAATCGCCGTACCGAGCGTGAAGCCCGGCGGTGTATAGGTCAGCTTCACGTAGTTGCGCCCGGCGCTCAGCGGCACCGCGCAGAACAGATCCAGCCCGCGCTGCACAGGCACCGTCTTGCCGTTAACGGTGGCGCTCCAGCCGGTATCGTAGGGTACGGTGAACAGCAGCGTATCTCGCTCGTTGGTCACGTCGACGGTGCCGGAGAGCTTGTGGCCTTTCCACTGCAAATCGTACATTTGCGAGGCGTAGGCGTCGTTGTTGGCCTTTTCCAGCGCGCTGATGTTGAGCTGGTACAGATCGCGCCGCGTGAGGGAGATGCCCTCGGATTCCAGCTCGAAATCCAGCGCAACCTCCTCGTCCGGCCAGAAGTCACCCACGTAGCAGGCTTGCGGCGCTTTGCTCAGCCGCATCGTCGCCAGCTCGCGGCCATCGCTGCGCAGGGTACCCTCGCCGCTCTCGGTACGGATTGCCCAATAGGCGTATACCGGCCCGTCGCCTTCGGTGCGCGCCAGCAGGCGCTCGGTGGGAACGCCTTCCGCCCCCTCGCTGAAGCGCAGCTCCACGCTGCCGTCGGGGTGATCCTCGCGGGTCAGCCCGTCCAGCTCGTCGGATTCGATGGCCAGCGGGGCAAACGGCGGCGCGTCGGCATCGCCGCTTAGCGCCCCGAACATCCGGTTTTGCAGCTCAAACACGTTCTCGCGCACCGGCGTCATGCCCCAGTCCATTTTTTCCAGCGGCATGGGCGGCAGGCGGTTCTCCAGCACCGTGGCAGGAGCCGCGAAGAGCAGGGGGAAAGCGTAGGGATTCTCGTACGCGGTCAGGCCATCCTGCTCCGCCGCCGGAAGGTAGTAATCGTTGGGCGCTTCGGCTTCCATCTGGTAGCGAATGCCCAGCAGGCTGTCCATCGCGATGGTGATGCCCGCATGGCCGTGTACCAGCCCGCGCGCGTTGATGCCAAAGCGCATCAGCGTATCGCCGAGCACGCGATCCGCCGTGGAGCTGTAGAGCTGCATGCTGTTGTATCCCAGCGTAAAACCGTCGTTGCGGTTGTAGCCGCTTTCGGTATCCACACGATAGGGGGAATCCGGCTCATCGGGCAACTGCGCCAAAAGCGCTTCGCGCTGCGCAAAGAAGGATTCATAACCGGCGCGCTCTTCGTAGGAGTTTTCTTCATCGATGCTCAGCAGCGTGCAATAGGCGTTGCCGCACGTTTCCGCCGCGACCATCGCCACGCAGAGCGCCGCCAAGATGGCCTTCGCCTTGGGCGAGCGGGACAGGCCGCCGCGCCCGCCGCAGGCCAGGCGCAGCGCCAGCAGCATCGCTGTCCAGATCACCACGATCCACGGAACCAGCGAATGGGCAAGGTTGGGCTGGAACTGAAAGTTGCCGGTCTGCAGTACCGTTACGTACAGCAGTGCCGCCGCGCCGCCGCCCAGCACGGCGGATACGCGCAGATCCTCCAGCTGCGTAAAGCAGCGGTGCGCCGCCCATACCCACACGAAGGAGAGCAGGAACGAAAAGCGGAACTGGAACCAACCGGCCACGTCGAAAGCGTGCCAGAAAAAGGTGATGGGAGAGTAGAGGAAGCTGACCATCAGGATCAGGGTGATGATGCCGAAGCCGAGGCGCTCGCGCCAAGGGATGCGCGCGTTGATGAAGTAGGGTGGGAGCAGCAGCAGCGCCAAGGTGCCGCAGTAAATGGGCGGCAGGCCGCCCTGAATGCTGTCAAACGCGCTTGGGAACGCGCGCTGGAGGGGATCGAAGAAGCCGAACATCGGCGCCCAAGTCAGGCCGGCCTCGAAGTTGGCGTTGGCGGCGTTGTGCAGCAGCCGTAGCGCCGTGGGCAGCAGCAGCACCGCGCAGCACAGCGCTGCGGCGAGGGTGACGCCCGCAAAGGTGAGCACGGTGCGCCACGGGCGAACCGGCTTGTTCACCCATAGCATGATGAGGAAGCACAGGAAGATCAGCAGCCCGGCCATATAGGCCAGATAGAATTGCGTGACGAACAGCAGCGCCAGCGAGAGGAGCAGCCCGCCCCAGCGTCCGCGCGTTACCAAGGAATGGGTGGCGCGCATAGCCAGCGGCAATAGGATCAGCGTATCCAGCCACATGATGTTGCTGGCGTAGCACATCGCGAAGCCGCACAGCGCGAAGCACGGCGCGAAGATCAGGCTGGAGCGCCGCGCGCCGAACACCCGCTGGGCAAAGCAGGCATAGCTGGCGCCGATCAGGCCGATTTTGAGCACCGTCACGAAGAACAGCGCCTCCGGCAGCGCCGCGGCGGGGAACAGCAGCGTCAGCAGCGAAAGTGGGCTGGCCAGATAATAGGCGAACAGCGGCAGCGCGTTGATGCCCAGCCCGGCGCGCGGGCTGAGGAACAGGCCTTCGCCATCCAGCAGCGCGCGCCGCAGCCATGCGTGAAAGTGTACATATTGGCCGTCCATATCGACGGTGAGCAGCGTCTTTGCGCCGAAGGGGAAAACGCCGAAGCATGCGCAAGCCGCTAACATCGCGCAGGCGGTAATCAAGAACGCGGCCAGCGGGATCCATATGCGCCCTTGGATGCGCTCTTTGGTGGGGATTGTGGTCATATCGTTGTCCTCCCAGCGGCATGTAATACAAGAATTCCTATTATTTGCACGGTCATCAGTATACCGCAGCGGGGGGCGGATGGCAAGCCGTAGGGCGGCTACAATTAGAAACTTTCCCTTGTGGTTCGCACACCGGACGGATATAATATATGGTGGTATGCGTTGAGCGCGAATGAGGGGAGGTGAATGCGTGGCATATTGCGAGGTGATCGTGGAGATCGCGCACGAGCAAGTGGATCGCGTGTTTACCTACCGCGTGCCCGAGGGCATGGCGCTCCAGCCCGGCATGCGCGTGATGGTGCCCTTCGGCCCGCGCAAGGTGGAGGGGTATGTGATCCGCTTGCTGAACCGGTGCGATCTGCCCGAGGCGCGCGTCAAGGACGTGCTGCGCCCGCTGGAGGATTATCCGGTGCTGCTGCCGCACATGATGGAGCTGGCGGTATGGCTGCGCGAACAGGCGCACTGCCCGCTGGTGGAGGCGCTGCGGCTGCTGATCCCGGCGCAGATGCGCGGCGAGCGCATAAAGGAGCGCACCGAGGCGTGGTACGCGCTGTCCGACGCGATTGACGATATCGACGAATGCGTGCAGAAGCAGCGGCGCGCGCCCAAGCGGCAGAAGATTCTGCGCGCGCTGGAGGGCGGGGCGCTCTCGCGGGCGCAGCTTGCCGAGCGGGTATCCGAGCCTGGCGAGGCGTTGCGTGCGCTGCTGGAGTTGGGGCTCGTGCAGCAGTTTGAGGAAGAGGTGCTGCGCCGCCCCTATGGCGAGATGACGACCGAGCCGACGGCGGAGCCCCCGCTGACCGAACAGCAGCAGCGCGTGCTGGCGGAACTATATCCGGCGATGGAGCGCGGCGAAGGCCGTTTTTTGTTGCACGGCGTCACCGGAAGCGGCAAGACCGAGGTGTTCATCCGCGCCGCCAAGCGCTGTCTGGAGCAGGGGCGCACCGCCATCGTGCTGGTGCCCGAGATCGCGCTGACGCCGCAGATGGTGGATTGGTTCCGCGCGCGCTTCGGCCAGTCGGGCGCGGTGCTGCACTCGCGGCTGACGCCGGGGCAGCGCTTTGACGAGTGGCGCCGGGTGCGGCGGGGTGAGGCGCGCGTGGTAATCGGCGCGCGCTCGGCGATCTTTGCCCCGGCAAGCAACCTCGGCCTGATTATCGTCGACGAGGAGCATGAGACCACCTACCTTTCCGATAGAACCCCGCGCTACGACGCCCGCGAGGTGGCCGAGCGCCGCTGCGAGGCCGAGGGCGCCACGCTGATCTTGGCCAGCGCCACGCCCAGCATGCGCAGCTTTGACCGCGCGCTGGCGGGTGAGCTGACGCTGCTGGAGATGCCGGGGCGCGTGCTCGGCAGGCCGATGCCCGAGGTGATGCTGGTCGACATGCGCGAGGAACTGGCAGCGGGCAACAAGTCGGTTTTCAGCGGCGCGCTGATGGAGGCGCTCAGCGAGTGCCTGCGCCAAGGCGAGCAAGCGATGCTGTTCATCAACCGGCGCGGGTACAATACCTTCGTCAAGTGCCGCCAGTGCGGCTACGTGGTCAAGTGCGCGCAATGCGATGTGAGCATGACCTTTCACCAGCTAGGCGGCGAGATGCGCTGCCACTACTGCGGCGCAAAGAAGCCGCCGCCCAGCGCCTGCCCGGCGTGCGGCAGCGGCAGCATCCGCTACTTCGGCGCGGGCACGCAGTTGGTGGAGGAGGCGGTGAAGAAGTACTTCCCCCGCGTGCCGGTGCTGCGTATGGACAACGACACCACCCGCTCGCGCGACGCGCATTACGACATCCTCTCCCGCTTCCGCAGCGGCGAGGCGCGCATCCTCATCGGCACGCAGATGATCGCCAAGGGGCTGGACTTTCCCAACGTGACGGTGGTGGGCGTCGTGGCCGCCGACGCCACGCTCAACCTGCCCGACTACCGCTCTGCCGAGCGCACGTTTCAACTGGTAACGCAGGTGGCGGGGCGCGCCGGGCGCGCCGAGAAGCCGGGACGCGTCGTCGTGCAGACCTACGAGCCGGAGCACTACTGCATTCAGGCTGCCTCAAGGCAGGACTACCGCGCCTTCTTCGAGGAGGAGATGACCTACCGCCGCCGCCGCGCCTATCCGCCCTACGCGACCATGTGCCGCCTGCTCATCGAGGGCGCGGATGAGGCGCGCGTGCGCGAGACCGCGATGGCGTTGCGGGAGCAGATGGAGGCCTTCTTTCAGAAGCATCCGTGGCTACGCGAGCAGGTGTTGCTGGAGGAGGCGATGGAGGCGCCGGTCAAGGTGCTGCGCGGCAAGTCGCGCTATCAATTGTTTTACAAGCTCATCAAGCAACCGGCGGAGGAGATTTTGCAAAAGCTCAGCGAGCTGGCGCAGATCGAGTGGCCGCAAACGCAGGTATACGCCGAGGTCAACCCGGTGTCGATGATGTAGCTGTGTTGATAAACGGAATGCTGGGGAACATAGTAAGCTGTAGAAGATACAAGGAAGGAAATCATCATGGCGCTACGCAAGATTCTGAAAATCGGAGATCCCGCGCTGACCAAGCGGGCGCGTCCGTTCGAGAAGTTCGATGCCCGGCTGCATACCCTGCTGGACGACATGGCGCAAACCATGTACGACGCGAACGGCATCGGCTTGGCCGCGCCGCAGGTCGGCATTTTGCAGCAGGCGGTGGTCATCGACCTGGGCGGCGAGGAGGACGAGCTGCTGGAGCTGGTCAATCCGGAGATCACCGCCGCCGAAGGCGAGGAGGAGGCCACCGAGGGCTGCCTCTCGGTACCCGGGCGGCAGGGCTACGTCATTCGCCCCACCAAGGTAACGGTGCGCGCGCAGGATCGCCACGGCGCGGCCTTCGAGCTCACCGGCGAAGGCTTGCTGGCGCGGTGTCTCTGCCACGAGCTGGATCACCTCAAGGGGCAGCTCTACGTCGACATCATGACCGAGGAGGTCTTTGATGCCGACGGGGAGGAAGATGCGGCGTCCCAAAAGAACGAAACACCTATTAAGAACGAAACACCTAAAAAGAACGAAGCGCCCAAAAAGAAGATGGAGCAAAAGACGATCCGAAGCGAGGGGAAGTGAACCATGCGCATCGCGTTTATGGGTACGCCGGAGTTTGCCGTGCCAAGCCTTGCGGCGCTGCTGGAGGCCGGGCATGCGGTGGTCGGCGCGTTCTGCCAGCCCGATCGCCCGCAGGGGCGCGGCAACAGGCTTACGGCCTGCCCCGTGAAGAAGCTGGCGCTGGAGCGCGGCGTGCCGGTGTTCCAATTTGAAAAGCTGCGCGCGCCCGAGGGCGTGGCGGCGCTGCGGGCGCTGGAGGCCGAGTTGGTGGTCACCGCCGCCTTCGGGCAGATCCTCTCGCAGGAGCTGCTGGATATTCCGCCGCGCGGCACCGTCAACGTTCACGCCTCGCTGCTGCCCGCCTACCGAGGCCCCGCGCCTATCAACTGGTGCATCATCGAGGGCGAGACTGTGACCGGCATCACCACGATGCGCACCGACAAGGGCGTCGATACCGGCGACATGCTGCTGCAGGAGCGCGTGGGCATTTTGCCTGGCGAGACGGCGGGGGAACTGAGCGCGCGGTTGGCGCCCATCGGCGCGGCGCTGCTGATCCGCACGCTGCGGGAGCTGGAGGCGGGAAACTGCCCGCGCATCCCGCAGGATCACGCCGCCGCCACGCGCCATCCCATGCTGCGCAAGGAGTTAGGGCGCATCGACTGGGCGCAACCCGCGCGGCGCATCGTGAACTTGGTGCGCGGCGTGGATCCGTGGCCGGGAGCGTTTACCACGCTGGGCGCGGAGGTATACAAGATCTGGCGCGCCGAGGCCGAGGAAGCTGCGGTGTCCGCCGCGCCGGGTACGCTGCTGCAAGCCGACGCGAAAGCGGGCATGCGCATCGCTACCGGCGGGGGCGCGCTGCGGGTGCTGGAGCTGCAAGCACCGGGCGCTAAGCGTATGGCAACAACCGATTATTTGCGCGGGCATCCGATGGCAGTCGGCGCGCGCTTTGGGGAGGACGCATGACACAGAGGAGACCACCCAGCAGACCCGGCGCGCGGCCTGCAGGCAAGCCCGTAACGCCCGCCAAGCCCGGAAACTTCGGCAAACCCGCTGCCCCCGCCAAACCCGGCGGCTTCGGCAGACCCGCTGCCCCCGCCAAGCCCGGCGGCTTCGGCAGACCCGCCGCCCCCGCCAAGCCCGGCGGCTTCGGCAGACCCGCCGCCCCCGCCAAACCCGGCGGCTTCGGCAGACCTGCTGCCCCCGCCAAGCCCGGCGGCTTCGGCAAACCCACTGCCCCCGCCAAGCCCGGCGGTTTCGGCAGACCCGCCGCCCCCGCCAAGCCCGGCGGCTTCGGCAGACCCGCCACCCCCGCCAAACCCGGCGGCTTCGGCAGACCCGCTGCGCCCGCCAAGCCCGGCGGCTTCGGCCGACCCGCGAATCCATCGAAACCCGGCGTTCGCCCCGTCGCGCGTCCCGCCATACGCACCGTCGCGCCGGTCAAGCCCGCCGCCCCGGCGATCACCTTCGGCGCGCGCATGGTGGCGCTGGATGTGCTGCAGGATGTGCACCAGCAGGATGCGTACGCCTCGCTGGCGCTGAACAAGCGGTTAACCGCCAGCCGCCTGCTCGACGGCCGCGATAAGCGGCTGGTCACCGAGCTGGTGTACGGCACGTTGGAAAACCGCATCCGCCTTGATTACATGGTCGATTTCTTCCTCGAGCGCAAGGATGTCGAGCCGGTGGTGCGCGATATCCTGCGCATGGGCGCGTACCAGCTGTTTTTCCTCGACCGCGTGCCGGGCAGCGCCGCCGTCGACGAGGCGGTGAAGCTCACCCGCGCCAAGGGCAAGGAGCAATATACCGGCCTGGTTAACGCCGTGCTGCGCAACATGATTCGGGACAAGCAGCGCATCGTGTACCCCAAGCCCTCGGAGGAGCCGGTGCGCTTTCTGTCGGTGATGCATAGCGTGCCGCAGTGGATCGTGGAGCGGCTGATCGCCGCCTATAGCTTGGCCGACGCGCGCGCCATCTGCGAACACCGCGCGCCCGACGCGCCGGTCACCGTGCGCCCCAATCTGCACCGCACCACCACCGCCGAGTTCGAGGGATACCTCGCGCGGCGACATTTCAAGTTTGAGCCCGGCCTCGTGCCCGGCGCGTATCACCTTTTCGGCGCCGGGGATCTGGCGCAGGAGCCGGAGTACCTGCGCGGCGTGTTCAGCATTCAGGGCGAAAGCTCGATGCTGGCGGCGCAGGCTGTGGGCGTGCAGCCCGGCTGGTCGGTGCTGGACGCCTGCGCCGCGCCGGGCGGCAAGACGGCGCTGCTGGCTGAGGCGCTGGGCGGTACCGGGCGCGTCTACGCGTGGGACCTGCACGAGCATCGCGTGGAGCTGATTCGCGCCATGGTTCGGCGGCTGTACTTGGAGAACGTGCGCCCCGTCCAGCGCGACGCCGCGCTGCTCAAGCAGGATATCGAGGGCACGATGGACGCCGTGCTGGTCGACGCGCCCTGCTCCGGGCTGGGCGTGATGCTCAACAAGCCCGACGTAAAGTACCGCCAAACGCCGGAGGGCGTGCAGGCGCTGGTGGCGATGCAGGCGCAGATCCTCGGCGCGTGCAGCCGCTACGTCAAGCCCGGCGGCGTGCTGGTGTACTCCACCTGCTCCATTCTGCCCGAGGAAAACGCCGGGCAGATCGCCGCCTTTTTGGCCGCGCACCCGGACTTCGTGCTGGAGGGCTTGGCCGAGCGCCTGCCCGAGGCGCTGCGCGCGCGCGCGACCGACGGGCAACTGCAGCTGCTCGCGCACCGCGACGGCATCGACGGGTTCTACATCGCGCGCATGGTGCGCAAAAGGAGCTGACCATGCTGGAACTGCACGGCTACACGCAGCAGGAGCTGGCGGAGCTGCTGAAATCGTGGGGGCAGCCTGCCTTCCGCGCCAAGCAGCTGTTCGGCTGGCTGCACCGGGGCGTGGCCTTCGAGCACATGCACACGCTGCCCGGCGCGCTGCGAACGCGGCTGAGCGAGGAGGCGGCGGACCGCCCGGCGGAGGTGATCGAGCGGCGGCGCTCGGCGCTGGACGGCACTATCAAGCTGCTCTACCGCCTGCGCGACGGACACGTCATCGAAGGCGTGCTCATGCGTTACAAGCACGGCGTTACGCTGTGCCTGTCCACGCAGGTGGGCTGCGCGATGGGGTGCGCGTTTTGCGCCTCGACGCTGGCGGGCTGCGCGCGCAACCTCACCGCCGCGGAGATGATCGGGCAGGTGCTGTGCGCCAATGCCGAGCTGGATGCCGGGGTGTCGGTGCATAACGTGGTGCTTATGGGCAGCGGCGAACCGCTGGACAACTACGACCATACCGTGCGCTTCCTGCGCCTGCTGCGCGATCCGGAAGGGTTGTCGATCGGCCTGCGCAACGTGTCGCTCTCCACCTGCGGGCTGGTGCCGCAGATGCTGCGCTTCGCCGAGGAAGGGCTGCCGGTGACGCTGAGCGTGTCGCTGCACGCGCCGAACGACGCGATTCGCCGCGAGATGATGCCGGTGGCGCGCGCGTATCCGATGGAGCAGCTGCTCGACGCCTGCCGGGTGTACGTGGAAAAGACCGGTCGGCGCGTGATCTTCGAATATGCGCTGGTCGGCGGCGTCAACGACTTGCCGGAGCACGCGCGTGAGTTGGCGGGCAGGCTGCGCGGCCTGCAGTGCCACGTAAACCTGATCCCGCTCAACGCCGTGGCGGAGCGCGGGTTGCGCACGGCGGGCGCGGCCGAGATCCGCGCGTTTCAAACACAGTTGGAAGCCTTGCACATCTCGGTAACGCTGCGGCGCGAGATGGGCGACGATATACAGGGCGCCTGCGGGCAGCTTCGCCGGGCATATCTGGACGGCGAGCCGGGGGCGAAGGAGGCGGAGAAAGCATGATCGAATTACGCTGCGCGATGCGAACCGACGTCGGCAAGGTACGCGGCGCCAATGAGGATGCGACGCTGCTCATGCCCGGCGCAGGCGTCTATGCCGTGGCGGATGGCATGGGCGGCCACAACGCCGGGGACGTGGCGAGCCGTTTGGCGGTGGAGAGCGTGGAGTGCCGTTTGCGCGGCAAGCAGGCGACGCCGCAGCTGTTGCAAAACGTGGTGCAGGAGGCCAACTTGGTGCTGCTGCGCCATGCGCAGGATCGCCCGGAGTGCCAGGGCATGGGCACCACGCTGACGCTGCTCTGCGTGCAGGAGGAAGGCGCGTACATCGCGCACGTGGGCGATAGCCGCTGCTACCGCTTTCGCTTAGGCGCGCTGGAGCAGTGTACCGAGGATCATTCTATGGTCGGCGAGATGTTGCGCAGCGGTGTGCTGACCGTGGAGGAGGCGCGCGTGCATCCGTACCGCAGCGTCATCACGCGCGCGCTGGGCACCCAAGGCTACGTGGAGGCCGACGTGCTGGTCGTGGAGGTACATCCCGGCGACCGGTACCTGCTGTGCAGCGACGGCCTCAGCGGCATGGTGCCGGATGAACAGATCGCCCTGCTGCTGCGCGGGCACACCATTGAGGAGGCGGCCGACGCGCTACTCGCCGCCGCGCTGGAAGCCGGTGGCCGCGATAACGTGACGCTGATCCTGCTGGAGCGCGCAGAGGAGGTGAGCGTTTGATCGGCAAGATTCTTTCCAAGCGCTATCGTATCGAGGCGTTGATCGGCAGCGGCGGCATGGCGGTGGTATACCGCGCGCTGGATCTGCGCACCAACCGCACCGTCGCCGTCAAGGCGCTGCGCGCCGAATATAGCCGCGATCAGGACTTTTTGCGCCGCTTTGACCGGGAGGCAATGGCCTGCGCCAAGGTACAGCACCCTAACATCGTCAACCTGCTGGACATCGGCGAGGACGGCGATACCCGCTATCTGGTGATGGAATACGTACAGGGGCAGACGCTCAAGGAAGTGATTCAGGAGCGCGGCAAGCTGCCGCAGGAGGAGGCGCTGCGCATCACGCAGCAGGCGCTTTCGGCGCTGGGGCATGCGCACCAGAAGCACATCATTCACCGCGACATCAAGCCGCAGAATATGCTGGTCGGCCTGCACGGCGACATCAAGATCGCCGACTTTGGCATCGCGCGGATGACCGATAGCACCACGCTCACCCATATGGATGGCAACATTATGGGCTCGGTTCACTATTTCTCGCCGGAGCAGGCCAAGGGGCAACAGGCCAGCGCGCCGAGCGATCTATATTCCATCGGCGTGGTGCTCTACGAAATGCTCACCGGGCGCGTGCCCTTCGATGGCGAAACCTCGGTGGCGGTGGCGATGCAGCACGTCAATGAGCTGCCCAAGCCGGTCTCCAGCTTCACGCCCGGGGTGTATCCGGCGGTGGAGCAGGTGCTGGCCAAGGCGATGTGCAAGGGCATCGCGCAGCGGTATACCAGCGCCGAACAGATGAGCGCCGATCTCCGCCGCGCCGTTCGCCAGCCGGAGGGCGGCTTTGTCAAGATGCGCCCCGCGCCGGTGCCTGCCGATACCAAACGCACCGGCGTCGGCGGCGGGCAGGGGCGCGGCAGGAACAACCGCGCCCGGCGGTGGCGCGGGCGCGTGCTCTTTACGCTGACGCTGCTGCTGTGCGCCGGGGTGCTTGGGCTATTGGGATACGCCGGGTACGGTTTTTATGCGCACATGACCAACTATACCGCCATGCCCGGCGTCACCGGGCTGGAGCAATCGGTGGCGTTGGACGTGCTGCGCAAGGCGCAGATCGAGCCGGTGATTATCAAGCAGCGCCATGATGTGGTGATGAGCGGCTTTGTCATAACCCAAGACCCGCCCGAGGGCAAGGAGATTGGCCGGGGTGAGCAGGCGGCGCTGTACATCAGCGTCGGCTCGGCCAAGGTGCAGGTGCCCAACCTAGTGGGCATGGCGCAGGAGGAAGCCGAGGCGGCGCTGACCGAGCAAGGGCTGGCGGTGGGCGATGTGCTGGTGGAGCTTTCCGAGGCGCTGCCGGGGCGGGTCATCCGGCAGGAGCCTGCCGCGAGCACCGAGGCGACCGACGGCATGATGGTGGACCTGCACGTCAGCGGCGGCGTGGTGGTGGTGCCGGATCTTTCGCAACTGCCGTTTGCCGATGCAGAGGGGAAGCTGACCTCGCTGGGGCTGGCGGTCGGCCACGTAACCTTCGTGGATGTGGACAACGCGCGGCAGGATACGCAGATACAGGCGCAGGACCCCAAGACTGGCGAGCGGGTGTTCCCGGGTTCCGAAATTGCGCTGAGCGTGGCGCGGTTTGACCACCGCCCCTTCCATAAACAGGTGAGCGTGCGGGTGGAAATCCCCAAGGAGGGGGCGCGCGTGCGCGTGGCGCTGGTGGAGCGCGACGGCAAGGAGACCGAGCAGTATGCCGCGCGCCATGCGCTGGCCGGGCCGAATGAATTGACGGTGGAGCTGCGTAGCGCCATCGGCGGCGAGGCGAGTTACCGCGTCTATGTGAACGACGCGGTGGTGGAGGAAAGCGTGATTACCTTTGAGTAAGCAAGCCGAAGCGATCCCAATCGGATCCGCACAAATCGAGGGCATCATTCTGCGCGGGGTCGGCGGGCTTTATACCGTGCTCGATCCGCGAACCGACGCGGAGCACGTGCTGCGCGCGCGCGGCATATTCCGCCGGGAAAAGCGCACGCCGCTGGTCGGCGACCGCGTGCGCTGCACGCCGGGACAGGGCGAGGAGCACGGGTGGATCGACGATATCCTGCCGCGCAGCAGCGAATGCCTGCGTCCGCCGGTGGCCAATGTGGAGCAGCTGGTGCTGGTGGCGGCGCCTTCGCCGCAGCCCGATCTGCTGCTGATCGACCGGCTGATCGTGTGGGCGCGCCGGGTGGGTGTTGCGCCGCTGCTGTGCGTCAACAAGGCTGATTTAGAAAGCGCGCTGGGCGAGGACTTGCGGCGGCAATACGCGCCTGCCGGCATCCCGGTGCTGTGCATCAGCGCCTGCACCGGGGCGGGCGTCGAGGCGTTGCGTCGGCGGCTGGCCGGGCGCGTGAGCTGCTTCGCCGGGCAATCGGCGGTGGGCAAGAGCTCGCTGCTCAACGCGCTGTACGGGCTGGAGCTGACCACCGGCGGGCTCAGCCAGCGTACCGAGCGCGGACGGCATACCACGCGCCATGCGCAGCTCTTGCGCTGCGGCGACGCATTGGTGGTCGATACGCCGGGCTTCAGCCTGTTGGAGCTGTGGGAAGAACTGCCGCCGGAGGAACTGCGGGAGTACTACCCGGAGTTTGCCGAGGCGGCGGAGCGCTGCCGGTTTCAGCCCTGCCTGCACGACAGGGAGCCGGGCTGCGCGGTGCGCGCCGTGGTAGAGGAGGGCGCGCTGCACCCGGCGCGCTGGGAGCGCTACCGCGCGCTGCTGCAAGAGGTGCGCACGCATTGGAAAGAACGCTATGATTGAGGGAACAATATGTTGAAGATATCGGCGTCGCTGCTGGCGGCGAATCCATTGGAGTTAGGCGCGGCGGTACGTCGCATGGAGGACGCCGGGGTCGACTGGCTGCATATCGACGTAATGGACGGGCATTTCGTACCCAACCTGAACTTTGGCCCCAATATCGTATCGGCGCTGCGCCAGGTCACCGCGCTGCCGCTGGATGTGCATCTGATGCTGGACAATCCGGAGCGCTACGTGGAGGCCTTCGCCAAGGCCGGGGCGGATTACTTGACGATCCATCAGGAGATTGCCGCCGATGTGCCGGCGCTGCTGCGGCGCATGCGGGGACTGGGCGTGCGCCCCGGCATCTCCGTCAAGCCGGGCACCCCTGCGCGGGCGCTGGAGCCGCTGCTGCCGCTGGTCGATCTGGTGCTGGTGATGACGGTGGAGCCGGGATTCGGCGGCCAAAGCCTGATCCCCGCCACGCTGGAGAAGGTTGAATGCATCGCCGCCATGCTGCGCGCGATCGGCTCCGGTGCGCTGCTGCAGGTCGACGGCGGCATCGCGCCCGACACCGCGCCGGAGGCTGTCCGCCGCGGCGCCAACGTGCTGGTGGCAGGCAGCGCGTTGCTGCGCGCCGAGGATCCTGAAGCCGTACTGCGCGCGTTTCGCGCCTCGCGATAATTTCAGGCACATAATCGCCGTACCCTGCGTACAATGAGGTAGCGGGGTGATTGGCATGCTAGGTTGCAACAGGAAATGCGCACCCGGCGCCGCCGCGACCACCCGAGAGGTGCCGGTGAAGGCCAATGCTACGGGGCTCAAGCTGATCGGCATCGGCCTGATCGTATTGGGGCTGCTCTTGGTCTTTCTGGCGGTTCCATTTTGGCTGTGGGCGGTGCTGCTGGGAATTGTCTTGATCCTTGTGGGCTTCTTTCTAATCATCGGGGATTGACGGTAGCGGATAAGGAAAGGGGTGTTTCTATGAGCGTACGGATGGTGTGCTTGCGCGCTCCACGTTTTCTGCGCGGTTTCTTGCGCCTTTTCGCGCCCAAGGGCGAGTAATCCTACATATCCCATGGCAGGCTGAGATCGGCGCAAGCCGGTCTCAGCGTATCAAAAAAAAAGTTTAATGCGTAGAGAAGGATTCCAAAGGGCGAGCGATAAGCCCTTTGGCCGCCCTTCGCAAAGGGTGGAATTCCTTACAAACCTTGCTTCGAGGCATTTCGCATCTGCGGATGCGACCAGGGCTTTGCGATCGCCCTGGACCTTC
>JAVBMD010000006.1:0-44054 GCA_031552825.1 Eubacteriales bacterium
TATAAACAAAAGGCGAAGCAGAACTTGAAGATGGTATGATTTCCGGATTTCAGCCAATTTCAGTTCTGCAGTCGTATCGATCCTACATGGGGCTGGATTGAGAGGGCTACGTAGTTGAATAGAATAAATATCACTGGTGCACTTTTTCGACCTTTTAAAGTAGTCAAATCATGCTATAATAAGCCTATGAGGAAAAGGAGGTGCTTGTTGTGGAAGGTATTCGTCCCTCTGCGGACTTGCGCAATCACTATAATGAAATATCAAAAGTGTGCAAAGAAACAAAGCAACCTGTTTATATCACGGTGAATGGTCGTGGAGACACGGTGTTGATGGGCGTTGCACAGTATGAGCAAATCAAAGCGGAGCTTGAACTGCTGCGCGTTTTAGCTGAAGCGGAAGAAGATGTGCGACGGGGCAGGGTTGCGCCAGTTGAAGATACATTCACGAGCATTCGGCAAATGCTTGCGATGGGAAAATAGCTATGGCATACAAAGTTCTACGAACAGATAGGGCCAACGACCAACTGCATGAAGTCATCCAGTACATCATGATGGATTCAGGCAGCGTAGACATCGCGTTAAGCTATTTGGAAAAAGTTGAACATATGGTAAGGCTGCTGGCTGAACAACCCCATTTAGGTTCATATCCTCGATACAGCATATTGAAGAAGCAAGGCTATCGGGTGCTTATCGTCGAACGCCACCTCATCTTTTACAAAGTGAATGAAGCAGCGGAACAGGTTGTCCTACATGCATTTGTGGATGCACGACGCGAATATCGAAATCTTGTTTGAGCAGGTGGGTATGAACAGATACACCCTTATACGATGCAATTGCATTCTTACACGGTACTCAAAAAACACCTTTCTGGCGCTTATCGCCTAGGAAAGTGTGGGAGTTCAAATGGTGCCGCTATTGCCATTCAAAAAAACCTAGCTTTTTGACAATAAGAGCCGCTCGGCCAGAGTGGCTCAGACTATCAACAAAGTCAGACCGTCGAGAAATGTCCAGATGTGGGCGAAGCACAAGCGTGTCCGCAGGAGGCGTACACTGGTACGCCGACAAGGCGCGCGCTGGGCTGAACCCGCAGATGGGCGTTTATCGACGGTCTGAACCGCTCGGCCAGAGTGGCTCTTATTGGTCTTTTGGGATGGTCATGTGTCGCATTAGATGATATAATGGAAAAAAGTGCCGAGAGCAACCCGGGGGACGCGGCTGTCTGAGAGAAGAGGGGGGATTTTCATGAAGAGAAGTTGCGCGATCGGTCTGTGTGTGGTGTTGTGTTTGGGTTTTATCACGCCGGGATTGAGCCAGAGCGGGAAAACCAGCGACGCTCGCGCCGACCGACCCGTCGATTATGGCACATGGATATCTTCGCGCTTTAGGATCGAGGCTCCGGACGCGTTTGAGAGGCTGCAGTCGTACTCGGAGGAGGAGGCGGACGAAGGCGAAGCCCTCGCCAGAATCGCTTATCCGTACGAGTGGCCGACGCGCTACCTTCACGGCGCGCTGCCAGAGTACATGGGGCAGGGATGGATCGCTGATCTGCGCGTAATATACCCGGCTTGGTCGACTGAGGCGGAATGCATGCGCAGCCTCAGCTGGACCATGTACGAATACAAGCCTGAAGAGCTTGAGGCATTTCTGCTGAGCCTGCGCGAAGCCGGTTATACCGAGAGCACAGACGAAAAGCTGCTCGAGCAAGTGCGCAAGGCGTACACGCCGGTATCCACCTCCTATGGGGTGCTGGTTAAGGATGGCGTTCAATTTCACTACTATACCGCGCAGAACGGCCCGATGAAGGACGGCGTTATGGCGGAGTTCACCTATCCGGAAGACCTCGACGATTCGGAGCGCGCGGCTCTCGATAGCGTCAAAAACGGGGGTAGCGGCGATTATGTGCACTTCGCCTGCGATTTCTTAGACCCTAAGGAACCGGACTTTAGCCTCGCCAAGGATACCCAACTGAAGATCATGGAGGGAGCCACGCCTGACGAAGTGGTCTTTGACGAGGTCTATGAGGAAATCATCCGGACAGTGGCGTATGACGCGCCGAGCGCTTGGCCGAAGGAAGCCGTTGGCAACTTGATTCCGGAGTACACGTTGCCCGGCACGATCTCTAACTTTCAGATCACCACGCCTAAGGACAAGCCCGAGGGACAGAACATGCTCGTGAGTACCGTCTACATCGAAGATGCTCCCGCGAGCGCGTTTGAGGATTATGCCGAACAACTCGTCGCGCACGGGTATCGCCGGGTGGCCCCGGAGCAATATCACGGAGGGGATACCGCAACCGCGCAGAAAGTGAAAGCGTGCGCAGTGTTTTTCTATCCAGGTATGCGCTGCTATTTGGCCATCGACAATCAGGCGGGCGAGGATATACTTTTGATCTCGTTGCGGCGCGACGGGCGGTTGATGGAGCTCTATAATTAAGATGCGTATTTGGAGATGCCTCCGAGGAGGGAAAGCAAAAAGCTCACGTCGGCGGCCTCAGACCGTCGATAAACGCCCATCTGCGGGTTCAGCCCAGCGCGCGCCTTGTCGGCGTACCAGTGTACGCCTCCTGCGGACACGCTTGTGCTTCGCCCACATCTGGACATTTCTCGACGGTCTGACCTTGTTGATAGCCTGAGCTCACGCCGGTGGGGTCAGACCGTCGATAAACGCCCATCTGCGGGTTCAGCCCAGCGCGCGCCTTGTCGGCGTACCAGTCCTCCTGCGGACACGCTTGTGCTTCGCCCACATCTGGACATTTCTCGACGGTCTGACTTTGTTGATAGCCTGAAGCTCACTACGGTGGGCTTTTTGCTTTTGCTCCGATCTTGATCTACGCGGATGGCGTGCGAAACAAAACAAACGCGGTTATTTTGATTTTACACAATTTAATTTTAATTGATTATTTCGCCGTTCTATGCTATGATGGTCGCATCCGAATCCTAGGAGGTGCGTGATTGGATTCGCTGAAACTTGAGAATCAGCTCTGCTTTCCGCTGTACGCGGCGGCGCGTGGCGTGGTAAAGCTGTACACGCCGCTGCTGGAAGCCATCGGCCTGACTTACACCCAATATGTGACGATGATGCTGCTGTGGGAACACAAGCGCCTGACGGTCAAGCAGTTGGGCGAGCGGTTGTACCTAGATTCGGGCACGCTGACGCCGCTGCTGAAAAAGCTGGAGGCGCAAGGGCTGGTCACGCGACGGCGCTCTTTGGAAGATGAGCGCAGCCTGATCGTCACGCTCACGGACGCGGGCGAGGCGCTACGCGAAAAGGCGCTGGGCATTCCTCAGGCCATCGGGCAGTGCCTCCGGCTGGACGCAAAAGAAGCCAAGACGCTCTATACTCTTTTATACAAGCTGATGGGCCAATACGACGCAATGGAAGAAGGAGAATGAACATGAACGCATATGATTTTACCGTCAAGGACAACAAGGGCAATCCCGTCTCTCTGGCGGCGTACAAGGGCAAAGTGCTGTTGATTGTCAACACCGCTACCAAGTGCGGCCTGACGCCGCAGTACGAGGCGCTGGAATCGCTGTATCAAAAGTATCAGGATAGAGGGCTGGAGATACTAGACTTCCCCTGCAACCAGTTTCTAGGGCAGGCTCCCGGCACCGACGAGCAGATCACCGAGTTCTGCACGCTCAACTACGGAACCACTTTCCCGCGCTTTCAGAAGATCGACGTCAACGGTAAGGACGCCGATCCGTTGTACGCATGGCTGCGGCAGCAAGCGCCCCAGGATCAGGCGGACGAGGAAAGCAGGTCCTTCGAGAAGAAGGTGAAGGTCTTGAAGCCCTTCGCCAAGGCGGGCGACATCAAGTGGAATTTCGGCAAATTCCTGATTGACCGGGCGGGCGACGTCTGCGGCCGTTATTCCCCGGCGATGAAGCCTCAACAGTTAGAAACGGAGATCGAGAAACTGCTGTAGAGGTGATTACTCCAGCTTGCGATAGCCTAGCTTTGCCCCGCAGCTTTCCCGCACCACCAAGGTGGAATCCCGCATCAGGCTAAAGGGCTGCGGATGGCTTTCCTGCGCCGCCAACAGTTCCCGGATGGCGCTCTTGGCATGCTCCAAGGGATGCAGCTCCATCGAGGTTAAGGGCGGATCGGTATAGGGACAAAAAAATTGGTTGTCACAACCGATGATGGCCATGTCGTCGGGCAACCTTAGCCCCATTTGCTTTAGCTGTTTCATCGCGCCCAGCGCTACCAAGTCGTTGAAGGCAATCATGGCGGTGGGCCAGCAGCGGCTGTCCAGGCTGGATAAGAGCCGGAGCACCGCGCGCTCTCCGCTCTCTGCATCAAAGCCGTTTTCGTGGTGATACGACGGATTATCCGGCAAACCCAGCGCGTGCAATTCATCCAAAAAGCCCTGCCCTCTGGCGCCGGAGCCGCCCACTTGCAACGAACCGCCGATAAAGGCGATGCGCCGGTGGCCGAGCGTATGCAGATGCCGTACCGCGTGGCGCATGCAGCTCGCTAGGTCGTTGTATAGGCAGATGCAGTTTAGCGCGGCGTGGGGCGGGCAAATGGCCACGACGGGCATGTATTGCCCTAGGCGCTTTAGCGCGTCGGTCAAGCCGGGACGGCTGGCCTCTAAAATGCCGCCGACAAAGAAAGCGCCGTTCAGGCGGCGGCTAACCATCTCGTCCACCACGGCGTCGTCGATCGGCGCGTCGCTGGGAATCTGGCGCAGCCAGATGGAGTAGCCATTGCGCCGCGCCTCTTCCTCCGCGGAGGAAAACAACTGCGCAAAGTAGGGGTTGATGATTTCCGGCAAGATGATGCCGATGGTTTTGTTTTGGCCGTTTTCTAGCCCGCGAGCGATTGCGCTGGGGGAATAGCCATACTTGTCAACGATTTGCTGCACTTTTTCCCGGGTTTGCGGGCGCACGTTGGATTGCCCCGTAATCACGCGGGTAACCGTGGCCGTAGAGACACCTGCCGCCCTAGCTACGTCGTAAATGGTGATTCTTTTCTCCAAACGCGTTCCTCTTTTCTTGGCGAAGGATGGCATGGCGTGAGTCGGCAAGGCAGCTTCCTTGCGTTTATCCTATTATATAGGGCATCAAAGAAAAACGCAAGAAGAAATGTAAGCGATAACATTTTGTGTGTATGAATTTGCGGAAAAGATCTAGCGTCAGCGCGCGCGCCGTAGAATAGAGAAAAATTTGCAAAAGATATTGACAAATTGATTGGGCAAGGTGTACTATTTGAACACAAGGCACGAGAAATACGGGGAATTTTAAGGCGAAACATTTTTCCGAATCGATGTAACCGATAACATTTTCCCTTATTTGTCTCGAGCAAAATTTAAAGGAGGAGTATACCCCATGAAAAAACTGTTGGCTATCTTGCTTTGCCTGTCTATGGTGTTTTCCTGCGTTGCTTTCGCGGCAGCCGAAGGGAAGACCACGCTGACCGTGGCGTGCTGGGACTACGACAAGACGCCCTACTATGCTGCCATCAAGGCCGCGTATGAGGCCGCCAATCCGGACGTGACCATTGAATGGGTGGATTTGGCTTCCCAAGATTACAACATCAAGACCTCCACGATGCTCTCCGGTGGCGACACCACCGATCTGTTCTGCGTGAAGGAGCTGTCCGACCTGCAGAATTGGGCCAAGGAAGGCTTTGTCACAAAAATGAGCGACAAGATCGCCGCCGACGCCTACGATATGTCCAAGTATGCGGGCATGGATAAGTGCTATGTGCTGGACGGCACCCAGGACTATTATGCGCTGCCCTTCCGCGCGGATTTCTGGGTTCTTTACTACAACAAGACCTTGTTCGACAAGGCTGGCGTTGCGTACCCGACCAATGACATGACGTGGGATCAGTACGCGGAGTTGGCCAAGAGCATGGCGAAGGACGGCGTGTACGGCACCCATTACCACACCTGGCTGAGCGCCGTGGCCAACTGGGCGGTCTGCGATGGCGTGAACACCCTCGCCGATGGCAAGTATGACGACCTGAAGTACTTCTATGAGCTGTATCAGGGGCTGGAAGACGCAGGCGTCTGCATGACGTATGACGAGCTCAAGGCTGCCAACCTGCATTACTCCGGCGCTTTTGCGCAGGGCAATATCGCGATGATGCCCATGGGCTATTGGTTCGCGGCGACCATGATCGGCTACGTGAAGGACGGCACCGCCAAGTTTGACTGGGGCATCACCTCGGTTCCGCATCTGGATGGCGTGGCGCCCGGCTCTTCCTTCGGCTCTCCCACCGGCATCGCCATCAACGCCAAGAGCGCCAATCAGGATGCCGCTTGGGCGTTCGCTTCGTGGATGTGCTCTGAGGATGGAGCCAAGGCCATCGCCGCCACGGGCACGCGTCCTGCTTACGTCAGCGCGGATGTTGCCGCTGTGATGGCTTCCGCCGAGGGCTTCCCCACGGACGAAACCAGCTTGGCCGCTTTGCTGCCCGCCTCCATCGCGTTGGAATGGCCGGTCGGAGCTGGCGTTGGCGATATCAAGACCGCTGTAAACGAGGAGCATACCCTCATCATGACCCGTGAGATCAGCATTGATGAAGGCATTGCGGCGATGGAATCCCGCGCCGCCGAGTTCATCAAGTAATACCAATCGATAAGAGGTTTGCCCATTCGTTCAAGAGGGAGGGCGGGTACTGTCCCTCCCTCCTTCTTTTTCTTCTTAATCGAATACCTTCGAACACCTTACCATAGAGGGGGGACGCGGTATGTCACAAAAAACAGCGATGAGGCGTGTCGGCATGAGCAGGCTGGAGAAGCGCAACACGTTGGTGGCCTACTCTTTTTTGTTGCCGAATTTTTTAGGGTTCATATTATTTACCTTGGTGCCTGTGCTCTTTTCTGTTTTGCTGTCCTTTCTCAATTGGAGCGGAGGCTCCGCCATCACGTGGGCCGGGCTGAGCAACTTTGCCTATATTTTTAAGGATTTCAGCTTGACCAAGAGCAACTTGGGCATCGCCCTCAACAACACGGTCGCGTATACCTTGGCCACGGTGCCGCTGACCATTGCCTGCGCCCTTGGGTTGGCGCTGGTATTGAACAAGGCGGTGCGGGGGGCTAAGGTTTTCCGCTCGGTTTTCTTCTTTCCGTATGTGGCCTCCTTGGTGGCCGTTTGCGTTTGCTGGAATTTCCTGCTCATGAAAAACGGGCCAATCAATCAAATCTTGAATATATTTGGCTTTCATATGACCAAGAGCTGGACATCCAGCCGCGATTTGGCCATCTGGGCCATTATTATTGTCAGCGTGTGGCGCAATGCCGGGTATTATATGGTGATGTACTTGGCGGGGCTTCAGGGAGTGCCCGCGGAGTTATACGAGGCCGCCACCGTGGACGGCGCCAACGCTTGGCAGAAGTTTTGGAAAGTCACCATGCCGATGCTGACGCCCACCACCTTTTTCGTGTCCATCATGATGGTCATTAGCTGCTTTAAGATCTATGACGTGGTCGCCATCATGACCCAAGGCGGGCCGGGCCGTTCCACAAAAATGCTGGTTACGTATATTTTTGAGCTCTCCTTCGGCGGCGAGGGGATTGCGACCACCGCCCAATATGGGGTGGCTAGCGCGGTATCAATGGTGCTGCTGGCTATTGTGCTGGCGATTACGTTCGTGCAGTTCCGGGCAGAGAAAAAATGGGTCAATTACATGTAGGAAAGGAGCGAAACAAAATGACTGCTGTTTCCCAATCCCAAGGCCGCAGGTCGGCGGGCGCCGAAAAAGTCTTAGGCGGGGTCGCAAAGTATGGCGCTTTGCTGCTTTTCGCCGTGATTGCGCTGGTTCCCTTTGCGTGGATGGTTTCCTCCTCCTTCAAGACCAGCACCGATGTGTTCAGCATCCCCATGCGCTGGATTCCGGAAAGCTTCCATTTCGAGAACTTTCGCGCCATTTGGCAGAAGGTGGCGCTTCTGACATACTTCGAGAACACCGCGGTGGTGGCGGTGGTGGTCACTTGCATGCAGATCCTCACCTCCTCCTTTGCGGCTTACGCGTTCGCGAAGCTGCGCTTCAAAGGCCGGGACGCGCTGTTTCTGTGCTACATCGGTACCATCGCGGTGCCGTGGCAGGTGTACATGGTGCCGCAGTTTATCATGATGCGGTCGGTCAATCTGTATGACACCATTTGGGCGCTGGTCGTGCTGCAATCCTTCTCGGCCTTCGGCGTGTTTTTGATGCGCCAGTTCTTCATGGGGATCCCCGGCGAGCTCAGCGAGGCCGCCCGTATCGACGGCCTAAGCGAGTACGGCATCTGGGCACGGATTATTTTGCCCCTCAGCAAGCCCGCGATCGCCACGCTGGCCATCTTCACCTTCGTGAATACGTGGAATGACTACATGGGGCCAATGATCTACCTGACCACGGATGCCAACAAAACCATTCAGGTGGGCTTGCGCCGCTTTATTCAGGCCTATTCGGCGGATTATCACTTGATTATGGCGGCATCCCTGTGCTCCCTGATACCGGTAGCCATCGTGTTCCTTTGCTTGCAGAAGTATTTTATTGAAGGCATTGCTACCACGGGCCTGAAAGGGTGAGGTCGTTGTTCGAAACCTTTTTGCAGGAACATCCGCTTGCCGTGCTTCTGCTTCCCCCAGAGGCACGGCAGCCCTTTCCTAAGCGGC
The DNA here is from genome assembly GCA_031552825.1 of Eubacteriales bacterium. Taxonomy (GTDB): domain Bacteria; phylum Bacillota; class Clostridia; order Christensenellales; family Aristaeellaceae; genus WQXF01. The sequence continues at coordinate 8,615 of JAVBMD010000006.1, forward strand.
AAGAGCGGGCTAGGTGGCTCGCGCTGCCCAAGAGCGTTCAGGAGGAATTGCTCGCATGGGGGAACGAAGCGCTGGAAGGCTATCCGCTGCTGACGGCTACGCAGTTTTTGGCCTTTGTGCGCACCGGGGACCGGAACGTTTATGAGACGCCGTACTTTGCGCGCCGGTCGAGGTTGATGGGCGCGGCGCTGGCGGAATGCCTGCAAGACGATGGGCGGTATATGGATGCGGTGGTGGATGGCCTATGGCTGATTTGCGAGGAAACCAGTTGGGTCATCAGCGCGCACAACGGCAGCGATCATCCGGGCATGCGCCCCGCAAAGGAGCGCCCCTTGCCCGATCAGGACAACCCGTTTATCGACCTGTTCGCCGCGCAAACCGCCGCTACGGTAAGCTATGTCCTATATTTTCTGGAGGATAAACTGAACGCCGTGTCGCCGCTCATTGCCCGGCGGGTGCGCCGGGAGTTGGAGCGGCGCATCTTCCTGCCCTTTTACACCCGGGACGATTTTTGGTGGATGGGCATGATCCGGCAAAACCTCTGCAACTGGACGCCTTGGATCCTTTCCAACGTGATGGACAGCCTGCTGCTGACGATGGGGGACCCGCTTCGCCTCGCCGAGGGGCTGGAAAGGGCCATGGGCATGCTGGATCGGTACCTTGCCTGCGTGCCTGCCGACGGCGGCTGTGATGAAGGCTGCGGATATTGGAACATGGCGGGCGGTTCCTTGCTGGATTGCTTGGAAAGCCTATATTTGGCCACCGGCGGCCAAGCGGACTTCTACCAAGAACCGCTGGTGCTAAGCATCGGGGCGTTTCCGCTGGCGGCGCATATCGACGGGGCATATTATTGGAACTTTGCCGACTGTGACGCCAAACCGAGGCTGGATGGCGAGCGGATGTACCGGTACGGCCTACGCATCGGAAACAGGGCTTTGCGGGCGTTGGGCGCGCAGGTCTTTCGTGCGCGGGAAGGGATTCGGCCAACGGAGATTCCCCAGATGAACCGCGTGCTCTGCTCGCTGTTCAGCCACATCGAAGACGCCCTGCCTGCCGATCCGGCCAGCAGGGTGGTGCTGCCCGATTTGCAAGTGTATGCGTGGAAAGAAAACGGCCTATACGCCGCCATCAAGGGCGGCCACAACGGGGAAAGCCACAACCATAACGACGTGGGCAGCTTTCTTCTGTATGTGGACGGCCAGCCCGCCGTCATCGATGCGGGCAATCTCCTGTACACGGCAAAAACCTTTGGGCCGGAGCGCTATACGCTGTGGAATACCCGCTCCCGGAATCATAACTTGCCCTTGCTGGGCGGAGCGGAGCAAGCGCCGGGGCGCGCGTTTTCGGCCGAGGATGTGCGGCTTGACGGAGCAAGCGTATCGATGGAGCTGGCGGGGGTATACCCCGGAGCGGCAAGGGTCAGCAGCTTTTCGCGCCGCTTTGGTATGGAGGCGGCTGGCGTGTGTTTGCAAGATCGCATTGCCTTTGCGGAGCCACAGCCTGTGGAATGGGTGTTCATGCTGCGGGAAGAGCCTGCGCCCGTGCCGGAGGGAATGGCGTTTTGCGGGCTGACGCTCGCGTACGATCCGGCGCTGATATCGCGGGTGGAGGAAATACGCGTAACGGATGAACGGATGGCGCGAAACTTTCCGGGCAGCATCTGGCGATTGAGCTTGGCGGCGGCTCCGCAAACCTTGCATGCGCAAGACTTTTCGATTAAAAGGAGATGAAGCGATGGGGAACCCTATAAAAGATAATCCCTTGCGTACCCGTGCTGATGTGGAGCGGGCGGCGGTGCAGTTGATAGAGCCGCTGCTGCCGCTGCTCAGCCCCGGCAAAGCCGGATTGCATCTTGGGGAGACCGGCGCGGTGTATCCGGCCGCTATCGCGGATATGGAAGGCTTTGCCCGGGTGCTGTGGGCCATCGTGCCGATGCTGGCTGGTGGCTGCAAAGGCGCGGCGCCTCTCTGGGAGGCGTGGAAACAGGGCCTCATGAACGGCGTGGATCCGGCTCACCCGGAATACTGGGGGGAAGTGGTCGACTATGACCAAAGGCTGGTGGAGATGGCGGTTATGGGCATGGGCCTATGCTTGGCTCCGCAGGCCTTCTATCACGACCTGCCCGCGAGCGCCCAGAGCAACCTGTACCGATGGTTGGATCAAATCAACCGTCACGATATGCCGAAGAACAACTGGACGTTTTTCCGCGTGCTGGTGAATATGGGCTTTCAGCAGGTAGGGCTGCCCTATCCCGAGGAGCGCATGGCGCAAGACCTAGCGATGATCGAGGAGCACTACGAGGGCGACGGCTGGTACTTCGACTATTTTGACCAGCGGGAGTATTATACGCAATGGGGCTTTCACTATTATGGGCTGATTTACGCCCATGTGATGAAGGAGCGGGATCCCCTGCGCAGCCAGCAGTTTCTGGCGCGCGGCAAGCAGATGGCGGCGGACTTCGCCTGCTGGTTTGATCGTTCCGGCGAGGCGCTGCCCTATGGCCGCAGCCTGACGTACCGCTTTGCCCAGAGCGCCTTTTACGCGGCGCTGGCGCTGGCCGAGGCCGAAAGCGAGGCCGTGGACTATGGGACGATGAAGCGCCTGCTGCTGGGCAACATGCGCGCTTGGTTCCAAAGGCCGATCTTCACCCGGGACGGGGTGCTGACCATCGGCTACCATTACCCCAATTTGAATATGGCGGAAGGCTATAACGCCCCCGGCTCTCCCTATTGGGCGATGAAAGCGTTCCTTTGCTTGGCGTTGCCGGAGGAACATCCTTTCTGGCAGGCCGAGGAAAAGGAGGCGCTGCCGCCTAAGGTTAGCCTGCAGCCGCACGCCCGGATGCTCCTTCACCGCAGCGCGGATGATCGCCATGTGATGGCTTTTACGGCGGGCAATCACGCGCACGAGCACTCCCACGATGAAGCCAAGTATGAAAAGTTTGTATATTCCACGGTATTTGGTTTCAGCGTGCCCAAGGCGCAGAAGCTGCTAAAGGATGGCGCGCTGGACAGCATGCTGGCACTCAGCGAGGAAGGGGATACTTGGCATCCTCGCTACGGATGCGAGCGCTATGAGATCACCGAAACCTATGTGCGTTCCGTATGGAAACCCTTCGCGGGCGTTACGGTGGACACAAAGGTAATTCCTTTGGGGGAATGGCATGTGCGCGTCCACCGCATCCAGTCGGACAGGGCGCTGCATGCGGCGGAGGGCGGCTATGCGATTTCGCGGGATGGAGAAGGCTCGGTCGAGCAGCGGGCGGACGCCGCCCAAGCCGTGGTACTGACCCCTTGGGGAATCAGTGGCGTGAAAGCCTTGCGCGGATTTGACGCGGGTGTCGTCGTGCTTCCGGAGCCCAATACCAACTTGATGGCGCCGCGCACGTTTTTGCCCACGCTCACGGCGAAGATTGCCCCGGGGGAAACGGTGCTGGTTTCCGCGGTGCTGGGTACGCGCAGCGGGGAACGAAACATGTGGGAAAATCTACCTGTAGAGGTTATGAAATATGCAACAATGGCTTGAAGAGGCTTTTCAAAAGACCGTGCGGAAGTTTCTCGGTTCCGCAAAATTGGCGCAGGAACAGGATTTGATCCCCTACAAAAGCGAAAACGGCCGGTGGATTCCCGCGCCATTTGAAGGAAATAGCTGGTGGACGGGCGGGTTCTGGCCGGGGTTGATGTGGGAGCTTTATGGGGCCACCCGCGAGGAAGCCTTTTTGCGGGAGGCGCTGCGCGTGGAAGCCCTGCTGGTGCAAGAATTGTTTAGCTTTGAGGCGTTGAACCATGACGTGGGCTTCATGTACCAGCTTTCCGTTGGCGCGCATCATCGCTTTACCGGCGATAAGGAGGCGCTTCGGCATACCCTGCACGCCGCGAATCTGCTGGCGGGCCGCTTTAATCCCGCTGGCTTTATTCGGGCGTGGAACGGCGACAGGCCGGGCTGGGCGATCATCGACTGCATGATGAACCTGAACCTGCTGTACTGGGCAAGCAAGCAGACCGGAGACCCGCGCTTCGCGAAGATTGCGCGCATCCATGCCGATACCACCCTGCGGGAGTTTCTCCGGGAGGACGGCAGTTGCCATCACATCGTCATTTTTGATCCGGATACCGGCAGGGCGCTGGAAAAACCCCGTGGTCAGGGCTATGAAGTGGGCTCGAGCTGGTCGAGAGGGCAGGCTTGGGCGCTATACGGGTTCGCGCTCGTTTACCGCAATGGCGGCGAGCCTAGGGATTTGGAGGCGGCACGCCGCGTGGCGGATTACTTTATCGCCCATATTCGCCCGGACGGGCTGACCGACTGCGATTTCTCCCAACCCCCGGAGGAGGAGCGCATTGATAACATTGCCTCGGCCTGCGCGGCCAGCGGCCTGCTGGAGCTGGCGGAGGTGGTGGGGGGCGAGGCTGGCGCGGGGTACCGCGAGGCCGCCCTGCGGATGTTGCGGGCGATGGACGCCCTTTGCGCCGACTGGACGGAAAACAGCCCGGGCATTCTGCAAAAATGCACCGCTTCCTATCACGACGACGGCGCGGGGCGGCATGTGAACATTCTCTATGGCGACTATTTCTTTGTAGAGGCCTTGTGTAAGTTGCGCGGCACCGATTCGCGCCTGTGGATGGCGGGGGCTTAATATGAACAAAATCGCCATATGGCGCGGAGATGCGGTGCTTTTTCAGGCCGAGGCGGCGGGGGAGCTGCAATGCGTGGTTCCCTACGCATATCAGCCCGGCGACCGCATCGAAATAGCGACAGACGCGAAGCGCGCGCTGGTGCAAGTGGATCAGGCCGTGCCGCCCGCCCGCCTATACCTGCCCGAGCGGCGGATGTGCTACCGCATTCCTTTGGAAGGGGATAATTTGAAGGCCTATCCGCCCTACGCCTTTCAGGGGGATCGGCATGTGATTTCCATCGCGCGGGATACCGGCGCTGCGTACCGCAATTTGGCGCTCAACCCGGCGGATCAGCGAGGCGAGGTCAGCGCTTATCCCCACGCGACGGCGAACGTGGAAACGCGCGATGAAAGCGTGTTTTGCGCCCGCAACGTCATTGACGGCATGCATACGGCGCGCGGGCATGGGGAGTGGCCGTACCAGAGCTGGGGCATTGGCGCGCGCACGGATGCGGCGCTGACCCTGTCCTTTGGGCGGGAGGTGGCGGTGGATGCCATGGCGCTTTTCCTTCGCGCGGACTTCCCGCACGATGCCCATTGGGTGCAGGGGACGGTCGTGCTCAGCGACGGCTATCAAAAGACATTTCCGCTGCAAGGGGTGGACGGCTCGCAACGCGTGGAGCTGGACGGCGTGCATCGGGTGTCTTGGATGCGGCTGGAGCGCCTGATAAAGTGCGACATGCCCTCGGCTTTCCCTGCGCTCCGGCAATGGGAAGTGTATGGGAAGGACGATGCGTAAAGCTGCGCGTTCGCGGCGATTGCCAATCGGATAAGAGAAAGGAACTGTGAGCAGCATGCTTTTGCAAAACTGGAAGTTCATCCAATCGGATACAAGCGAAGCATGGCAGAGGGACTATCGGGACGCGGATTGGCAGGATGTGATCGTGCCGCACGATTGGTCTATTCGGCAGCCCTTTTCCCGCGCGCACTCCAGCGGCACCGGCTACTTGCCGGGCGGCACCGGCTGGTATCGCAGCTCCTTTTCTCTGCCCCTTGAGCAGAAGGGGAGCAAGGTGCTTATCACGTTTGACGGCGTCTACAAAAACAGCCAAGTGTGGTGCAATAGCACGCACCTAGGCAAGCGCCCCTTTGGCTATGCAAGCTTCACCTACGATATCAGCGAATTTGTTCGCTTTGGCGGCAAGGAAAACGTCGTCGCGGTCAAGGTGTCCCACGAAGATATCGCCGATTCCCGCTGGTACACCGGCTCGGGCATCTATCGCAAGGTCAGCCTTCGGGTCTGCCCTCCGGTATACGCGCCGCAAGAGGAGCTGGTGTTTGAGGCCGACGCGCGGGCGGACGCTTCCGCCGATGTCCGTGTGGCCGGGCTTGTGCGCAACGATACCGGCCTGCCCGCTTCGGCCGAAGTGCATGCCGCGCTTTTCGACGCCGACGAACGCGAGGTTTTGCGCCTCACAAAAACCCTGTCCGTGCCCGCCTCCGGCCAGCAAGCATTTTCGTTGGGCGGCATTTTGCCCGCCGCGCGGCTTTGGTCGCCGGACGCCCCAAACCTTTATTCGCTGCGTGTCTCGGTGCGGGGTGAAAAACAGGCGGAGAATCAGCCCATCGCCGTGGGCGTGCGCGCGATCCGCTTTGACGCCGACCGGGGTTTCTTTCTGAATGGGCAAAGCATGAAGATCAAAGGCGTTTGCGTGCATCATGACGCGGGTTGCTTGGGGGCGGCGGTCTGGCCGGATGTATGGCAGCGCAGGCTGACAAAGCTCAAGGCGATGGGCTGCAACGCGATCCGGATGGCGCACAACCCGCACATGCCCGAGCTGTATGACCTTTGCGACCGCATGGGTTTCTTGGTGATGGACGAGGCCTTTGACGAATGGGAAGGCCCGAAAAACAAGTGGCACAACGGCCATAACGTGTATCCGCCCAAGCATCAGGGCTATTTTGAGGATTTCCCCACTTGGCACGAGGCTGATCTGCGCATGATGATTCAGCGCGACCGGCATCATCCTAGCGTGATCCTCTGGAGCGTCGGCAACGAGATTGACTATCCGAACGACCCCTACGGCCACCCGCTGTTCACCCAAATGGTGGGCAACAACGATTCGAACAAGCCCAAGGAAGAGATGATTTACAGCGAGAATAAGCCCGATATGGGGCGTTTGGCGCCTATCGCCCAAAGGCTGGCGGCCATCGTGCGCAGCGCCGATACGACGCGCCCGGTGCTTTGCGCTAGCGCCTTCCCGGAGCTTTCTTCGCAGTTGGGCTTCTTTGAGCCGTTTGACGTAATGGGGTATAACTACAAAGAGCGCCTGTACGAGCAGGACCACCGGCGCTTCCCGGATTTGCCGCTCATCGGAAGCGAGAACGGGCATACGCTGGAAGCGTGGCAGGCCGTCGTTCAGCACGACTATATCGCCGGACAATTTTTGTGGACGGGCATCGATTATTTGGGGGAGACCAAGGGCGGCTGGCCGCTGCACGGCGCGCAAGCTGGCCTGCTCAGCCTTTCGGGCGATGAAAAGCCCGGCTACTACCGGCGAAAGTGCTTATGGAATCCCGAGCCCGCAGCCTATCTGTTTGTCGGCGACAGCGATGCGGATTTGCGCAAGGGCTATGACTTTGCTCCCGGCCAAAGCATCCGCGTGGTGTGTTACACCAACTTGACCGAAGCGGAGCTTTTTCAAAACGACGTTAGCTGCGGTAAGAAACGCCTAAATGCGCAGGAAGATCACCTAGAGTGGAGCCTTCCGTTTGTGCGCGGCCAACTGCGGGTGGTGGCGAGCGAGGGCGAGGCTCTTTGCCAAGACAGCTTGTGCTCCACGCTGCCGCCGGTGCAATTGGCCGCGTCCGTATGGAGCGTGCCGCGTCAGTTAGAGAGCGATACCGGCGATTACGCCTTACGGCAGGTTGAGCTGACGATATTGGACGAGGAGCAGCGGCACTGCCCCGCCGCGGAGACATTGCTGGCTCTCGCAATAGAAGGCCCCGGCCGCCTCCTTGGCATTGAGAACGGCAACCTAGCGGACGCGGATGAGTATGCGCTGCCCCAACGAAGGGCGCATGAAGGACGCGCAATCGCTTACGTGCTGGTGCCGGACGCACCCGGCGCGCCAACCAAGTTGACCGTTACGGCAGCCGGGTTTCCCGCGTTGACGCTTTCGCTATAAGTTGTTTTGCCGCTTTGCCTTGGAACCTGAACCTATCCTAGCGGGCGCTACAGTCGCCCCACTCCGGCGGCAAGCGCGGCGCGAACCGCCGCAATGGCGCGCTCGATCTCGGCTTCGGTAGTCGAGCCGCCGGGGGAGAAGCGCACCATGCCTTGCGGGAAGGTACCCAACGCCCTATGCGCGCTGGGGGCGCAGTGCAGGCCGCAGCGCGTCAAGATGCCGTGCTCCTGCTCGAGATAGGTTGCGATTTCGGCGTTGTCATGCCCCTCGAAATCCACCGAGACGACGGCGGTGCGGTTGTCCCAATCGGCGCTGCCGGGCAGGCGGGCGGCGGTGCAGGCGGCGAGGCCTTCGTGCAGCATGCGCGCAAGGTGCCGCTCTCGCGCGCGGAGGACGGCGACGCCGCGCTGCTCGATGTGCGCCAGCGCGGCGTGCAGCCCATAGATGCCCGGCAGATTCGGTGTGCCGGGCTCAAACTTGTCGGGCAAGAAGGCGGGCATCTCCTCGGAATCCGAAAGGCTGCCGGTGCCCCCGGCGAGCAGCGGATCCATAGCGGCGGCCAGCGCGTCGGACAGCGCGATGCCGCCGGTACCCTGCGGCCCCAGCAGCCCCTTATGCCCGGTGAAGGCCACGGCGTCCAGCCGCATAGCCGACATGTCGATGTCCAACAGACCGGCGGTCTGCGCGACATCGGCGATAAAGAACAGCTTGTGCGCGCGGGCGATTTGCCCCAGCGCCGCGAGCGGCAGCACGTTGCCGCACACGTTGGAGGCATGCAGCGCGAGGATCGCGCGGGTATTCGGCTGGAGCAGCGGCATAGCGTCCTCGGCGCGCGTTATGCCGTTTTCGTCGCAAGGGATGCGGCTGAAGGAGACGCTTGGCTGCATCTGCACCAGCGGCCGCATCAGCGCGTTGTGCTCTAGGCTGCTGACCAGCACGTGATCGCCGGGGCGCAGCAGTCCCTTGATAATCATGTTGAGCGACTGCGTGACCCCGGAAGTCAGCACGACATTGCGCGGCTTGGGCGCGCCGAAAAGCCGCGCCAACCGCGCGCGCGTTTCAATGACCACCCCTGCGGCGGCATACGCATCGGCATAGCCGCCCCGGTTGATGTTGCAGCCCACTTCTTCCATAAAATAGCGCACCGCTTCGGCGACGCCCGGCGCTTTGGGGAAGGAAGTACTGGCATTGTCGAGATAAATCTGGTTTTTCATCGCAAGCTTCTCCCGCCATTCGATCTGCATGTATTGTACCGCGAATCGGGCGAAAGGTACAGCGCTATAGAAACGCTCTATCGACAGGATTCGATCGATATCAACAATCTATTTCCTTCTTTTGTCCCTTCATTATACAATGCAACAAAGGGAAAAAAGAGGGGTGTTGTGGATGACCAAGAAACTGACCGACAAGACAAAGCTTCTGCTGACCGGGCTGCTGATCGGCGCGATCGCCATTGCGCTGGTGCGGCTGGGCAATCCGGCCAATATGGGCTTCTGTGTGGCCTGCTTTTTGCGCGATATCGCGGGGGGCATCGGCCTGCACCGCGCCGAGCCGGTGCAGTACGTTCGCCCGGAGATCATCGGCATGATCGTGGGCGCGTTCCTCGTTGCGGTGGGCACGAAGGAGTTCCGCGTGCGCGGCGGCTCCTCGCCGGTGCTGCGCTTCGTGCTGGGTTTTCTGGTGATGATCGGCGCGCTGATGTTCCTCGGCTGCCCGCTGCGCATGATCCTGCGCTTGGCTGGCGGCGATCTCAACGCGATCTTCGGCCTGCTGGGCTTTGCGGCGGGCATCGGCGTGGGTGTGCTCTTCCTGAACAAGGGTTTCAGCCTCAAGCGCACGCACGATCTGCCCATCCTCGAAGGTTTGGCGTTGCCGATGAGCGCCGTAGGGCTGCTGGCGATGCTGATGGTGGGCGCGAGCTTCCTTTTCTTCAGCGAGAAGGGGCCCGGCTCGATGCACGCGCCGGTATGGGCTTCGCTGGCGGCAGGGCTGATCGTCGGCGGCTTGGCGCAGCGTTCGCGGCTGTGCATGGTGGGCGGCCTGCGCGATGTGGCGCTGTTCAAAGATTGGACGCTGCTGCTTGGCTTCGTGGGCATCTTTGCGGCGGCGCTGCTGGGCAACGTGATCTTCGGCTCCTTTAAGCTCGGCTTTGCGGGGCAGCCGATCGCGCACACCGACGGCCTGTGGAACTTCCTCGGGCTGGCGGTGGTGGGTTTCGGCTCGGTGCTGCTGGGCGGCTGCCCGCTGCGCCAGCTGATCTTGGCCGGCGAGGGCAACTCCGATTCTACCGTTACGGTGCTGGGCATGGTGGTCGGCGCGGCGGTATGCCACAACTTTAAGCTGGCCTCCTCCGCCGAAGGGCCTACGGCAAACGGCAAGATCGCCGTGCTCGTCGCGCTGGCGATTCTTGTGGCAGTGGCTGTGGCCTACTCCGGATTTTTCAAAAAGAGCACGGCGAAGTAAGAGGGGGAGATGAGCATGACGATGATCGACGCGCGCGGGCGTTCCTGCCCGGAACCGGTGCTGATGACCCGCAACGCGCTGGCCTCTAAAGAAGCCGGGTACGAGGTGCTGGTGGATAACCGGACGGCGGAGCAGAACGTGACGCGCTTCGCCAACCAAGCCGGATACAGCGTGAAATCGACCGAGCGGGAGGGGACGTATTGCCTCGCGCTCCAGCGCCGCTGATATGGCGCGGTATATCGCGACTTTTTTCTCGCACTATGACGCGCTGACCTTCGCCCAAAGCCTGCAGGCGCTAGGCATCGCGGCGCAGCCGATGCCCGTGCCCCGGCGCGTAAGTTCTTCCTGCGGCACCGGCGTGAAGTTTGAAACCGGGCAAGCGGTACGGGAGTTGGTGCAGGAAGGGCTGGATCGGGTGTACCGATGCGACGATGATATTTGGACGCTGGTGCTGGAGAATCGCGTAGAGGATTAGAGAACCGCCTCGCCGGATGCAATTCCGTCGAGGCGGTTTCTTCATTATATACCGTCGTTTGATATCCTACAGATATTCCGCCGCCTTGAGCGCCGCGATGGCCGCTTCGGCGTCCTCGGAAGCCACCATGATGACCGGGCCGGTGCAACCCATGCCGGTGGTGGCATAGATGCCCTGCTTCCACACGGCGCGCGCCGCATCCTCCAGCACCAGAATTTCCACGCCGGTGATCTCCTCGTTGACCACCTTGGCGGGCGGCGGCTTGATCTCGGCGCTGCTTTCGGCCACGGCGGGGGCGGCGAGGGATTTGAGGACAGCGTCCAGCCCGGCCTTGCGCGCCAGCGCGAATTCATTGCGCACCTTGTCCGCCAGATGGCCGCGCGCGCAGGCGCCCGCGTAGCGAAGCGCTCCGGCCACCACCGGCGCGCCCGATGCGCGCGAGATGATGTTCACGATGCGCTGCTGCCCCTCGCCGACGCCGGGGCCGTAGCCGTCGCCCAGCGATTCGTAGTTGCCGCCGGTGGTGAATGCGCTCATCATCTTCATGATGACGTTGCCGGTCAGGCTGTCCATCACCATGATATCAGGTACGCCCTGCAATAGGTCGTTGCCGCGCATCACCACGCCGCCGTCGGCGCGGGCGCTCTGGGTGAACACGACGGGGTAGCCCGCCTCGTCCAGCTTCTGCAGCGCCCTCTCGAGCTGGCGCGCGCCGTCTAGGTTCAGAATGCCCACCGTCGGATTGCTGTTGCCGCAGGCCTTGGCTACGGCGATGGCCGAGAGCGTGTTCTTGAGCATGGCGCTGACCCGCTCGGTATCGCTGGTGCCGGTGGTGGAGGCGATGTACATGCCGCGCCCCAGCCCCGGGGTAATCACGCGCCCCACGGTGGAGACGCCGATGGGAAAGCTGTAGTGCATCGTCACCGCTGCGTCCAGCTCGCCGGAATCGAGCATGGCATCCATGCGCGCCTTGGCGGCGCCTGCGTCGGTCTCCTCGATGAGCACGACTTCCAGCTCCGGCGACTGCGCCAGCGCCGCGCCGCGCCGCATCTCTTCCGCGCCGTGCTCGCTGCCGGTGGTGGTGAGGCCGACGCGCGTCCTGCGGCCAAAGCTGCCGGTAGCCAGCCCGGCGGAGACCTCCTCGAATACCTGGGCGATGGTTTCTTTGATGTGCCTATCCATTGCGCCCTCCTACTCTGCCCGCAGCGAGGCGGCAAACTGTGCCATCGCTTCGGCGATCATCGCGCGCACGCTTTCCTTATCCAGAGCTTGCTCGGCGGACTTGCCGTCGTTGCGTTCGACGATGAAGGATACGCCGTCGAACAGGTTGGTCAGCCGCCCGAGGAACAGGCTGCCCTTGCCCACGATCATCACGCGGCGCAGTTCTTCGGCGGCCATCATGTCGCGGCAGTGGGCGAGGAAGGGGACGCCCGAGGGGATATGCCCCTGCGTCGGCGCGAAGCCCGGCATGCTGATGCGCTCCACGACCTCGTTCAGCGCGCTGCGCTCGAAGTCCTGCCGCATCACGCCCAGCGCCGCGATCATCTTGTAATTGGCCTTGGGTACGTCGCCCGCGCCTGCGGGTTCGGTGATCTCGGGGTTCTGCATCTCCACCGAGAAGGTGTCGATGTCGGCCAGCTTGATGCCGGTGCGATCCAGCGGCGCGGCGATGATGGCCTGCATCACGGCCTGCGGCGAGGCGCCGCTGCCGATGGTGTGGCGGCCGACGGTGTCGGTGCGGATGACCGGCGATACGCCGTCGTTCTCGCCGACGTGCACCGCGAACGCGCCGAGCATGTCCTCGAGCACCGGCAGGCCCTTTTTCACGTGATCCTTGGCGTTGAGGCCGAGCTTGGCCGAAGCGCCGCCCGCCAGCACCACCACGTTTTTGTAAACGCCGCTCTGCACCAGCGCCGCCGCCTCCACCATCGCGTGTACCGGGCCTGCGCAGAAGCTGCGGGTGTCGCTGCCGGTGGCGTTGACGCAATCGCAAATCTCGCCGATGGACTTGGCGAAGTTGCCGCCGCCGCGCTGGTTCATGTCGCCGCAGGCTTCCTCGGAACACTCGATGATGTATTCGACCTCCTCGGCCTTCAGGCCGGTCTTGGCGAATAGCAGCGCGAGGCCGAAGGCCGCCGAAGCCTTGCTGACCAAGTTTTCGAACATCACATGGTCGCTGAGCGCGGCGTCGAAATCGTGCGCCTTCTTGACGCAGCCGATCAGCACGCCGTTCAGGTACATCGGCTCGGCCTTGTGCTCGGCGACGAGGGCGTCGATTTGCGTCTGCTCGGCGTGCCCTTTTTCCAGCTTGGCCAGCGTTTTCCAGCCGCCGACCACCGGATGCGCCTGCAGCTTAGGCAAGATGGCGTTCTGGAAGCTTGCTTCCAGCAGCACCAGATCGAACATGTCCACCGCCTTCATCAGGCCGTAGAACTCGTCCAGCGGCATGATCTCGCCATGCTTGCCTTCGCGCGTGGCATTGGGTACCGGGTGGGTATACCAGGGGCGCTCGATGCCGTCCAGCGCGTGCGGGCGCAGGTTGCCGATGTACACTTGGTTGGGCGGATAGGCTACCGCGTCGGCAAAGGAGCGCAAATGTCCGGGCAGCGCTTTCAAGTGATCCGAATCGGGGTGCAGGTGCCGCTCGCTGGTCTGGGTGCTGCCCTGATGTACCACCATATCGGGCGCTTGGATCAGGGCGTAGCTGGCACCGCGCAATACAGGGAAGCTCATATTTGTACCTCCATAGCTTTTAAGAAAGCCGGAGATCGGAATCTCCGGCTGTATGTCATGCCGACATTAGTCTTTGAACACCGTCTGCCCGTCAACCTCGGTACACAGCGCACGGAGCGCCTTGCGCACGAGCTTGCGCCGCAGTTCTTTTTCATCCGCAGGGGACATCTCGGGATTGCCCAGCGGATAGGGGATCGCCACGGTGGGCACGATCCGGTTCGCGCCGACCGTCAGGGAAATGGGAACCACTGTGCACATATGCACCACCGGGAGGCCGTGCCTCTCGATTTCTTTTACCATCGTTGCGCCGCAACGTGTGCAGGTCCCTCAGGTCGATGTGAGGATGACGCCCTCAACGTGATCGGCCAAGAGCTGCTCGGCGATTTCGGCGGCGAACCGTTTGGCGTTTGCTACGGACGTTCCGTTGCCAACGGTCGCGTACCAATAATCGTGCAGCGAACCGATTTCTTTCTTTTCAACCATCTCCTTGACCACGTCCACCGGCAGGACGCGATCCAGGTCGAGGTTGGCATAGACGGGGTCGTAACCGCCGTGGGCGGTTTCCCCGTTTTCTGGGGTGAAGTCGGTGATGTCTTTGAGGCTGTACTTGCCGTACTTGGAGGCGCTGGAGGACTCGATGTGATCCGGGTTGCCTTTCGGCACCGGGCCGCCCGAGGAAACCAGCGCGATCCGCGCCTTGGTGATGTCCTTGATCGCGGGCTGAGGATCCACGCGGTCAAAAACCGGCATCGGATACTCGGTGGTGAACGCCGCGCCGTTGATCTTTTTGACCAGCATGTCCACGGCGCGCTTGGAGCCGCGCTCGGCGGCGAAGTAGTTGACGCGCAGACCCTTCTCGATGAAGCCTTCGGTCACCGCTTCACCGGCGGCCAGCTTCTTGACCAGCGCGGTCATGTCGGGCACGGCCTTGCGCATGGCGGCGGCGGAATCGCCGGTGGCCACGAAGTAGCCGTAACGCTTGTAGCTCTCGATGCCGGGGTTTTCGATATACATGCCGCCGACCACCGGGATCTTGAGGTTCTCGTCCACCAGCTTGGCGACGGTGCCGCAGGCCATGCCGTAGCGTCCGGCGTTAAACGCCGGGCCGACGATGACCAGATCCGGGTTGCTGCTCTTTATCATATCCAGCACGGCTTTGGAAGCTGCTTCGAGGTTCTCGTTGAAGTAGCTGTCGCCGCAGATGACGGTGGATATGATCGTGGCGGCATCGCCCAGCGCGGTTTGCATCGCCATGCCGGGGCCGACGACGCCTTCCCGCTTCTCGGGCGGTACGTTGGCTTTTTCTTCGCCGCCGATGCCCGCAAAGAACTGATTGATGTAGTGAACAACCTTAAATTGGCTCAATGCTGCGTCCCCCTTTCTGGGTAATGTGGGTGGGTTACGCCCTGTAGGTTTGCACCTCGGCCTTGATGGCGTCTACGTCGAGCACCATTTCCATCATAGAAATCTGCGCCTCGTACACCGCCGGGTCGATTTCGTCTTTGAGTTCGAAGATGTGGTATGCTTTGAGTCCCAACTGGACTCCCGCTAACGGACCTGCATAGGTAGGATCGCCGACGGACACGGTTTCCGCGGCCAAACCGGAAGCCTCAGCCTCCGCGCCGCCCAGCACGACGATCAGATCGTCCTTGCTGTATTTCTCCGTCAAATCCTTGATCCTTGCCTGATTTTCCAAGTCCATAGCGCCTGCGGACGTTCAAACGAAGCACTCGGTCGTGGAAAATACAACTTCCGCGCCGGCTGATTTGACACATTCCTCAATCGCCATGCCCGGGATGCCGTCCCGATCGCCGAGGATGGCGACCTTCTTGCCCATCAGAATGCTCATGAAGAAAAACTCCTTTCCCTAGTAATGTAATTTCTGTTAAAAACCATCAGATGGTTTTCGCAGTAAGGGTGTGGAAGCCCAGCTCGTTGGTGGCGCCGGTGATGACCTGAATTTCGGCTTGAATGCTGCCGTCGGGCAGCAGGCTGCCGTCCCAGCCACCGGCGATGACGTTGGCCACCTCGGGATAGCCGATCACCTGCTTCATCGGCGGCAGGGTGATGACCATGTTGGCGTTGCCGGCGGTGACGCAGGCATTGCCCAGCGGCGTGGAATCGGCCAGCGACTGGGAGCCGCCGTCCTGCCCGGCATATTCGTCGGTGATGAGCACGGTTTTGATGCCCAGCTTCTCGGCCTTGTTGCAGTTCATGACCAAGTCGGCGTCGGGATTGCCGAAGCCTTCCTCGGAGATCACCGCCGCCTCCGCGCCCAGGAACTGGATCAGCTTGGCGGTCATGTTGGAGGAGCGCTCCTTGTCCATCAAGGTGACGTTCTCGTTGGTAATCACGCAGCCGAGGAAGTTGATGGTCTTGCCGTGCTGGGCGTACAAATCCTCGATCACCGGGCTGTTCTCGTGGACATAGGTCGGATTTTTATCGCAGGCCGACACGCAGTTGCCGCTGACGATGGCGCCGTCCATCACTTCGGAGGGATACATGAAGGTGGGGACGATCTGCTTGACGTCCACGCCGTAGAAGTAGGTGTTGTGCAGCAGGCCCTGGGTCTGCAGCATGTATACGTACACCACCTTGGGCAGCTTCGGATACTGGGCGGCTTGCTCCAGCAGCGGCTTGGTTTCATAGGTTTTTATCTCGTCGGGCTTTACGGCCTTGGCGGCCTCGCCCAGATAGTTGGCGGCGCGGAACCCGGCCAAGCGCACCACGACCTCGTGCTCGTGCTGCTTGAGGCTGTCGATGGGCTCCACCTTGACCACCACGTTGCAGAGCTTGGAGAACGGCGTGTATTCCGCGCCGGGGCCGGACATGTCGATGATGCCCTCCTGAAAGCCGACGATCTTGCCGGTGGTGACCACCGCCGCGCCCTTGAGCACGTGGGTGCGCCCGCTGCCGACCTGATCCACGCCGGTCATGAAGCCCGGGAAGATGCCGCCGGGGCCGTCTACCTTGACGCGCGGCTCCACGACATCCTTGACCGGCACGATGCGCACCGACTCGCCGGGGCGCGCCAGAAAAACCTCTACCGACTTGATGCGCTCATCCGCACCGGCGACCGAGGCAAGCTCCTTTTGATTGACATACAAAACGCCGTTCTTCACCGACGTCGCGTCGGCAAACTGAACATCCTTGATGAAAATATTCCCGATCTCTAGTTGCATGTCATGCCCTCCGATTCACGTTCTGTCAGCCTACGAGTTCATCCAGTTTCGCCTGAACGGCGGCCATATCGATGGAATCCTTGTCGAACACGAATACCTTCTCGCCGTCCTTGTAGAAAACCAAGGTCGGCTGGCCCATCACCTTTTGCGCGATGGCTAGGCGTTTGTTGTTGGTGGTATCTAGGCTGCAAAACTTGGCGCGACCCTCGTTGCGCGCTACGAAGGCTTCCACATCCGGCAGCAGCGCCATGCAGGGCTCGCACTTGGGGCTCCAGAAGTCGACGAAGACGACGCCCTTGTACTCCAGCACCTCGGCATCAAAGTTCTCTTTGTGGACATCGACCATGTTGGCATTTGCCATGTTGCCTCACTCCTTTTCCGTTTAATTGTTATTGTGATGATAGGGGTTACGATAACAGGGGTTACGATAATAGGGTCGCGATATCCGTTTCGGAAAAGCTGCCGTCAAGGCGGCCTTTTACCACGCCGTTTTCGAACAGGAGCACGGTGGGGATCTTGGTGACTTGGTAGGTGGCGGAGGTTTTTTTGTTGCGATAGGTGTCCAGTTTGGCGAGCTTGACATCCCCGGCCTTGGCGATCGCGCGCTCGATGGTCGCCAGCGCGGCGATGCTTTCCTCCACCTGCGGCGCCCAGAAGGCCAGCAGCACGCGCCCGCGGACGTCCAGCACCTGATGGCGGAAGTTCTCCATCTCATCCAGATACTTCTCGGCGGCGACGGCGGCGATGGCGCCATCGGCGGCGGCGGTAATTACCTGCCGCAGGTACTTGACCCGCGCGTCGCCCGCGGCGTACACGCCGGGTACGTTGGTCTCCATCATCTCGTTGGCGACGATATAGCCCTGCTCATTGAGCTCGACCTTGCCCTTGAGGAACTCGGTCTTGGGCACGGTGCCCACGAAGAAGAACACGCCGTTGACTTCCTTCTCGCGCAGCTCGCCGGTCTTGACGTTCTTGAGCACCACCTTCTCCACCAACTCGTCGCCGACGATTTCATCGAGCACCGAGTTCCACTCCCACTTGAGCTTGGGATTCTGGAAGGCCTTTTCGGCGCTGGCCTTGTTGCAGTCCAGCGTGCCTTCGTCGTGGATGACGATTACGGTGACTTCGTTCGCGAAGCGGGTGAGGTACATCGCCTCCTCGATGGCGGCGTCGCCGTTGCCCACCACCGCCACGTCCAAGTCCTCAAAGAAGTCGGCGTCGCAGGTGGCGCAGTAGGAGACGCCCTTGCCGCGCAGCTTGCTCTCGCCCTTGATGTTGAGCGTGCGCGGCTCCGCGCCGGGCGCGAGGACGACGCTGTGCGCCTCGTATACCTCGCCGGATTTGGTGGTCACCTTCTTGACCGGCCCGCTCAGGTCGACATCCACCACCACGCCGCGCAGGATCTCGGTGCCGAAATGGCTGGCATGGTCGGCGAATTGCTTCATCAGGCCGGGGCCGGTGGTCTCGTGGAAGGAGCCGGGGTAGTTTTCCATCTCCATGGTGGTCGCGGCCTGCCCGCCGGGGCGACCCTTTTCCAGAATGGCGGTCTTGAGCCGGGCGCGGCTGCCGTAAATACCGGCCGCCAGCCCGCCGGGGCCGCCGCCGACCACCAGAATGTCATAGATCGTTGCCATGGTGCGCCTCCTGTTCGGTGGAATGTTTTTGATGGGGGTGTTGATGATATTGCGCGGGCAATGCTTGCATTGCCGAATGCACCAGATCCAGATCGATCACCGAAAAATCCTCGAGCACCGGCGGGGGGTAGCTGCGTGCCTTGGCCGGGAGTTTTTTAAGCACCGCGATGGCGTCCTCGATGAGCGCCAGCGACTTGGCGTTCAGCGCGCCCTTCTGCGCGGAGAGCACGATGCTCTTGTACGGATTTTCATTGGGCTTGAGGCTCCCGGCCAGCGGGTGGCTGATGAGCTCCGCGCCCAGATGCACGGCGTCGCGCGCGGCGATAAAGACAGCGGCCACGCCGCCGGTGAGCGGCTGCGCGATCGCGCCATACGCGGCGGCCACCGCCGGATTGTTTGTGAGGATATGGAAATTGGCCATGGCGCCACCGCCTTTTCGCCAAAAATAAATAGGGATATGACAAGTAAATTTGCCATATCCCTGTAAGTAATCTTTCAGGGTGGGTCAACCCGTGCTGTTGGTGCCTGAGAGTTTCGCGTCCAAGCTGGCACACCGGACGCTTGCCCCTTCGGCGTCTATCAAGTAGACTCTCACACGGCTTTCAATCCCGTACAACCGAACTATTTGATTTTTTTATCACAATAGCACAACCGATTGGTTTTGTAAATAGGGGTTGTGAAAGAATTTCCACGTTGCTTGTGAAAGAATTTTATCGAAGGATTTCAACGCGCGTGAAAGCACTTGATTATTTTTTTCATGCGGTTACAATGAATACAGGCTTTGCGTGAAGCCACAAGGGGGTAAGGATTGATGGATTTGCTGAAACGGATTCCCAAGATGGACGAGCTGCTGGCGCTGCCGGAGCTGGCGGGGCTGCGGGAGCAACGCGGGCATGCCGTGGTTCGCGCCGCCGCGCGGGCTGTGCTGGAGGAGCTGCGCGCCGCCATCCTGCGCGGGGAAGCCGAAGCGATACCGGAGAACGGCGCGCTGATCGCCCAGGTGACGGCGCGCGTGGCGCGGGACGGTTTGCCTTCGCTGCGCCGGGTGGTCAACGCTACCGGTGTGCTGCTGCACACCAACCTAGGCCGCGCGCCGCTGGCCGAGGCCGCGGTGCGCGCCGCCGCCGAGGTGGCCGCCGGATATTCCACGCTGGAATACAACGCGCGGGCAGGGGAGCGGGGCAGCCGCCACGACCATGTGGCCGCGCTGCTGTGCGCGCTGACCGGGGCGGAGGACGCGATGGTGGTCAACAACAACGCCGGTGCGGTGCTGCTGCTATTGGCCGCCATCGCGCAGGGCAAAGAGGTGATCGTCTCCCGGGGCGAGTTGGTGGAGATCGGCGGCTCGTTCCGCATCCCGGATATCATGAGCCTTTCGGGCGCGGCGCTGCGCGAGGTGGGCACCACCAACCGCACGCACCTTGCCGACTATGCCGCCGCCATCGGCGAACAGACCGGCGCGCTGATGAAGGCGCACACCAGCAATTTCAAGATCATCGGCTTTACCCACGAGGTCGGGCTGGACGCGTTGATTTCACTGGGGCGCGAGCGCGGCATCCCGGTGGTATACGACTTGGGCGGCGGTTACCTGCTGCCGATGGAAGGCTTCGCCGCGCCGGAGGAGCCCTGCGTGGCGGGTTGCGTGGCGCAGGGCGTCGACCTTTTGTGCTTCAGCGGCGATAAGCTGCTCGGCGGGCCGCAGGCTGGGATTCTGCTGGGCTCGAAGCAATACATCGCGAAGCTGAAAAAGCACCCGCTGGCGCGCGCGCTGCGAGTGGACAAGATGACGCTGGCGGCGCTGGAGGCGACGCTGGCGCTGTACCGCGATCCGGCGCTGGCGGCACGGGAGATCCCGGTGCTGCACATGATGCGGGCGCCGGCGGAGGCGCTGCGCGAAAAGGCCGAAAGGCTGGCGGCGCGGCTGGATTTTCTTACGCCCGCGCCGGTTCTCGCGGAGGAGGTGGGGCAGATCGGCGGCGGCACCGCCCCGGCGCTTGCGCTGCCCTCGGTGGCGGTGGCCATCGCGCCGGGCGCGCGCGGGGCGGATTGGCTGGAGGCCAGCCTGCGCGCGCAGGAGCCGCCGATCGTCGCGCGCATCGCGCATGATCGGCTGCTGCTCGACGTGCGCACGCTGGACGAGGCCGACTTCCCGCACATCGCCGCCGCGCTGCGTGCCGCTTGGGAGGCCGACGCATGAAGAACACCATCATCGGCACCGCCGGACACGTCGACCACGGCAAGACGCTGCTCATCAAGGCGCTGACCGGCATCGACACCGACCGGCTCAAGGAAGAGAAAAAGCGCGGCATCACCATCGATCTTGGCTTCGCTTGGCTGACGATGCCCGACGGCGAGCGCGTGGGCATCGTCGACGTGCCGGGGCATGAGAAATTCGTCAAGAACATGCTGTCAGGCGCGGGCGGCATCAACCTAGCGCTGCTGGTCGTCGCCGCCGACGACGGCGTGATGCCCCAGACCCGCGAGCATCTCGACATCCTCTCCCTGTTGGACATTCGGGACGGCATCGTCGTCATCACCAAGGCCGATTTGGTGGAAGAAGAGTGGATCGAGGTGATCCGCGAGGACATCGCCGGGGTGGTCAAGGGCACCTTTTTGCAGGACGCGCCGATGCTGGCGGTCTCGGCTTACACCGGGCAGGGCATCGACGAACTGCGCGCGCTGATCGCGCAGAAGGTGCAGACCGCGGCCAACCAGAACCTGGCGCGGCCGTTCCGCATCCCGCTGGATCGTGTGTTTTCGGTGGAGGGCTTCGGCACAGTGGTCACCGGCACGCTGATCGAGGGCTCGCTCTCCGAGGGCGACGAGGTGGAGCTGTATCCCTCCGGCGCGCGCAGCCGGGTGCGCAACCTGCAGGTACATTCGCAGGATGTGCAGACCGCGTGGGCGGGGCAGCGCGTCGCCGTCAACCTCGCCGGGATCAAGCGCGACGAGGTGGAGCGCGGCGACGTGCTGGCCGCGCCCGGCTCGATGCAGAACGTGCGCATGCTCGACGTGAAGGTGCGGGTGCTGCCGGGCTGCGCGCGGGTACTGCGCAGCGGCTCGCGGCTGCACTTTTATCACGGATCGCGCGAGGAGCTGTGCAAGCTGGTGCTGCTGGGCTGCGACGCGCTCGAGGCGGGGCAGGAGGCCTACGCCCAGCTACGCTTTACCGAGGAGATCGCCGTCAAGAAGGGCGACCGGTTCATCCTGCGCTTTTACTCCCCGCTGGAGACGGTGGGCGGCGGCGTCGTGCTCGATCCCGCGCCGCCCAAGCACAAGCGCGGCGACGAGAAGGTGCGCGACGCGCTGGGCGTGCGCGAGCGCGGCTCGGAGGCCGAGAACCTGTTGCAGGCGCTGCTGGACGCTTCGCCCAAGTTCAAGCAACTGGCCGAGGTGCAGAAGCAGGTGTCGATGGACAACGATACCTTCCGCGCCAAGCTGGAGGAATTGATCGCAGGCGGCAGCGTGCTCCGGCTTTCGGCCAAGACCGCCATCGCCGCCGACTTTAAGGACACGCTCGGCCGCCAGCTCAGCAAGATCCTGCGCGACTATCATGCCGCCAACCCGCTCAAGGCCGGGATGCGCCGCGACGAGCTGCGCGGCCGCCTGATGCCGGGGCGCGAGATTTCGCTGGCCGACAAGATGCTGGCTTTCTACGAGCAGGACGGGCTGATCGTATCGAGCGGCCTGCTGGTCGCGCTCAGCGATTTTACCATCGCGTTCAGCGAGGGCGATCAGCGGCTGTACGACGATATGGTGATGCGCTTCCGCGCCGCCGAATTCACCCCGCCCTCCGCCGAGGAGCTGCTGGCCAACTACCCCAAGGAGAAGGCGGCCGCCAAGCGGGTGTACGAGGCGCTGGTCGATACCGGCGTGCTGATGCTGGTCGCGCCGCAAATGCTGTTTCTCGCCGAGACGGTGGACAAGGCCTGGACGATGCTCTCGGCCTTCTGCCAAGAGCACGGGCAGATCACGCTCGCGCAGTTCCGCGACCTGATCGGCGCTTCGCGCAAGTTTGCGCTTTCGCTGCTCGAATACTTCGACCGGCTAGGCAAAACGCGCATGGCGGGCGACGCACGCGTGCTTGACAAAAAATAAGGCGCATTGTATCATGGGTGGCGTCTTGGGAGTGGACGGGTAACTGGTGTGCCCTCTGGTCTTCAAAACCAGTATGAGTAGTTAAACCTGCTCGGGTGGGTTCGATTCCCACATGCTCCCGCCATAAAAAACTGACGGCAAGCGCCCATCTGCGTTGTCGGCGCTTCGCCCGCTTTGTCGGCGTATGGATCATACGCCTCCGGCAGACGGGCTTGCGGCCTCCTAGCATTTGGACACTTCTCGTCAGTTTTTCTTTTGCTTTAGACAACAGAACCGCTGCATGGCGGTTCTGTTTTTTGGCGGTTGTTGCGCTATGGCAGGATGCGGATCGGCGTGTCGCCCCGCTCCAGCACCCGCCCGACGATGGCGGCTTGCGGGCAATCGGCGCGCAGGCGCTCCAGCAGCGCCTCGGCCTGATCGGCGGCCACCGCCAGCAGCAGGCCGCCGGAGGTTTGCGGATCGAAGAAGAGATCCTGTAGCGCCAGCGGCGTCGCCGGGTCGATGAACGCCTTGGGGCCGATAAAGTCGCGGTTCTTGTACGCGCCGCCGGGGATCATGCCCTGCTCGGCCATCTCGCGGGCGTGGGGCAGCAGCGGCAGCGCCTCGGCGAAGAATTCCGCCGTCTTTCCGCTGCCCTCGGCCAGCTCGCAGGCGTGCCCTGCCAGCCCGAAGCCGGTGATGTCTGTGCAGGCGTGGATGCCGAAGCCGATGGCTGCGTCGCGCGCCGAGCGGTTGAGCGCCGTCATGGCGGCGATGGTGGGCGCGAACTGCTCCTCGGTGAGCAGACCGGCCTTGGCGGCGGTGTTCGTGATGCCGCTGCCCAGCGGCTTGGTCAGCAGCAGCGCATCGCCCGTCCGCGCCGCGGCGTTGGTCCATATGGCGTCGGGGTGGATGAAGCCGCTGACGCACAACCCATACTTGGGCACATCGTCCACGATGGTATGGCCGCCTGCTAGGATGGCTCCGGCCTCGCGCACCTTGCTGGCGCCGCCAGCCAAAATCTCGGCCATAACCTCCTGCGGCAAGCAGTCGGGGAAGCAGAGCAGGTTCAGCGCCAGCGACGGCTCGCCACCCATCGCGTAGATGTCGGACAGCGCGTTGGCGGCGGCCACCTGCCCGAAGGTGAACGGGTCATCGACCATCGGCGGGAAAAAATCGACGGTCTGCAGGATGGCCAGATCGTCGCGCACCTTGTACGCGCAGGCATCGTCATTGGTATCCAGCCCGACGAGCAGGCGGGGATCGGCGAACTTGGGCAGCTTGCCCAGCACCTCGGATAGGACGCCCGGTCCTAATTTCGCGGCTCAACCGGCGGATTTGGTCATCTGGGTCAACCGAACCTTCATCGCCGACACCTCCTTTTCCGTTGCTAAGAAACGTGCTATATTATACAAGAGCTGGACAAGGAACACAAGCAAGCGACGATTGAAGTTCCCCGCAAAGCGGGGGATAGCAGTAAAAAAACGCTTGCGTATACAGTGTTACCAAGCGGGGGAGAAATGCGCGTGGATTTTAAACAGTTGGAGGCCTTCGTGTGCGTGGCGAAGTCGGGCAGCTTTTCGCGGGCGGCTGAGCGGCTTTTTTTGACGCAGCCCACCATCAGCGCCCACATCAAGGCGCTGGAGGAAGAGCTGGGCGCGCAGTTGTTGGTGCGCGAGCCCAAGGAGGCGCGGCTCTCCGAGCGCGGGGAGATGTTGTACGAATACGCGCTCAACCTGCTTTCGCTGCGCGATCAAGCGATTGCGGCTTGCGCGGAGCAGAGCGGCGCGCTGAGCGGCGTGGTGGCGATCGCCGCCTCCACGGTGCCGGGCCAGCACGTGCTGCCGCGCCTGACCGCCGCCTTCCGGCAGGCGCATCCGGCGGTGACCTTCGCGCTGACCAGCGGCGACAGCGCCGGTGTGGTGGCCGACGTGCTGGCGGGCAAGGCGGAGATTGGCCTGACCGGCACGCTGCTCAAAAATCCCAAGCTGGCGTATCGCGATTTTATGACCGACGAGCTGGTGGTGGCCGCGCCGCCCGCAGCGCCTTACGCCAGCATGGCCGGGGAAGCGTTGGACGCGCGCGACTTGCTTGGCATGCCGATCATTCTGCGGGAGCCGGGTTCCGGCACGCGCCGCGAGCTGGAGGCGTACCTAGAGCGCAAGGGCATTCAGCCCGGCGCGCTCCAAGTGGCCGCGCAGATGGACAACCCGGACGCCGTCAAGAGCGCGGTGGCGCAGGGGTTGGGCGTATCGGTGCTGTCCCGCCTTTCCTGTGCCGAGGAGGCGCGGCAGGGCAAGCTGCGGCTGTTTCACTTGCGCGGCGAGCGGCTTTTTCGCAAGCTGTATCTGGTGCGTCCGGTGCATCGCGCGCTCTCCCCGGCGGCGGAGGCGTTCTTTGGCTGCGTGATGGCCGAGGGTGACCGGGCGCGCGCGTAGCGTTCGCGCATGTCGTTTTTTGCGATAACTTTTTTTCCCGCATAAATAGGATATGTTTTCCGCATGAACGGATTATACAAAATATGCCCCCGAATCTTGTTGACTTACACCTTGGACGGTGCTAGTATATTTTTAGATGTTACAGTAATGTGAAAAATTTTTAGGAGGGATGAATAAAATTTTTCGAAACCCCTGGTTTATTGTTGTAACATGGCTCAACGACGATTTAGGAGGATGGAACATGAAGCGCGGTAAGCTATTTGGGTTCTTGGTACTGTCTATGGTGGTCATCATGACCACTACTTCGGCGCTGGCCTGCACGCCCATCGCGGCTGGCAAGGGCGCGACGGAAGACGGTTCCGTCATGGTTGCGCATACCTGCGACGGTTGGTACGATCAGCGCATCCAGATCGTTCCCGGCGGCGAGTACGCCGAGGGCACGATGATGGACGTCTATGTGGATCTGTGCCTGGCCACCCGCCCCAACCGCGAGCCGGCCAAGGTCGGTGAAATCCCGCAGGCGGCGAAGACCAACACCTATTTCCACATCGGCTATCCCTTCATGAACGATAAGCAGGTCATGATGGGTGAGTTCACTTGGAGCGGCCGCGAAGAAGTCGGCACCCCCACCGGCATGCTCTACATCGCCAACCTCGAGCAGCTGGGCCTGCAGCGCGCTTCCACCGCGAAGGAAGCCGTTCAGGTGATGGGCGCGTTGGCGGAGAAGTATGGCTACGGCGATGGCGGCGAGACGCTGCTGGTCGGCGATGCCAACGAAGTTTGGATCTTTGAAGTGTGCGGCGGCGGCCTGCTCTGGACGCCGGAAAGCGGCACGCCGGGCGCCCACTGGGCCGCGCAGCGCCTGCCGGACGACGAAGTGTTTGTCGGCGCCAACCGCGCCCGCATCGGCGTCATCAACTTCGACGACAAGGAAAACTTCATGACCTCCACCGACCTGACCAAGCTGCCGGAGCAGATGGGCTGGTGGAAGCAGGGCGAAGAGTTCCACTTTGCGAAAATCTTCAACCCGGAACCCTATGGCTATCCCTTCTACGCGAGCCGCCGCGAGTGGCGCGCCTTCAGCCTCCTCAAGCCCTCGGAGGAGTTCCCGATTATCGACAGATATAGCCACTACCCCTTCTCCATCAAGCCGGACAAGAAGCTTGTTGTGAAGGACATTATGGACATCTACAGCGATCATCTGGAAGGCACCGAGTATGACCTGACCGCCGATGCCGCCGCTGGCCCCTTCGGCAGCCCGAACCGCTGGCCGATCGGCAAGGATCAGAAGCCCGCGGATCGCTCCGGAATGGATTGGGAGCGCGCCATCGCGATGTTCCGCTGCTCCTACAGCTTCGTATCCCAGAGCCGTTCTTGGATGCCCGACGCCGTTGGCGGCGTGCTGTGGTTCGGCGAGGATGCCCCGGATACTACCGTGTACGTCCCGATCTATTGCGGCGTGACCGAGATTCCCAAGCCGTGGACCCAGGGCAAGCGTCACGAGTTTGATCGCGACAGCGCTTGGTGGGCCTTCAACTTGGTCAACAACTACGCCAACCTCCGCTGGAACGCTATGTATCCGGAAATCCGTGAGAAGAAGGCCAGCTACGAGGATGCGTTCTTCGCCAACCAGAAGGCGCTCGAGGACGAGGCCATCAAGCTCTACAACGAAGATCCGGCCAAGGGCATCGAGTACCTCACCAAGGTAACCTGCGACAACCTCAACACCGTCGAGCAGGGCTGGTGGGATTTTGCTTGGCACCTGATCGGCAAGTACTATGACGGCGGCATGATTAACGAAGAGGGCGGCATGACCTCCGTCGGCTACCCGACCGAGTATCTCGAGAAGGTTGATTTCGGCGGCACCGCCGCGCGCGATCTGGAGAAGATCGGCAAGTAATTCTGCCTGGAAAAATTGTACGGAAGCTGGCCGCGGCAAGCTTGCCGCGGCCTGCGGTACGTAATCATTAGACGCTTTACGAGGTGAATTATCATGAAAAAAATGTTGATTATTACGCTGTTGCTGACGCTCTTTACGACCGCCGCGTTTGCTGGCGCCACCGAAGCCCCGGCCGCGTCCGGCGCGCCTGCGGCGGGTGAAGCGCCGGTGTTCGAAGGCCCCTATGCCGTCACCACCTGCGGGCAGAGCCCCGGCGGCGTGATGCTGAGCATGTCGGCCATGCAGTCGGGCATCAAGGCTACCAACAACAATGCGCTGGCCGCCGCCGACTTGGCGAGCGGCGAATACAAGACGCTGATCGTCACCACCGGCACCAGCATGAAGGGCATGGGCGCCGCAGGCACCAACGTGGAGGCCGAGATCGAGCGCTGCGTGGCGCTCATCGCCGCCGCCAAGGAGGCGGGCATGGTGGTCATCGGCGCGCACATCGAGGGCATGGCGCGCCGCGTTGACAGCTCCGACGTGGCTTCCATCGAAGCGGTGATGGAGCTGGCCGACGTGCTGCTGGTCATCGAGGACAGCGACAGCGACGGCTTCTTCACCACCTACGCGGCCGAGCATCAAAAGCCGCTCCTCAAGGTGAAGGACGCGCTGGCGTGCGGTACGGTACTGAAGTAATAGGATGGCGTGCGGAGCTTCAATGAGAGCTCCGCACGCTTCATGGAAGGGTGAATTCAGCTTGACGATGTTTCATCATTCTTTGTTGGTTTTGTTAGCAATCGTGTTGGGGTTTGCCGCCGCGAAAAAGTTTCGCCTTTCAACCGAACTGGCGGTGCTGATCGCCACCGTTACGGCATTGATCGTACACGTGCTGCTGCCCAAGGGCGTGGACGCGCGCTCGCCGCTGCCGCTGACCGAGATGCTTCGCCATCTCATCGAGGGCGCGACCACGTATTTCGACGTCTGCCTCGTATTCCTGACGGCGACATTCTTCATGACGCTCTATAAAGAGTCGGGCGGTGTGGCCTACATCGTCCGGCAGATCGTAAAGACCTTTCACAAGCACCGCGTCATCTGCCTGATCCTGCTAACCTTCGTGATGCTGGTGCCCGGCGCAATTACCGGCTCCGGCGCCACCACGGTGCTGACGGTGGGCGCACTAGTTGGCTCGGTGCTGATGGCGATGGGCGTGCCCGAGGATCGGCGCGTAGCGCTGATCTTCCTGCTGGCCGCGATGAGCGCCGCTTGCCCGCCCATCAACCTGTGGGCGATGATGGCCGCCGCAGGCGCCAACATGCCCTACGTGGGCTTCTTTGCCCCGCTCGCCGTGCTTTCTATCGTCGGCGCGCTGTTCTCGACCTTTTATCTGGCCGGGCGCGGCAAGCCGGTGGATCTGCAGCAGGCGCTGGCGGAGCTGCCGGAAGCACCGGAAAAATGGAACGGCCTGCGCGCGATGCTGCCGTTTATCGTGCTCATCGGCCTGATTATGGCGGGGCGCATTTGGCCGTTCGGCTTCCCGGTGGTGGGTCTGCCGCTGGTGTTCATGATCTCGGCTGCGGTGGTGCTGCTTGTCAGCCCCGTCCGGCTCAAGATCTTTGAGGTGGCCGGTGTCACCGTCAAGAACCTGCAAGGGTTGGTCGGCATCATGGTGGTGGTGGGCATGCTCAACCAGATCATGACGCTTACCGGCGCGCGCGGCCTGCTTTCGCTGGCGGTGGTTACGCTGCCCATCGCGGTGCTGTTCGCCACGCTTTGGCTGATTCTGCCGGTATCCGAAGGCGTGCTGCAGTACGCGGTAGCGCCGCTGTTCGGCGTGCCGCTGATTATGCTGTTCAACATGCGCGGGCTGGATCCGGTGATCGCGCTGGCCAGCTGGGCGGTCATGTGGCCGCTTGGCGACTGCCTGCCGCCCACCGTGGTGGTAGGCCGCGCCGCCGTGATGGAGCTCAACTACAAAGGCAAGTACTACGGCGGCTTCGTCAAGACCGCGCTGGTGCCGATGCTGGTCATCCTCGCGCTGTGCACCATCGTGATGATCTTCAGCAAAGAAGTCGGCGCGCTGCTGATTGGAGGTTAGGATTATGGACGCTCAACTTATCAACACCGTCATTACAGCCCTGTACTACCTCATCAGCGCGTTCTTCCTGCTGGCCATCATCCGCAACTTCGTGAAGACCCGCAACCTGCAGGAAGCTGCGCTGTACGCGGTAATCATGATTCCCTTTGTGCTGCGGCTGCTGCGCCTGAAGTGAGGAGGAAGTGACAGATGAATAGCAAAATCGTCAAGGCGCTTATCCTGCTGCCGGTCGTGTGCGCCGTGGCTGTGGCGGGCTGGATGTTCCGCGAGCAGCGCACCTACAAGGAGCCGGTGGTGGCGAGCGAACACATCACCCAAGTCAAGAAGCTTAGCGACTATTCCGACGTGGTCAAGGGCAGCGTCAACGATGTCAACGTGTACATCTTTGATAGCGGCGTCGCGGGCGGCACGCTGCTGGTGTTCGGCGGCTCCCACCCGGAGGAGCCGACCGGCATCATCGCCGCCAACCTCTTCGTCGAGAACCTCAAGGTCAATCAGGGCAAGGTCGTCATCGTCGACCGGCTCAACAACAGCGCGTCGCTGTGTACCCGCGCAGGTGAAGCTTACCCCCGCTATTTCAACGTGAAAACCGACTGGGGCAACCGCAAGTGGCGCTTCGGCGACCGTTCGGCCAGCGCGCTGGATTCTTGGCCGGACCCCGAGGTGTACATTCACTATCCCAGCGGCCAGAGCCTAGCCTATATGGACATTCGCAACGTCAACCGCAACTGGCCCGGCAAGGAGCACGGCTTGATTACCGAGCGCACCGCCTACGCGATGATGCAGCTCATCAAGGCCGAGAACGTGAACATGACGGTGGACTTCCACGAGGCTGAGCTGGAGTACCCGGTGGAGAACACCATCGTGACCCACGAGAAGGGCAACGAAGTGGCCGCGATGACCTCGATGATGCTGACCTCGCAGACCTTCGACGTGCCGATCGGCATGGAGTTCTCGCCCAAGGCGCTGCATGGCCTGAGCCACCGCGAGATCGGCGATCATTCACAGGCGGCCTCCTACCTGTTTGAGGTGGCGGAGCCGCTGCTGGATCGCATCCGCGGCATCACCGACGAGGAGCTGCTGATGTCCGGCAAGGATCGCTTCGTGATGGAAGCCGGAAAGCACGGCCTGCTCTACGCGCCCATCGACGAAAGCGGCTGGCCGATTGACAAGCGCGTTGCGCGGCACGTCGCCACCGTCACCACGCTGGTGGGTGTACACAACATGATCCACCCGGACCAGGCCATCCTGATGGAAGGTATTCCTACCTACACGGAGCTGATGGAGAAGGGCGCGGGCACGTACCTGCACGATCCCTCGGCGGCGCCTGCCGAGCGGGTGTACTACGACTGATCCACTTTGGCATTTAAAAACACAGGTCGCGCAATGCGGCCTGTGTTTTTGCGTATCGCTGGATTATCGCTTCGCGTAGAGCGCCTTTTTGCTTACGCCGTTTCGCTTGGCCTGCATCGGCCAGCCGAGGTTGCCGCCCAGCACATACAAGGCGCGGGGGAAGTTGGGCAGCGCGTAGAGCGGGTCGCCGCAGGTTTTCTGCCGGATATTCTCGGCGAGCGTGTCCAGCGCGGACCCCGCGCGCTTCATCGGGCCGTAGCCGATGCGCGCTTGTTCGGACATGGGGCCGCCGCCCACGCCGAGCCCACGCCCCCAGCGCAGCCCGGCGGCAGCGCAAAAATGACGAATCATCTCGATGGCGTGCTGGTTTTGCCGCGCCTCATAGAAACCGTTGTTGACCACCGCGTATACGGTGGCATCCGGTGCTTTGAGCCGGATTTCCCGCCGGACTTCATCGAGCAGGCGCAGCAGGTGTGAGGGCAACCCATCCACGTACAGCGGAAAGGCCAGCACGATCGCTTCGCAGCCCTGCGCCTGTTCCAGCAGTTGCTCCTTGTCGGCCTTGGCGGAGTACACGGTGCGGTAGGTATGCGCGGAGCCTATGCGGTCGCGCAGCGCCTCCAGAAGCGCCTTGCTGGCGCCCTCGCCTGCCTTGGGGCTGCCGTTGAGAAGCAAGATATTCATTGCAGCGCCTCCAGTGCTTCCTCTGGCGAGCCAAAGAAGCCGATGTGAGATTTTTCAGCATGAAGGTTGATCGTGTTGGCCTGAATGAGCTGCCGGGCGGTCTCTTTTTCCGCTTCGGGCATGTCCTCGCCGTAGAACAGATAGCGCAGGGACAGCCGGTTAGCATAGCGCGGGGCATGGTGCATCTCCCCATCCACGTAGCGGAAGAAGGGCAGCACGTAGCCGATGCTCCGATCCAGCACCGCCTTTACATTGGGCGAGAGTCCGCCGAATACCAAGCGGCTGATGATCGTCAGCTCGTCGGCACGGGGCAGCAAAAGGGCCAGCTCGCTATCGTGATCCGCCATCACGCAGCGGCCGGGCGTCTTGATCCAACACCCGAAGCAGCCCACGCACGGGCGCACCTGCGGGCTTTGCGCAAAGACCGTATACTGGGTGCCGTCGCGTTCGGATTTGCTTACTGAAGCGGCCACCGCCTCCGGATCCAAGTCGTGCAGGATCAGTATTTTATGCATGTCAACACCTTCTCTCTTTGCCGACAGTATAGCAAAAAGCGGCGGGTTTTCCATTAAAGGGGGATTAACATGCGCTTAAAAATGCTGCTGATTCAGCGCAAGCTGCCGCAGAATGCGTTCCTTTGCCTGCGCGGCGAAGGTGGCGGGCTCCAGCACCTTGACGGTGGGGCCGAAGCTGAGCACACGGATCAGCAGCTCGGTTTCCTCGGTTGGGTCATAGTGAAGGCGGCATAGATAGGAATTGCTGGGCGCGTCATATTCGGTTTCCTTTTGGTAGGCCGCAAATTGCAGCATCGTTCGCTCCAGCGCGTTCCGCTCTGGGAAAATGCGCAGGAGGAACGACGCCTGCCGCGGCGTTTCCGTGAGGCATTTTTCCGCTACCGCAGCGGTTAATCCGGGCGCTTCGGGAGCGATCTGCGCATGGCGGATGCGGGAAAGGTTGAGGATGACGCGGCGGCTGCGGGTTTGGGAGCAGGCGGCGGCCAGCAGCCGGAAGCAGTCGTCCTTGGCGGAGTAGTTGAGCCGCCACGGGAGATACGTGCCGCAGATCGCCTGCCCCTTGCCGCCGACGTACGCGATGCGCAGCGGTGTTCGCCGCTTGACGGCAGCGAGGATCAAGCGGAAAAGCTCGCGATATGCATCGTCCCAGTAGGAATCGCCATCGGCGGCGGCGTCGCAGGTAAAGAAGTCGTCTGGTTGATAAAGCGGCGCAACCGGCAGGGCGCTGTCAAGCGCTTGAAGCTGCGCGTCGTCGAGGAAAAGGCGCATGCGTGGGTCGGCGAGCAGTGCCTTGAGCCAAGCCTGCTCCAGCGCGCTGAGCGGGCGCCGGGTTTCGGCGGAGGACAGAACCGAGCGGAACCGTCCGCCGTGCTCGGTCAGCAGCGGCCATTCGCCGGAAATCAGCTTGGGCAGCAGATGGAAGGCGGTATCGGCAAAGCCGCTCTCCTCGACGATTGCTTCGATTTCGGCGCGCGTTGCGCTGCTCCCGTGGGCGCGCGCCAAAACCCGTGCCAATACGGTGTAATAGCAGCCATAAATCTCAGAAAACAGTTCCATCCTCATTCCTCCGCGTACAGGGCGGCCATGCGCTGCATGTCCTGACGAAAGCGGCGTATGACTTCGCCATTGGAGCTTTCCAGCGACAGGATGCGCCCGCAGAAGGTCTTGATCCAAGGGGAGGCTTCGCAGGCATCGCGCAGCGCCTTGGTATAGCGCACGGTATGCGCGTCCAGCCGCTCCACGGAGCCGCCGCGCCCCTCGCGCACCAACCGCTCCTGCACGTAGCGCTCGGTACGTTCGTCGATGCGCAGGGTTATGGTCAGGGTATCGCCCGCGTCGTCGCCGGCAAAGCTGACGCCCCATAGCGCGCCAATGCCGGCATCGAGCCGTTGGCGCAGCGCGGCGGCGTCGGGGTGTGCTTCGAGCAGCCGTACCGAGCGCATCATATCCAACCGAAAGCATTGGAACCGCCCGTTGGACAGCAGGCGCGTGCAGGCGTACCGGCGGCCGGTGGCGGCGCTGACAAAGATGCGCAGGGGCAGCGCGCGGACCGTGCTGATGCCGCCGCTGCGCGCGCTGTGGTTTTCGAAGGTTACGACGCGCCGCTGCCGGATGGCGGTCAGCACCGACAACAGCGCGCCGCTCTCCAGCGTGTGGACGATGTAGTGGTGCTTATAACAAAAAAGCTGGTTGCGGCGTTCGGCGTTGTCCAGCAGAAAGCTGCCGATTTCACCGAAGGGCGCCGCGCCTTGGAAGAAGGCGATGGCCTCCCAAAGCGGTTCGCCCACTGGGAGCGCCTCCGTGGTCAGCGGCGAAAGGGAATAGGAAAGGCTCCTGCCCTGCTTTTCGGCGCGGAGCAGCCCGGCGGTCACGTATTCTTTGCATTTGTTGCGCACGGTTTGTATATCGAATACCCGGTTGCTGCGGGCGCATACCGCGTCGCATAGCGGTTCTAGCGTCGAGGCGCCTTGCCGCAGGCAATCCAGCAGCAGAAAGTGCAGCAGCACGTCGTTATCGGTAAAGCTTTTCGACTTCCACGCGCCGTAGAGCGGATTTTCCGGCAGGCGCGAGGCATCCAGCGAAATGAATACGCGCTTGCCGCCCGCGCCATAGCGCCAGCCCATGGCGTCGCCCAGATAGCTCTCGATGCGCCGCCGCTCGTTGTCATAGGTGCGCGCGGATTTTTGCAGATAGTCGCCCCGGGACTTGAAGCCGTAGATATAAAAATCCCGCATGTAATCGCGAATTTTTTCGAAGCTGCGGGTTAATTCCGTAAAGGCAGCCACGGCTCCACCTCCTGTTACGAGCGATTTGCGAAGATTGTAAAAAGTGTAGCGCAAAAAGGGAGCATTTTCAAGTTCGCAAACTTTTTTACACGATCACAGCGCGCGGAGATGGTACGATGATGCCAGCCAAACTCCCTATCCGCAGGGTTCCGGATGCCCTCGGGGTGCCAGAGGTTTCCGCATGGTATGCCGGGAGAATGGATACAGCGCGCACGGCAAAATGGTAGCTCGGAAGAGCGGGGTTCGATTCCCCACAGTTTTGTTGAGACTGCTTCAAACACCCTTCTGGAACCGATATCCGGCGAGATGGAGCGCGAAACCCCTTTCCATCGCGCAGCAGCCAAGGCGCCGGGCGGCGGGGATACCGCGTGCGCAGGCGCAACCCAAGGCACTCCGCGGACCGTCGCAGCGAGGAGGGCAATCGGTTGCGTGAGGCGTCCGCTAAACCTCCACCCCGCGCCAAGGATGTGGATATCGGTTCGGAAGGGCCAACAAAGGAAAAGGAGACAAGAGAAAATGAAGATTACGATTCGTGAAAATGAGCGGGGCTTTTTGCTCCGCAAGGGTTTGTTTGTGAAGATGCTTTCATCCGGCACGCATCGCGTGTGGAGCATTCGCGACGAAAGCTGCGTCAAGGTGACCGCCGACGGTCCCGTCGTACTGCGCGATCTGGAGGTACAAGTGCTGCTGGGCAACGCGGAATTTGCCAAGGCATGCGCGCGCGCCGAGGTAGGC
This sequence comes from Eubacteriales bacterium, assembly GCA_031552825.1. GTDB lineage: Bacteria > Bacillota > Clostridia > Christensenellales > Aristaeellaceae > WQXF01. The sequence goes on from JAVBMD010000006.1 coordinate 42,966, forward strand.
GATAGCCAGCTGGCGCTGCACTATGTTGACGGCCGCCTGAAGGAGGCGCTGGGTACCGGCGAGCACCTGTTCTGGAACATCTTCCACAAGCACACCTTCGAGCTTGTGGACGTGCGCGAACCGGAGGTATCCGGCCTGAGCGTCGCGCAGATGCGCTGCATCGCCTCGAATCTCTACACGAGGCTGGAAGTGGAGAACGGCACCTGCGCGTTGCTGCATTACGACGGCGTTTTCCAAAGACGGCTGAACGCGGGCTCCTACTATTTCTGGAACGGCGCTGTCCGCGTGCAGGCCGCGATTTGCGATCTGCGCACGCAGGCGCTGGAGCTGGCCGGTCAGGAAATCCTGACCGCCGATAAGGTGATGCTGCGCGTCAACTTTGCTTGCACTTACCAAATCGCCGATCCGGAGGCGGTGGTGGCGGGCATAAAGGATCACAAGACGCTGCTGCACACCGCCGTGCAGCTCGTCCTTCGCGAGCAGATCGGCCGCCTGCGGCTGGATGAGCTGCTGGCGCAGAAGGAGAGCATCGGCGCGTCCGTGCTGGCCAAGCTGCGCGAGAAGGAAGCGGCGCTGTCGGTGGTCTTTGGCGAGTCGGGCATCAAGGACATTATCCTGCCGGGCGAGATTCGCGATATCATGAATACCGTGCTGATCGCGGAGAAGCGGGCGCAGGCCAATGTGATCGCCCGCCGCGAGGAGACGGCCTCCACCCGCGATTTGCTTAACACCGCCAAGCTGATGGACGAGAACCAGACGCTCTACAAGCTCAAGGAGATGGAATGCCTGGAGCGCATCTGCGACAAGGTGGGCAGCATCTCGGTGGGCGGCGGCGATTTGCTGGGCGAGCTCAAGGGCTTGCTTGCGGTAAAGCGATAAAACGGACACGATGCGCTGCGACATGGTTACAGACGCTTCACCCTGCCACGTGCAGGGTCAGACCGTCGAAAAACGCCCATCTGCGGGTTCAGCCCAGCGCGCGCCTTGTCGGCGTACCAGTGTACGCCTCCTGCGGACACGCTTGTGCTTCGCCCACATCTGGACATTTCTCGACGGTCTGACTTTGTTGATGCGTAGAGAAGGATTCCA
>JAVBMD010000037.1:0-71858 GCA_031552825.1 Eubacteriales bacterium
GACCAAGGTCAACGAGGGCGAGGTGCAGCAGTATTACATCACCGACAGCCACCCGGCGATCATCCCGCCGGAGGTGTTCGAGATCGTACAGGGCGAGATGACCGCCCGCAAGGCTGCCGGACGGCAGAACAGCAACGCACACTGCTTCTCGGGCAAGGTGCTCTGCGGCGAATGCGGCGGCGCCTACGGCAGTAAGGTGTGGCACTCCAACGACGCCTATCGCCGGGTGATCTGGCAGTGCAACCGCAAGTACGCCAAGGGCCAAGTAAAGTGCGCCACGCCGCACCTGACCGACGAGCAACTTGGCGCGGCGTTCGTGATGGCGTTCAACCAGATGCTGGTGAACAAGGAAGCGGTGCTCGCTGCCTATAGGCAGGTCGTAAAAACGCTGGGCGATACCTCTGCGCTGGACGGGGATCTGGCCGCGTTGAGTTCGGAGGCCGAGGCCGCCAGCCAGCAGGTCCGCGAGTGCGTTGAGGAGAACGCTCGGTTGGCACAGGACCAGACGGCGTTCCGGCAGAACTATGGCGGGCTGTTCGCGCGGTTCGAGGAGATCACGGCACGCATCGCGGAGTTGGAAGCCGAAAAGGCCGCGCGGTCGGCGAAGCGGAAGAAGATCGCCGAGTTCCTCAAGGTTCTGGAGCGACGGGACGGGCTGGTGCGGGCGTTTGACGAGGAGCTGTGGTACGCCACGGTGCATGAGGTCAAGGTGAACGCGAAGGGTCGGGTGGCGGTGGTGTTCAAGAATGGGGAGACAGTGGATGTGGAGATTTGATTGCCTCCGAGATATGGTATCGTCCGATTAGCCCATTCGTGATCTCGGAGGTGTTTTTTTAGCCTGTCCTTTGTTATCTGGCTTTTCGTTTTCGTTACTTGAGAAAAATCGCGTTTCCTGTGAGACTTTCCCCGGTCATACCGCCTCTTTCATCTGGCCAATCCACAGGATACGCGCACAGTTCTGTAGGCATCGTGCCGAGGCCGTCAAAAGTCTGTAGCACGGTGCCATCCGATTGCGGCTCGACCGAGGAGGCCCTTGCTTCAATGCCGGTCACAGGATCAAGGCAAGAGGCCCATTTTTCATTGGCAAAAAGATCCGCTTTATTGTGCACCCGTTTTGCCTCCATCGGCCAAAAATGAGTTTTATGATTCGCCGAAGGGTGCATTGCTTCATGAGTAATAACTATCGGGTGCACCTAAAAATTCCCACCATGCTTTTCGACATCAGCAAGTACAAAAAATTCTCCAATGAACATAACGAATTTCCACTCGCCCATCATCGACGCAAGACCACAACCCCTTGATATTACTAGCATTTTTGCCCTCAACATACAATAAGAGCCACTCTAATCGAGCGGCTCTTATTGTATCAAATTTTACTTTGAATGTGGCGGAGGAGGTGGGATTCGAACCCACGGTCCCTTTTACAGGATTACTCGATTTCGAGTCGAGGCCGTTATGACCACTTCGATACTCCTCCAAACGCCTCAACATTATACGGATTCGCCCTTTCCCTGTCAAGACAAAGCCCATCGCGCGCGAAAAAAAGTTTGCCCGGCATGGGAACTTTTACAATTTCGGCTCGTCAAAAGGGCATGACAACGGGATCCCAGCACAAAATCATGCCAAATAGATACGAGGAGGAACGAATCATGAAACGAGCCTTGAGCATTTTCCTGTGCCTAGGGGTACTGCTTTGCACCGCGGGATGCGATCGCTTGACGGAACGCTTGGCGCAAAGAGAGAGTACGGAGCCGGATATTAACATCGACGTAGAAGCCACCGGCGATACACTAACCACTGAATCTGAAGCGGATGGAACGCCGCCACACGTAGCCGCAAAAAACACCGCGCCGCTGTCGGAATCCGCCGATATCGCCTATGATGCGTACACGGAGCCCGTGCCCGGCGGGGTGCCCGCGCCCGGCGGGATGCCTGCGTCGGTGCGGTTTGCCCGGATGCCGCACAGCACCGACGAGTATCCTGTACTGACCGAAAGCGGATTCTCCGCCACGCTTGCCAATCCCTTCTCCACCTTCGCCGCAGATGTGGATACCGCCTCCTACGCCAACGTGCGCCGGATGATCCGCCTCCAACAGCCCGTCAACCCCGACGCGGTGCGCGTGGAGGAAATGATTAACGCATTCGCCTACCACTACCCCACGCCCAAGGGCGACGCTCCGGTATCGATCTCCACGCAGGTCGCCGCCTGCCCGTGGAACGAAAAGAACCGGCTGATGCGCGTCGGCCTCAAGGCGCAAGCCATCCAGACCGAAAGCTTGCCCGCCTCCAACCTCGTGTTCCTGATTGACGTATCGGGCAGCATGAGCGGTGAGAACAAACTGCCGTTGGTGCAGCGGAGCTTCGCGCTGCTGGTGGATCAGCTCACCGAGCGCGATCGCGTATCGATCGTGGTCTACGCCGGATCGGACGCCGTGGTGCTCTCCGGCGCATACGGCAATGAGAAAGCCACCATTCTTGAGGCGATCTACGAATTGGAGGCCGGTGGCGGCACCAACGGCGCAGCCGGTATCCATACCGCCTACGAAATCGCCAAGCGCTATGCCGACAGCAACGTCAACAGCCGCGTTATCTTGGCCACCGACGGCGATTTTAACATCGGCGCTTCCTCAGAAAACGACCTCATCCACCTGATCGAAGAGAAGCGCAATCAGGGCATCTTCCTGACGGTGCTGGGCTTCGGCTATGGCAACCAGAAGGATAACAACCTGCAAGCGCTGGCCGACCACGGCAACGGCAACGCCACCTATATCGATACCATCCATCAGGCGCGCGGCGCGCTGGTTGAGGAAATGGGCGCGACGCTGCATACTGTGGCCAAGGACGTAAAGCTGCAAGTGGAATTCAACCCCGCGACGGTTGAGGCCTATCGGCTGATCGGCTACGAAAACCGCCGCCTAAACACCGAAGATTTTGCCGACGATACCAAGGATGGCGGCGAAATGGGTTCCGGCCACACCGTCACCGCGCTGTACGAAATCGTACCCGCCGGTACCGGCACGGTCAGCGGCCCCGCTCCCTCCTATCAGGTAACCGCTACCACCGGCAGCCGCGACTATGCCACCGTGCATGTGCGCTACAAGCAGCCCCTCGGCGACACCTCCACCGAGATCACCCATCAGGTTCCCGAGTCGGCCTTCACCAAAAAGCCGGATATGGACTTCCAGCTGGCGACCGCCGTCGCCGCCTTCGGGCAGATGCTCTCCGGCAGCAAGTTCGTAGGAACCGCCGACGAGCGCATGGTGCTCGGCCTGCTCCAGCCGCTGCTTTCTGAGGATCGGGATGGCCGGATCGTCGAGCTTTGCGATCTGGTGCGCAAGAGCAATGGCCTCTATACTCTGCCCACCGATGAACCCCAGCGATAACATGCCGCAGCGAACGCTGCCGAGACGCGATGTGCAAGCAACGCGTCTCGGCAGTGTTTTTGTATGCTGTCCCTTACCGCAACTCCGCGCCAAAGCGCGCCTTACGCACTTTCGCGCACTCAGTCCAACCCCCAGCGACGCGAGGCAAATCACGGTCGTGGGCAGATATGGCCCCACAAAAAAATGAGAATTGAAATGAGGATTGGCGCGAAACCGAACGCGAATACGACCATGCTGCCTACAAACCACGCCAGAGCAGCAACCAAATTCGCGGGATCGGATGCCGTCTGTTTTGTTTTTCGATCCCCGCGTTTACATCGGCATGCATCGCTTCACCCATCGTTCATTTTCAAATGATTGACAGATTCTGACGTTTTTTGTATGATGTCCACGAAGTATGCCCGCCGGATGCGATGTACGGAGGACAACATGCAAAACCTAAGCAACGAGCGCTTAAGCCGGTGGCTGATTCCGGCCGGCGCGTTTCTTCTCTCGTGCGCCGCGATGCTCGCGGCGTTCGTCGCGTTCGGCGTCGCGCCTGTGGGCGACCGCACCGCGCTCACCGCCGATGCGACCAGCCAATACGTACACTTTCACGCGTACTGGCAGCGCGTCCTGTCCGGCGAACAGAGCGTGTTTTTTACCCTGCTAACCGGCCTTGGCACCAACATGCTACCCCTCATCGCATACTATCTGGCCAGCCCGCTTTCGTTGCTCGCGGCGCTCTTCGATCCCGCGACCACGCTGCCGCACGCCCTGCTGCTCATTACGCTGCTCAAAATCGGCCTGTGCGGAGCCGCCTATGCGCTCTTTGCCCGCGCGGTGCTTGGCGCGAGGCGCTCCAGCCTGCTGTTTGCGCCGTGCTATGCGCTATGCGGCTACGCCGTATGCTACGCGTGCAACATCATGTGGCTAGATACGCTGATCCTGCTGCCGCTGGTCATCCGCGGCGCGCATTCGCTGGTAACCCGCGACCGCTGGCTCGGCTTGGTTCTCGCGCTGGCCGCGATGTTCTTTACGCAGTTCTACCTCGCCTATATGGGCGGCGTTTTCGCCCTGCTTTGCTTCCTCGCCATGCTTTGGGCGCACAGGCCCGCGCATCCTTGGCGCGTCGCGCTAAAGTTCCTCGGCGCCGCCCTCTGCGCCGCGCTATGCTGCGCCCCCTTGCTGCTGCCCGCCGCGCTGCGCCTGCTCCACAATTCCAGCGCCTCCCTGATTGCCGTCAGCCCCACGTGGAAGCCGATGTTCCCATTTCTCGACCTGTTTTCGCGCGCTTTCTTCGGGGCGTTCGATTCCATCACCGGCGGCCTGCCGCCGCTTTACAGCGGCACGCTGGTACTGCTGCTAATGCCGGTCTACTTCCTCAACGCGCGCATCGCCAAACGAGAGCGGATCGCCTTCGGCTGCGTCTGCGTTTTCATGCTGCTCAGCCTCTGGCTATCGAAGCTGACGTTCGCTTGGGAGGCGTTCGACGCCGCCGTGTGGTATCAATCCCGGTTTTCCTTTGTGTGCTGTTTTCTGCTGGTTTGGTGTGCGCACCGCTGCTTTACGCGGCTGGATGGCATCCGCGCATGGAGCGTAGCGGCCAGCGGCGCGCTGGCGCTGCTTTATCTCCTGGTGCTTCACCCCAACCGCTTCCAATATACCTTACCCTTCGCACGCACGCTCGCGCCCTGCTTGGTTGCCCTTTGGACGGCGGTGCTGCTGTGGCTGCGGCTCGTGCCGCGGACGCGCCGCACCGCCTTGGCGCTCTGCGCGATTCTGCTCACCGCCGAGGCCGGCGCTAACGCCTATGTGCTGATGCGAAGCATAGACGTCCCCAACCGATACATGAAGCTTTCGGATTACACCGGCTTCTTCACGCAGCGCGCAGCGCTGCTGGCGCAGTTGCCCGATCAGGCGGAAAATCCCTACCGCGTGGAAAGCACCGACAATTGGGATCTAAACGACGGCCTGACGCTCGGCTATAGCAGCGTCAAAACCTTCAGCAGCACTGCGGACGGCGTCCTAGGCAATACGCTGGCACGTCTTGGTCAAGCGGGGCGCAACACCATCTTCGGATACGAAGGAAGCACCATCGCCTTGGACAGCCTGTTGGGCATCCGCTACGTGATGGCGCATGAACCGCCGAATTTCTATTACTTTGACGTCGCGGAGCAGGGCGGTCTGCATGCCTATGAAAACACAGCGGCATTGCCGCTGGCCTTCGCCACGCGCGCCGCCGTTCTGGATTATCGGCTGCCGCCGCCGGTCACCGTCAAAACCGACTATGGCGCGATCTATCAGCGCGAGGATCTTTTTGCCCTGCAAAACGCAATGTTCGCCGCGCTGCGCGACGCAGGAGAGCCGCCGATATTCCGGCCCCTTTCGATCGAATCAACGCAATACGAGATGCTGGATTCGAAGCCCCTGCCCGACGGCGCGGAGCTGCTGAGCGTGGCCGAGGGCGAGTACGATAAGCCCGCCAAGCGCTATCTGGCCGTCGCTGAAACCAGCGGGCCGGTGTACGCCTATTGGGCAAACGATTACGAGCGCGGGGCGGGAAAACTGCTGCTGGAAACCTACCAGCCGCTGGAGCAGCGCGTGCTGCAAACGCTGACGCCGTATGATTCCCCGCGCGCCGTTTGCATCGGCGAATATGACCCCGGCGAGGAGCTCTCCCTCGTCTTCGCGCAAGAGGGCAGGGAGACCACGCTCCGGCATCAGGCGCTCTATCAGCTCGATTATGAAGCGCTCGAAGCGCTGAGCGACGACGCGTACGCCGCGCAGCTGGACGATCTTTCTTGGCAAGGCCGCCGCATCTCCGGAACGGTGGACGCGACCGATACGCGCAATACGCTGCTGCTGACCGTGCCCTATGACGGCGGCTGGCGCGCCACGGTAAACGGCGCACCGGTGCGCGTGGAGCGCGGGTTGGATCTCTTCTGCGCCGTGCCGCTCGCGCAGGGGCGCAATCAGGTTCGGCTGATCTACACGCCGCCGGGGATGATCGCCGGGCTCTGGCTCTGCGCGCTGGGTATCGGCAGTTGCCTGCTGGCGCTGATTATCGGCCGGAAGGCGATATCGGCGCGAAAATCGGGCTGCCCTCGTACAGCAGGGTCAGCATCGCTTCATCGGCAATTTCGCTGACTTCCAACTCATTGGCCTGCCGGAACTGTTTGACCGCCGCCTTGGTTTTTTCGCCAAAGACGCCGATGGCATCCTTGGCATCCATATAGCCCAACTCGGCCAGCGCCGTTTGCATGCGCTTGATGTCATCGCGCTTCTTATCGCCCGCCTTGAGCGCTTGGTAGGCGGCCTTCGGCGTAGCGGAGGGCGCGGGCTTCGCCGACGGCTTGGGCGTAAGCGCGGCGGTGCGCGCCGCCGTCGGCCGCTCAGTCGGCGCTTGCGTGGATCGGGCAACCGGTTCCCCCGCCATCGCAACGATCTCGATGGTCGGCGCTTGGGTTTGCAAAGGCGCCTCCGAAGCGACCGGCGCTTCGTCTTGCGGAGCCTCGACCACCGAGCGCGAGAAAGCGCTCTCCGCCTCCGCCGCCGGTTCGGCAGTGGGCACGGCCAGCGCCGTCGCTGTCGCCTGCAAGGGCGCCTGCGTGGCGGCTTGATCGGGCTCGGGTATGCCCGGTCGGTTGAGCAGAACAACCGCCAGCACCAGCGCAGCAAGGCCGCTCGCCCCGCCGATCAGGAGATTGCGCCGCCTCGCCTTCGCCCTGCGCTTTGCCATCGGCAGCGGCGTAACCGGACGGACCGGCGCCATGCGCGGCGGAGGCAACGGCAGGGTGGCTTGGCGCGGGCGCTCCGTCGCCGTCGGCGGCACGCGGATAGGCGGAATCGAGCCGGTACGCTGCGACACCCCCAGTGCGACATCTTCGTAATCCTGCTCCCGCCTGCGCTCGGTGCGGCGGACGCGGGACGCCGGAGGATGATTCGAATCTGCGCTCACGCAAACGCCTCCTTTGTAAAACTACCGTCCCATCGCCGCCCGCAGATCGGCGATCAACCGGTCTGTGCGCAGGACGGTACCCGCATCGGTAAGATGCAGCGCGGTATCGTAAAAATATTCGGGCGAAAACAGATAGTCCTCAAACCGCGAGATCACCGGAAAATCCAGCCCCTCTTCCAGCATTTGCTGCGCCTTCGCCAGATCGATGCCGATCGCGCGATCGAGAATCGGCGGGCAGCTCATGTACACCTGCGCGCCCTTGCCGCGCGCAAATGCGGCGAATTGGTTCCAATAATCCATCAGCTCCTCGCCCGGATAGGTCTGCAGCGCCGCCGGGGGCATCGATTCGGGCGTCAGCATGGTTTGCGGCCGGGGATAAGCCATGTCGCCGCGCGCATCAAAGGAGCGGCGCGAGAACACCTGCGTGAAACCCGGTATCTTCTCCTTCTCGGGCAGGATGCCGCGCCCCTGTAGCAGCGCCGCCAGCGTCACCTGCAGGTAGGAGGGGAAGGCATGAAGCCGCTCGTAGTAGCGCGGGTTGCCGAAGTCGGTCAACGCGCGGGGAATATCAGTGGTGGCGGTCCACTCCAGCACAAGGTTGCAGAAATCCCGCTCATACTCGCAGGGCGCGATCACGATGATATCGCCGGGCCCGATCAGCGCCTTGATGCTCTCCGCCGGGTAGATTTGCCCGAGCCCGGCGTGCAGGCCATAGTTGGTGGTCGGCATGCCCAGCGCCTGCTCAATCCGCGCGGCGCTGACGCCCAGCGCCACGTTGGAGTCCCCCACGACGATGATCTGAGGCTCCTCGATGGACCGGATGCGCGCCTGTTTATCGTAGGTGGCGTAGGCGTAAGAATCCCCGCGATAGACCCCGATCGAAACCACCGAAAAGGCGATCAAAATCGCCAGCATCAGCGCGCACTTGCCCGCAAAGGCTCCCTTGCTTCGTGGCATTTCCCGCACCTCCGGCGATCAGAATTGAAAATAGATAAAGTCGGTCTGCGCGTATTCGGTGCCATAGATGCCGAAGGCGAGGATCGCCAGCGTAAGCCCCACGTACAGCGCCCAGCGCAACCAAACCGGGCGCGCGGTCAGCAGATCGTAAGGATCCCGGCGGCTGGCGACAGCGTCCTTGATCCACAGCAGCGCCAGCGCGACGGCGCCGACCACCAGATCACGCCGGGACATCAGCGCCAGCAGCCCGGGCAGGCTCATCGTGCTCCATGCCTCGCGCCCGATAGCGGAGACGATGGCCAAGCTGGCGTGAAAATCCTGCACACGAAAGAAGATCCACGCGAAATCCACCAGCACGAAGGTGATCGCGATCTGCGCCCACCGCAGCGCGACGCCGCCCCAATGCGCCCGCCCAAACCAGCGCCGCTTGGCAGGGCGAAGCAAATCGCCGACAATTTGAAACGCGCCGTGCAGCCCGCCCCAAATGATGTAGTTCCAACTGGCGCCGTGCCAAAGCCCGCTGACCAGAAACACGATCAGGATGTTGCGATATCGCTTGACGCGCGAGCAGCGGCTGCCACCCAGCGGATAGTACAGATAATCGCGGAACCAAGTGCTCAGCGAGATATGCCAGCGCCGCCAGAAGTCCTGAATCGAGGTGGCGAAGTAGGGCTGGCGGAAGTTCTCCATCAGCGTAAAGCCCATCACCTGCGCCGACCCGATGGCGATCTCGGTGTACCCCGCGAAGTCACAATACACCTGAAAGGCAAACAGCACGGTGGCCAACAGCAGCTGAAAGCCGGTATGCTGCGCGTACCCGTCGAACACCGGGTTGACGATCAGCGCGATGCGATCGGCGATCATCATTTTCAGGAAAAAGCCCCACAGCATGCGCAGCATGCCGTGACGAATGCGCGCATAGTCGAATACATGCACTTCGTCGAACTGCCGCATCAGGTTGGGCGAGCGCTCGATGGGGCCCGCGACCAGCTGCGGGAAAAACGATACGAACAGCGCGTACTTGATGAGGTTGCGCTCGGGCTTCAACTCGCCGCGATACACGTCCATTGTGTAGCTGAGCGCCTGAAAGGTGTAGAAGGAAATGCCCACCGGCAGCAGCACGTCAAACGACGCGCGCACCTGCGCGAGCCCCAGCGCGGCGGCCGCCGCGTTGATACTGTCCAGCGCAAAATGAAAATACTTAAAGAAGAACAGGATCGCCAGGTTCAGGAAAAAGCTGAGGAACACCCACCACTTCTTCTGCCGCGCGGCCTTTTTCGCATCAGGCAACGCGCCGGAGCGCGCGAGCAAAAGGCCGCTAAGGTAGGTCAAAACCGTGGAAAGCCCCATCAGCAGCGCATAGGTGGCGTTCCAGCACATATAGAAATAGTAGCTCACCGCGAACAGCCACAGGTAACGCCACCGGTGCGGCACGGCAAAATAGATCAGCGTAACGATGGGAAAAAAGATCAGGTATGAATAGGAATCAAAAAGCATGTGGCGCTCCTATAACGCCGCGCGGGCGTGATGATACGATGAGGCGATGAGGCGCGTTTCGCCTAGCATACCAGATTTGTGTGGAAAAAGATAGGCGGGGAGTTTATTTCCTCCGCATCGGCAGCGTTACAAAATAAATCCCCGCCGCCACCAGCACCACCGCCGCCCCTGCCGCCGTGTTCCAATAGTAGGAGGCGATCAGCCCCGCCACGCCGGATACCACCGCGAACAGCACCGACCAGCGCGCATACCCGGCGGCGCTGCGCGCCACATTGCGCGCCGCCGCCGCGGGCAGGATGAGCAGCGAGTTGATGAGCATCACGCCCACCCAGCGGATCGACAGCATCACCACCACCGCCACCAGCGCCACGAACGCATACTCGGCGCGCTTGGCCGGGATAGCGCGGCTGGCCGCCAGCGAGGGATTGACGCTGGCCATCAGCAGCGGATTGAACAGCGCCGCCCAGATCACGACCACTGCCGCCAGCGCAATCGCCAGCAACCGCAAATCGCTCGGGGCGACCGACAGCACGTCGCCCACCAAGTAATTGGCGTACTTGGCGAAGCCGCCACCCTTGGAGAGCACCACCAGCCCCAGCGCAATGGCAGTGGAAGAAAACACGCTGATTACCGTATCGGGCGAGGCGGAACGCCCCTGCTTGATGCGGGTGATGAGCAGCGCCGCCAGCACGCCAAAGGCCAGCATGGAGATCATCGGATCGTGTACGCCGAGCAACACGCCCAGCGCGATGCCGGTTAACGCCGAATGCCCCAGCGCGTCGGAGAAGAAGGCCATTTGATTGTCCACCGCCATGGTGCCCAGCAGGCCGAACATCGGCGTCAGCAGCAGCATGGCCAGCAGCGCGTTCTTCATAAACCCGTAGCCCAGCCATCCGAAGGGCAGCAGCGCGTCCATCGCGCCATAAAGGATGTTCATACGCGCTCCCCTCCCCCCTGCCGCAAGGTCGATCCGCCGCCAAACTCGCGCCGGAACGCCGCGTCGGCAAACACCGCCCCCGGCGCGCCCTCGGCCAGCACACCGCGATGCAGCAACACCACCCGGTCGGCGTAGCGGCGCACGACGTCAAAATCGTGTGAAACCAGCAGGATGGCCAGATGATGCGCACGGCGCAGCTCCGACACCGTTTGATAAAACTGCTCCAGCCCATTGTGATCCACGCCGGAGACCGGCTCATCGAGGATCAGCAGATCAGGGCTGGGCGTCAGCGCCAGCGCCAGCAGCACGCGCTGCAGTTCGCCGCCGGAAAGCGCGCCCAACCGCCGATGCATCAGCTCCTCGCAATGGGTCACGCGTAGCGCCCGCTCCGCAGCCTCCCGATCGGCTCGGCTCACGCCCAACCACACCGCGCGGCGCGAAAGCGCGGCGGTTAAAAAATCCAGCACCGTTACCGGCGCGCTGTGGTCGAACTGCATCTGCTGTGGCACGTAGCCGGTGCGCACGGCGCGCATGATGCTGCCATCATGCCGCACATGCCGCACCGCCCCGCGATACGGCAGCTCGCCCAGCAGCGCGCGCAGCAGCGTGGTTTTGCCCGCTCCGTTTGCGCCGATCAACGCCGTCAGCTCACCGCAGTGGATGTGCAGGTTCACATCGTCGACCAACGCCTGGCCGTCCAACGCCACCGTCACATGCTCCAGCTCGATGCGGCACAGCCCGCAGGAATGCGCGTGTTGCTCCATTGCAGCCTCCTGAATCCGTGTGTTACTCCGCACCAAGCGCGTCCCGCAACGCCGCAAGGTTGCGCTCCATCGCCTGCTCGTAGGCATCCAACGCCATCGGGCCGGTGACCACCGGGTCGAGGGTGAAGATGCGCGCGCCGGTTTCTTTTGCGATGATCTCTGCGCTGCGGGCCGCGTATTGCGGCTCCACGAACAGCGGTGGCACCCCGGCGGCCCGCACCGCGTCGACGATCTCCGCCAACTCCCGCGTACCCGGTTCGGTGCCCGGCTCCCGCTCGATCACGCCGACGACGCGCAGATCCAGCGCCGCCGCAAAATAAGCGAAGGCCTCATGAAAGGTGAAGATATCGCGCTTGGACGCCCCGGCCAGTTCGTCCGCCATACGCTGATGCAGCGCCTGCAGGCGGCCCGCATAGGCCTCAGCATTGGCGGCGTAAGCGGCGGCGTGGAGCGGGTCCAGCTCGGCCAGCGCGCGCGCGATGGCGCACACCTGCACAGCGGCGTTGCGCGGATCCACCCATACGTGCGGATTGTGGGCATGCTCGTCGCCGTCGCCATGCACGTGCGCCGCTCCGTCCTCCTCCAGCAACGCGATCCCCGCGCTCGCCTCGATCACCGGCAATTCCGGGTGCAGCGCGCGCACCTTATCCAGAAACTGCTCCATGCCCGCGCCGTTGACCACCAGCACATCGGCCTCCTCCAACGCGCGCAGGTCGCCGGGCAGCAGCTGATAATCGTGCAGGCAGCCCACCTCCGGCGCCGCCATGTTGTGTACCGATACGCCGGACACATCCTTGGCGACGTTGGCGGTGAACAGGTACATCGGGTAAAACGAGGTAACGACGCGCAGCGGCGCGCCTTGCGCCCCCGGTTGTCCTGTGGCGCAGCCCGTGCAGGCGCACAGGCATATGCACACCGCGACGGCCAGCGCCGAAAGCTTTTTCGCGTGATTCATTCCGGCATCAATATCCTTCCTTGCCCAGCGCGCCGGGCGCTTCGGCTTCGCGCAGCATGCCCGCCGCATGGCGGCGCAGCGCCTCCTCCATAATGGCTTCGGTGGCCGATACGCCGCAACGATCCGCGCCCGCCGCCCTTGCGGACAGCACCGCGTCCAAGTCGCGAATGCCGCCGGAAGCCTTGACGCGCACGTCCGGCGATACGGCGGCGCGCATCAGCCGCACATCCTCCACCGTCGCCCCGCCGGTGCCGTAGCCCGTGGAGGTTTTGACGAAATCCGCCCCCGCGCGCTCGCTGAGCTGGCAGGCGGCAATCTTCTGCGCCTCATCAAGATAGCAGGTCTCCAGAATTACCTTAAGGATCGCGCCGCGCCTGTGCGCCGCCTCGGCCACCGCGCGGACGTCGGCCTCCACATAGGCGTGATCCCCGGCCTTCATGCGTCCGATGTTGAGCACCATGTCCAGCTCGGTGCAGCCGTCGTCCAGCGCGCGCTCGGCCTCGAACACCTTCACATCGGTGCGATGGGAACCGTGAGGAAAGCCGATCACGGTGCACGCCTTAACTTCGCTGCCGCGCAGCAGCTCGGCTACCAGCGCCATATCCCCCGGCCGCGCGCACACCGATGCGGTATTGTATTTCTTGGCGGTTTCGCAACCCTTGCGAATGTCCTCCTGCGTCAAAAACGGTTGCAGGGTGGAATGATCCAGCATTCCGGCGATCATTTCAGGGGTAAGCATGATGATTCCTCCTTGGGTCTTTGCTCTATTGTATCCAACTGAGTTTCGCTATAACTCACAACTTTCAGAATAAACCATTCAACCAAAAAGCGCAAGGAAAAACCCACGGAAGTGCGGTTCCGTGGGTCGGATTTCTCAGTGTCCAAGATACGCCTTCTTGATGGCATCGTCGTCCATCAGCTCCTTGGCATTGCCGCTGCCCACAACGCGCCCGGTCTCCAGCACGTAAGCGCGGTGCGCGATGGAAAGCGCCATGCGCGCGTTCTGCTCCACGAGCAGCACCGTGGTGCCCGAGTTGTTGACCTCGGTGATGATGCTGAAAATCTCCTTGACCAGAATCGGCGAGAGACCCATCGAGGGCTCATCGAGCATGAGCAATTTGGGGCGGCTCATCAGCGCGCGCCCCATGGCCAGCATCTGCTGCTCGCCGCCGGAGAGCGTACCCGCCAACTGCTTGCGCCGCTCCTTCAGGCGCGGGAAGCTCAGGAACACGTGCTCGTATCCGGCCTCGATCTCGGCGCGGTCGTTCGAGATGAACGCGCCCATTTCGAGGTTCTCCATTACCGTCATCTGCTGAAAGATGCGCCGCCCCTCCGGCACTTGCGCCAAGCCCATCTTGACGATGTTGTGCGGCTCAACGCTGAGCAGGTTGCTGCCCAGATAGGTGATTTCGCCGCTCTTGGGGCGCAGCAAGCCGGAGATGGCCTTGAGCACCGTGGACTTGCCCGCGCCGTTGGCGCCGATCAGCGTCACGATCTCGCCCTGGTTGACCTCGAAGGTCACGCCATGCAGCGCGTGGATCGCGCCGTAGTATACCTCGGTATTCTTGACACTTAGCACCGTCATGCCCTCCTACTGTCCCAGATACGCGCCGATCACCTTGGGATCGTTGCGGACTTGCTCCGGCGAGCCGGAGGCGATGATCTGCCCATAATCCAGCACAACCAACCGCTCGCAGATGCCCATAACCAAGCTCATGTCGTGCTCGATGAGCAGGATGGCCACGCCGAACCGATCGCGGATGGCACGAATGGTCTCCATCAGCTCCTGCGTTTCGGTGGGGTTCATGCCCGCCGCAGGCTCGTCCAGCAGCAGCAGCTTGGGGTTGGCGGCCAACGCGCGGGCGATCTCCAGCTTGCGCTGCTGGCCGTAAGGCAGGTTCTTGGCGTCCTTGGCCGCTACGCCGCCCATGCCGAATACGTGCAGCAGCTCTCTCGCGCGCGCGTCGGCCAGCTTCTCCTCGCGCCAGTGGCGCGGCAGTCGGAAGGTACCCTCGATGGGCGTGGTCTGCATCTGATTGTGGTAGGCGACCTTGACGTTGTCCAGCACGCTCAGGTTCTTGAACAGGCGGATGTTTTGGAAGGTGCGCGCGATGCCGACCTGCGTGATATCGTGCGTGGTCAGGCCGACGATGCTCTTGCCGTCCACCTCGATGGTGCCGGTAGTGGGCATGTAGACGTTGGTCAGCAGGTTGAATACAGTGGTCTTTCCCGCGCCGTTGGGGCCGATCAGGCCGACGATCTCGCCGGGATTGATCTCCAGTTCAAATTCCTGCAGCGCCTTGAGGCCGCCAAACTGAATGCCCAAGCGGCGCGCTTCGAGCAGCGCAGGCTTGTGCCGCTCGGTAAGCTCCTGCTCCGCTTCCACCGCCAATGCCTCGGCCTCGGGTTTTTTGCGCAGGATCCAGTCGATGAAGCCGGTCAGCGAAAACTCCTTGGTGCCCAGCAGGCCCGAGGGGCGGAACAGCATCATCAGGATCAGCATCAGCGCGTACACCAGCATCTGATAGTCCAGCAGTCCCTTGACCTGGCTGAGCAGCGCGGGCAGCAGCGTCAGCACCGTGGCGGCGCCCACCGCGCCAGTGATGGAACCCATGCCGCCGAGCACCACCATGACCAGATACTCGATGGATTTCAGGAAGGAGAAATCCTTGGGCGCGATGACGGTGATGTAGTGCGCATAAAGGCCGCCCGCCACCCCGGCAAAGAAGGCCGACAGCGTGAAGGCGAAGATCTTGTAGTACGTCGTGGGGATACCCGAGGCCTCGGCAGCCACCGGATCCTCGCGAACCGAGAGAATGGCGCGGCCGTGGCGCGAGCGCCCCAGCGTAAACATTACCGCCACCACGAGCACCATCACCGCGTACACGTAGGTGAAGGAAGTGGACATCGGGATGCCGCGCAAACCCTTTGCGCCGCCGGTGAAAGCGAGGTTGTTGATGAACACGCGGATGATCTCGCCGAAACCCAGCGTGATGATGGCGAGGTAGTCGCCCTTCAGCCGCAGCGCCGGGATGCCGATAATCAGGCCGAAGATGGCGGCAACCAAACCGCCGACCAGCAAGCTAAGCGGAAAGATTGCGGCGGGGTTTGCGCCCACGTTCAGGCTGAACAGCGCGGCGGCATACGCGCCCACGCTCATAAACCCGGCATGACCCAGCGCGAGCTGGCCAAGCAGGCCTGTGGTCAAATTCAGGCTGACCGCCATAATGATGGCAATGCCCACCGAAAGCAAAATGCCTTGATAATACCGGTTGACCATCCCGCTGCTGAAGAGCAGCATGACCAGCACATAGAGCGCCAGCACGGCGATGGCATTGATGATATAGGAACGCAGTTTCTTTTTCATCGCTTACACCGTCCTCGCTCTACACTTTTTCGCGGGTACGCTTGCCCAAGATGCCCGAGGGCTTGACCAGCAGCACCACGATCAGGATGCCGAACACCACCGCGTCCGCCCATTGGGAAGAAATTTTCCACTTGGTCATGCTCTCGGCGACGCCCATCACAAAGCCGCCGAGCATCGCGCCGGGCATCACGCCGATGCCGCCGAGCACCGCGGCAATGAAGGCCTTCAGGCCGGGCATGGAGCCCATAAACGGCTCCAGCTTCGGGTAAGCCGTGCTATAGAGCACCGCGCCGACGACAGCCAGCGCCGAGCCGATCGCGAAGGTGATCGAGATGGTGGTGTTGACGTTGATGCCCATCAATTGCGCGGCGCCCATATCCTCGGATACCGCGCGCATCGCCTTGCCCATCTTGGTGTTGCGCACAAAGGCCTGAAGACCCAGCATCAGCACCACCGATACCACGATGGTAATCAGCGTGGTCAACCCTACGCGCACGCCGCCGAATTGGTAGGTTTGCGAGGGCAGAAAGGCCGGGAACTTCTGCGGCGTCGGCGAAAAGATGAGCTGCGCAAGGTTTTGCAGCAGCAGGCTGATGCCGATGGCGGTAATCAGCGAGGCGATGCGCGGCTGGTTGCGCAGCGGTTTGTACGCCACGCGCTCGATAAACACGCCCAGCGCGGCGCATGCCAGCATGGTCAGCGGAACCGCCAGCCAGAACGGAAACCCGAGTCTGGAGATCAGCACCATAGTAAGGTAAGAACCCACCATGATGATATCGCCATGCGCAAAGTTTATCAGCTTGACGATGCCGTACACCATCGTGTACCCCAGCGCGATCAACGCGTAAATGCTGCCCACGTGCAGCCCGTTTATGAGCTGATTGACGAAAAGCATGTCCACACCATCCCATTCAAATCAAAGCGATATATGTCATTAACAATAGCACAAATGAAGAGACCGAGCAACATAAAAATGGCATGAATACGGCAGAACCTGCGAGCATTTTGCCCGCAGGTTGCTGCCAGCTTATCTATGCGGCTGTGGAGGGGCGTCCCGCTTACGGCGCTACGCTCTCCTTGAGGTACTTGGTGCCGTCCTCTTTGTAGGACATGATGTAGGCGCTCTTGATCGGGTCGTTGTGCTCGTCGAACACGATGGTACCGGTAACGCCCTCGAACTTGCCAGCCTTGATGGCGGCCACGACGTTGGTGTAGTTCTCGGCGCCGCCGGCGGCCTTGATGCCCTCGCACAGGATCAGCGCGGCGTCGTAGCCGGTGGCGTTGAAGGCGCTGGTCGGCGCCTTGCCATACTTGGCCTCATAGCCGGAGAAGAAGGCCTTCACGACATCGGACTGCGCATCGGCGGTGAAGTGATCGGTGTATACAACGTTGGTCAGCAGCGCCACATCGTCGATAACCGTCTCGACGCTGCCCATGCCGTCGGCGCCCAGCACCGGCACTTCTAGGCCGACTTCCTTGGCCTGCTTGATGATGAGCGCGGCCGGGCCGTAGTAGAAGGGCAAGTAAAGCACGTCCGGAGACTTAGAGGCGATGTTGGTCAACTGCGCCTTGAAGTCCACATCGGCGCCAGTGCCCGCTTCGTAGGCGACGACTTCCATGCCGTTCTTCTCGGCCTGCGCCTTGAAGGCCTCGGCAAGGCCAGTGTTGTAATCGTCGGAGGCGTCATACAGCACGGCGACCTTGGCGGCGCTGTAAGAGCTCTTGGCGTAGTTGGCCATGACCGACGCCTGGAAGGGATCCAGGAAGCAAGAACGGAAGTAGAAGGGCTTGTCGGTGGTCACGTCATAGTTGGTAGCGGAAGCGGTAATCATCGGGATGCCGTATTCCTTGGCACGATCGCCCACCGCCAGCGAGGGGGTCGAGGTAACGTCGCCGATGATGGCGACCACGCCGTCGTTATCCACCAGCTGGTTGAAGCCGTTAACGGCCTTGGTGGCGTCTCCCATCTCGTCGAACCAAATAACTTCCACATTGTTGCCATCGATGCCACCGGCAGCGTTGAGCTGCTCGATGTACAGATCCACGCCCTCGCGGACGGCGATGCCGTACTGGGCAACTTCGCCGGTCAGCGGCGCCAAGCCGCCGATCTTGATGGTATCGGCCAGCGCCGCAGGCGCCAGCATCGTCAGGGTAAGCGCCACCACGGTCAAGAGGGCTAGGAGCTTCCGATTTTTCATAAGGTTTTCCTCCTCATCCTGCGCCTATACGGCATTCTTTCCGTATATTATACGCATAACGGGTGTATGAAGCAAGTGTTATTTTCATCAAAACCGCGTTTTTCGCAAGGCAAGCGCCCTCTTCCTGCAAATCGCATAGAACGAAGGATGACGCAAGCGGCGCGCTTCGCTTTCGCGCAGGTCGCTTTGCATCATCCCTCTGTGCGTCATGCAATTTTCCGATTACAGCGCGATGCTCTCCGCTTTGCTCTTGCGCCGGAAGGGAAGGCGGAGCGCCGACAGCGCGGTTTGCTTTTTCGAGGCCACGTCGAAGGCTACCGCCGCGAGCAGCACCAGGCCCTTGACCACCTGCTGAATGCTGGTATCCAAGCTCCTGAGCGACATGCCGTTGTTGAGCACGCCCATGATGAGTGCGCCGATCAGCGATCCGCTGACGGTGCCGATGCCGCCATAGGCGGACGCGCCGCCGATGTAGCAGGCGGCAATGGCATCCAGCTCGAAGTTTTGCCCGGCCTGCGGCGAGGCGGAATTGAGGCGCGCCGCGAACACAAGCCCGGCCACCGAAGCCAGCAGCGCCATGTTAACGTACGTCAGGAACAGCATCTTGTTGGTCTTAACGCCGGAGAGCCTCGCGGCTTTTTCGTTGCCGCCGATGGCGTAGATGTGCCGACCCATCACGGTGTTGCTTGTAAAGAAGGAATAGATCAGCAGCAGGATGCCGATCAGAACCAGCACAGTGGGTACGCCCTTATATCTGGCGATGGTCATGAAGAACGCCAATACCGCGCCGCCGATCACCAGCAGCTTGACCAACAGCGACGCCGCGCTGCCCACCGCATACCCCTTGCGCTTTCTGACTTGAAAGCTCCATACTTGCGAGATCGCGAACGCCAGCACCACCAGCGCGCCCACCAGCAGCGCCGTGCCGTTAAAGTTGGTGCCGCCGATGACGATGGTGCCAAGGGGATTGGGGATAAAGCCGGTGGAATACTGCATGTACTCCTGCGGGAAGGGCGCCAGCGTCAAGCCTTTGAGCACCGAAAGCGTCAACCCGCGGAACACCAACATGCTGGAAAGCGTTACGATAAACGAAGGGATGCGCCAGTAGGCGATCCAGAAGCCCTGCCACACGCCGATGAGCAGCCCAACGCCAAGGCAGAGCGCCGCCGCAAGGTAAACGTTCATCTTCTGCTCGATGATGAAGGTACCGGCCAGCGAACCCACCACCGCCACCACAGAACCGACCGACAGATCGATATTGCCGCCGGTCAGGATGCAGATCAACATGCCAATCGCTAGGATCACGACGTAAGCGTTCTGCGCGATGAGGTTGGAGACGTTCATCGGCACCAACAGCTTGCCGGTCGCCCAAGCGCTTCCAAACGCCCCCAACCCGCTGCCCGACTTCCAATCGCCGGTCCATAGCTGGAAAAAGACAATGATGACGACCAGCACGATGAGCATCGAATACTGGCGAAGGTTGCCACCGGAAATTCGCTTTTGCTTGTTCATGCTCCGATCTCTCCCTTGCTAGCCTGCATAATATGGTTCATGATGATCTCCTGCGAAGCCTCCGCACGCGGTAACTCGGCAATCATCTTGCCCTCGTTCATTACATAGATGCGGTCGCACATGCCCAAGATCTCCGGCAATTCCGAGGAAATCATCAGGATTGACTTGCCTTGCGCCACCAGCGTGTTGATAATTTGGTAGATCTCATATTTTGCGCCCACGTCTACGCCGCGCGTCGGTTCGTCCAGCATCAGAATTTCCGGATCGGCAAACATCCATTTGCCCACCAGCACCTTCTGCTGATTGCCGCCCGAAAGGTTGCCCACCAATTGCTCCACGCTGGGACACTTGATGGCCAGCTTGTCCCGGTACTCCTCCACGCTGCGCAGCTCACGATCCTTATCGAGCACGCCGTTCTTCGCGATGGCTTCGGGATGCGCCAGCGTCAGGTTGTGCTTGATGCTGTCGATGAGCACCAGCCCGTCGCCCTTGCGATCCTCGGTGACGTAGGCAAGCCCGCTACGGATGGCCTCGGGAATATCGGCGAGGTACAGTGCCTCCCCGTTCTTTCTGAGCACGCCGCTGATCTTTGCGCCATATGCCTTGCCGAAGATGCTCATGGCCAGCTCGGTGCGCCCGGCGCCGATCAGCCCGGCCACGCCCACCACCTCGCCCCTATGCACCTTGAGGTTGACGCTGTCAACCACCTTGCGCTCGGTGTATTGCGGATGATAGACCGTCCAGTCCTCAACCTCCAGCGCCACCTCATTCGAAACATGCGGCTCGCGCACCGGATAACGGCTGGACATCTCGCGTCCCACCATGCCCCGGATGATGCGCGCCTCGGAAATCTCGTCGATGCCCTTGGCCAAGGTTTCGATGGCCATGCCGTCGCGCAGCACGGTGATTTTGTCCGCCACGTAGGCGATCTCGTTGAGTTTATGGGAAATCAGGATCGAGGTAAT
Organism: Eubacteriales bacterium; assembly: GCA_031552825.1. Classification (GTDB taxonomy): domain Bacteria; phylum Bacillota; class Clostridia; order Christensenellales; family Aristaeellaceae; genus WQXF01. The sequence goes on from JAVBMD010000037.1 coordinate 20,476, forward strand.
GCCCTTCTCCCGTTTGAATTGCAGCAGTAAATCCAGCAGCTTGCGCGCATCCGCCTCGTTGAGCGAGGAGGTAGGCTCGTCGAGAATCAGCAGGCGCACGTTCTTGGTCAGCGCCTTCGCGATTTCCAGCAGCTGCTGCTTGCCCATGCCGATATCCTTTATCAGCGTGCGCGGATTCTCGTTAAGGCCGACGATGCGCATGTATTCCTCAGCCTTTTGAAAGGTAGCGTTCCAATCGACGCGGCCATGCCTCTGCTGCTCGTTGCCCAGAAACATGTTCTCGCCGATGGATAGATAAGGTACCAGCGCCAGTTCCTGATGGATGATGACGATGCCGTGTTTTTCGCTGTCCTTGATGGTGCGGAACTGGCAGGGCATGTCGTCGTAAAAAATATCGCCCTCATAAGTGCCGTATGGATAAATCCCGCTGAGCACGTTCATCAGCGTGGATTTGCCTGCGCCGTTCTCGCCGCACAGCGCGTGGATTTCCCCTTCCTCCACGGTAATGTTGACATCCTTCAGCGCCTTGACGCCGGGGAAGGTTTTGGTGATGTCCCGCATTTCCAAAAGGGTTTTACCCAAAAAAATCCCTCCAGCCGATGACAGGATCGTTTCTTTAAAGAGGAAGAGGCGGGCGATGGGGTCTCCATGCCCGCCTCTGGTGAACCGGATGACTTACTGGCCGATATCGGAAAGGGTGTAGTAGCCGCTGTCGATGAGCAGCTCCTTGTAGTTGCTCGCATCGCCGAACACCGGCGCGCACAGGTAGGAAGGAACGACCTTCACGTTGTTGTTGTAGGTGGTGGTGTCGTTGACCTCGGGCTCGGTACCCTTGACGATGGCGTCCACCATGCCGACGACCTTCTCAGCCAGCGTGCGGGTGTCTTTGAACACCGACATGGACTGCTTGCCGTTGATGATGTACTGCATGTTGGGCTTGTCGCAATCCTGGCCGGTGATGATCGGGAACTCTTCGATGCCAGCGTTGGTCAGCGCGTTGATGGCGCCCATGGCGGTGGAGTCGTTGGAGCAGAGCACCGCGTCCAGCTTGGTGCCGGTGGAGTAGTTGGCCATGATGATGTTGTCCATGCGCGCTTGGGCGGTTTCGGTCTTCCAAGCCATGGTGGCAATCTTCTCGAACTCAACCTGGCCGCTGGGCACAACCAGCTTGCCGCTGTCGAGGTAGGGCTTGAGCACGTCGATAGCGCCCTGATAGAAGAAGCGGGCGTTGTTATCGTCCGGCGAGCCGCCGACGATCTCGAGGTTGAAGGGGCCTTTGCCTTCGGCCAAGCCGAGCTTCTCTTCGATGAACTTGCCCTGGATGGTGCCGACCATGTAGTTGTCGAAGGTGGCGTAGTAGTCCACGGCGTCGGTATCCATAATCAGGCGGTCATACGCGATGACCGGGATCTTGGCTTCCTTGGCGGTGGCCAGCACGGTGCCCAGCGCGCTGCCGTCGATCGAGGCGACGACCAGCACTTTGCACCCGCCGGTAATCATGTTCTCCAACTGTGAAACCTGCTGCGCCACTTCGTTGTTGGCAAATTGCAGATCCACTTCGTAGCCGGCAGCTTCCAGCTGCTTCTTCATGTTGTCTCCATCTTGATTCCAGCGCTGCAAGCTCTGCGTGGGCATGGCCACACCGATCTTATCAGCGGCAAACGCGACGGAGGTCAGGGACAGGCACAGCGCCAAGGTCACCAGAATCGCCAGTAAACGTTTCATAAAATTCCCTCTCCTTTTCTTATATCTTCAAGCATCGCTGCCTGAATCCAAAATATAGGACACAAAGCCGACGCTTTCGCCCAAGCGTACATTTTTTTCAACATTTTTTTGTTTGTATTGCCTGCTTTGTGGAGTATAGCACCTCCCGCAAGCGCTTGTCAACGCGAAAATCCTACACTACTATTAAAAACCAATGACAATTGTGCGCGAGCACATCTATTTTCAAACTTATTCATCAATTTGCAGAGAAATCTATTGATTAGATCTTAATGGTCGGATAGATGCGCAAGGTGTACATCCATTTCACCTTAAGCTTTTGCATTAGCCCGATCGCCGGGCGGTTGCTGCGCTGCGCCTGTATGCGCAACGAATGCGCGCCGCGCTGCGCCAGCGTTTCCTTTACATGTAGCAGCAGCGCGGTTGCGACGTGGTGCCTGCGCCACGCAGGCAGCGTGTATAGCATTTCCAGCGACGCCTCGCCGTCGGAGCCGGTGGCCATAACCTCGCCGATGCATTCGGCGCCGCTGTACACGCCGTAGACCACGAAATACGGCAGCTCCGCCGCCTCCATCAGCCACTCGACCTCATGCGGCTGCCCGCTCCCGCTCCAATGGTTGATGCGCAATAGCAGCGCGTCCATGTCCTGATACGTTTGCAGAAAAGTCGGCACGATGGTGGTTCCTACCGGCGCGTAAAACGCGCGGTGCTGCGTGCGCAAATCCCAGTAGAAGAGCTCCTCTCCGTCCGCATCATCAAATCCGGCGGCGGCGTAATAGCCTCGCAAATCCATATCGGCGGGATCGCACTCCCCCACCAAGCACGCCGCCTCGCCGCCCCGTTGCCCGCAAAGAAACTTCCCCCGCGCGGTCAGCGCGCCAAAGAGCATATCGCGCGCCGCCGGGTGGGCATCCATGTGCATGCGGATCTGCAGCAGCCGATCCGCCCCCGGTACCCGGCTGGAGGGCACGATCAGCCAGCCCTGCCCCAGCTCTACACCGGCGTTGTCCTGCACGATGAAGCTATTATCCCGCTCCGCGCCGTGTAAGGTGGTCTGCGGGTGAAAGATTCTCATACTGTGAGGCGCTCCTTGTGTACACGAAGTACATGCGTGCATACGCATGGATAGTATATTGTAACACGGAACCACACATGGTATCTACATCGAATTGCAAAAAATGCAAAAATCGCAAAAAACTAAAATCGTTCCGGCGGCCAAGCCGCCGGAACGAAGTATCGGGCGCATAAAGGAGCTGCCCCTTATTTCACCGGTACAAAGGAGCCCAAAATGCCCTTGATGGTCTCCTGCCTGTCAAACTGCGCGTCAGTGCCAATGCCGGTCTCCGTGAAGGAGAGCACATACAGCTTTTTGCCGGCGATGAGCAGATACTGCTCGATCGCCATATCAATACCGCCGAGCGTGTAGGACGCCTCCATATGCACGTACTCGTTTTCGTTTACGGTCACAACCGTGCCGGCATCGACCATGTTGATATCGCCGAAAGCGGTCTTGAGCTGGCTAATCGTCGCGGGGCACAGCTGGGCGATAATCAGCTCGTTGTTCAGTTCCATCGGCATCGCCTGATAGATAACGTTGAAGTTGAACTTGCCCGTGTCGGAAATCACCGCAACCATGTCCAGCGCTTCGATCTGCGCCTTGTAGTTGGCAAAGGCGCTCGCGTCGATGCCCTCGACTTTTCCCTCGGACAGCTGCGTCATGACGCTGTTGATGGTGTCTTTGCTCAGAATCGTCCACTTGTCCGGACAGACAATCTGATACCCATCGGTAGGATTGACATAGACGACGTCTTCCGCCAGCGCAACGCTCGTCAGGCCAATGGAGGCAACCAGTGCTAGGGCGATCACCAAGGCAAAGCTTTTTTGAAATTTCATGCGTTCTCCCTCTTTCTTTTTTTATTCAAAATATGCGTCTCTATGTTTATACCATAAAATTTCCCTGTATGCAACGATGGAAACCGCTCTCCCCTTCCCCACGCACCCTGCCATTTTGTGCAATGCCTTCCAGCCTTTTTCGCTTGACACACCGAAAGCGCGAAAGGTACAATGAACAAAGATTTTTCGCATCATGATCCGGTTGTTTCATACTCGGCATAAACATACAAAAGGAGCGCACCATGCAGAAAATTGATGTTCGCGCATCGGCGCAGCGCAAAACCCGCCCCACAGACGAATCCAAGCTTGGCTTCGGCGTGTTGTTTACCGATCACATGCTGGTGATGGATTATACGCCGGAGCACGGGTGGGGCGATGCGCACATACAGCCCTATGCTCCGTTCGAAATGGATCCGGGCTGCTGCGTGCTGCACTACGCGCAGACCATTTTCGAAGGCCTCAAGTGCTACCGCCGTGCCGACGGCGGGCTGCAGCTGTTCCGGCCGAAGGACAATTTTGCGCGCATGAACGCCTCAGCGCGCCGCCTTTGCATGCCGGAAATCGACGTGGACTTTGTGCTGGAGGCGCTGCTGACGCTGCTACGGCTGGATGCCGACTGGGTTCCTTCCGCGCCGGGCACCTCGCTCTACATCCGCCCCACGATGATCGCCACCGATACCATGCTGGGCGTGCATGCCTCACGCAGCTATCGCTTCTTTATTATACTTTCGCCCTCCGGCCCTTACTACGCCAGCGGGCTGGCGCCGGTGAACATCTATGTTGAGGACGCTTATGTCCGCGCCGTTACCGGCGGCGTGGGCTTTACCAAGACAGGCGGCAACTATGCCGCATCGATCCTCGCCGGGCAGGTCGCGGCTAAAAGGGGCTTTGCCCAAGTGCTGTGGCTGGATGGCAAGGAGAACCGTTACGTCGAGGAAGTCGGCTCGATGAACATGTTCTTCCGGCTGCGCGACGGACTGTATACGCCGCCGCTCAACGGCTCCATCCTCGGCGGCATCACGCGGGATAGCATCATCACACTGGCGGCGGAGCTTGGGCATCCGGTGCAAGAGCGCCGTTTGGCCATCGATGAGGTATTCAGCACCGCCGAGGCCGGTGATCTGCTCGAGGCCTTTGGCACCGGCACTGCGGCCGTGGTTTCGCCGGTGGGGCTGCTGCACTGGGATGGCCGCGAGGTCGCGCTATCCGGCGGACAGATCGGCGCGCTAACCCAACAGCTCTACGACGCGCTGACCGGCATCCAATACGGATCGCGTCCCGATACCCACGGCTGGGTGGTTTCGGTGCTGTAACGCACGCAGACGGCGTCTTGCCTCGGCGGGACGCCCTTTCCATGTCCGTTTCCCATGTTTGCACCAAGGATGGGCAGGCTTTCCGGCTGCAGATCGGAAAGCGCCACGAACCTGATAACCATGTCGCGGGGGAGGCAGGAACTTGTTTCGCAAGCAAAGGACCGATGAGACCGACTGGAGCACACGCACGCTGAGCGCCATGCGCGCACGGCGCTGGGAGGAACGAACTTCCCATCTTTCGGAGGCGCACGACGGCGCGCTCTCCGGGTTAACGGCACAGGAACTCCGCTGCCGTATCGAGTGCGGATGGCAGGCGGTGCCCTGCAAGCCGGTGGCCGCGCAGCAGGAGGCGCTCGCCCTGCGCGTGGTGCTGGAAGCGCTGCCCCGGCAGGTGGACTGCCTAGCGATTTCCGAGCATTCGCTGTTGGAGCGGCTGCTGGTGGAAGGCGGCCACGCGGAGCTGGAGGAATTGGAGGAACTGGAGGCCGCGCTGGCGCTGCGCCATCGGCTTTGGGCCGACGTCGGCATGCTCAACGGCAGCGTGATCGCGCGGCTGGACAGCAGGCTGATACAGCCATTGCGCGAAGCGATGGAGCGCCCGGCACACACCGCGGTGCGCATGCGCCTGTTCTCGGTACACGCCACCATCAGCGGCCTGCTCTACATCGCCGGTGCGCTGGACGACCGCGCGCCGCAGCGCCTGTTTATGGAGCAGGTGCTAAAGGCTGACGAACAGGATGAGGAAGCGCAGCATCTGGCGCAGCAATACCTGTGGGCGGCTTACGATTGCGTCGACTATCCGCAGGGCGTGCTGCTGGTGCATCCGGCGCTGGCCGATCCGCTGGGCTTCGTCGCCGGTTGGGAGCGCCCGATGAGCACGCCGGAGATCGACGCCGCGCAGCTATTGGGCGGCATGCAGGGCATATTGCCTGACGAGGAACCGTTGGACAATGCCCTCGCGGCGGCGCTGCGGCACGCGCTGCGCCCCAGCCAAGATGTGGACTGCGCGGTGCAGGAGCTTCGCCTGCTGGCCAAGCAGGGCGCGCCGCTGGAGGCGCTGCACCATGTACTCGCGCCCAAGCTGTGTGTGCTGGAAACCCCAGCGATCCGGCAGGCGGTGCGCGCGCTTTGGCAGGGCGTGCCGCGATGGGAGGGCTGCTACGCCCAGTCCAGCGAGGCGGTACAATAACAAAAGAGGGAGGCGGTTGGCCTTGCGTCATGTCGTGCCAAGCGTGCAACCGCCGCTTCCGCTGCGCGACTATCTGCCGCTGGCGCTGCCCGGCTTGCCGTCGTGGGCGCTGCGGCAAATGCTGGCTGAGCGCCAGATCAAGCGTGACGGCGTGCGGATGGCGGCCGGTGACGCGGTGCGCGGCGGCGATGTGCTGACGCTCTACCTGCCCAAGGCCGCGCTATCCGCCGCCGAAGGCGAATCGGCGCCGCTCCCCGCTCCCCCGATCCCCACGGTGTATGAGGACGCGCGCATCTGGCTGGTTAACAAGCCGCAGGGCATCGCCACGCAGCAGGCCGATGACCCGCAGGACGCACCCGGCGTGCTGGAGCTTCTGCGCCACGCGCTGGCGGCGCGCGGGGAACCGGCCGACATGCTGCGCCCCTGCCACCGCCTGGATCACCACACCGGCGGGCTGCTGCTGTTCGCCAAGGACGAGCAGGCCGAAGCGATACTGCGCGAAGCCTTCGCGCGGCATGCCGTCGAAAAGCTGTATACCTGCCTGTGCGTCGGCACGCCGGAGCCGGAACAAAGGTTGCTGCATGCCTACCTGCGCAAGGACGCGCAGGCTGCCAGCGTAACGGTTCGCGCAAAGCCCTTCCCCGGCGCGCTGCCCATCGAAACCGCGTACCGGGTGCTTGCGCCCGGCGACATCGCCCGGCTGGAAGTGCGGCTGATTACCGGTCGCACGCACCAGATCCGCGCGCATCTGGCCTTCATCGGCCATCCGGTGCTAGGCGATGATAAGTACGGCGACCGCGCCGCCAACCGCCTGCACGGTGCGCGGCGGCAAATGCTGTGGGCAACCGGCCTTGCCCTGCGCCCAAGCGGCGCGCTGGCGTACTTGGATGGGCATGCTTTCTCGGTGGAAGCGCCGTTTTAAAACAACTCGCCGCAATGAACGCGACGAGTTGTTGTTTTGTGCGATTGCTATTATTGCGGCGTCAGCGAGGTGGTCAGCCGGATCAGCGCTACCCTCGGGCTATTGAACATCCGGAAAGGAATCATATACGCGCCGGACGCTCCCAATCCGGCGTTGATATATTGCGCCACGCCCGCCACCTGCGAGAGCCCATGTACGCGTTTGTCTCCGGGGAACCAACCGCCGCGCGGCAATTCCCCGCCGTTCTCCGGCACCTTGATGGGACCGAAGAAGGGCAGGCGCGCTTGCCCGCCATTGTAATGCCCGGCGAGCACCAGATCCAGCGTGCGCGCGTAGGAAGAGCCGGTGGAAAGCATCCAGCTTTGCAATGTGCGAATAAATTCCGCGCGCAGCGGGTGGTGAACCAGCGCGATGTGCATATCGCCGGAGGCCATCTCCGCGCGGGCGGTACGAACGCGCTCCAGCACGTCCAACTGGTAGTTTAGCATGCGCTCGCGCGCCTTAATCCCGGCCAGCTCCGCGTTGCCGCCCTCTTGATCCTGCCGGAGCTGATTGCGGTAGCGCTGCTCGGCTGCGTCCAGATCCAAGCTCAGTTGCGATTCCGGCACGATCCACAGCGTCCCGCCATTGTAGGTGACCTTCTGCGGGGCGTCGAGGTAGATCGCGCCCTTGCGCTGCGCGCCGAGGATGAAATCGGCAAACACATCGTTCGTATAATGCGGTTCGCCGATCACGGCGGTGGGATCCTCATCTCCGGCGATAAAGTAAATCGGCTTTCCGGCATCCAGAATGTCCAGCAACTCATAGAAAGCGCGGGGATCCCCATCCGGCCCGGTCACGTCGCCAGTGATGCACACCGCGTTGTAGCGGGCGTTGCGCAGCGTCATCGCCAGCTGCTTCTGCTCGGTGCCGAAGCGCTTGCCGTGCAGATCCGAGATGTGCAGGATGGTGAACCCTTCGTATAGCTTATCCATGCCCGGCAGGGTAACTTGGACGCTTTCAATGCGCACGATGTTGTTGTCGATCACCGAATAGGCGGCAATGAAGAATATCACGATCAGGAGCACGATAAAGACCCAGCCCACCGGGAAGCGGTGCTGTGCGCGTTGATCCGAAAACATGCTGTGATTATATTTCGCCCCGCGGCGGCGCGGCGCGATGCGTGGCGACTGCGGTGCAGGCCTCGCAAATTGGTACGTATTGCTTCGGAACGGGCTGCGGTTCATGGAGCTTCTATCCTCTCATCTCCCAAAGGGAGCAATACACAAGCAAAAACAATACAGAATCCGACAAATTTCTGCCATATCCGCATGTTATATTGTATTATAGACAGAAACCGCACGGGTTTCAATGACTATATGTTTTCAAAAGTATAGTTTTTTGTTACAATTTGTTTGACACGGAAAAACCACGCGAACGATCGTCTTTGGATTCGACAAGAATCCCGCATCGTTGCCATACAAAATGGATTCCCCCTGTGCTATACTAAGGACAAGCCGCTTCGCGGCAAGCAAGGAGCAGGCATGGCGTCATCGAAAAACAAAAGCACCTACGTGTGCGGCAATTGTGGTTACGAAACCGCGCGCTGGCTGGGCAAGTGTCCGGATTGTGGGGAATGGAACACGCTGGCGGAACAAAGCGCCGCGCCGGAGCTAACCGGCAAGGGCGCCAAGCCCGCCAAGCAGCGCCCCGGAACCGGCGCGGCGGCCACCCGCCTGCGCGATATCCCCGAAGAAACGCAGCTGCGCGCCAGCACAGGCATCGGTGAACTGGATCGCGTGCTGGGCGGCGGGGTGGTTGCGGGGTCGATGGTGCTGGTGGGCGGCGATCCGGGCATCGGCAAATCGACGCTGCTGCTACAGGCAATGGCCAATCTCGCCAAGGGCGACGCCTCGGTGCTCTACGTCACCGGCGAGGAATCCGCGCGGCAGGTCAAGATGCGCGCGCGCCGCTTGGGCGTGGACGGCACAGATCTGTACATCCTCGCTGAAAACGCTATGGACGAGCTGGAGGCGCGCTTCGCCGAGATTCAGCCCGATTACATGGTGGTCGACTCGATTCAAACCATGTACCGCCCGGAGATGGCCTCCGCGCCGGGCAGCGTATCACAGGTACGCGAATCCGCCGCGCTGCTGATGCGCATGGCCAAGACCTCGGGCTGCGCCATCTTTGTGGTGGGGCATGTCACCAAGGAAGGCGCTATCGCCGGTCCCCGCGTGCTAGAGCACATGGTAGATGTGGTGGCTTACTTCGAGGGCGACCGGCAGCACGAATACCGCATCCTGCGCGCCGTCAAAAACCGCTTCGGCTCGGTTAACGAGCTGGGGCTGTTCCAGATGCAGGAGGAGGGCATGGTGGAGGTGGCCAACCCCTCCGAGCTGCTGCTCTCGGCAAGGGCGCGCGGCGTGCCCGGCTCGGCGGTGTTCTGCGGGCTGGAGGGCACGCGCCCCATGCTGGTGGACGTGCAGGCGCTGGTGGCGCAGACCGCCTATGGCAACCCCCGCCGCACCGCCAACGGCGTGGAGTTGGGGCGGCTGGCGGTGATGCTGGCGGTGCTCGAGAAGCGCGCGCGGCTGCCGCTCTATAATCAGGATGTCTATATCAACGTGGCAGGCGGGCTCGCGCTGACCGAACCGGCGGCGGATTTGCCGCTGTGCGCGGCGGTGGCCTCCTCGCTGCGCGATATCCCGGTGCCGTCGGATTGGGCGGTGATGGGCGAGGTCGGGTTGGCGGGCGAGGTGCGCGCCATCGGCCAAGCGGAGCGGCGGTTAGCGGAATGCCGCAGGCTCGGCTTCTCCACCTGCGTGCTGCCCCGTGAAAATGCCAAGCGGCTGCGCGCCGCGCCGGATATGAAGCTATATGGTGTGGACACGCTGGCCGAGGCGCTGTCGGTGCTGCTGGGATAAAGTTGTCGCTCCGCGCATAAACCGCCCAAAAGCGTACAAGCTATATACAGGCCGGGTCTCCCGGCCGCAAAGAAGCGAAAGGGATGAGCGCATGAAGGATAGGATATGGAGGCGCTGGCTGCGTACTTTGACAATATTGTTCGGCGGGGCAGTCGGCGCGGGCATCGCGATGTTGGTGATACAAATTTGGCGGGCGCTGGCCAATACAGGCCGGGCGATTCCCCTCGATCCGATCTGGATGCTGGGCATCACCGCCACCTTCACATTTCTTGGACTCTTATTCACTTACATTTTTGCCGCGCGCATCATCGACCGGTTTTCATCAGCGGTTACCCGGCTGGAGCGTTACTTGGACGCCACCCCTATGGCCAAGGTATTTGTCGGCGCCATCGGCCTGATCGTCGGGCTGGCCATCGCGGCGCTCATCACGCAGTTGTTCACCTTCGGCGGGCATTCGCTGCTCACCGTCTCGCTTTCCACCATCACCTATCTGGTGCTGGGCTATCTGGGTATTTCGGTGAGCACCAAGCGCTGGCGCGAGTTCCCGCTGCTCTCCTTCTCCCGCCGCGGCGAGCGCCAGCGCGAACGCGTGAACAACGCTTCCGGCACCTCTGTTCCCAAGATATTGGATACCAGCGTCATCATCGACGGGCGCATCTTCGATATCTGCAAGACCGGCTTTGTCGAAGGGCCGCTGGTGGTTTCCCAGTCGGTGCTCGACGAACTGCGCCACATCGCCGATTCCAGCGACGCGCTGCGCCGCAACCGGGGCCGCCGCGGCTTGGACGTATTGCAGCGCATCCAAAAGGAGCTGGAATTGCCCATCGTCATCGACGAAACCGAGTTTGAGGAAACCGATGAGGTGGACGTGAAGCTGCTCAAGCTGGCGCAGCAAACCGGCGGCATCGTCGTCACCAACGATTATAACCTGAACAAGGTCGCCAGCGTCACCGGCGTGCGGGTGCTCAACATCAACGAACTGGCCAACGCCGTCAAGCCGGTGGTGCTGCACGGCGAGGAGATGGTGGTGCAGATCGTCCGCGAGGGCAAGGAACCCGGCCAGGGCGTCGGCTATCTGGAGGATGGCACCATGATCGTGGTGGACAACGGCCGCCGCTGCATCGGTGAAACCGTCGACGTGGTGGTGACCACCGTGCTGCAAACCTCGGCCGGACGCATGATCTTCACCAAGATTAAGCAAGCCGACAAGGTCGGATAATCCTAGGGATTGCGAAGCCCCTTTGGCTCATTGTTTCGAGCCAAAGGGGCTTTTTGCTTCTCAACCGCCCGCCGATTTGCTATACTGGAAGGAGGAGGTGTCGCTATGCAGGCCGATCGCAAGCACATCGCGAGCCGTGTTCTCTGGGTTACGCTGGCCGCCAACACCGCGCTGATGGCGGTCAAGTTTCTCGCCGGATGGCTGGGGAACAGCGGCGCTATGGTATCCGACGCGGTGCACACGCTTTCCGACGTGGGCACGACGGTGCTGGTGATGGTGGGCATGCGCCTGGCCGCCAAGGAGAGCGACGCCGAACACCCCTATGGGCATGAAAAATTGGAAACCCTTACCGGCCTTGCGCTGGCGGCGGTGCTAGCGCTTACGGCGCTGGGCATCGGCTATGGCGGGCTGCGCCAGCTGCTCTCGCCGGAGGATCTGCCGGTGCCGGGGCTTTTCCCGCTGCTGGCGGCGCTGCTGTCCATCGCGGTGCAGGAGGCGCTGTTTCACTACGCGCGGCGCGGCGCCAAGGCGCTGCGCTCCACCGCGATGATGGCCGACGCGTGGCATCACCGCAGCGACGCGCTGAGCTCCATCGGCAGCCTCATCGGCATCGCGTGCGCGCGCATGGGGTTGCGCGCTATGGATCCCATCGCCTCGCTGGGCATCTGCGTGGCGATTCTCTTCGCCGCGTTCGGCATCGGCCGGAGCGCGGCGCGCCAATTATTGGACGTATCGGCCGACGCGGACACGCTAACGCGCATTCAGGCGCTGATTGCAGGCACCGAGGGCGTCCTGCACACCGACAGCCTGCGCACCCGCCAGCACGCCAACCGGCTCTACATCGATGTGGAAATCGCCGTCAATCGCACGGTTTCCTTTGAGGACGCGCATCGCGTTGCTGAGGCGGTACACGCTACCCTCGAACGGGAGATCCCCGACGTGCTGCACTGCACGGTACACGCCAATCCGCACCACGACGACGGCACGCCGGTGGATTGACGCCGTCATAGCCCCTTGGGCGTGCTGTACAGGCTGACGCTTGCGAATATCTCCTCGCGCGTTGGCTGGATCGAACCATTCCCATCGCCCTCGTTTTCCAGCGTGAACCCGGCGTCGGCGCCGGTGGCGACAATCGTATACGCCGAAAGAAATTCCTCGGAGCGCTGATCGAAGAAGGCCTGTATCGCCTCGTCGCTTTCGGTGGTCAGCGCCTCCGGCAGGTCGTGTCCGCCAAACAGCGGCGTGCGGATCACCAGCTTGCCCTCCCCATTCTTGCCTTCCATCACGCGCAGCGCATAGAAGGCCAAGCCAAAGTCGTAGCTGCCCTCGTTGTGCGTATACTTGATGAGCAGCATCGGCTGCCCGCCGTCCGCCGGATCGCGCACGAGGTAGGTTTGGTGCCGGTTGGAATGCTCGCTGGCCAGCAACAATCCCAGCCCGCCTTCCTCCACCTTGAGCGGCAGAACGGCGCCTTCGCGCAACGTGTACGCGCGCTCAGCAAAAGCGTAACGCCACTGCCCCTGCTTGAGGAACGCCACGTACAGCTCCGGCCATCCGTCGAAGTCCAAGTCGATCAAGTCGACGAAAACACCGCATTTGTCCTCATCAGACAGCGCGTTGTATTCTGCGACATCCTTCAAAATTTGCTCGGTATACAGATCGCGCGGATCCGCGGCCGCCCCCGCACCGGCCCATGCCGGTATCGCCGCCGTACACATCGCGAGCGCGATCAGCAGCGCCAGCCACGGCCTCTTCTTTTGCAGCATGCAAAACCCTCCCCATTTTTTCCCTCTGTCAAAAAAACGCTGTCCGCGCGCTTTTTCTTCCAAGTGCCGCGCAATATTTGGCATAGCAAAACAGCCCTCCGCCGCCGGAAGGCTGTTTATCGCTTGCCCTTGTATCAGGTCGCGTCGCCGGTGTAGCGCAGCCAATACATGCGCACCACCTTGTCATTCTGGAAGTAGAAGGAAAGCTCCACATAGTCGTTCTTATCGCGGGGGTAGTAGTAGTGCGCGGCAAAGTTGCCATCCTCGCCCAACTTGTAGGTGCCGATCGAATCCATACCGTTGTTGTAGAGCGTGCGTTCGCCGCGCTCGTTGGCCTGTCCGCCCATGTCGCGGAACGCGGAGATCACCTTCGATTCAGAATCCCCGATGGAAATCTTGCGCGGGCCGGTAATGTTGCCGCTCTCCACCGAAAGCTCGTAGAGCACCTTCTTGCCGGAGGCATCCACCTGAATAAAGCTGGCATAGCCAAAGTTATATTCCGCCCGGAACAGATCGGCGGGACCGCCGATATCGATCTGCTCGAACTTTTTCGGCTTTCCATAGGCGCGCTCAAACTGCTCGTAAGTGGTTTTCATCAGCGCCAGCTTATCGAACACATCTTCCTTCCGGAACATCAGCTTCACCGCGCCCTTGACCTTGTAGGAAACGCTCATCTCGTAGCTGACCTTGCCCCGGTGGTCGATGGCGATGGCGCGCAGCGTAGATTTGCCCAACGGCAAGCGGATCGGGCCGGTATAAAGCGGCGAGGCGGGCGTGGCCTGCGAGCCGTCGATGGTGTAGTGAATCTCCACGATGCCCTTTTCCTTAACCAGCGACACGTTGGGCGGGCGCTCGTACTCGCCGGAGGCCACATTGGCCTTGGGCGCGTTGGGCGTGGGGAATATCACGGTATACACCTCGTCCAGCTCCTTGCTGGGCACGCCGTTCTGCTGCACCGCCACGGCGCGCAGCCGCGTGGTTCCCTCGCCAAACAGGATCTCCTCGCCCTCGTACACCTTGCCGTACAGAAGCGGATCCATCGGATCCGGCTCCGGCGTGACAGCCGGGTCGCTGGTCGTGCTCGGCTCGCTTGTCGCCTTGGTCTCCTTGGAGATCGGGTTGGTATCGAGGGTGTACTTGATGATCGTCCCCTCGACCGACTTGAGGGTAATTTGGGTCTCCATCGTAAACCGCTCCCCATACTCGGAAGCGTACGGCGGATCCGGGGCGTATTCCTTAATCATCCGGGTGAATACATCCTGCTTGGTCTTATCCCTGCCCTCTTCGAGCATGGCGATGGCCTTGCTGTGCTCGCCCTCATCCTTGTAGATGTAATACATGCGCTGATAGGACTCGATGCGTTCGGGGTATTTATCCTTTATTTCCTGATAGATCGCGATGGCGTCGGGCTGCCTGCCGGTGCGCTCGTAGGCCGTCGCGATATTGAGCTTGCCCTCGACGTTGTAGATCCCATTCTTCTCATCGGCCTCGCTGGCCTTCATAAAGTTTTCGAGCGCCTCGTCCATCAGGCCGTCGCGCAGTTTGATTTCACCCAAGCGCCAATAGGCCTCATTCGGGGCGTTGCTCCACCCCCACACCGCCATCAGCATCTGCCCATCGGAGGATTGCGTCAGGAAATACCCGGCGGTACCTGCCGCCACCACCAGCACCAGCAACACGCTAAGCAAGATGATGCCAAGGCGCGGGCCTCTGCGGCGCAGCTGTACCTTGCGCTGCAAGCTGGCGCGCATCGGGCGCTCCTGCGGCCTGCGCACATAGATCGGACCGCTGGGCATATCTTCGGGGCCATACACGCGCCCTTTGCGCTCAACCGCCGGTTCCTCTTCCCAGAGCGGCTCCGGCGGCTCGCTGCGCCCCGAAGAGCCGAGCGGCGCGAATTCCGCCCTCGCCGCGCCGCCCTTGCCCGGCGATGTATCCTGCTCGGCGCGCGCATGCCGCCGCTCCCGGCGCGCCGGGGGCAGATCCAAGCTTTCGCGATAATATTGCGTGTATGTTTCGCCGTTCCATTCGGTCCTCATTTCGTCGTCTATGGGCGGTGCCGCTTCCGCCAGGGGATAAGAGGAACGGCGCACGGCTTCGCCCTTGCCGCATACCGGGCAACCCGTGCGCACACTTTTATATTCGCGCTGACAAATTGGACAAAGCACCGCTTCTCCTCCCTTCAGGAGCAGTTTCCCCATTTTTGACGACGATATGCATTCCCGCATTATAGGATAAAACGAAAGAACAATAGATTTTCATCGTTGGAAATAATAAACCGTATTGTTTTCGTTATATTTTCGACGCATTCGACGGTTTTTCCTGCCATTAGCCCGCCGGGCGATTGTTGACCGGATGATCGTTAATCACCAATTGAAAGGAGCAGCCTAAGTACTTGGCGGCCGCCTCACACATCACGATGCGCGGCAGATAGATTTGCAGATATTCCAGCACCGAGGAGGAGGTGTCCATACGCAGCGCATGGCGAATCAGCTTCCGCTGGGCATCGATCTCCACCGCGCCGGAAGAAATGGCGAAGTTGACGCGATCGTGTACGTCGTTGGGATCGGGCTTGCCCAAGCGCACGCGGGTGCGGTGGGCGTCGGTTTTATCGGCGATGACCAGCGCGGCGGAAACCTCGCTGGTCACCGCGCCGTTCTGCTCCTCATGATTGCCCACGGCGGTGATGATCTCCACCACATCGGCCACCTCCATGCCCAGCCTGCGCAGGATGGGGAAGAGCAAAATCGCGCCGCTGGTGCCGTGGTTATGCCGGTTGACGCAATTGCCTACGTCGTGTACCCAACCGGCGATGGCGGCCAACTCCACCAACCGCTCCGGCTGCCCTAACTCCCGCAGCACGGCGGCGGCGGTGCGGCTGACGTAGCCCACATGCCGCGGCCCATGCTCGGTGTAGCCCAGCGAAGCGAGATAGCGATTGCCCGCCTCGATCAACCCCGCGATCTCCGGATCGTTGCGTATTTCTTTGAGCGTAATCACGGCTCCACCCCTTTGAGCGACTCATAGTAGGGATCGCCGCTGAAGTCGCGCCCCGGCACCGGGTCGCCGCCCAACTCCTCCACGGCGTTGGCGATCTCGATATAGTCGAGGTAGTTGGTATCCAGCGCCTCGGCGGCCTCCACCAGCGCCGGGATGGCGCGCGGATCGCCCAGCTTGCCCAAATAAGAAGCGTACTGCGCGCAGTTCTCCCGCGCTTCCGCAAATTTGCGCATCGCCAGCGCGTAGATGCGCTCATCGCCGGGATAATTACAAAGGATATCCAGAAAGATGGTTTCAGCGGCCTCGGTGGCAGCGGGCAGTATCGCCATGATCTCCGGCACCGCGATCTCGCCCATGTCCAGCAGCCCTTCGGCGGCCAGCTCCACTTGCTCGGTGATCCGTTCCGCGTCGGCGATGGTGTCGACATACAAGCGGAGCGGCAGCGCGGAGCCCTGCTCGCGCAGCAGCGACATTGCGGTAAGCACCGCCTCGTAGGGCGCTTCGGCATCGGTGAGCAGCGCATTGAGCTGCCGCGCCGAATCCTCGCCCAGCGACACGATGCGCTCCAGCAGCGGATCCGGCACCGGCACCTTGCGCGCAAAGTGCGCGCACATCCCGCGCACCAGCTGTTCCGCGTCCTCGAACCGCTCGTAGTAACGCCCGGGAGCCTGCCCCTCCAGCCATGGCGCGGCGGTGTTCAGCCAGCGCAGGTACACCTGCGGCATCTGCTCCTCCACGCGATCCATGTCGTTGCCAAACTCCGAGAGGTGTTCCTGCACCCATTGGCTGACATATTCCGAAAAGTAACGATCAAAATCGATGCATTCAAATTCAGGCATCGCGGTTCACTCTCCTTCTTGCGGGCGATCTGACGGTTCTAGCGCAAAGCGGCGCGCGTAGCGCAGCAGGTTGCGCGGCGAGATGCGCTGCCGGGCGCATAGGCCGCGCAGATCCACCGGCACATGATGCCGCACACAATAGGCGTACTCCAACGCGGCGATCCAGATCCGCGCGTGGCTCAGCGGCGCGCTGGGATTCTCCCGGCGCTGCACGTAGGGCAACCAGATTTCCGATAGTTCGCGCACCACGTCGCCATAGCGCGGCGTCAGGCGATCCACCGCCGCCTGCAGAATGCGCTCGCAACTGGGCGAGAGCACCATGCGCGGCGGCAGCACCTGTCCCATCACGCGCACCACGCGCCCATCGTTCTCCATGTAATACGGCCCGCACAGGCCGCGCCGCGCCAGCAGCGCCATCGCCTCGCGCTTGATGCCCTCGCTCTGCTCCAACTCGGTGAGCTGCATGAGCAGCAGGCGCTCGGCGCGCTCCCCGCGCAACGTACCCAGCAGCGAGAGCATGGCGAAGCGCGTGGCGTCGTTCTCATCCTGCACCGTTAGCCCCCAAGCGATCACCGAGGCGAACTCCGCGTCCTCGTCAAACCGCCGCTGCAATTCCTCCACGCCCTTGCGCAATGTTTGATGCACGTCCAGCAACTTGGCGATGCTGTCGGTCACCGTCAGCTCCATTCGGTAGCCGCACTGTTCTTCCATCTCCGGCGGCTCCTGCGCGTCGCCCTGCTGCACGCGCAGCTTGGCATGGTCGTGCATCACCGCCGCCACCAGGTTGTCAGGATCCAGCCGTCGCAGCGTCGCCCAATGCTGGAGCGCTTGGCGCACCTGCCCGGTGTTCCAGCACGCCGCCGCCAGCATGTGCAGCAAGCTGGGCGTGTAGGGCTGCTCGGCGTGCACCGCGCGCAGCAGCAGCAGCACCAGATCATGCGCGCCGGTTTCGCAGGCCGCCTGGCAAAGCATGGCGATCTCCTGCGGCAACGACGCCTCGGCCTCCGCCATATCCAAATACTTGGCGCAAAGCAGCGGGCTGTTCAGCGCGTACAGCGAGCACGCCATGGCGCACAGCGCGTGTACGCTCCGCTTGTTCTTTCCATGGGCGCGGCGCGCGCAGCCCAGCGCCTCGCGCGGGCGGTCGGCGGAGAGGTAGGCAAAGCTCAGCAGCGCCAAACCCTCGGCATCGCTTCCGCCGCCGCGCAACGCGTAGGAGATCCACCGCACCGCGCGCGCGGCTTCCCCCGCCTCGAGCGCGCGCAAGCCCCGCGTCATCGCCTTTTCCGTGCGGTGCTCGCCGCGATGGTTTAGCGTCACCTCGTCCAGCTGGTCGAGCATGGCGTCGATCTCCTCGGAAAACTGGCTCTCCGGCTGCAGGCGCGCGCAGGCAAGCAGGCAATCCTGCGCGCGACGCGTATCCTGCATAGCGTAAAAATTGCTGCCCAAGGTAAAAAAGCAGGCCAGCTCGTGCTCGCCGCGCTGCAGCAGCATAAAAAGCAAACGGTTGCTCAGCTCGTACGCGCCCATATCGGAATACTGCGCCGCCAGCTCCAGCAGCAGCAGCGCGTTCTCCGGCTCCCGCGCGGCGCGCAGGCGATATAATTCCAGCGCCTCCAGCATGCGCCCGGCTCGCGCGTGATTCTGCGCGCGGGCACGCAAAAAACCCGCGTCGCGGGCAAAGGGCACCACGTTATGAGGCGAACGAATATCCTTCATT
Source organism: Eubacteriales bacterium (assembly GCA_031552825.1). Taxonomy (GTDB): domain Bacteria; phylum Bacillota; class Clostridia; order Christensenellales; family Aristaeellaceae; genus WQXF01. Next base: position 38,965 of record JAVBMD010000037.1, read on the forward strand.
ATCAATCCTCACCGCCCGCGGCCTGCGCCAACTTGAGCAGCGCGCCGAGCTCGGCTTCATCAAAGGCGTATTGCTTGCGGCAAAAATGGCAGGATACCTCGGCGCCGCGCTGCTCGTCGATCATGCCTTGCAGTTCCTGCGCGCCCAGCGAAAGCAACGCCCGTTCGATGCGCTCGCGCCCGCAATCGCAGGCCAGCGCAAGCGGCACTTCCTCCAGAATCTCCGGCTCCAGCCCGTCAAAGCAGCGCGCGATCACCTGTTCCAGCGTATATTCCTCCAGCATGCCGCTCAGGTCCGTAAATAACTGCGAGCGCAATTCCAGCGCGTCCAGCGTGTTCTCGCTACAGCCCGGCATGGCCTGCACCAAGATGCCCCCGGCGGCGCGCAGCCCTTCGCCCATCCGCACGCCCAGCGCGCACAGCGAAGGCGTTTGCTCCGAAGCGGTGTAGTACATCGCGATGTCCTCCGCCACCTCACCGCTGACCAGCGGCACCTGGCCGATGTATGGCTCGCCAAAGCCCAAGTCGCGCACCACGCTCAGGCGGCCTTCCCTGCCGATGGCGCCGCCCACGTCGAGCTGGCCGTCGGCGCGCAGCGGCAGCTCCAGCGCCGGATCGCCGATCGTCACCTTGACGACGCCGCGGCGCGCCACCGCCACCAGCGGGCTGGCCGGGCCATCTCCGCGCAGCGTGAGGGTGATGCTTTCGCCCGCGTCTTTGAGCTGCGCGCCCATCATCGCGGCGCCGGCAATCACGCGCCCCATCGCCACGGTGCATACGCGGCTGCTCTGATGAATATGCGCGGCTTCACGCGCCATGCGCGTGGTATCGCAAAGCAGCACCCGCACCTCTCCCTTGCGCAGGGTGGCGTGGAGCAGGCGGCTGGACGGATTGTGGAATTCGGTTTGCATAGGTTCCTCCTTCGTATAGCTATTTAATCGCAGCGATGTGCCAGCGTTGGGCGTCGGGTGGCGGCGGTTCCAGCGTGCGTTCGCCATAAACCCGGATCTGCGCAAAGCCCGCCTCGGCCAGCCAGCGTTCCAACTCCTCGCGGGCATGCGCGCGCTGCAGGTGCAGCTCGTCGAAGCGCCGGTAGCGGCCATCGGCCTCGCGCACGAAGCCGGTCAGTTCCATCTCCAACAGCCGCTTCGCCGCGTCGTAACGGTTTTGCCATAGATAGGCGATCTCGCGCCGGTTCTCGCCGAACATCGACCCTTCCAATACCTCCGTGAGCTTATGTGGCGTCGATACATCGAAGAACAAGCCGCCGCCTTGCTTGAGCGCGGCGTAAGCGGCCGCGAAAAAATCTTGGACAGCCTGCGGCGAGCACAGGTAATTCACGCCGTCACAGGTGGCGAGCACGGCCTCCACCGGGCGGTGCAGCGCCAACGCGCGCATGTCCTGCCGCACGAAGGGAATGGAAAGGCCGCGCGCGCGCGCCTTGTCGGCGGCGATGCGCAGCATATCGGCGCTCAGATCCACGCCAGTTATGGCCGCGCCGCGCGCGGCAAGCTCCATCGTCAGGCTGCCGGTACCGCAGGCGCACTCCACCAGCGCGCCGGGCGAAATCCCCTGCGCGCGCATCATCGCCAGATAGTGCTCCGCCCACGCGGGGTAATCCACATCGTCCATCAGCGCATCGTAGACCTGCGCAAATTCTTCGTACATCGCTATCCTTTGTTGCTCTTCGCCCTATTCTTGTTGCTTCGCCGCCCCGGCCTCGGCGCGCTCGCGGCGCAGCTTGCGCGCCACAATGCCGCCCACGCGCCCCGATTCGGCGGTGGTCAGCCCCGGCCAGCCGACCTCCATCACCTTGGGCATCAGCCCCAATTCCTCCGCCACCTCATACTTGAGCCGCTCCAACCGGGTGGGCGGCAAAAAGGCTTCGATCTTCACGCTTGCTTCCTCCCCGCAATCGGCCGGGATGATTCCCGGCCGCATCCTAGTTTGCGCAGGAGATGTGTAGCGTATACGGCTACTCCTCGTCCTCGTCCTCGTCGGCCTCGCGCAGGCCAACGCCCACCGGCGCCCCCTTGATGTTGGGGTTAATGTAACGGTCGAACGCGCCTTGGGCGAAGGAGGCGTACACCAGCCGATGCAGCGCGAAGCCGATCAGCGCATAGTAGAACCCCGCAAACAGCAGGCCATACGGGCTACCCATCCACAACAGCAGCGCGGCGATGAGCAGCGGCAGCAGCGTCGCCAGCCGAATCGCCGCCACGAAGGGCAGCCTGCCGATGCTGAGCATCACGCCATTGCGGAACAGGTCGCGCAGCCTAAGCTGGTAGCCCACCATCAGCGGGTAGAGGAACACCAGCGCCAACGCCCACAGCACCGCCGCCAGTGCGATCAGCACCTGCGCCAGCACGGCTACCGGCATCGTTCGGGCAAGCTGGCCGTAGAAATCCATCCCGATTACCACCAGCAGCGGCAACACGCTGGTGATCGCCGAAGTTGCCAGTCCCTGCTTCCAATTCTCCTTGAACGCATCCTTGAAGTCGCTCCAGATGAAGGCGTGCTGATCGCGCGCCCAATTGCGCGCCACGTAGGCCGCCGCCGCCGTCGAGGGGCCGGTAATCAGGATGCAGGGAACCAGCAGCAGCGCATAGGTCGAAAGCATGCCGCGCAGCAGGGCAGCTACCTCCGCCGTCTGCGCGCCCTCGGCCACCTTCTCGGCCAGCAGGGCGCTGAGCCCTAGCAGTGTGACCAACGTGACCAGCAGCATCGGCAGCCAAAAGACCAGTTGCAACGCGTTCAGGCGCATCAGGCTCCAAAACCGGACGCGCAGCACCTCCCAGAACAATTGAAAGCGATTGGCTGGCAGGTCGTCGGTGGTGAAGTCCGCTTTTCCCGCTTTGCCATAATAGAAGCGATCAAAAAAGCCCAAGCGCTTCCACCTCTTTTCTTTCGATCATCATGCTTTTCTTCTCCACTCGATCAGCCGCTGAAGCACCTGCAGGCCGTACAGCAGCGCACGCTCGTCAAAGTCGAACTTCGGGTTATGCAGCGGCGCGGCATGCAGCGCATCCATGCAGCCGCAAAAGAAATATGCTCCCGGCACCTCTCGCTGAAAGAAGGAAAAATCCTCGGCAGTCATCTTGGGCTGCACGATCAGCGCCGCATCCCCCGCGGCGCGCAGGACGCGGCGCGTCTCGCCCTCGTGGTTGAACAGGCAGGGATAGTACACCGGCTCCTCCATCTCGCACCGCACGCCGAAAGCCGCTTCCACCGCGCGCAGATCGTCGGCGATGAAGCCGCGAAGCTTCTCGTAAACCTCGTCGGAAAACGTGCGCACTGTACACTCCAGCTCCGCGCGCGAGGCAATCACGTTACGCCGCTCTCCGGCGCGCAGCACGCCCACGGTAATCAGCGCGCGCTCAAAGGGGTTGATGCGCCGGGCGACGGTGGTTTGCAGCAGCGTGTACAGGTGCGCCGCCGCTGCCACCGCATCGTTGCCCAAGTGCGGCATCGCGCCGTGGGCGGATCGCCCATGCACGGTGATGTTGACCTCGCAGGTTTGCGCCATCAGCGGGCCGATGCAGCTGCCGATCGCCCCCAGCGGCAGATCCGGCATCATGTGCAGGCCATAGATTGCCTCCACGTCGGGGTTTTTAAGCGCCCCGGCCTCGATCATGCGCTTTGCGCCGCCCTCGGTTTCCTCGGAGGGCTGGAACAGCAACACCACATCGTCCTTCATCTCTCCGCGCCTTGCGGCCACCAGCCGCGCCAACGCCAGCAGACAGGCCATGTGCCCATCGTGTCCGCAGGCGTGCATGTAGCCGGGATGCTCCGATGCGTCGGCGCGCCCGGTATCCTCCGCAACGAACAGCGCGTCCATATCGGCGCGAAAAGCCACGCAGCGTCCGCTGCCGTCGCCCCGGAACACAGCGCGCACGCCGGTATCGGCGCAGGGTTCCAGCACATCGGGCGACAGCGCGCGCAGCGCCTCCAGCACATATTGCTGGGTTTTCTTCTCCGCTTTCCCCTCTTCGGGCATGCGATGCAGCGCGCTGCGATCCGCGCATATCCTTGGCAGTTGTGCCTGAACCTCTTCGCTGATGCGCATACAAACCTCCGTGAGCGACGTATGGTGTATGATACCACAGATGAAGGAAAAAATGAAGCGGCTATCGATCACGCAGCGTGGTGTGGTATACTTTGTATAGCTTCAGAATGAGAGGGTGCATGTCGATGCGAAAGGTGCTGCGGGGTGTTGTTTGCGCGGCCATCGTCTGTCTGTGCCTGTACGGAAGAATTTCCGTCGCAGAAACCGATGTTGCCGCACGGATCGCGCAGCTTTACACCAATCCGCAGGTGATCGACGCGCTGCGCAGGGGCGAGATCCCCGAAGGGCTTGTCCAGGAGATTTGGTCTCCTCTGGACATTGATTCCTTCTGGAGCTATCAATGCAAAACCGATAGGATGGGCTGGTTCGTCTCTCGTCCGGATAGCGCCGAACCTTACCCCGCCAATGGCAGCCTGCTTCTCTTGATGCAGGATCGCATCAATGCCGAGGGCGCGACCTTCGACCTTGAGTACGATCCTCGCTTTGTAAACGATGCTTTTATAGGCTATCACGATACCAAGGAGGAATGGGTTCTGCGCGTCCCCGCCGAGCAGAGTGCGGCGATGCTTGCGGAATTTGTGACGCTGGCCGCTGACACCGCAAGCCCTCTTTCCAGCTATGTTGAAGCGCTCGATGTCGAGACCGATGCGCAACGGCAGGCGCTGTTTCAGTCGCACATCGAAAGCTGGCGCGAAAAGTTTCCCCTTTCCTACGCCTCGCTGAACAGCGCAATGTATAATCCTTACCTCATCGGGGATTACGATGAAGGGCTCTTCACGGCCGATTTGGGTTCCAGCGAATTTTCGCTGACCGCCGCGCAGTTTGAAGCGGTGTATGCCACGTGCAGACCTCTGTCGCGTGGCAACGGACAAAGCGCAATGGAGGAGCCGCTACGCGCGATGAAGGTCGTGCCCACGCGCATCGAGTCCCTCTCCGCCTATAGCCCAACTTGGACCGGTTCGTTTATGCTCTATGATGGAGATTTATCCGACATGCCCTGGCTATGCTACGCAAATGATGATACAGACATCCGCCGGTACGTCGATCTAACACAGGCGCAATTCGATGCGCTGGCCGCGGCCTGCTGGCCGCTCTCCCCCGCCGAGCGCATCGCCCCGATGAAAAAGCTGTACGATGAGCTGGCTACCCCGCCGCACAGCGTGCAGGAACGCATTGACGCGCTGTACACCAATCCAGATTCTGCCGAATCCCTGTGCAGAGATATCCAACCCGCAGGCTGGGAAGATGTGCTGGACAATTACACCGGAGATGATGATCACACGGTGTTCCTCTGTGAAGAGGATGCTTTGCAGTGGCAGTTGTCCTTTGAAACAGATACCTCTGGCCGCTTCAAGCGCTTGCGCTCCTCCATCCTGTCGCTGCACGTACCAGAAGAAGATACCTATGCCTACCTGAACTTCACGATGGGCGAGATGCTATGCAACGGCGACGCAAAATTTTCCTACGAGATGGACGGCGAGTTTGGCGAGGTCACCATCCCCGCTGCGCAATGCAAAAAGATTCTCACTGAGTTTGCCACACTGGCTGTGGTGTGCGCACAGCCGCTAGATCTTTTGGATGAGACAGCGCTTGACGAGCGCAAGGATTCTGTCGCCAACTTTGTGACGCGGTGCAAGGCTTCCTTCCCGGTTACACGCATCGGGCTGAACTTAGAATACTTTACGAAAATTCTGGAAGCCGATCTCCTCGAGCAGCGCTATTGGCTGTACACGTATGGCGACGGTCCATCGCTGGCCTATACGCTAACCGCCGAGCAGTTTGAGGCCGCGTTTGATTCCTGCGCGGCGGTTCCTTGGAATGCGCGCGACGCTTGGGCGACAGGCTACGCGCTGGCGTTGAAGCAGGCTCCGGCGCGCGTTCTTTATCTCCGCTACGGCAAGGCTCCCTACAGCTTGACGGGCGATTATGCGCTCGGGAGATTTCTCTTGCATACGCGCGACGAGTACGATAACGAACTTGATCGCCGCTTCCTGACGCTGGAACAATACGAGGCGTTGGCCGCCGAATGCCTGCCTCTGTCGCCCGAAGAATGCATCGCACGCCTGGCCAAAGCCTTTGACGAAGCGGATGCGAATTACCTGCCCTTCGGCGAAGAGCCGTGGTATTAAGCGAGAATCGCGCGCTGCGAAAATTTGGTCGCTCGCGGTGATGTGGTATACTGGGGGTAGCTTTCGGATGGGAGGGATTTTCTATGTGGACTCGCAGGGTGATTTGTATCGTTGCTTGCGCGCTGCTTTTCGCCGCGCTTGGTTCCGTCGCGCGCGGCGCAGACGCGCAGACCAGCGCGCGGGAGCGCGTGGAACAGCTCTACACCAACTCCGAGGCGATAGAATCCCTGCGCGAGGACATCCTCCCAGCGGGCTGGGAGGACGCGGTGGAGCTGGACTTTACCGGCATGCGGTACAAGAGTTACCGCTGCGAAAACGGCGGGCTGGAATGGGAGCTGACCTTCGAAAAGGGCGAGAACGGCACGTTTGGCCCATTCAGCCAAGCGGACTTTCAGCTGCGCCGGACGTCGCTGGATGAGCGAGCACAGCCGCAGCTCCATTCCCTTTCGATGACGCTGGGCGAGCGGCTCGGTGATGGAGCCGCCTCCTTCTACTGCCTGAGCGACGACGCCTACTGGGGCATCAGCATTCCGCCCGAGCGCTGCAAAGCGGCACTGACGGAATTCGCGCTGCTGGCGAATGCCTGCGCCAAGCCCGCGAACGAGCTGACCGACGTCGAGCGCACCGAACGTAGCGATACGATCGACGGCTTTTTGCGGCGGTGGCGCGCGGCGTATCCTTTTCTGTACGAGTATCTGAGCGACGCGGAGGGAAACCCCTGCGTAGAAGCGGATTACGGGGAGGGACAGTACACCCTGCGCGCCAAGGGCGATCACGAAACGCTGGCCTATGCGCTAACCCGCGCGCAGTTTGACGCAGCCTACGCGGACTGCGCCGCCCTCCCCTTGGAACAGCGCGCCGCGTATGCGACGGGCTACGCACAAACCTTGAACCACTCCCCTCAGCATGTGCTGTTGCTCTATGATGAGGCGCACGATTACTTGCTCAGCGCCCGCTATGATGGCAGCGATGAGTTTTTCCTCTCCTTCTTTCTGGATGGCGAGGAGGACGGTGAATTTGTGCGGTTGGATCAACAGCAATACGAGGCGCTGGCCGCCCAACTGCTGCCCCTTGACCCTGCCGAGCGCTCCGCACCCATGCGCGCGGCCTATCTACAGCGCCAGTCCGAGAAATAATCCTTGACACGCCAGCGCTTTCCTCCTATACTAAATCAAAATACGCGATGATGGGAACCAAACCGTGCCCTATCCGCCTCAAGAGAGCTTCCGGTCGGTGCGAGGAAGCGGCGATGGCTGCGGAACCTACCTCCCGGAGCGCGGCGCAGAGCCGGTGGATTGCCGCCGGGGTAGAGCGCCGCCGGTGCGCCGGATACAGCGCCGAACCCACGGGGTTCATAAGGAGCGCGCCGCAAGGCGGGCTCACACGGAAGTGGTACCGCGCAACGCGCCTTCTGATCGCAGGATCAGAGGGCGTTTTTTGATTACAGAGGGGGCATACACGATGGAAACCAAGGCGCTACAATTCGCCGACCGGTTCGAGGGCATCACAGGCAGCGCGATCCGCGAAATCCTCAAGCTGCTCAACCGGCCGGGCATGATCTCCTTCGGCGGCGGCAACCCGGCGGCCAGCGCGCTTGAGGAGGACGTGATCTCCGAGATCGCGCAAACCGTGCTGGCCAAGAACGGCAAGGCCATTCTGCAATACGGCGCGACCGACGGCTACCAGCCGCTACGCGAGGCGCTGTCCGATTGGCTGACCGGCTTCGGCTTTCGTGCGCAGCCCGAGGAAATTTTGCCCATCACCGGCTCCACGCAGGGTGTCGATCTGTTAGCCAAGGCGCTGATTAACCCCGGCGACGTGGTGCTGGTGGAAAACCCTTCGTACCTCGGCACGCTGCAGGCGCTGCGCCTGTATCAGGCCAAGCTGGTGCCGGTTCCTACCGATGAGGGCGGCATCATCGTCGAGGAACTGGAGCGGCTGATGCGGCAGCACAGACCCAAGATGCTCTACGTGATCCCCACCTTCCAGAACCCCACCGGCATCACGCTCTCGCCGGAGCGCCGCCCGCGCATCGCCGAGCTGGCGGCCAAGTATGGCGTGCTCACGCTGGAGGACGATCCGTATCGCGACCTGCGCTACGAGGGCGAGGAACTGCCCGCCATCAAATCCTTCGACGCCGAGGGCTGGGTGGCGCACCTTTCGAGCTTCTCCAAGATCATCTCGCCCGGTCTTCGCTGCGGCGCGCTGACCTGCCGCCCCGACTTGCTGCGCAAGGCGGTGATCGGCAAGCAGAGCACCGACGTACACACCAGCACGCTGACGCAAGCCGTCGTAGCCGAGTACCTGCGGCAGGGTCGGCTCCCGGCGCACATCGCCGCCATCCGCGAAAGCTACGCCGCGCAGATGCGCGCCATGCTGGATCTGCTGGCAACCTTCCCCGAGGGCACGCGCTATACGCGGCCGCAGGGCGGTCTGTTCCTCTGGGCGCAGCTGCCCGGCGGGCTCGACGCCGAGGCGCTGCTGCGCACCGCCATCGAGCGCAACGTGGCCTTCGTGCCCGGCACGCACTTCTACTGCGAGGGCGGTCACACCGATACCTTGCGGCTCAACTTCTCCAACAGCTCGCTGGAGCAAATCGGCATCGGCATGTACACGCTGCGCGAGGTCGTCGCCGAATCTCTGAAATAAAACAAGCACAGGAGGTATTCCCCCATGCATATTCTTGATACGCTCAAAGAGCGCGGATTCCTCGCGCAGATTACCTTCGAGGAGGATCTCTACAAGCTGCTCGAGCGCGAGCCGGTCACCTTCTACGAGGGCACCGACCCCACCGCCGATAGCCTGCACATCGGCCATTGCGTGCCCTTCTTCGCCATGGCGCACATGCAGCGCGCCGGACACCGCCCCATCGCGCTGATGGGCGGCGGCACCGCGATGATCGGTGACCCCTCGGGCAAGACCGACATGCGCTCGATGCTCTCGGTGGAGCAGATCGACGCCAACATCCAGAAGATTAAGAAGCAGGTTTCCTGCTTCCTCGACTTCGCGGGCGACAAGGCGCTGCTGGTCAACAATGGCGACTGGCTGCGCTCGCTCAACTACCTCGACTTCATGCGCGACGTGGGCGCGATGTTCTCGGTCAACCGCATGCTGACCGCCGATTGCTACAAGCAGCGGCTGGAGAAGGGGCTTTCCTTCCTCGAGTTTACCTACATGCCGATGCAAGCCTACGACTTCCTGCAGCTCTTTAAGCGCTACAACTGCCGCCTGCAGGTCGGCGGCGACGATCAGTGGAGCAACATGTTGGCCGGCGCCGACCTCATCCGCCGCAAGGAGCAGCAGGACGCCTTCGTCACCACCTTCAAGCTGGTCTCCAACGCTGACGGTTCCAAGATGGGCAAGACCGTGGCCGGGGCGCTGTGGCTGGATCCGGAGCGGTGCAGCCCCTACGACTTCTACCAATACTGGCGCAACGTCGCCGATGCCGACGTGGAGCGCTACCTCGGCCTGCTCACCTTCCTTCCGATGGACGAGGTGCGCCGCCTGGGCGCGCTGAAGGACGCCGCTATCAACGACGCTAAGCGCGTGCTGGCCTACGAGGTCACCAAGACCATCCATGGCGAGGCCGAGGCCGAGAAGGCGCAGCAGGCGGCGGCGGCGCTGTTCGGCGGCGGCGGCGACGCGGCGGCCATCCCCACCGCGCAGGTCACCGAAGCGGATCTCGCGCAGGACGCCCGCGTCACCACGCTGGTGGTGCGCGCCGGGCTGGCCTCCTCCAGCAGCGAGGCGCGCAGGCTGGTGCAGGGCGGCGGCGTGTACATCGGCGAGGAACAGATCGCCGACATCAATCGCACCGTCTCCGCCGCCGACTTCCCGGCCGATGGGCTGCTGCTGCGCAAGGGCAAAAAGAGCTACTGCCGCGTGACGCTGGCGCGCTGACATGGCCGAAGCGCTGCGCTACAAAACATTGCGCGGAGCCGGACAGGATGAATTCATCATCCAGAAATCCCGCTTCATCGGCTGCGGCACGCCGGTGGCTGACGAGGCGGAGGCGCTGGCCTTCCTCTCCGCCATTCGCGCGCAATATAAGGATGCCAACCACCATTGCTACGCCTACATCGTCGGCAAAAACGAGGGCATCATGCGCTATAACGACGATGGCGAGCCGGGCGGCACCGCAGGCATGCCCATCCTCGGCGTGATGCGCGCCCGGGGCGTGGTGGACTGCGCGGTGGTGGTGGTGCGCTATTTCGGCGGCGTGCTGCTGGGCGCGGGCGGGCTAACGCGCGCCTACACGCAGGGCGCGGTCGCCGCGCTGGACGCCGCCGGGATTGTGGCGATGCACCGCTCCCACCGCTACCTAGCCGAGGTGCCCTATCCGCTGTGGGATCGCGTATCGCACGCGCTAGCCGCCGCGCCCTGCCGCATTGAGCAACAGGAGTTCACCGACCGCGTCACCCTGACGCTGCTCACCCGCCAGCCCGACGCCGAAGCGCTGCTGGCGCTGCTGGCGCAAATCACCGACGGCCGCACCGAGACGTTGTTGGAGGAGGAATTGTACGCGGGGTGGGAAGCCTAAGCTAAACAAAAAAGCCGCCTCTCGGCGGTCAGGTTATCAACAAAGTTAGACCGTCGAGAAATGTCCAGATGTGGGCGAAGCACAAGCGTGTCCGTAGGAGGCGTACACAGGTACGCCGACAAGGCGCGCGCTGGGCTGAACCCGCAGATGGGCGTTTATCGACGGTCTGGCCGCCTCTCGGCGGTCTTTTTGTTACGGCTTACTCAGCCTGCTTTTCCTCTTCGTCCTGCTGCTCCGGCTCCTGCGGACGCTTCACCGCCTCGGCGACGCTATCCGCGGTGGCGCGAACGTTCTCGGCGGCATGTTCCACAAAGGCGTGCAGATTGACGTCGGTATGGCGCGGCGCTTTCTGCCAGTTAATGCGGTAACCGTTCAGGAAAGTAAGGATCAGACCGATCAGTAGCACCCACGGCGCGGCACAGCCCACGAAGGTCAGAAACAGCACCGTGAAGTTGGAAACCACCAGATCGCCCTTGCGCACCAGCACGCGGGAGAAGAAGAACGCCTTGACGCCCTCCCAATCCAGCACGAAAGCCGGGCGGCGGTGCGGATTGCTCCGCTCCTCTTCCTGCAACCGCTCGCTGGCGTCGGCAAAGGGATTGAAGTTGGCACGGCCTCCGTCGCGCTTGCCGTTGTTGATGCGTCCGCTGCGCTCCAGCTCCACCAAGCACTGCGGCAGATCGCCGCCAAAGCGGTCGAGCAGCTCGATGGCTTCCTCGTAGGTAATCCCGGCCTTGTTGCGCAGGTAATCAACCTGTTCGATATTGTGATTGTTCATGATGGGTTCCTCCTCATGTATTCGGTGGCATCGCTGCCTGTGCGTATAGAATACCGCGTCTTGGCAATCTTTGCTTGAAAATGGGATAAGGACATCATGAGAATCAGATGAAAACGAAGCAAGGTTTCTTCATTTTCTAATTTTGTTCCGCGAGGCGCGCCGGGTCGGCGGCCTTGGCTGCGCGCAGTTCGCGCACGATGTCGGCCAGCACCACGCCCATGGCGGCGATCATCATCGCGGCGGCCATACGCATGTCCAGCGGACGCTCGCGCGCAAGGAAGGGCATGTAGCTCTCGAACGAGGCAAAGATCACCAGCACGGGGATGAACCATCGTTTGGGATAGCGCACGGCGTACAGGATGGCGAATACCTCGGCCAGCACAAAGTAGCGATCGTGCATCTTGGGCAATATCAGCGGCATCAGCAGCGTAAACGCCAGCGAAAAGCGCCACACCTGCTCCATGCCGATGTACTTGCGGTGATTGTAGAGATAGTAAATCAGGCACAGCACCAGCATCCCCGCGTAAGGTACCAGCGCGCCCTGCAGGTAGCTGATGGTTTCCAACGTATACCATTCATTCCACTGCTCGCCGTTGATGCCGGGGATGAATTTCAGGATTGGCGTATAAGCGGGCTGATTGGCCAATTCGCCAAAGGGCATAAACTGATAGATGTTGGCCGCGTTGCGCGTCAGCCGGTCGTTGTACTGCCCGGCCTGACGCAGATAGATGGTTAGCGCGCTGCCCAGCGAGCGCCCGGCAAACAGCGCTGGGGTCATCAGCAGCAGATACACCAGCGGGAATACCAGCGCATGGCGCAGCTTGTACTTTTTTCCCCATAGCGCCAGCAGCACCAGCGGGAAGAAGAACACGGTCTGGATCTTGAAGGAAAATGCCACCGTCAGCATCGCCACCGAAAGCACCGGGCGATCGGCCAGCATGGCGTACAGGCAGGCCATCACGAAGAAGCAATACAGCGCATCGCACTGCGCCCAGAACGCGCCGTTGAACCACAGCGTCGGGATCAGCAGCACCGCCGCCAGCGTCAGCATCGCATATTTTTTGTTCAGAAAGCGCTCCACCAACCGCATCATCAGGATCGCCAAGGCAAAATCGAAGATGATGGACGTATACTTAATCATGTACAGAGGATTGAGCGGCAATTTGGCGATGAGGGCTATCAGATACTGGTACGGCAAGTTATAATCACCAACATCCATCGCCAGCGCGGCAAAGCCGTGCTCCCGGAAGGTGTCAACCCACTGGCTGAGATGCGCGACATAATCGGCGGTAATTTGGTTGAATACCGCAGCGCGGATCAGCATCGCCACCAGCATTAGCGCCGCCATAAAGCCGAACTGTTCCCAGCTCCACCGGCGCACCAGCAGACAAGCGCCGAGCGCCGCAAAGAGCAGGGCGCCGAGCATCACGATGAATATCTTTTTCTCCGGCCAACCATTACAGAAGGCCAACAGCGATTTGGGGCCAAAGAGCGCGCTGCCCAGCATAAACGCGCCCACCAGCGCCGCCGCAAGCAGCCATTGCAGCAGGCCGCGATGGCGGCGATCCAATGTTTGCGCCCCAGCGAGAATTTTTTGCATGGCGTTTCTCCCGTTGCTATAGATTCAATCAAACCCTCATCAAATCAGGCTCTTGCCGGTCATCTCCGCAGGCTGCGGCACGCCCATCAGTTTCAGCATCGTCGGCGCTAAATCGCACAGACGGCCACCCTCGGCCAGCCGCTTGCCGATCATCGCATCGTCGACGACGATCAGCGGCACCGGGTTGGTGGTGTGCGCGGTAAACGCCTCGCCGGTAACCGGGTCGACCATTTGGTCGGCATTGCCGTGGTCGGCGGTTATCAGCGCGCGGCCGCCCACGCGGCGAATGGCCTGCATCAGCGTGGCGACGCAGGCATCGACGGTGCGCACCGCCTGCATCGCGGCCTCCATCACGCCGGTATGTCCCACCATGTCGCAGTTGGCGAAATTGAGGATCATCACATCATATTCGCCGGAAAGGATGCGTTTCGCCGCCTCCTCGGCCACCTCGATGGCGCTCATCTCCGGCTTCATATCGAAGGTGGCGATCTTGGGCGAGTCGATGAGCACGCGATCCTCGCCGGGGTTGGCCAGCTCCACGCCGCCGTTGAAGAAGAAGGTGACGTGCGCGTACTTCTGCGTTTCGGCGATGCGCAACTGCTTGAGCCCGCGCGACGCGAGGTACTCGCCCAGCGTATTGTCAAGCGTTTGCGGCTTGTTGACCACGAGCAGGCCGGTGAAGGTTTCGTCGTACTGCGTCATCGACACGTAGAGCACCTTGCGGAAGCCCTTTTCCAGCGGGAAGCCATTGAAATCCGGCTGAATGAACGGGCGGGTGATCTGCCGCGCGCGATCCGGGCGGAAGTTGAAGCAGACCACCGAGTCCCCTGCCTCGATGGTGCCGACGGGCTCGCTCCCGTCCTGCACGACGGTGGGGAGGACAAACTCGTCGGTCTCGCCCTTGTCGTAGGATTGCTGCACGGCCTGCTCGGCAGTATCGGCGGGGAGGCCTTCGCCATACACCATTGCGTCGTATGCCTTGCGCACGCGATCCCAGATGTTATCGCGATCCATCGCCCAGAAGCGCCCCATCACCGTGGCGATCTTGCCCACGCCGATGCGGGCGATCTCGCGCTCCAGCTCGCGGATAAACCCCAGCCCCGAGGAGGGCGGCACATCGCGGCCATCAAGCCAGCAATGCACGTAGACGCGCTCTAGGTTGTGGCGCTTGGCCAGCTCCAGCAGCGCGTAAAGGTGCGTGTTGTGGCTGTGTACGCCGCCATCGGAGACCAGCCCCATCAGGTGCAGCGAACGGCCGGGCTGCTTGGCGTTCTCAACGGCCTCCAGCAGCTCGGGCTTCTCGAAGAAGGTACCGTCTTGAATGTCCTTGGTGATGCGCGTCAGCTCCTGATACACGACGCGCCCCGCGCCGATGTTCAGGTGGCCGACCTCGCTGTTGCCCATCTGGCCGTCGGGCAGGCCGACGTCCATGCCGCTGGCGCCCAGCTGGGTATGAGGATAGGTTTCCATCAGCGCATCCAGCGTCGGCGTACCGGCGTGGGTGATGGCGTTCGAGGTCGGATCGGGATTGATGCCGAAGCCGTCCATTATGATAAGGGCGGTGATGGGTTTCTTGGGCATATGCTACTCCTTTTATGCTACAGCACTTCGCAATAAAAACTTACATCGCGACGACTTTGCTGAAATCCTCTGCCTTGAGCGAGGCGCCGCCGATGAGGCCGCCGTCAATCTCGGGCTGCTGCATCAGGCCGTGGGCGTTGGCGGCGTTCATGCTGCCGCCGTACTGAATGCGCACCGCGTCTGCCACCTGGTCGCCGTACTGGCCGCGAATGGCCTTGCGGATCACGCCGATGGTCTCGTTGGCCTGCTCGTCGGTGGCAACGAGGCCGGTGCCGATCGCCCAAACCGGCTCATAGGCGACGACGACGCCCATCACCTGCTCGGCGGTAAGGCCGGTCAGCGCGGTCAGCGTTTGGTAGGCGACCAGCGTATCGGTATAGCCTTCCTCGCGCTGCGACTTCATTTCGCCCACGCAGAGGATCGGAACCAGCCCGGCGGCGACCGCAGCCAACACCTTCTTGTTAACGGTCTCATCGGTTTCGCCGAAGTACTGACGGCGCTCGCTATGGCCGAGGATTACGTGCGTACAGCCCGCTGCCAGCAGCATCTGCGCGGACAGCTCGCCGGTGAACGCGCCGGACTCCTTCCAGTGCATGTTTTGCGCGCCGAGCTTGATATTGGTGCCGCGGATGGCCTCGGCCACGGTGGTAAAGTTGACTGCGGGCGTGCAGACCACGACTTCGCAGGCCGCGCCCTTGACCAGCGGGATCAGCGCTTCCACCAAGGCCTTGGCCTCGGCGGGGGTTTTGTTCATCTTCCAGTTCCCGGCGATGATGGGGGTGCGCATATCGTAATTCCTCCAGCTTCTTTTCTCGAATCCCTTTTCCCAAACTTCTTTTTCTGAACTTCTTTTCCTGAACTTCTTTTTTCCTATAAATCCCCGGATGCTGGTTGCATCCGGGGTGTGTTTGTTTATTTGTCGTTTAGCGCCGCCACACCGGGCAGCTCGATGCCCTCGAGGAACTCCAGCGAAGCGCCGCCGCCGGTGGAGACGTGCTTCATCTTCTTGGCGAAGCCCATCTGCTCCACGGCCGCCGCCGAGTCGCCGCCGCCGATGATGGTGGTGCCCTTGCACTCGGCCATGGCGCGGGCGATGGCACGGGTACCCTCGGCGAAGTTGTCAAACTCGAACACGCCCATCGGGCCGTTCCAGATCACGGTCTTGGCGCGGGCAATCTCGGCGGAGAAAATGACCTGCGTGTTCGGGCCGATGTCCATTCCCTCAAAGCCGTCGGGGATATCCTGCGAATGCACGGTGATGCGCAGCGCCTCGTTGTCAAACTTATCGCCAGCCTCGTTGTCCACCGGCAGCATCAGGCGCACGCCCTTGGCCGCCGCCTTGGCCAGCAGCTCCTTGGCCAGATCGACCTTGTCGGCCTCCAGCAGCGAGTTGCCGATGTTGCCGCCCAGCGCCTTTTGGAAGGTGTAGGCCATGCCGCCGCCGATAATCAGCACATCGACCTTCTCCAGCAGGTTGTTGATGACGCCGATCTTGTCGCTGACCTTGGCGCCGCCGAGGATCGCCACAAAGGGGCGCTCCGGGTTGTCCAGCGCCTTGCCCATAATCTCCAGCTCTTTCTGGATCAGGTACCCGGCGACGGCGGGCAGGTAATGCGCCACGCCCTCGGTGGAGGCATGCGCGCGGTGGGCGGTGCCGAAGGCATCGTTGACATAAACCTCGGCCAAGCCCGCCAATTCCTTGGCGAAGGCCGGGTCATTCTTCTCCTCCTCCTTGTGGAAGCGGAGGTTCTCCAGCAGCATGACCTCGCCATCCTTGAGCCCGGCAGCCAGCGCCTTGGCGGAGGGGCCGATCACATCCTCGGCGAGCTTCACATCTTGGCGCAGCAGCTGCGAAAGGCGCTCCGCCACGGGAGCCAGCGAGTATTTCATGTTGACCTCGCCCTTGGGACGGCCCAAGTGCGAGCACAGGATGACCTTTGCACCATGCTTCACCAAGTACTCGATGGTCGGCAGCGCGCCGGTAATACGGTTCTCATCGGTGATGTGCTTGTCCGCATCCAGGGGGACATTGAAGTCGCAACGAACCAACACTTTCTTCCCGGATACCTGAATATCCTCGATACTTTTCTTGGCCATGGTGCACTCTCCTTCACGCTGATGCTGCGTTGCATTTATCGGAGCGGCGTGTGGCGTCTCTCACGCCGCTTCCGCGTCCATACCTTGTTATTTTACCACGTCGCGAGGGAAATGTCGACGCGGCAGAGGCGGTTAAAGCAAAACCCCGGAGCATATTCAATACCCTGCAACAGGATACCATGCTCCGGGGGCTTTGGCAAGGTGAGGCGGAATTTTTGTGAATTTTATAACAACGTTAGCACGACGGACAGCACCGCGCCGGGCACGCCCAGCACCCCCGATACCGCCAGCGTCACCAGGTTCACCGTCACGTTGCCCAAAAAGGTCTGCGCCGCAAACAGCGCGCCGATGCCCAGCGCGGCATGAAAAAGCCGCCGCCATCCGCGCCCTCCGATCAGCGCGCGCCCGGCGGCGAAAAGCACCGCCATCAGCACCGCCAATATCAGCACCCACTCCCACGAAACCAGCATCGCACTCCCCTCCCGTCCCACCATATGCGGGCGGGAGTGGATGCATGCACAGGCTCGGGCTGGCATTTTTTCTCTCCATATGATACGATATTTTCATCCTCTATCTGTTTTAGCCTTGATCTATTTTCAGCGGAAAGGAAAGTCGATGAAAAAACATCTGCAATTGATGCGCCCGCATCATTACCTGAAAAACCTGCTCACCGGCCTGCCGCTGTTCTTCTCCGGCAAGCTATTTGACCGCGCCGCGCTGCTGCGCTGCGGATTGGGCTTTCTGGCGTTCTGCGCGCTTTCCTCGGCGATCTATATCCTCAACGACCGGCGCGATTTGGAAAGCGACCGCGCGCACCCGATCAAGCGCAGCCGCCCGCTGGCCTCCGGAACGGTCTCTCCCGCGCAGGCCGATTTACTCGCCGCGCTGCTCTTGGCGCTCGCGCTGGCCCTCAACGCACTGGCGGTCGGCGCAAGCCTCGTCTCCTGGCTAGCACTGTCGGCCTATCTGGTCTTTAACATCGGCTACAGCTTCGGCCTAAAGCAGGTACCCATCGTGGACATCGCCATCTTGGTATCCGGCTTTTTGCTGCGCGTACTGTACGGCGGCGCGGTGGCGGACGTGCCGGTGTCCAACTGGCTGTACCTGACGGTGACCGCGCTATCTTTCTATCTGGGGTTGGGCAAGCGCCGCAACGAGCTGGCGCAGGATGGTGAAAAAAACCGCGCGGTGCTCAAGCACTACACGGCTGCGTTTCTGGATAAAAGTATGTACATGTTTTTACCGCTGGCCATCGCGTTCTACTCGCTGTGGTGCGTCGATCCCGCCACGGTGGCGCTGCACCGCACCGACGCGCTGATCTGGACGGTACCGCTGGTGATCCTGATCCTCATGAAGTACAGCTTGAATGTAGAACAAGCCGCGTATGGCGATCCGGTGGACGTGGTATTGCACGATAAGGTGCTGATGGGCATGTTGGCGGTTTACGCGGTGATCGCGCTGCTTGTGGTGTATCAGTAGCGGGTCGCCTACTGCAACCCGTTCCGGTTGGACACCCGCAGGCGCACCATGGCGCGCGCCAGCATCGAGCGGGCGAGGTAATACTCGTGCATGCTCTTTTTCTGGCGCATCTTTTCCTCCGCCATCGCGCGGTCGCGCTCGGCTCGCGCACGGTCGATCTCCTCCGGCCACTCGACGGTCTGCATCAGCAGCAGCACCTCATCTTGCGTAATGGTGGCAAAGCCATCAGAGGCAGCGGCCTCGCGCCACTTGCCGTCCTGCAGGATGCGGATGCCGCCCTCCCGCATCGACACCACCATTGGCGAATGCCCAGCCATAATGCCAAGCTCGCCATCCGGCGCGATGAACACCACCATCTCGACCTGCGCGTCAAAAAAACTGCGCTCGGGCGTGATGACCTGTAGACGAAACGTTGCGGCCATGCTATGCCTCCATCTTGCGCGCGGCGCGGCGCACGTCCTCCAGATCGCCCGCCATAAAGAAGGCGCTCTCGGGCAAATCATCGACCTCGCCGTCGACGATGGCCTTGAACGAGGCGATGGTATCCTGCACCTTGACGTACTTGCCGGGGATGCCGGTGAACACCTCAGCCACGTGCATCGGCTGCGA
The DNA here is from genome assembly GCA_031552825.1 of Eubacteriales bacterium. Lineage (GTDB taxonomy): Bacteria > Bacillota > Clostridia > Christensenellales > Aristaeellaceae > WQXF01. The sequence goes on from JAVBMD010000037.1 coordinate 57,843, forward strand.
GAGGAAGCGCTGAATGCGGCGCGCGCGGTACACCGTCAGCCGATCCTCCTCGGAGAGTTCGTCCATGCCGAGGATGGCGATGATGTCTTGCAGTTCGCGATAGCGCTGCAGCGCCTCCTGCACGCGCATCGCCACCGAGTAATGCTCCTGCCCGACGATCAGCGGATCGAGAATGCGGCTGCCGGAATCCAGCGGCGATACCGCCGGATAGATGCCCAGCTCGGCCACCTGCCGCGAGAGCACGGTGGTGGCGTCCAGATGCGAGAAGATGGCCGCCGGAGCCGGGTCGGTCAGGTCGTCGGCGGGCACGTAAATGGCTTGCACCGAGGTGATGGAGCCATCGCCGGTGGAGGCGATGCGCTCTTCCAGCGCGCCGACCTCGCCCGCCAGCGTCGGCTGGTAGCCCACCGCCGAGGGCATGCGCCCCAGCAGCGCCGATACCTCGCTGCCAGCCTGAATGTAGCGGAAGATGTTGTCGATAAACAACAGCACGTTCTGCTTCTTCACGTCGCGGAAATACTCGGCCACGGTCAGCCCGGTCATAGCGACGCGCATGCGCGCTCCCGGCGGCTCGTTCATTTGGCCGAACACCAGCGCCGTCTTTTCGATGACGCCGGATTCGTTCATTTCAGTGAGCAGGTCGTTGCCCTCGCGGCTGCGCTCGCCCACGCCGGTGAACACCGAGTAGCCGCCGTGCTCTGTGGCGATGTTGTGGATCAGCTCCAGAATCAGCACCGTCTTGCCCACGCCCGCGCCGCCGAACAGGCCGATTTTGCCGCCGTGCGCATAGGGCGCCAACAGGTCGATGACCTTGATGCCGGTTTCAAACACGGTGGTCACCGGGCGCTGCGCGGCGAAGCTGGGCGCGGCGCGATGGATGGGCATGCGCTCGCCGCCTGCCACCTCGCCTTTGCCGTCGATGGGACGGCCCAGCACGTCGATGGCGCGGCCCAGCATGTGCATGCCCACCGGCGCCATCACCGGCTTGCCGGTGTCAGTGACCTGCAGGCCGCGGCTAAGGCCTTCGGTTGCCTCCAGCGCCACACAGCGCACCGAGTCGCCTAGATGCTGCGACACCTCCACGGCAATGCGCTTGCCGTCCGGCAATTCCACATACAGCAGATTGTTGATCGGCGGCAACTGTCCGGCGGCGAATGTGACATCCAGCACCGGGCCGATGACGCGCGTAACTTTGCCTTGCATGATGCTCTCCTTTGCTTTTCCTTAGACTGAGTTCGCCCCCGCGATGATCTCGTTCAACTCCTGCGTGATGGCAGCCTGCCGCGCGCGGTTGAGCTCCAAGCGCAGCTTGCCGATCATCTCGTCGGCGTTGCGGGTAGAGGCATCCATCGCGGTCATGCGCGCGCAATGCTCGCTGGCATACGCCTGCACGCAGGCGCTATAGGTCAGACCGATCAGGTACTGCGGCACCAGCTTCTCCAGCACCACGTCCTTGGAGGGATAATACTCCAACTCCGCGGTATCCTTGTGCATAATCTCAACTTCGGCGAAATCCTCAGCCAAGATGGGCAGCAGGCGCATCACCGTCGGCTGCAATTTGGTGCTGGAGATCATGTGCGTATAGACCACGTACACCTCGTCCAGCAACTTTTTTTCATATAAGTCGACCAGCTCCTGCGTAATCTCCCGCGCCGAAGCAAGCTGCGGATTCTGGCTGATGTGCAGGTACTGCACGTCGGGCTGCATATCCAGTCGGTAAAAGTACACCGCAGCGGTCTGCCCGATGGTAAAGATCGACGCCTGCCCCTCGCGGTGCCGCTCGATGACGCCGCGCGCCAGCTTGAGCACATCGTCGTTGTAAGCGCCGCACATTCCCTTGTCCCCGGCGATCACCAGATAGGCGGCATTTTTGCTCGCCCGCTGCTGAAAGTAGGGATGCTCCTTGGCGCTGGGGCTGTTGTCGAGTATGAAGCGGATGTCCGAGCGCACGCGATGAAAGTAGAGATCGTTCCGTTCGTGCATGCGCAGCGCCTTCTGCATCTTTGCGGAGGAGATCAGGTACATCGCGCGGGTAATCTTGCGCGTATCCCCTACGACGCGCAGGCGATGGCGAATCTCGGGAATCTCGCTCATGCCCGCTCATCTCCCATCGCGATGCCGTTCTGATCCAGCCATGCGCGCACGGCTTGGCGAATCCATTCCTCGGTTTCATCGCCGAGCTGGGCATGCTCGCGCAGGCTAAGCGCCAAGCTGGGGTATTGCTCCTGCAGCACCGCCGGAAATTCCGCCTTAAACTTGCGCAGCGTGTCCATCGGGATATCGTGCGGAATCAAACCGCGACCCATCGCGTACAGGAAGCACACCTGTACCTCGGTGGGCAGCGGGGCGCTGTTGCGCTGCCTGAGCAATTCGGTGAGGCGCTCGCCATAATCAAGGATGTCCCGCGTGGCTTTGTCCATATCGCTGGAGAACTGCGAAAATACCAATAGCTCGCGATACTGCGCCAGCTCTAGGCGCAGCTTCCCGGAAACCTTGCGCATCGCCTTGGTTTGCGCCGAGCCGCCCACGCGCGATACCGACAGGCCGACGTTGAGCGCGGGCCGCGTTCCGGCGCGGAACAAATCGTTATCGAGAAAGATCTGGCCATCGGTGATGGAGATCACGTTGGTGGGAATATAGGCGGAGATGTCGCCGGTCTGCGTCTCGATGATGGGCAGCGCGGTCATCGAACCGCCGCCCCTCTCCTCGCTGAGGTGCGCGGCGCGCTCCAAGAGGCGCGAGTGCAGATAGAACACGTCGCCCGGGTACGCTTCGCGGCCCGGCGGCCTGCGCAGCAGCAGCGACATGGCGCGGTACGCAACCGCGTGCTTGGATAGATCGTCGTACACGATCAACACATCGCGCCCGGCGTACATAAACTCCTCGGCGATGGCGCAGCCGCAATAGGGCGCGATGTATTGCATCGTCGCCGAATCGCTGGCGGTGGCGCACACCATGGTGACGTAAGAGAGCACACCGGCCTTGCGGAAGGTTTCGATGACCTGCGCCACCGTCGATACCTTCTGGCCGATGGCGACGTATACGCACAGCACATCCTTGCCCTTTTGGTTGAGGATGGTATCGATGGCGATGGAGGTTTTGCCGGTTTGGCGGTCGCCGATGATAAGCTCGCGCTGGCCGCGCCCGATGGGCACAGTCGCGTCGATGGTCAGGATGCCGGTTTCCATCGGGCGATTGACCGGTTGCCGGTCGATGATCGCCGGAGCCGGTGCCTCAATAGGCCGGAGCCTGTCGGTGCGGATCGGCCCCATGCCGTCAATGGGCTGCCCCATCGCATCGACGACGCGCCCCAGGAGCGCATCGCCAACCGGTACCGACAGCACCCTTCCGGTACCCAGCGCCTCCTCGCCGACGTGTACGCTCTCCACGTTGCTGATAAGCACGACGTCAACGGTGTCGGGATTGAGGTTCATCGCGATCCCATAAGCCTTGTCCTCGCCGCCCAGCTCGATCAGTTCGCCGTACTGGCAACCCGCCAAGCCGGAAACCGAGGCGATGCCGTCGCCTGCGCGCAGCACTTGCCCCGCACCGCGCACCGTGGCGCGCCGTCCGCTGCCCAATTGCTTGCGCAGCAGCGATTCCAGCGGTTGCCCGTCCTCGCCGACGATCGCTTCTTCCTCATTATCCGCCTTGCTGCCTGCGGCCTCCATCGCTTCCCTGAGCGATTCCGGCGAAAACATCGCCGCCAGACGGCCTGCGTCCACCGGCATGTCCGGCTCCAGCAGCTTGCCTTTAAGCAGCAGTTGCCGGAGCGACTGCAGGTGCCCGCTCATGCTGTCGTCATACACGCGGCCGCCGATCTCCACGCGCACCGACCCCAGCAAGGAGGGATCGGTTTGCTGCTCGAGATGCACCGGCTCCTCGAGCATGCTGGCGAATCGCGCTTCAATGCCTTTTAGCGTCGCATCGTCAAGCGGCAAGGCGGTGAGCAGCTTTCCTGATAGCATCCGCTCATCCCACCTTCGTCAAAAATTCATCGATAATTTTCTGGTGATCGTCGGCCTTCACCTCGCGCTCCAGCATGCGCCCGGCGATCTCTACCGCCATATTGATGGCCTGCGTGCGCACCGCCATCTTGGCGTCGATTTCGATCTGGCGCGCCTCGTCCTGCGCGTGGGCGACGATGGTCTCCGCCTGCTTGTTGGCGCGCGCCACGATGTCCTCACCGGTTTTTTGCCCCTGCTGCACGCCGTCGGCAATGGCTTGAGCTGCGTCGAGCTTTGTCTGATGCGCGGCGGCGTCGAGCTCGGCCTGCCGCGCGTCGGCAGCCTGCTGTTTGGCTTGCGCCGCGTCCAGCTCGCCCTGCACGCGCTCGGTTCGCGCGTTCATGAACTTGCGGATCGGCTTATAGAGCAGCAGACGAATCGCGACAAACAGCACCACCACATTTATCATGTGCAGGAGGATGTCCCGCGGGCTTAGTAGTTTCATAAATTCTTGCATGACGTTCTCCCTTTTGCGAACCTATTCCCATCCATTCACATGCATTATTTAATCAGGGTCGGCAGCACAAAGATCAGCAAAATCGACACGAACAGACCGTAGATCGCCGTGGTTTCCATCATAATCAGACCAAACATCAGCGAGGAGTTGATCTTGCCGGCGGCTTCCGGCTGGCGCGCGATGGATTCTACGGCTTTTCCGGTAGCGTTGCTCATGCCGAGCGCGGCTCCAAATCCGGTCAGGGCGGCAATAGCGGCAGCGATAGCGATCAGACCAAAAGGCGACATAGTGATACCCTCCAATTTAATTCAAAATTACTCCGTAGCTTCACTGATATAATTCAGCGTGAGCATGCCGAACACAAAGGTTTGGATGGCCACGTGGATCAGGTTGAAATAGACCGACAGCACAGCAGGCAGCACCAGCGGCATCACCGCGTAGATCAGCTTCATGATAATGCCGCCGACCAGCACGTTGGCAAAAAGCCGCAGCGCCATCGAAACCGGCGCGATACAATCGGTCATCATGCGGATGCCGCCAACCAGCGCGTTGGGCGAGAGCAGGCGCTTCAAGCGCACTTTGACGCCAAACTCCTTGAGCGCGGTAATGTTGACCAGCAGAAACGTGGTCAACCCCAACGCCAGCGTGCAGGAAAGATCCTCGGTGGCAGGCGGAAAGCCGAACAGCTCCACCAGCGTGGCGGTGGCGACGTAGGTCATCAGCGTCAGCACCACCGGCGCCACAAAATCAGCGTTGTGGCCGACCTTGGACTTGGAGAAATTGTAGATTCCCTCCACGATCATCTCCAGCAGATTCTGCACGCCCTTGGGCTTTTCTTTGAACCGGCGAATGTACCCGCGAAGGCAAAATAGCAGCAACAGCAACAGCAGCGTCACCGCCCAGCCGATGATAACCGACACGCCGATTTGCGTACCGAACATCGATACGCGGTGCGGCATGATGTTGATCTCCGGCAATCCGCCAGCGCTGGCGTGCTCCCCCGCATGCTCCACGCCCTCGGTCAGCAACCCCAGTACAAAAGGCATCTCCCTTATTCCTCCTTGCGCAAGCGCAGCATCCACCAGAATGCCGCCGCCAGATAACCGATCACCGCAACGCCCCCGCCGAGCAGCAGCGCCTCGCGCGCCCTTGCCCCCAAGGCGATAAAATAAACCGCCCACAAAACAAGTTTGAGCGAAAGCAGCGCGCCGCCCCTGCCGCCTGATCTGGCGCGGGATACCGCGCGCATCAGCAGCACCTGAATCGCCACCGTAAGGAGGCCGAAACCGCCGACAATCACGTAGCTCATCTGTAAACAATACACCTTCATTCGACACAATGCAAGAGTCCAATCAGCCCCAAAAATGTTTTGTTATGATTTGCAAAAAAAGCCGTCGCCTGTTATACTAATATGAAAGAAAACGCACGCTCCGGCGTGCGAAAAAACGACAGGGAGACATTCGCTATGCACGAGTTCGAAGCCGCGTTCGGCTGGGTCATCAACCTTATCACCCACGGTTTAGAAATGATGGGCGTGGTAGTGCTGGTGATCGGCGCGACGAAAGCCTTCATCGGCTATTTTTCCAAGCACAGCAACGTTCGGCTGAACCTCGCGCAGAGCATGGCGCTGGCGCTGGAATTCAAACTCGGCGGCGAGATCCTGCGCACCGTGGTAGCGCGCGATTGGAACGAGATCCTTACCGTTGGCGCCATCATCATTCTGCGCGGCGTGCTCAACTTCCTGATCCATTGGGAAATCGGCCACATCAAGCACGACGAGGCCATCGTGAAAACCAACCTGGACGTCGACGACACGCCGCCGATCTTGGAAGGGCGCTCCTCGCGCTCCTAGCATCGAGCAGGTTGGCCATTGGGATACGAAAACCGGAGACGCAGGGCGCATCTCCGGTTTATTTTTTCGCTCTTCGACCGGTCCCTTTACCCCTCCGGCGTCGCCTCGGGCGCGGGCGCGGCCGGATTTTCCGCGCCATCGCGGGCAACGAAGTCGGCCATCACGTAGCCCTCGCGCACGTCGGTCTTGACGCGCAGCCAGCCCTCGGCCAGCTCCTCCACCACCAATAGCGGCTGTTCGAGATACAACGTGTACAAGATCTCGGATTGCGCGTTGGGCTGGGCGCGCAAATTGAGCCACGAATCCCCGGCGATGCCGGTCACCTTCCCGCTCCAAAGCCCGGCTCCGGCCGCCTCGGTCAGCGGCATGAGCGTCGGGCGCGGGGTGGCGGTGGGCGGCGGCCCCGGCGTGTTGAGGAATGCCGCGTCAACCGGCGGCGGCAGCGTGGCCGCCGACTTTCTGTCGGCGATGCGCAGCTTGATGCGCGGATAATAGAAGGCCAGAATCTTTTCGTACGTCCAGCCCTCCGCGCCGGCCATCCACTCGGCGCCGCGCTGGCTCATGCCCACACCATGCCCAAACCGGCGTGCCTCCAGCGCAAAGCCGTCCTCCTGCGGCGCGACGGTGATGATCTCGTTGCCGTCGCGATTGATCGACAGCCCCAAGCTCACCTCCAGATCCGGAAAGAGCGGCACATCGATCTCGATCGCCTGCGGCACGCGGGACATCGCCGTCCACTGCGGCGGCGGCATCGCGGTCGCCACCGGCTGCGCGCTTTCCTCGGGCGCCGCCGTCGCATCCTTTGGCGCCTTGGTGGGCTTGGGCGTGGCGGTCGGTATCGGAGCGGGAATCTCCCTGCGCGCGTCGACCTGCACCTTCAGGCGCAGTTGCGTCATCATGCGCGAGGGATCTGCAAATTTTGGCGTGTGTACCGCAGCGGCCTCGACCGCCATCACGCGGATATACGCCGCGTCGCCATCGTAGCCCAGCGCTGCCAGCGGTTCGCTGGCGGCGGCGCGGATCATCGCGTCCAACTGCGCCAGCTTGCCCTCCTGCCCGCGCGCGGGCCACTTGAGCGGGATCAGCACGCGCTCCACTTGGCTGCGCGGGTTTTGCAGATCGTAAGGGTCGTCCTGCACGGCAAAGAGCTCCTTGCCGCCATCGGGCCACACGTTCTGCATCAGCTCGGTCTGCCCGCCGTTGCTGGCCGAGTAGTAGCAGCGCGCCAATTCGTTGTTCACGTAACCGCAGATGCCCGCCGTCTCGGCGATGGCCTGCGCCGCGCGATCGTGGCCGGGATTATATCCCTTGTACACCTGATCGTTGGTGTTGTCGGTCACGTCATAATCCTGTTTTGCACCCAGCTTGCGCTGCGCGTAGGTTCTTGCGGTTACGGCCTGCGCCTTGAGCGCCTCCAGCGGAAAGGAGTTGCTCATCTCATACGGCACCACGCCCAGCAAATACTCCTCCATCGGCAGGGAGAGCACCGGACGCACTCCCTCCTCGGAAGGGGTGAGGGTCAAGTCGCCGCCGTACAGGCTCATCGCGCCGTTAAAGCGCATGCCGTTCTCCTGCCCGGCCGCCGCCTCGCTGAGCGCGTGCCTGCGCAGCTCGATGCGCGCCAAGGGCATCATCAGTCCTTCGTAACGCAGCATCAGCATGCCGGGCTGGTTGTCGATCACCAGCTTGCTGCCGCGCTGAAAGACGATGCCGCCCGGCTCCATCGAATAGCTGCCGTCGAGCGTAATGGTCAGTTGCTGCTCGCGTACGCGGGTCAGCAGCACGCGCACGGCGCTCCCCTGCGCCTCGCCCTCGGCCAGTGCGCCGCCGCGCGCGCCGGTCTCTATCCAGAGCGCCCCCGCCAGCAGGCAAACCACCATCGCCAGCGATACGACAACGCTCCACGTCCTTCTTCGCGCCATGCCTTCACCTCGCATCTGTACATAGATCCTATAAATAAACGTGCGATATGGAGGAATCCCTGCATATCGTATCAAGAAAACCCGCAAAGCGCAAGCTGTTGTGGGGTTTTGTCGGATGATAGAACAAAAAAGGCGGGGGCGCTTCCATTCGCCCCCGCCAGACAGCGCAAGGATTACGCCTTGCCGTTGCAACCCATAACGTGTACGATCTTGTGCCGCACCATGTCGCGCAGCGCGTCGCGCGCCGGAGAGAGGTACTGCCGCGGATCGAAGTGATCCGGGTGCTCGGCAAAATAGCGGCGCAGTTCGCCGGTCATCGCCAGACGCAGGTCGGAATCGACGTTGATCTTGCACACCGCCATCGAGGCGGCCTTGCGCAACATTTCCTCGGGCACGCCCTGCGCGCCGGGCATGTTACCGCCGAATTCGTTAATCATCTTCACGTACTCCGGCATCACCGAGGAAGCGCCGTGCAGCACGATCGGGAAGCCCGGCAAGCGCTTGCCCACCTCTTCAAGAATATCGAAGCGCAGACGGGGTTCGCCCTTGAACTTAAAGGCGCCGTGGCTGGTGCCGATGGCGATGGCCAGCGAATCCACGCCGGTGCGGCCGACAAATTCCTCGACCTCGTCCGGGTCGGTGAAGGCTGCGTCGGCATCGGACACATTGACGGCGTCCTCGATACCGGCCAGGCGGCCCAGCTCGCCCTCGACGGTGACGCCGCGCTCGTGGGCATAATCGACCACCTTCTTGGTCAGCTCGATGTTTTCCTTGAAGGAATGATGCGATCCATCGATCATCACCGAGGAAAAGCCGCCGTCGATACAGCTCTTGCAGGTTTCAAAATCCGGACCGTGATCCAGATGCACGGCGATGGGCAGGTCGGTGTCAATCAGCGCCGCTTCCACCAGCTTCATCAAATACACATGCTTAGCATACTTGCGTGCGCCAGCCGATACCTGCAGAATCACCGGCGCGTTTTCCATCTTCGCGGCCTCGGTGATGCCCTGCACAATTTCCATATTGTTGACGTTGAACGCACCGATGGCGTAACCGCCCTCGTAGGCTTTTTTGAACATGTCCTTGGTGGTGACTAATGGCACTTGTTCCACTCTCCTTCATCCATGCTTACTCGAATCTATATTATAGCACCATTGCGCGCGTTTGGGTAGTGTTTTTCACAATCTTCACGTGCAGCGGCAAATTCCATGCCATCTTGTTTACACCACCGATTGTTTATGCTATCATAGTGAGGTTGGCAAGAAGTCGAACCGTGAAAAGGTGAAGTGAGCCATTTGGATTTTCTGCTCGATGTCCTGGACGTACTGATGCTGCTCGTCAATCTTTGGATCCTGTTTTCCGCTATCTATTATTTTATCGTCAGCCTGTGGGGATATGGCTCGCCCAAGAAATATGCGCAGCACAAGCCTTCCTGCCGCTTTTTGGTGTGTATTCCCGCCTGCAACGAGGAACGAGTCATCGCCGACGCCATTGCCTCCATCCGCGCCGCCGACTATCCCCGTGAACTGGTGGATATCTGTGTGATCGCCGACAACTGCAAAGATCGCACGAAAGAGCGCGCCGAGTCGTGCGGCGAAAAGGTCTGCGAAACCGTTTCTCTGCCCGGTGAACCAGTGGGCAAGCCGCACGCCATCAAAAAGGTGCTGGATCAGCACCCAGAATACTACACCGACTACGACATGATGGTGATTCTCGATGCCGACAATATCATCACCGAGAATTTCTTCCGTGAAATCAACAGCCAATACCTTTCCGAGGGCAAACCCGCCGCTATCCAAAGCTACCTGGGCTGCAAGAACAAGCGCGGTCTTGTGGCCTTTTTCTATTACCATTCGTATACGATCAGCAATCGCTTTTATCAGCTTGCCAAGGACCGCCTTGGGGTGAACTGTTCCATCGGCGGCACCGGTTTGGCGTTTTCGATGCAAGCGCTGCGCGAGATCGGCGGTTGGCAGGCCAATTCGCTCACCGAGGACATGGAAATGCAGATCCTGTTCACCGAGCACGGCCAACGCATCCTGTGGAATCACTACGCGCGCACCTACGACGAAAAACCCACGCACATCCGCACGGTCTTTCGCCAGCGCATTCGTTGGAGCCAAGGCCACTGGTATGTGGCGCTGCATGGCACTCGCCCGCTGCTCAGCGCGTTTATGCAGCGTCGCATCGCGCTGAAGGAACTGGTTTCCAGCTTTGGCTACATGTTCTCGATGCCCATGTCCATCCAAATCCCGCTTTCCGCGCTTTCACTGGTCATCACGCTGTTGATGGAACAGTTTCACTTGCTGCGCTTTTTGGGCTCCATGCAAGTCAACGCACTAAAGATCCTGGTCGCTCTCCTCCCATTTGCCTATATGCTGTTCGTGCTGTTCTTCGTCGCCGATGCCCGCGACAATCGCCAACGGCCTTCTCTGCAGTCTTTCTGGTCCATACTCGTTTCCTATATCACCATCTATCCGGTCTGTCTGGCCTCGCAGGTACTGGGCTTTTTCAAGCATCGCAACCAGCGCATATGGGTCAAGACTGATCACCAAATCAACGGCATACAGAAGGACGACGCGTTGCCCCAGCCTGCGCGCGCATCGGTTCCGACTCGCCAGAAGAAGCATAGCGCATGATGTATGAATGGATTGCCACCGCCGCCTTTGGATTGGAAGGCGTAGTCGCCCAGGAACTGAAAGCGTTGGGTTTTGCCGACGCGAAGGCCGAAAATGGCGGCGCGCGATTCACCGCCGATGCGGCTGGCGGGCTGAAAGCCAACCTGTGGCTGCGCACCGCTGACCGTGTGCTGCTGGTGCTGGGCCGCTTTGCCGCGCTGTCGTTTGAGGAATTGTTTGAAGGTGTGCGCGCACTGCCCTGGGAGAGCTTTATCCCCAAGGACGGCGCGTTCCCGGTGCGCGGCAAGTGCGCCCGCTCGAAGCTGATGAGCGTCAGCGATTGCCAGTCCATCACCAAAAAGGCCATTGTAGAGCGGCTCAAAACCAAGCACAAGACACCATGGTTTGCCGAAACCGGCGCGACCTATGCAGTGGATGTGTCGCTGCACGGCGATGTGGCGCAACTGACGCTGGACGCCAGCGGCACGGCGCTCAACCGCCGCGGCTACCGCACCTGGAACGGCGAGGCCCCGCTGCGCGAAACGCTGGCTGCCGCCCTGGTGATGCTGTCCCCCTGGCGACCCGGCCGCGCACTACACGATCCGATGTGCGGCACCGGCACGCTGCTCATTGAGGCTGCGATGCAGGCCGCGAACCGAGCACCTGGGCTGACGCGCGCGTTTGCCTGCGAATCATGGCAGCTGATGCCCGCCGGTGTCGCCGACGCGCTGCGGGCGGATGCGCACAGCGCCTGCGACCTGACGCGCATTGAGGGGATCTCGGGCAGCGATCTGTCGGATGAGGCGCTGGCGCTGGCGAAAAAACATGTGCACCAGGCCGGGTTGGACGGGCGCATCGCGCTGGCCCAATGCGATGTCGCCGATCTTTCGGCAGACGGTCATCGCGGCGTGTTTTTAACCAATCCGCCCTATGGTGAGCGGCTGGGCGATCAAAAGACGGTGGAGGCGCTGTATCGCCAACTGCGCCAGCTAACCAATCGCCACCCCGGCTGGAGTCTGGGCGTGCTGACCACCAACCCCAGCTTCGAGCGCTGCTATGGCCAGCGCGCCGATAAGAAGCGCCGCTTCTACAACGGCCGCTTGGAGTGCGAGTGGATGACCTTTATCGCGAAGTAATGCAAACATCAAACGCCCTTCCCACAAATGGGAAGGGCGTTTGATGTAGCTCGGGAGCGACGCGAGAGCGTCGAGCCATTAGTCCGCCACGCGCACCTTGATGCACGCCTTGCGAACCGGCACGCCGACCAGCGCGCGCTTCTGTGGCATATGCACGTCCTGGGGCAGCACGATGGCGATATCGTCCTTCTGCAGCAGGATGTACTGGCACTCCTTCTCGAAGAAGGAAGCATCCGGTTCGGGGTTATAGGGGATGGTTTCCTTGCAGCGGGACAAATGCGCATAGCCCAGGTACTCGAAGCCCTCCGCCACGTAGTGCACGTCGGCGTACTTCTTGTGGGCCTCCAGGCCGCAGTTGTCAATCGTCTTGGAGGTGTATTCCTGCACCAGGATGAACACGTTGTCGCCATCGATGTCGTGGCGGCCCAGCTCCATCTTGCGGATGTCGTTCTTTTTCAGGAATTCAAAAGCGGTCTTGAAACGCTCGCCGAGGCAGTAATACGTTTCGCAATTCGAGATGTGATCTACAACCATGATAATACCCATCCTTTTGTTCGTGTTCCGACAGGCGGAATGTAGTGATGCGGTTATACTCATCCTCATTTGATTTCCCGCGTATCTCGCGGATCTTTTTCCGCTTGGCGGTGTCGCGCTTCAGTCGTCGTAGCTTCCGGCTACGCCTCTTTCAGGCTCCTAGCCAATCGGAAAAATCTTCCGCGATCTGTTTTGTGAAATCAAACGCGGATCAGTATTGTGCGCGCTCTGTCTATTATAGCCGCGGTTTCCGGCCAGGTCAACCGCTTCGCCGGTTTCTTTTCCAAATTTCACCGATTTACGCCAAAGGCATAGAATACAGCGTAACCGCACGGAAAGGAGCATTCTTATGGCCTACCAAAAAGACCGCCTGCGCACCGATGGTCTGTCGCATAGAAAGCCCTACGCCTCCGCCGAACTGATCGGCAGCGATCGCGCGCCGGACATTGTGGGCACGGTCAACTTCTACGCGGCTCCGCTGGGCACCGTGGTGGAGGTCCTGGCCAACGGCCTGCCCCCCCAGAGCCTGCCCACCGACATGCCGCAAGTCGGCCCGTTTGGCCTGCACATCCACGACGGTGAGCGCTGCGGCGACCCGACCGCCGCCATGCCCTTCACGCTGGCCGGCGGGCACTACAACCCCACCGATCAGCCGCATCCGCTGCATGCGGGCGATCTGCCGGTCATCTTCGGCAACGATGGCCGGACGTACATGCGCGTGTTCACCAATCGCTTTGTGCCCGCCGATGTGGTAGGCCGCACCGTGGTGATCCACGAAATGCCCGACGATTTCCGCACGCAGCCCGCCGGGGATTCCGGCATGCGCATCGCCTGCGGGCAGATCGAGCGGGTGTAACGGCAAAGGCTCCCTCGCGTATCGCGAAGGAGCCCCTTTTGTTTTTCGGGCCGACAGCCCCACAATCCATTCGTGTCGTCGGGCTCTCCCCCAATTCACGCAGACTCCCATGCGCACTGCGCATGGATCCTCTTGCATTCATTGGGCTTTCGCGCCGTCCATTCGCGCCACTGGCGCGACAGCGCCTTACATCGCCTCGTCGTGCACGCGCTTAAAGTCCAGCTGCAACTCCTCAAACACTTCGACGATGTTCGGGTCAAATTGCGTGCCCTTGCCATCGATGATGATCTTGGCCGCCTCCTCGTGGCTCATCGAGGGCTTGTATACGCGCGGGCTAACCAGCGCGTCGTACACGTCGATGATCGCCAGGATGCGCGCCGACAGCGGGATGCTGTTGCCACCCAAGCCGTCCGGATAGCCCTTGCCATCCCAACGCTCGTGGTGATGGCGGCAAATCTCGAAGCTGTGGCGGAAGAACTCTTTGTCAACGTCGTCGGCCAGCATGTTCTGGATGACCGCGCTGCCGATGGAGGTGTGCGTCTTGATAATCTCAAACTCTTCCTGCGTCAGGCGGCCGGGCTTGAGCAGCACCTCGTCGGGAATGCCGATCTTGCCGATATCGTGCGTCGGCACC
>JAVBMD010000008.1:0-153395 GCA_031552825.1 Eubacteriales bacterium
CGCGACGATGCGGCAACCCGTTCAGGCTATCAACAAAGCCAGACCGTCGAGAAATGTCCAGATGTGGGCGAAGCACAAGCGTGTCCGCAGGAGGCGTACACTGGTACGCCGACAAGGCGCGCGCTGGGCTGAACCCGCAGATGGGCGTTTTTCGACGGTCTGAATGGGTTGTCGCGACGGTGCGGCAACCCATTTTGTTCCGTTTACTGCACTCTGCGCAATAACGCGCTCCGGACGTCACCCTTGCCAATCAGCAAATCCGCCCACAGCTCGCCGTTCCACGCAAACACGCGCGTACCATATAGTGTATCGGCATCGAGCAGCATGTCCCACGCTTGCAGCTCGTTGCCCTCCATGTCGGTCTGGATGAAGCGAAGCGCAGGCGCAAGCTCCTTGCCGCCGCCGCCGGAAAGCAACCAGCCAGCGCCGGAGGAAATGATCCACGGCTGGTCGATGCCCTCCGACGCGAAAGCGCTCCTGTGCAGCTCGCCGCTATCGGCGGCCAAGGTGACGAGCGCATACTTCCTCGTCTCTCCCACCTTGCCCACCAGAGCGATCGCCGCCAGCTCTCCGCGCGGCGATACCGCGCCGCACCGGAAGAAACTGCTCCCCAGCTCCCTGTAATCCTTTTTCCAAACCACCTTGCCCGCATCGTCTACCAGCGCGGCGCACGCCCTGTCATCCTCGATGTCCTTCGCCCACGCCTTCCCCAGCAGCAGCGTACCTTCGGGCGTCGCCACCACCGCCGCCAGCACGCTGACGCTCTGGGTCTGATCCACCTTCCAGCGCGGCGTGCCGTCCGCCGCGCGCAATTCATAGTAGCGCGGCTCGGTGGAGCGCCTGCTGTCCAAGATGGTTTCCCACAGATAGCCCTGCCCGGCGGGATAGGCGCGCTCGGAAACTTCCTCCTGCGCTTCCATCTCGTCTCCGCTCCAGATTACGGATCCGTCCTGAACGGAAAAGCGCAGAAGCTGCTTATATTGCTCCCGTTGGTCGATCGAGTGCCGCGCAAGGCCGAGCACCGACCCGTCCCCCGCTTCGCAAAGCCAGCTCAGAACGATGGCGCCCCGCTTCGCGCTGAGCGTTTTTTTCCATAGCACACCGCCTTCGGCTGACAGGCGAAGGAGCGTCGTCTTTTGCGCGGTCTCGGGGGAGGCAGGCCCCCCGAGCCAGCTGTCCCCCTCGCAGACAGATACCAAGAGGCTCCCGTCCCGCAGGGGCAATGCCGAGGAAATATCGGTCGGCATTTGGCTCTCGAAGCGAATGATTCCAGCGTCCATATCCGCATCCATTAATTGCGCGCAGGCCACGGCGGGCAACAGCGCGACGCAGATCAGCAGGCATACACAGCGGTTTTTCATACGATCCCTCCTATACCAAAATGATGGACCTCACCCTATCCAACGGATGGAATTCTTGTTATAATCCGGCATTTCGCAGGAATTTTTTCACTCTCTCGCTCCAGAGCAGAAAAAGGTTCCTCCGAGAAAAACGCCTACCGAACGAGGGCGAGACATGCTATACTGTTCAAAGAAAAATAACGCAGACGAGGTGAGCGCATGCTCTTTCGCGACCTAAGCGCCAAGGAAGCGCAGCAATCCAACGCCTTTGTGCCGGAATGGGCGAAGGCGGCGCAGTATGCCCTGCTTTGCAGCCCCGAGGAGCTGGAGCGCATGCAGCCGCACTTTCAGTTTGACGAAAGCACCGTCCTCGAGTGTACCAACCTCGACGAGAGCGTCCGGCTTACCAGCTACGACGGCTACGATTTCATCAGCCTCGTCTGCATGGGCGACGCGGCGGCGCTGCATGAGATCAACCTCTACCTCTCCGCGCGCTACCTGATCGTCGTGCTGCCCAAGAATCCCTGCTGGGTATCCGGCCCGATCCGCGAACTCGTCAGCAAGGAGGGCAGCCTCGCCAAGCTGTTCTACCGCATCCTCAGCCTGATCTTTTTCGATTATTCCAACCGCCTCGAGCGGCTGGAGGACAAGCTCGCCGCCCTTCAGGACGACATCGTCCATTCCGTTAAAAAGGCCGAGCTCGTACAGCTCAACGATTGCCACAAGCTAATCTACACCATTAAAAAACAATTGCGCGCCTCGGCCTATATCGGCGCGCAAATTCTGGTCAACGAAAACCAGCTCATCGACAAAAAGAGCCTGCGCTACTTTCAGAACATCAACGCGCAGATGCTCAAGCTTTACGATTTCTCGGCAAGCCTGCACGAGATGAGCGACCGCCTTTTACAAACCTACGAGGGCAGGCTGACCGCCAAGACCAACGAGGCCGTCAACAAGCTGACCATCCTCACGGTATTCTTCGGGCCCTTGACGGTCATCACCGGCATCTATGGCATGAACTTCAACCATATGCCGGAACTGCAATCGCCGTGGGGTTATCCGCTCTCGCTGGCGGCGATGGGCGCCATCACGCTGCTAATCTATTGGATTTTGAAACGAAAAGAGTGGCTGTAATCGCATGGGGGAAACGCTTTCCGGCTTTCAAGAGGCATATGACATTGTGATTATCGGCGCGGGGCACGCGGGCTGCGAGGCGGCGCTGGCCGCCGCGCGCATGGGTCTTTCCACGCTGCTGCTCACCCTCGACCTCGGCGCCGTGGCGCTGATGCCCTGCAACCCCGCCATCGGCGGCACCGCCAAGGGGCATCTGGTACGCGAAGTCGACGCGCTGGGCGGCGAGATGGGCACGGCCATCGACGAGGTGTTCATCCAATCGCGCATGCTCAACACCGGCAAGGGACCCGCCGTGCGCTCGCTGCGCGCGCAGGCCGATAAGCGCGCGTATCACGCGCGCATGCTGCGGGCGGTGCGGGCGCAGGAAAACCTCACGCTGCGGCAAGCCGAGGTATCGGCCATCGACGCGAGCGGCGGCCGCGTCACCGCCGTCACCACCGCCGACGGCAAACGTTTCGCCTGCAGCGCGCTGATCGTGTGCGCCGGGGTGTACTTGGAGAGCCGCATCGTCATCGGCGAGCAGGCATGGGACAGCGGGCCGCAGGGACTCGCGTCCGCCGCGCATCTGGCCGAGGCGCTGCGCGGATTGGGCATCTCGTTGCAGCGCTTCAAAACCGGAACCCCGGCACGCATCGACGGTGCCACCATCGACTTCGATCAAATGGAGCCGCAGGACGGCGACGAACCGGTGACCCCCTTCTCTTTCCTCACCGACCACCGGCTCGAAAACCGCGCGCGCTGCTACCTCACCTATACCACCGAGGCGACGCACCAGCTGATCCGCGAAAACCTGCACCGCGCGCCGATGTATACCGGCGGCATCGCGGGCACCGGCGCGCGCTACTGCCCCTCCATCGAGGACAAGGTGGTACGCTTCGCCGACAAGGAGCGCCATCCGGTGTTCATCGAGCCGGAAGGGCTCGATAGCCCCGAATGGTACGTGCAGGGCATGTCTACCAGCCTGCCCGAGGATGTGCAGATCGCGATGTACCGCACGCTGCCCGGGCTATCGCGCGCGCGGCTGCTGCGGCTGGCCTACGCCATCGAGTATGAATGCATCGACCCGCTGCAGCTCACCGCCGCGTTGCGCGCCAAGGCCTATGAAAACCTCTACTTCGCCGGGCAAATCAACGGCACCTCGGGCTACGAGGAGGCGGCGGCGCAGGGGTTGATCGCCGGGATCAATGCCGCGCTGGCGTTGCAGGGCAAGCCGCCGCTGACGCTGGGGCGTGACGAGGCCTATATCGGCGTGCTGATCGACGACCTGATCGTCAAAGGCACGCGAGAACCCTATCGCATGATGACCTCGCGCGCCGAGTTCCGCCTGCTGCTGCGGCAGGACAATGCCGATCTGCGGCTCACCGAGCTGGGCTTTCGCGCCGGGCTGGCCTCGCGCGCCCGCTACGCACGCATGCTGGCCAAGCGCGCCGGTGCCGCCGAAGCGGCGGAGCGCCTGCATCGCACGCGCTTCCCCGCCGGGGAAATGCTGGACGCGTGGCTGGCCGCGCACGATCAGCCGCCCGCGCAAGGCGGCCTTTCCGCCGCCGAACTGCTGCGCCGCCCCGGCATCGCCTACGCCGATCTGCAGTCGCTGGATCCGGACTGGGCGCAGCTGCCCGCCGACGTCACCGAACAGGTCGACATCGCGCTGCGCTACGAGGGCTACATTCAGAAACAAACCGCGCAGGTGGCGCAAGCGCGCCGCGCAGAGCGCCTGCGCCTGCCGGAGGGCATCGATTACGCCGCGCTGCCCGGCCTGCGCATTGAGGCGCGGCAAAAGCTGGCCGCGCAGCGCCCCGAAACCATCGGCCAAGCCTCGCGCATCTCCGGCGTGTCGCCCAGCGACATCGCGGTGCTGCTGATATGGCTCGAAAAGCATGCGCGGACAGCCGACGAAGGATAAAGAACGAAAGCGAGGGGATCGCCCATGCCGGTTTACGCCGCATTCTTGCGCGGCATCAACGTCGGCGGCAAGCACAAGGTCCGGATGGAGGATCTGCGCCGCCTGTGCGAAGATTTGGGGCTTTCGTGCGTGCGCACCTATATTCAGAGCGGCAATGTCGTTTTCGCCTGCGAGGAGGACGCGCCCGCGCTGACCGCGCGCCTTTCCGCCGCGCTGGAGCAAGCCTTCGGCTTCGCCATCCCGGTGATGCTGCGCACCGCCGGGGAATTGACGGCGTTGATCGAATCGTACCCCTTTACCGCCGAGCAGCGCGAAGCGGCGCGCGCGCAGGCCGACGGCGCCGAAACCGAGTATGTTTATTTATGGAACACGCCGCCAGACGGCGAACCGCTGGCGGCGTTGTCGGATGAAATGGACGGCGACCGGTGGGCGCTGCGCGGGCGGGAGTTGTACCTGCTGCTCTCGCGAAGCATCCTATACAGCAAGCTGATGACTACGCTGGGCAAGGCGCTGCCGCCCGCCACGGCGCGCAATTTGCGCACGCTGGGCAAGGTCGCCGAGCTAGCGCGGGAAACCGAAGGGGCTTAGGCCTCAACCCGTTAAAAACCTCAGGTTGTCCAAAAAGGTTCAGATGTGGGCGAAGCGCAAGCGCGTCCGTGGGAGGCGTACACGCGTACGCCGACGAGGCGCGCGCAGGGCTGAACCCGCAGATGAGCCTTTTTCGGCAGCCTGGGGGCTTAGGCCTCTTTTTTTGTGCGCCTTTGCCGATACCCCGCGTAATCCTCGGCAAAATCGGTTAGCCGCCGATCCGCCAGCTCCCAGATCCGCCCGGCGATCCGCTGGATAAAGTATCGGTCGTGCGATACGAACAGGATCGTGCCGCCGAAGTCGAGCAGCGCTTCTTCGAGCATTTCTCGGGTCTGGATGTCGATGTGGTTGGTCGGCTCGTCGAGGATCAGGAAATTGATCTCCTGCTGCACCAGAACGGCAAGCTTGAGCAGCACCTTCTCTCCGCCGGACAGCGAGGATACCCGCTTGAACACATCATCGGCGTAGAAGCCGTACTTGGCCAGCACGCCGCGCGCGGCGCCCTCCGGGCAGGGATGCGCCTCGCGGAAGGTGTCCAGGATGGACGCCTTCTCCTCGCGGAAGCGGATCTCCTGCGGGATATAGCCCAGCTTGACGCCGGGCGCGAAGGTTGCCGCGCCCTCGGGTAGCGGCAACTCGCCCAGCAGCGCGCGCAGCAGCGTGGTCTTGCCGGTGCCGTTGTCGCCGAGCAGGCATACCTTTTCACGGTAAAGCAGGGTCTGCGTCGCGCCGTGCAGCAGCGCCAGCCCGCCGATAGAAAGCGAAACATCCTTCAGCCGGAGCGCCTCTTTTCCGGTGCGCTCCCCGGCGAAATGAATGGGGATCTTGGCCGTCTCCAGCTGCGGCCGGTCGATGCGCACCATCTTGTCCAGCCGCTTCTCCAGCTCCTTGGCCTTGCGGAAAAACATCTCGTTGTCGCCCTGCGCGCCCCAATCCCGGTATCGCTTGATGGCCGCCTGCATCGCCTCGATCTTTTTCTGCTGGTTTTTGTACTGCTCAAATTCGATGAGCAGCAGGCGCTCCTGCTCCTGCTGGCTGAAGGTATAGTTGCCGTGGAACATCTGGCAGGTGCCGCGCTCCAGCACCAGCGTCTTTTGCGCCACGCGATCCAGAAAGTACCGATCGTGCGATACCAGCAGCACCGTACCCTTGTACTTGGCCAAATAGGCCTCGAACCATTCCAGCGTGCGCACGTCTAGGTGGTTGGTCGGCTCGTCCAGCAGCAGGATATCGGGCTGGCGCAAAATGGTACACGCCAGCTTGACCACCGTCTTTTGCCCGCCGCTGAGCACGTTGAAGGGGCGCTCCAGCAGCTCGGTCAGCCCGAAGCCGGTGGCGACGCGGCCAAAGGTTTCCTCCAGCGCGTAGCCGTCCAGCGAGGCAAACAGGCTTTGCTGATGGGCGTATTGCCGCATCAGCCGCTCCAGCGCCTGCGCGTCGGTCTGCGTGGCCATCTCTTGCTCCAGCGCGCGCAGCCGGGTTTCGATGGCGAACAGCTCCGCGAAGGGTTCCGTCAACACCTCGCGCACGGTGATGCCCTTTGCGGTCAGCGCCGGGATTTGCTCTAAGTACCCCACGGTAGCGCCCCGGCGAACGCTCACGATGCCCTGATCGGCGGTTTCCTCCCCGGCCACGATCTTGAGCAGCGTGGACTTGCCGCAGCCGTTGCGCCCCACAATGGCGACGCGGTCGCCGGTCATGATCTCCAGGCTCGCGCCACATAACACGTTGTTGAATCCATAATTCTTGATGACACCATTCATTCCTATTTCCAGCATCTTACTGCACTCCTTGCTTCTTTTCATTTTAGGCTGAAGCAAAGTCTGCGATGATGCACAGGAAAAGGCGATGTACTCTTACTCCGCACGATAGGAGGCCGCCGCCCGGCGGAACCCTCCCGCATCGCCTCAGCCTATCTCACAACAGACTTCGTACGGAGCGCAGTGGCCCAAAGCCTAAAGCATTTGTACTTCAGGAACAAAGCAACCACCCCCTCTCAATCTATCTTATTACCAACTTAGCCGACCGCCGCGAAGGTTTCCAAAGGGCGATCGCAAAGCCCTTTGGTCGCTCCCCGCAGGGAGCGAAACACCCTTGCGCAATGATTTCGCCCTGCGGGGCGACCCAAGGGCTTTCCGGTCGCCCTTGGGAATCCTTCGGCGCCCATCGCAAAAAAGTTATCTACCCCTAGCTTGGCTTCTATATTCCGATTTCTGCCCGCAGCGCCGTCAGCACCTGCTCCATCTCGCCATCGCCGCCGATGGTGATGCGCAGCCAATCGGCGATGCGCGGCGCACCAAACCGCCGCACGAGGATGCCCCGCCCGCGCAGACCCGCTTGCAGCGCCTCGCCGGAATGCGCCGGATGGCGCGCGAACACAAAGTTGGCCGCCGAAGGCAGCACGATGAACCCCATTTCCTCCAGCCCGGCGGCAAACCGCGCACGGGTGGCGCACACCGCCGCCACGCAGCGCTCGAAGTACGGCACATCCTCCGCCGCCGCCACCGCCGCCGCCTGCGCGAGCCGATCCAGCGGGTAGGAGTTAAAGCTATCCTTGACGCGGTTCAGCCCGTCGATCAGCGCCGGATGCCCCAACGCATAGCCCACGCGCATCCCGGCCAGCGCGTATGCCTTGGAGAAGGTACGAACCACCAGCAGGTTATCAAACTCGGCGATCAGCGGCACCGCTTCCTCGCCGCCAAAGGCGATGTACGCCTCGTCCACCAGCAACACGCGGCCGTGCGCGCGGCAGCTCTCGGCGATGCGGCGAATCCCGCAAAGCGGCATCGCGCGCGAGGTCGGCGCGTTGGGGTTGGCCAGCACCACCGGAAAATCCCCGCACAGCGATTCCGGCGCGATGGAAAAATCCTCGCGCAGCGGCGCGGTTTCATATTGCACGCCGTAGAGCCGCGCGTATACCGGGTAAAACGAGTAGGTGATGTCCACGCTGCGCAGCGGCCCGCCCGCAAAGAAGGCCTGGAACGCGAAGGCCAACACTTCATCGGAGCCGTTGCCGACGAACACCTGCTCCGCGCGCAAGCCGTGCAGCCGCGCCAGCGCCTCGCGCAGCGCCGCCGAGGTCGGATCCGGATACAATTGCAGCCTCCCCACCTCGCCCTGCACCGCCGCCAGCACGCCCGGCGCGGGCGAAAAGGGGCTTTCATTGGTGTTGAGCTTGATATAGCTTCGATCCTTCGGCTGCTCGCCGGGTACGTAGGGCGTAAGGCGCGCGGCCAGATCGCTCAGGTATTTTGTGCGCATATGTTCTCCCTCTCGCAGGCTTTTTGCTATCATACCATCGCACGGCATGGTTTGACAACCGCCGCGCGTGCCGTTATGCTTAGCGTATAGGAATACGGGCGCATCCCGAACAAAAGAAAAGAGGGCAAGCATGTCTACACAACAAGAGAACCTTCATGCGCAGCTGCGGCGTATGCTCCGCTGGGTGAGAAACGCCACGTTTGCCTGCGGCGCGCTGCTGCTTCTGCTGCTGATCGGCGGCGGCGTTTTACGCCTGTTTCATTGTAGCTATCGCGATTCAATGGTGCTGTTCGGCTTCGCGATCGCCACCCTCTGCATGGTGTGCTGCGCGATTGCGTTCGCCCTTTCGCTGCATTTGTCTATGCGCCGCACCGCACGCCTTCGCGGCGATGTGCTGCGCCTAGGCTCGCTGCTATTGTCCTTCCTGTTGGTTACCACGCTTCTATGGGGCGCGGCCGCCTTCACTTTCGTTTGGGATTATGATTGGGAAATCGGCGAGGATATCGCGGGCGGCGAGCGCGTGGTGGTGCTCAGCGTCGGCATGCTCGCCACAGCGCATCCGGTATCCTTTGCCTACCGAAACGCGCTTTGGAAGGGGCCGATGATCGATGAACATTATCTCTACCTGCCGTAGCCTGCGCGCCGAGGCTCTTCCGTTTCCATCTTTTCGCAAGCAGCGCGAATCTTGTTTCCCCGGCGGCTTTGCGGTATAATGCCAGCGGGGAAATTTCCCCGTTGGAGGTTTTGTTTGGCTATTCGTTATGTGGTTTCCGATCTGGACGGCACGTTGCTCAACGCCCACAACGCGCTTTCCGAATACACGCTGGAAGTGCTGCGCCGCGCGCAGGCGGCAGGCATCGGCGTGATCCTCGCCTCGGGGCGCATGTACCATTCCATTTTGCCCTTCGCCCGCGCCATCGGCACGCCGCTGCCCATCATCTCCGGCAACGGCGCGATGATTACCGACGCGCAGACCGGCGAAACGTTGCATTCCGATCCCCTCCCGGCGGCGCTGGCGCGCGAGGTCGCGTTGCTGCTCGAGGAAAAAAACTACTACTTCCACGGCTATGACGAGCAAGGTTTTTTCTACGCCGATCCCTCGCAATACAGCGAGCTATACGGCCGGGAGACCTCGCTTCCGGGGCGCGCCGTCGGGCGGCTCTCCGCGTATATCCAGCGGGACACG
The DNA here is from genome assembly GCA_031552825.1 of Eubacteriales bacterium. Lineage (GTDB taxonomy): Bacteria > Bacillota > Clostridia > Christensenellales > Aristaeellaceae > WQXF01. The sequence goes on from JAVBMD010000008.1 coordinate 9,413, forward strand.
CCCAAGATGCTGGCCACCGTGTCGCCGGAAGAGGTTCCCGTGGCCCTTCGCCTGTTGGCCGACAAGTTCGGCGATCGGTTGGAGCTGAGCAGCTCGAGCGCCACGCTGGTGGAGATCACCACCCGCACCGCCAACAAGGGCAGCGCGCTGCGCGTGCTGTGCAAGCGGCTGGGCGCGGAGCTTTCCGAGGTTGTGGCCTTCGGCGACGGGCTCAACGACCTGACCATGCTGCAGGCCGCCGGGCGCGGCGTGGCGGTGGCCAACGCCCAGCTCGCGCTGCGGCAAATCGCCGCCGACATCTGTGATGCGCATACCGAGGACGGCGTGGCGCGCTACATCGCCACCCACCTGCTCGGCCAATAATTGAAGCTATTTTCCCCCGCTTCGCGGGGAAAACAGCAAGAAACCAACGATTACCGAACCCGAGAGGAAGGCGGAAAACCATGATTTCAGCGCAGGATTTTATCGATACGCTCAATCTGGAGGTGCTGGTGCCCGGCACCCGCAAGGAGTGGGACATCCGCACCACCGACCTCAACCGTCCCGGCCTCCAGTTTGTCGGCTATTACGATTATTTTGCCTACGAGCGTCCGCAAGTGGTGGGCAAGGCCGAGATGTCCTATCTCGAATCGCTGAGCGAGGACGTGCAGCGCGAGCGGCTGGACAAATACTTTTCCTACGATATGCCCTGCGTGGTCATCACGCGCAGCATGCCCTGCCCCCCTGTGATGGAGGAGCTGGCGCGCGCGCACAACATCCCGATCTATCAGTCCACGGCGGTGACGACGCGTTTCTTCGCGCGCGCAATCTATTATCTGAACAACCGCCTCGCCCCGCGCGTCACGCGCCACGGCGTACTGGTGGACGTGTTCGGCGTGGGCGTGCTGCTCACCGGCGAATCCGGCGTGGGCAAGAGCGAGGCGGCGCTGGAGCTGGTCAAGCGCGGGCATCAGCTGGTGGCCGACGACGTGGTGGACATCTGCCGCGTGTCCGATAACCGGCTGGTCGGCGAGGCGCCGGAGATGGTGCGCCACTTTATGGAGATCCGCGGCCTGGGCATCATCGATATCAAGGCGATGTACGGCGTCGGCGCGGTGGTATCGAGCAAATCCATCGACATCGTGATCCATCTGGAACTATGGCACGAAAACAAGGAGTATGATCGGCTCGGGCTTACCGAGGAATATATCACGATCCTCGGCGCCAAGCTGCCCTATACCGTGATGCCGGTGCGCCCGGGGCGCAACCTGGCCATTATCATCGAGGTGGCGGCGCGCAACTGGCGGCTCAAGCGGCTGGGCTATAACGCCGCTTCCGAGCTGGATAAGCGCCTGACCGAAATGCTCCAGCGCTCGCGCGAAGAGGAGCGCCTCTCGCCCCTGCCCGAGGAAGAGGAGTAACCAGAAATAACAAGAAAACACCGCAGTGAAACGGAGGCTTTCGTATGGTCTATATCGGCATCGATCTGGGCGGAACAAACATTGCCGTCGGCGTGGTGGACGAGCAGGGCAACATCCTGCGCAAGGGCTCCACGCCCACGCTAATGCCCCGCCCCTACGCGCCCATCATCGCCGACATGGCGAAGGTAACGCTGGACACGCTGAAGCAATCAGGCTATTCCTTGGATGATGTGGCGGCCATCGGCGTCGGCGTGCCCGGCGTCGCGGATCCGGAAACCGGCATGATTCCGTTCTGCACCAACCTTTCGTGGCACGACGTACCCTTCCGCGAGGAGTTCCACAAGTACATCGATAAGCCGCTGTTCATCGATAACGACGCCACCGTGGCCGGGCTGGCCGAATCGGTGGCGGGCGTCAGCGCCGGAGCCAAGAGCAGCGTTTTCCTCACGCTGGGTACCGGCGTGGGCGGCGGCATCGTCATCGGCGGCAAGCCCTACAGCGGCGATCACCACGTCGGCTCCGAGCTCGGCCACTTCATCGTGGAGATGGACGGGGAATTGTGTACCTGCGGCATGCGCGGCTGCTTCGAGCGCTATGCCTCGGCCACGGCGCTGATCCGCGACGGCCGCCGCGCGCTGGAGCGCCACCCGGATTCGCTGATCGGCAAGCTTTGCGGCCACGACCCGGAGCGTATCGAGGCCAAAACCATCATCGATGCCGCCCGCGAGAGCGACCCGGTGGCGCTGAAGGTGTTCCGCCGCTACGCGCACTACGTCGCCATCGGCATCGTCAACATCATCAATTTCATCGATCCGGAGATCGTGGTGCTGGGCGGCGGTGTATCCAAGGCCGGAGACTTCCTGCTAAGCGCCGTGCGCGAGGCGCTCCCGCCTATGATCTTCTTTAAAACCCTGCCCTATGCCCGCGTGCAGTTAGCCAAGCTGGGCAGCGACGCCGGCATCATCGGCGCCGCGATGCTGGGCAAGGAACCGGCGGCGTAATGTTCAAAAACCAGGTATGCACAAATCGATGCCCCCGCGCTCTTCAAAATGCGCAGGGGCATATTTTTATGTTTCTCTTTTTCGCTGAAAAAAGGCTTCGAGCAGCGCGGCGCATTCCCCGGCCAGCAGGCCGCCGTAGGCCGGTACCGGATGCAGAAACGCGGGATCCTCGCTGATGCGGTACAGGCTGCCGCAACATCCTGCACGGACGTCGGCGGCGCCGTACCATACCGCGTCCAGCCGCGCCAACGTAGCCGCCCCGGCGCACATCGGGCAGGGCTCCAGCGTCACGTACAGCGTGCAGCCGGTCAGCCGCCAATCGCCGATGGCTCGCGCCGCCTGCCGGATCGCCAGCACCTCGGCGTGCGCGGTGGGATCCTTTTCCGCCTCGCGCAGGTTGTGTCCGCGGCCGAGGATCTCACAGCCCCGCGCCACCACCGCGCCCACCGGCACCTCGCCCGCATCGCGGGCCAGCATCGCCTCGCGCAGCGCCTCGCGCATGCAGGCCTCGCGCACCTCCTGCTTGACGCTCATCCGCGATCACGGCTCCAGAAAAACAGCGCCACCGTACCCGGCCCGGAATGCGAGCCGATCACCGGCCCGATATCGCTCATCACAAAGCTCTCCATCGGTACCCCGAGGCGCTCGTGGATCAGCGTGCGCACCTGCTCGGCGTCCTCCGGGCAGGCGGCGTTGCTGATGAATACCTTGTGCTCCGACGGATCGACCGCCAAGCCCTGCATGCGATCCACCAGCCCGCGCAGCGCGCCTTGCCGCCCACGCACCTTGTCGCGCGCGACCAGACGCCCCTCAGCGTCGACATGCAGCACCGGCTTGATGGACATCAGCGTGCCGAAGAAAGCCGCCGCCGGGCTGCACCGCCCGCCGCGCTTGAGAAAATCCAGATCATCTACCGTAAACCACTGCGCCACGTGCTGTAGGTTCTCCCGCAGCCAACCCGCGGTTTGCTCCAGGCTCATGCCCTGCGCCCGCTTTTCCACCGCGAGGTACACGCAGTATGCCGCCCCTGCGCTGGCCGAGAGCGAATCGACGATCTCCAACTTGCCCTCGAGGAATTCCTCGGCCAGCATCTGCTTGGCAAGCATGGCGCTCTGGTACGTGCCGCTAAGCGCCGAGGAGAACGCGACGTATAGCACTTCCTTTCCCTCGCGCAGCAGCGGGCGAAAGGCGTCGCACAGCAGGCTCACGTTGACCTGCGCCGTCACCGAGTTTTCCCCCGCCGCCAGCCTGCGGTAAAATTCCGCCGTATCCAGCCCTTGCCCCGGCACGTCCGTATACGTCTCACCGCCGATGGTATAAGACATCGGCAGCACGAAAAAATCCTTTTGCGTCTCCACAAAATCTCGCCGCAAGTCTGCGCCGGAATCGGAAAAAATGGTAAACATACTGTGTCCTCCCCCGTTTGTTCCGGGATAGCGTATCACAAAACGGCGGAGGACGCAAGCATTTCGCACTCCAAAGCATTCTGTCGCTTAGCTGGTTTTTCGGGGCATTGTTACCCGCATTTCGATGCGGTCGCCCATATCTTGCAGCGTATACTCGGCGGTGATGCCCGATGCCTTCATTTGCTGGATGATGTCGCGGATGGCGTTGATGTACAGCCGATGGTCGCGCATGAGCGAAATCACCTTGCGGCGCGGCGCGCCTTCCTGCTGCTTGCGGAGTTTTTCAAGGATCTGCGCGATCAGCGCCTCGGTTTGCTGCACATTGAGGCCGCGCGCCGCCGCCTGCTGCACCGCCTTGAGCCGCTCCTCCCCCTCGGGCAGGCGCAGCAGCGCGCGCGCGTGCCGCTCGGTCATTTCGTGCAAGCGCAGCAACTCGCGCACCGGCTGCTCCAGCCGCAAAAGCCGCAGCTTGTTGGCCACCGTGGATTGGCTGCGGCCGATGCTGCTCGCCAGTTCCTCCTGCGAGATGACGAAGCGCTTGAGCACCGAGGCGTAGCCCTCCGCCTCCTCAAAGAAGTGCAGATCCTCGCGCTGCAGGTTTTCGATTAACGCCAGCAGCGCGCTGTCCCGCGTGCTGGCTGAAAGCACGATGGCGTCGATGTGCGTCATGCCGAGTTGCTTGCACGCCGCCATGCGCCGCGCGCCGGAGATCAGCTCATAGCGCTCCGCGTCCAGCGCGCGCACCGAGATCGGCTGCAACAGGCCGCACTGCTGAATGGATTCCGCGAGCTCGCGCAACGCGGTGGCTTCAAATACCTTGCGGGGCTGATTGGGGTTGGGGGCAATGCGATCCATCTCCAGCCAGCACACCTGCTTGCTGGGTCGCGCGCCTGTCCGCCTGCCTTCCATCGAATAGATCATGTTCGAAACGCCGCCTTTCCGAGGGCGCAGCTTGCGCGCCCGTTTTTCTCATGTACCACAATATGTTGTGGCTCTTGCCCTATCGACACGCTACCATTTCGGTTTTTGGCGGTGGGTTTCCTGCTAAAAAAGGCGGTCTACCGGGCACGATCGTGCGCGATAAACCGCCATAAAATCCGTATGGGATTGTCCTTTCTGATCGAATCAAGGCGCTCAAAGGAGCTTTACGACAGCTTCCCCAACGGTTTGCGCGCCGGTTCCCCGGCCTTGCGTGGATATTGTCGCACGGTTTGTCCGCGTTTCTCACAGACGACCAGCAGGTGCTGCCACTCCCGCTCCGGCACCGGCGCCGGCATCGGCGGCAACAGCGCTCCACCCAGCATAGCCGCCGCGCGCGCTCCCTGTTCCATCTCCCCCGCCACGCCCGGCCCTTTCCACGCCAGCGCCCGCCCGCCCACGCGCACGAAGGGCAGCGTGAGCTCCAGCAGCGCCGGAAGCGCCGTCACCGCGCGCGACACCGCCGCATCGTATCGCTCCCGGTGCTCCGGCAGGTGCGCCGCATCCTCGGCGCGGGCGTGCACCGCCACGGCATCCAGCCCCAGCGCCTCGATCGTCCGCCGCAAAAAAGCGACCCGTTTCTGCTGCGCGTCCAGCAGCGTCAGCGACAGATCCGGCCGCGCGATCGCCAGCGGAATGCCCGGGAAACCCGCGCCGGTACCCACGTCGATGAGCCGCGCGCCGTGCGGGATCAGCGCCGCCTCGCGCAGCGGTGTCAGCGAATCCAAATAGTGCCGGTCCACGATCTCCGCCGCCTCCAACACCGCGGTCAGATCCAGCACGGCGTTGGCCTCGGCCAGCAGCGCGTCATAGACGGCAAACCGCTCGATCTGCGCCTCGCTCAGCGCGACGCCCATCGCCTCGCACCCCGCCCGCAGACGGTTTCTCATCATTTGCTCCAAAAAGGCAGCCCCTCCAGCCAAAATTTGATCCAGCTCATGCCCTCGCGGGCGTGATTCTTCACCCAGTAAGCCGGTTCCGAAGCACTGCCCACGCCGGTGGCCTCGATGCCCAGCTGTTTGCACAGCGAAAGCGCCCGCGCCACGTGATAATCCGAAGTCACCACCAGCGCGCGGGAGAGGCCCTTTTCCGCCATGATGGCCTTGGCGTGCAGCAGGTTTTCGCGCGTGTTGAAGGATCCGGCCTCGGCCACCACCGCCTCGGGCGGCACGCCCTGCGCGATCAGCCACTCGCGCATCACCTCGCCCTCGGGCGCGGGCTCGTCGCCGCCCTGCGCGCCGCAGGTAATGATGAGCTGCGGATTTTGAAAGTATTCGGTGCGCGCCAGCGAAAGGCGGCGGAAGAGCGCCAGCGAAAGCGAACCGTCGGCCTTGACCTGCGCGCCCAGCACAAGGATCACGTCGGATGGCTGCTTGGGCGGCAGATGCGCCTCGGTATACACCGCCCAGCCAATGGCAGCTATATAGATCGACACCCCGAAAAGCAATAAAACCGCCATTAACCGCAGCACCTTTCTCTTACGTATCTTCAAATTCAAATCCCTCATACCCTTCCAAACCGCCCATGTCCTCGTTGGTCTGTTTTCTGATTGGTAATGTGGTATTCTTGACGCGGAACTCAAATTCCTTCGCATCGACCAACAGGCCGCGCTTCATCATGCTCTGCTGCGCCATGCTCAAATAGCCGCCGTCGGCCACGATAAGGTGGTCGATCACCCGCACCTCCACCACCTCCAGCGCGTCGATGACCATCTTGGTCACCTCATAGTCGGCGGGCGAGGGCAGCAGGCTGCCGCCGGGATGGTTGTGCGCCAGCAGCACGCTATGCGCGTGGTGGCGCAGCGCGGTCTGCACCACGTCGCGCGCGTAGACCGGCGATTCGTCGATGGTGCCGTTTTGCAGCAGCGCCGGGTGAATCACCCGCGCCTGCGCGTCGAGGCAGATCAGGTATACCGCCTCGTTGGCCAAGCCGAAGAACAGCGTTTGGCAGTACTCCCCGGCCTCGGAGGCGTTATGCAGCGCCGGGCGTTCGCGGAAGCGGTCGCGCATATAGTAACCCGCCAGCTGCGGGATCATCGCGAGCAGCGTCGCGGCGTTGCCGCCGACGCCGGAGCAACGCCGCAGTTCCCCCTCGCTGGCCTCCAGTACCCCGGCCAGCGAGCCAAACATCGCCAGCAACTCGTGCGCCAGCGGGTTGACGTCGCGCTGCGGAATGGCGAAATACAGCAGCAACTCCAATACCTCGTGCGGCGCGAATCCCTGTAAGCCCTCGCGCAGCATGCGGGTTTTGAGCCGCTCCCGGTGTCCCTTGTGTACGCCCTTTTGCTCGCTCATGCGGTTTTATCCCTTCACGTCTTTCGTAATCTCGCGGAGCAACTCGCGCAGCTCCTCCTCGGAGGTCTGCGCCAGCGCGCTCTCCCCGCCGTCCACGATGGCGTCGAACAGCGCACGCTTGCGCTCCCCTAGCAGCGCCACCTGCTCCTCCACGCTGCCTCTGGTTATCAGGCGGATCACCTGCACCGCCCGCGTCTGCCCGATGCGGTGCGCGCGGTCGGTGGCCTGATCCTCGGCGGCGGGGTTCCACCACGGATCGTAGTGTACCACCATGTCGGCGCCGGTCAGGTTGAGGCCGGATCCGCCAGCGCGCAGCGAGATCAGGAACACCTGCCCCTCCCCGCCGTTGAAGCGCTGCACCAGCCGCATCCGTTCCTTCGCAGGCGTATCGCCATCCAGGTACAGGCAGCCGATCTCCGAAGCCTCCAGATGCCGCCGCAGAATGCGCAGCATGCTGGTGAACTGCGAGAAAATCAACACGCGATGACCGGCCTCCAGCGCGCCGGGCAGCACGTCCATCAACACATCCAGCTTGCCGCTGGACGCCGAGTAATCGGGCAGGCACAGCGCCGGGTGGCAGCAGATCTGCCGCAGCTCGGTGAGCACCGCCAGCGCCTCCATGCGCCCGCGCCGCAGGCTGCTCTGCGAAAGCAGCGCGTCCACCTCCCGGCTCAAGCGCATGAGCGCCGCCTGATACACGCGACGCTGCTCCGGCGTCATCTCGGCCAGCAGGCGCGTCTCCAGCTTATCGGGCAGATCGGTCAGCACGTCGCGCTTGAGGCGGCGAAGCAGAAAGGGCGCCGTCTTTTTGCGCAGCTCCTCGGCGTTCTGCCCCGCGCCGTGCCGGTGCATGAACCGCGCCAGCGGCCCTAGGTAGCCGGGCAGCGCAAAATCGAACAGCGACCACAGCTCGCCCGGATGGTTCTCCATCGGCGTGCCGGTCAGCGCGAAGCGCGCGTCGGCGCGCAGCCGCTTGGCCGCCGCCGCCGCGATAGAAGCCGGATTTTTCACATACTGCGCCTCGTCCAGCGCGACGGCGCCGAAGCGCAATTCCTCCAGCGCGGCGATATCGCGGCGCAGCAGCGGATACGAGGTTATCAGCACATCCACCCCGGGCGAGGTACGCAGCGCCTTGAGTCGCGCGGCGCGCGCGGCCTGCGAACCCTCCAGCACCAAAGATTCAAGCTCCGGCGCGTACTGCGCCAGCTCCGCCTGCCAATTATACACCAACGACGAAGGCGCGACCACCAGCAGCGGAATCCGCTCGGCTTTCTTTTGCTTGAGCCATAGCGCCAGCGCGATAACCTGCACCGTTTTTCCCAGCCCCATATCGTCGGCCAATATGCCGCCCATGCCCGCGCTTTGCAGCGCGCGCAGCCAAGAGAACCCGCGCTGCTGATAGGCGCGCAGGATCCCCTCCAGCGGCGCCGATCCCTCCTGCGGCTCGCTGATCGCCTCCACCATGCGCCGCACGCCGTCCGCCACAGCGATGGGCAGCGCCGCGTTCGCCACAAGATCCGTCAGGTACGCGGCACGGCAGTTGGCCAGCTCGATGCCTGCGCGCCCTGCGTCGGCGACGTCGGCGGACTGGCCGCGCGCCATCGCGTCCTCGTGCAGCGCCTCGGCCAGCGGCAACCATTCCTCCATCGCTGAAAGATCCAACACCGCGCCGTCGCGGAGCATGAAATACCGCCGATTTGTGCGCAACGCCTCCATCAGCGGCAGCAGCTCCGCTACCGGCAAGCCGTCGTCGGTGATCTCCAAGCGCAGGCCGCCCTCGAAGAGCTTCAGCGTGCCCGCTAGGCTCAGCCTGCGCGGCGACATGCGCCGAAACTCCGTGGAAAGATAAACCTGTGCCGCACCCTGCAGCGCCTGCACGCCCTGCACAAAAAAGCGCGCCATCCCCTCCGGATCCGACAGGCGCACGTGCTCGCGCTGCACGCGGAACCCGGCGGCGGCTAGGATGTCCAGCACGCGCTGTTCTCCCTCGGCATCGCGCATCAGCAGCAAGTTTTCCTGACCGCGCAGCGCCGCTTCGGCATTCGCTGTCGGCGCGAAGGGATCGATGCTGCATTCCCCGTACTGAAAGGCGACGCGCGCCACGATGCTGCGCCCCTCGCGATCCAGATACACCGCCGCTTCCAGCGGGCTGCGCACAATGCGCCGCGCGAGCCCGGCATCCAGCAGCACCTCCCCGACACGGTACAACCTGGGCAGCAACTCCGAAACCACGCGCATGCTCTCCCGCGCGTCAAAGCGCAGCTCCGCGCGCCCTTGCTGCGCCTGCGCGAACAACACGCCCAGCAGGGGCCGCTGCTGCCGCGGGACGCGCAGCACACCGCCTTCGCTAAACACAAACTCGGCGTCGGATACCAGCGCGCGCGCAGAAGGCGGCAGCTCCGCCGCGATGTGCAGTTCCTGCCCCACGCCGCGCACCGTCATGCGCACCGGCAACGCGCCCGGCCACACCCGCTCCTGCGCATAGATGTGCTCGCCCACCGCGATGCGAAACCGGCGCGTCATCAACAGGCGCAGCACCCGCGCAGCGCAAGCCGGGGGTAGCGCCAGCCACTTTTCGTTCTCCGGCTCGCGCGCGGCCTGCGCCGCCTCGCGCAGCGCCGCCAACAGACGCTCGTCGGCTGGTTCCAGCCGCATCCATTCCGGTTGCAGCGTGAATCCCTTGCCGAAAAATATCGGTTCCTTTGCCGCGATCTCCTGCAAAAAACGGCGGATATCCCGCACCGCGTAAAGCCTCTCCGCGCCGACACGCAGCGCGACGGCCAGCACCGGCGCCCCCTGCGCGTCACGGCGGCATTGCAGCAGCACGTCCAGCTTCAGCCGGGCTTCCAGCGATGTTCGCGCCTCCATCGCCTCCATCAGCGCGGCGCCCGCTTCCCGCGCGCGGCGGTGGCGCACGCCTGCCAGCAGCCCGCCATCTTCGGCGTACAGCACGGCGGCGACGATGTGGCGGCAAGGGCGGCGCTCCTCGGCATATACAGCGCAGCCACAGCGCCCGCCGATGACCGTCACCGCGGAAAGCGCCACCTGCTGGCGCTCCTGCGTTTCGTTTACCCAAAAACGGAGCGCATCGGCGGGCGATTCGGCCTGCGAGACCGCGCCGCGCCGGAACAGCGCAAGGCCAGCCTCGTACTCCGCCGGGTTGGCTAACGTATAGAGCCGCTCCATCTCCGTCGTCAATGCGCACACTCCGCTCCGCTTTTTTGAATTGTCTAAAAGCCAAACTTATTATACTTCTTCATCGCGCGTTTTTTTCCTGCGCAAAAAGAAAACCGCGCCTTCCGGCGCGGGGAGCGCGTTATGAACGATTGTATGCCATAACATACCCAGCCACCAAGAAAAAGATGCGATCCGCCGCGTATTGACCCGAGAAGAAGAGCGCCTCCATGGTGCCGATGATGACGCTCGCCAGCAACACCGCCGGCAGAAAACGCTCCGCCGTGCCGATCGATGCATCGGCATGAAGCGCAAGCCGAAAGCTGCCGCGCATGATTTGCACCAGCCACGTCATGAGCAGGATCAATCCCGGCAATCCAGCCGCCATGAGCACTTGGAGGTAAGAATTGTGCATGTTTCCCAACTGCACGTCGGCACGCTGAACGAAGGGGTTAACGGCAACCATCACACGCTCATACGTCGTTCCGCGGAATAGGATCGAGGGATTGGCGGCAATGCCACGCATCGCGCCATCCCATGCCACAAACCGGCTCCCGACGGTATGAAGTTCGGCGAACAATCCGCGTTGCGAAATAATTTTTTCCGCCACAATCCACGTGACAATTTGGCTCCCCGCATAGCACAACGCCGCGCTCACGCCCGCCCCCGCGACGCTGATAAACCACCGCTTCGCCGCGCTCGCCCTGCACAACCGCTTTTGCAGCAAAAGGAACGGCAAGAGCGCGAGCGCCACGGAGGCAGCAGCAATGCTGGTTCGCGATACGGTCAGCGCGAGCGCAACAAACAAAATACCCGCGCACAGCATATGCCAGATTTTTTCCGCTCCGTGTTTTGCGCTCAAGAACAAGTAGACGGACAGCGGAAGTGACGTCGCCATCGGCGCAGCGGAAATATTCGCATGAATGAATAGCTGCAGCCGATACCCGCTACCGCTATCGAAAACGCCAAGCACAGCGCCATTGGCGGGCGATACCCAAGTCGTTTGCGATAGCGCGCAATAAATACCAGCCGCGCTCAAGCATGTAATCCAAGCCGTACTCGCGCAGAACACGAACCGCATACATCTTTCCCGATTTCCATCGCGGAGCAAGCCGCCCAAAGGGAAGCAGACCAGCGCAACAAAAAGCAGACGATAAACGGAACGCTCGTAATCGGAGAATTCCTCGCTAAAAAACCTGCCGTTGAGCACCACCGCCGCCACATACCACGCAAAATATAGCGCGGCGATCCACACGCCGGAACGCCATCGCCCCCGCGAACGTATCAGCGCAATCGCAGCAAACGCCGTAATCAGCGGGATCCCCAGCTGACGCCAATAGGTGACAATATAAAGGTGATTGGTATACACCCGTGTGGTAAACAGAATGCTTTCCACTACCACAAAAAGCGCCATCAACGACTGCCAGCTCAGCGCGCTTTTCAGCGCAGATGGGCTCCACCGGTGATCCCCCATATTGCTCCCTCCAAAAAAACGAATCACATCAACATAGCGCAAACTCCCCATAAACGGGGAGTTTGCGCTATACAACGGAAAGAGGTTTTATTCCGCGGGCAGCTCAACCTCGCCGCCGTCTTCACCAGCCGGAGCCGGGGTGACCACCGCGTCGCCGGAGCCGGGCTTGGGCGTACGGGTCGGGCGCGGCGTGCGGGTGGGCTTGGGCGTCTTGGTGGGCTTGGGCGTGGGCACCGGCTTGCCGTTTTGCAGCGCGTCGCCCTCGCTGGGATCGTTGCCGATGACGATATCCTGCTCATTATCGATGATATGAATGAAGGTCTTACCCGGTAGGAAGGAAATCTCCTCGCCGTTCTCATCCATAAACACGGTGCGTCCGCCGACGCCATCGCGCGACCAGCTGCCACGGATGTAGCGGCCGCTCATAAAGATTTCCGCATCGCCGGAACCGGTCAGCGCCACCACCGGGCGCGACGGGTTGTTGCGATACCATTCCACCTTCGTGCGCATCACGATCACGTTGGCGAAGGAGCACTGCTTGTTGCTGTTGGCGTCCACATAGGCTTCGCCATTGTAGAAGCGGTCGTAGCTCTTGGTCTCCTCGTTATAACGGAAGGAGGGGATGGCGTCCGGCCGGAACTCGATGGACATGAAGTAGGCGCTGGCGCCGCGATCCAGACCGGCGTCGGAGAACTTCCAGGGACGCATCTTGGGCGTATCCTTGGCCAGCTCGGAAACGATCTGCGCCACGTTGGCGCGCACGTTATGCGGGTTGGGATAGTTGGTGCGCTCCGACATCTCCTTGAACTTACCGGCCATCAGGTCGAGGTAGGGCCAAGTCTGGGAGCCGCCGTTCTTGTGCAGCGTCTTGATATAATCCTTGACCGAGGTGCCCTTGGACTCCTGCATGCCAAAGAATACGTAGCCCGCGCCCCACTCCTCGGCGATATCCACCATCGGGATACGCGCGGAGCGAACCGGACCGGCGCCGCCCGCCGGATACGTGCCCATAAACAGCGCCACGCTGCGGGTGTTGCCCTGACGGTGCAGCGGCAGTTCGTAGATGATATCCGCATCGGATACGCCGTAGTTGGGGCGCGCCAACGGATCGGTGTCTATGTTGATTAGGATCGGCTGATAGGTGCCGCTCCACTGCTCGCCGGTGAGCGGGTTGGTGCCCTCGACATGCTCGTTCTCCTTCTGGCCGCCCTTGGGCGCGTTGGCCTTTTCGGAGTAACCTTTTTTGTCGCCGGCAACCGCCACATACTCCAGCGCGCGATCCGAGGCAAACGCGCTAAGCGGCGCAAGCATCAGCAGCAAACCCAGCGTCAGCGCCAACATGCGCGTTCCATTGTGATGTGCTTCCTTCATAGAATATAGATCCTCCTTTGTCTTCGTCACGTAACAGCCGCACGACCAAGCGGTCGCAACCAGAGGATATCATACAACAATTTCCTCATATATGCAAGACACGTACGCTTCTGTGGACGGTTACTATCTATAAAACGGCAGAAGCGGATGCTTTCTTCCGCGCGATTCGGCGCCTCTTGGGTTTTGAAGTAAAGCGGCGATGGAAAAAACCGATAAAATGCAAGTTTTGAAATTTAAACTTTCATTTTTTATTTTTTTGTGCTATTATCAGCAGGAACATTCCGTGCCTGCGGAGAATAGAATGCAGACATCCGGCCAGAATGATGCAATCCCGCGCATTTTTCTTTTATCTATAACGCAGAAAATCAAGGAGGATCCTCCCATGCCGCTGACGCTCTCCACCCTCTGCCAAGGCATCGCCCCCTCGCTGACCCTCGCCATCGACGCGCGCGCAAAAGAAATGAAGGAAAAAGGAATGGACGTGATCGGTTTCGGCGCGGGCGAGCCGGATTTCGATACCCCCGCGCACATCCGCGAGGCGGCAGCCTACGCGCTGGAGCACGGCATGACGCGCTATACGCCGGTGGGCGGTACGCTGGACCTGCGCCGCGCCATCTGCGAAAAGCTGGAGCGCGACAACGGCCTTCGCTATACGCCTAAGCAGATCATCGTCAGCAACGGCGCGAAACATTCTCTGTTCAACGTTTGCCAAGCGCTGCTCAACGAAGGGGACGAAGTGCTGATCCCCACGCCTTGGTGGGTCAGCTATCCGGAAATGGTGCGCATGGCCGGGGGCGTGCCGGTTGCGGTGCCCACCGATGAGGCGCAAGGCTTTGTCGCCACCGCCGAGATGCTGCGGCCGTACATCACCCCGCGCACCAAGGCGCTGATCCTCAACAGCCCCAACAACCCCAACGGCAGCGTGTGGAACCGCGAGCAGCTTGCGGACATCGCCGCGCTGGCCGTGGAAAAAGGGTTCTACGTCATTTCCGACGAAATCTACGAGAAGCTGATCTACGACGGCATGGCGCATGTCTCCATCGCCTCGCTGGGCGCGGAGATTTACGCGCAAACCATCGTGGTCAACGGCCTTTCCAAAGCATACGCCATGACGGGCTGGCGCGTAGGCTATGCCGCCGGGCCGGAGCCGGTCATCGCCGCGATGACCAACTACCAGAGCCACTCCACCTCCAACCCCAACGCCGCCGCGCAGTACGCCTCCATCGCCGCGCTGCGCGGGGATCAAGCGCCGCTGCGCGAAATGGCCGAGGCCTTCGACGCCAGAAGAAAGCTGTTGGTCTCGGAGCTCAACGCCATCGAGGGGCTTTCCTGCACCATGCCTCACGGCGCTTTTTATGTGATGCTCAACCTCAAGGCCGTGCTGGGGCGCCGCTATCAGGGGCGCGTGCTGGCGGGCTCGATGGATTTTGCCGACGCGCTGCTCGAGGCGCAGCAGGTTGCCGTGGTGCCCGGCGTCGCCTTCGCGGCGGAGGGGTATGCCCGGCTTTCCTACGCCATCGCGCCGGGTCGGCTCTCTGAAGGAGCGCGGCGCATCGGCGCGTTTGTACAGTCGCTAGAATAAAGGTACGAGGAGGGAACGGAATGATTAAGTTCGACGATACCCGAAACCTGCTGTGGCAATCCAATTACCGCTATGCGTTGCAGGATGTGGCGGAGCCCAATCTCTATCGGGAAACCTTCCCGTACGACGAGGTGCCGCGCATCCCGTTCAACCATCGCGTGGTGCCTATGCATATGCCCAACGAGATTTGGATCACCGACACCACCTTCCGAGATGGGCAGCAGAGCGTTTCGCCCTTCACGGTGGAGCAGATCGTGCATCTTTTCAAATTGATGGCGCGGCTGGGCGGCCCCAAGGGCATTATCCGGCAGAGCGAGTTCTTCGTGTACACCCAGAAGGATCGCGAGGCGCTGACCGCCTGCCAAGAGCTGGGCCTCCCCTTCCCGGAGATCACCACTTGGATCCGCGCCAGTGAACAGGATTTTGAGCTGGTCAAACAGTTCGGCATCCGCGAAACCGGCATCCTTGTCTCCTGTTCGGACTATCATATCTTCAAAAAAATGCATCTCACCCGAGGCCAGGCGCTGGATAAATATCTGGGCATCGTCAAATCGGCGCTGGAGCATGGCGTGGTGCCGCGCTGCCATTTTGAGGACATTACCCGCGCCGATTTCTATGGCTTCGTCGTCCCCTTCGCCACCGAGCTGATGAAGCTGTCCAGCGAAAGCGGCGTGCCCATCAAGATCCGTGCCTGCGATACGATGGGCTACGGCGTCACCTACCCCGGCGCGGCGATGCCCCGCAGCGTGCAAGGCACCATCTACGGCCTGATGCACTTCGCGCAGGTGCCCTCCGCCCAGATCGAGTGGCACGGGCACAATGATTTCTACAAGGTGGTCTGCAACGCCGCCACCGCTTGGCTGTACGGCAGCGCCTCGGTCAACTGCTCACTGCTGGGCATCGGCGAGCGCACCGGCAACTGCCCGCTGGAGGCGATGGCCGTCGAGTACGCCGGGCTGCGCGGCACGCAGGACGGCATGGATTTCACCGCCATCACCGAGATCGCCGAATACATCGAGCGCGTGATCGGCATCCCCATCGCGCCGCGCACCCCCTTCGTCGGGCGGCACTTCAACGTAACGCGTGCGGGCATCCACGCCGACGGCCTGCTCAAGGATGAGGAGATCTATAACATCTTCGATACCACGCTGCTGCTTGGCCGCCCGGCCACCGTGGCGGTGGATTCCCACTCCGGTCTGGCGGGCATCGCTTACTGGATGAACGGCTTTTTCCGCCTTAGCGGCGATCAAGCCATCGACAAGCGCGATCCGCTGGTCGAAGCCGTCAAGGCGCAGGTCGACGCACTGTACGCCGAGGGCCGCAATACCGTGATGGGCGACGGCGAGCTGGAAATCATGGTGAAAAACGCGGATCCTGAAAGGTACAAATCGTTGCTCGACTGACGCTTCACGATGTTGTCACAATGGCAACAAATTTTGTTCAAAAGCTAAACAACTTCCTGCCAAAATGTTAGGATATACTGTCCCCATCAAACAGGAGGAGATGAGCAAAATGGATACCCAAGAAAAAACGCGGCTCCTTTCCGTTAAGTTGAGAAGTTATTTGGCCGTGCTTCTGGTTCTGCTGCTCAGCGCGGCAACCGTTATCAGCTTAGCGGAACCCGACAAGAAGACCGATAAGCACTTCACGCTGGAATCGGCAACCGCCGAGGTAAGCCAAGACCCTAACCGCGCTGCGCTCACCATCAAAGAGATCGCCAAGCTGGCCAAGCCCTCGATCGTCGGCATCCGCGTGGAGGGCACCGTGTCGATGGGCAACGACCCCTTCGGCGGATTCGGCGGATTTAACTACGGGTATGGTTACGGTTACAACTACCGCCAAGCCCCGCAGATCCGCCAGAGCGGCGCGGGCTCCGGCATCATCCTCAGCGCCGACGGATACATCCTGACCAACAGCCACGTCGTAGAGGGCGCGGATACCATCAAGGTGCTGCTCAGCGACGAGAAGGAATACGACGCCATCCTAGCCGGACAGGACAAGACCAACGACATCGCCATCCTCAAGATCAATGCAGATGGTCTGTCCACCGCTATTTTCGGCGATTCGAGCCAGTTGGAGGTCGGCGAGCTGGCGGTGGCCATCGGCAATCCCCTCGGCGAGGTTAACGGCTCCGTTACCGCGGGCATCATCAGCGCCCCGGAGCGCACGCTGAACATCGATGGCAAGGACATGAAGCTGCTGCAGACCGACGCCGCCATCAACCCCGGCAACTCCGGCGGCGCGCTGATTAATTCCTTCGGCGAGGTTATCGGCATCGTCACCGCCAAGACCGCCTCGGTATCAGTGGAGGGCATCGGCTACGCGATCCCGATCAACAACGTGAAGTCGCTGATCGAGGACATCGTCAACAACGGCAGCGTCACCCAAGCCGGGGGCAGCATGATGCTCGGCGTCTCCATCCGCGATGTGGACAAGGCGCTTGCCGAGCAGTACAACATCCCCGAGGGCGTGTACGTCGTCGACGTGGAGCCCTTCGGCGCCGCTGAAAAGGCCGGTGTGCATCGCGGCGACACCATCGTCTCACTGGCCGGCAAGGACGTGGAGAACGCCGATGCGCTCACCCGCATCAAGGCCGAGATCGAGCCCGGCGTGCCGCAGCCCCTCGTGGTGCTGCGCGGCGGAGAAAAGCTCGAGCTGAGCATCGTGCTCGGCGCGGAGGCGCAGCCCAAGCTGTAAACGCAAACACCGAATCAGCCCGCCCCATTGCAGGGACGGGCTGATTTTTTATGAGAATTTCAATCACGCCCTGCTCTCCAGCGCGATCAATTCCTCCAGCGTTTGCCACTCTTCGGCGCTTAAATCCTTAAAGTAATGCCCGCCGCCGTAGCAGGGCAGAAAGGTTTCCCCATCGATCTGGTAGGAGGAGCGCCCGTTGCAGCCGGGGTTGCACTGCACGCAGGCGCGGGTGGCCTTGATGCCGTCCTTGATGCGCGCCGGGCTCCCCTGCACCTGCGCCTGATACTGCGTGATGCGGAAGAGGTTGGCCTTCACCCGCCACTTTTTCGGGTTGCACTCGATGGTGAAGAGCGCGCGCTTTTTCGGCTCGGCGACCGAGTAGGCGATCTTGTAGCTCTGCGCGCCCGCCTTTGCGGCGATCTTACAGCCCAGGGATTTGCCTAACTCGTGCAAAGAGCATGCGGTTTCATAGTCCTCACCGCGCAGCACCTTGAGCATGTCCTCCGGCGATGCGGCGGTTAATGGCTCAGCCTTTGACATGGGACGCCTCCATTCACAAATTTATACCCACTATTAATCCAATTCTAACGCCAAACGAATTGATCTGCGCGGCTTTCTGTTATATAATGGTAACACAAAACAATTCGATTCGGAGGAAACGACATGGGCTTGATTTCTTTAGCGCTCGTATTGGTATTTGGCGCGCTCGTCGGCTGGCTAACCAGCAAGATCACACACGCCTCGCTCTCGCTGGGCTGGAGCATCGCGCTGGGCATCGTCGGCGCGGTGGTCGGCACCTTCGCGGGCAACCTGATCGGCTTGCGCAGCGCCGGCGGCATGTTCAGCTTTAACATCGGCAACATCCTGATCTCGGTCGGCGGCGCCTGCCTCGTGGTCTGGCTGTTTGGCAAAATGGAGAGATAACTCGGTTTGCGAAAGCAGCCCGCTTCGCTACAGCAAAGAAAAGCAAAGAGGTTGCCGCGGTGCGGGGGCGCTTATCGCCGCCAGCCTACATCGTGGCAACCCTTTTTTACTCCGCGTAGCTGATGTAAATATCCCGAACGATGTTCTTTTGATCCAGCAGCGCATCCACCAAGTCCGGATCGAAATGCTTGCCGCGCGCCTCAACCATCGCCTCAATGGCCTGATCGTACGTCATCGCGTGGCGATAGGTGCGCAGGCTCATCAGCGCGTCGAGCACGTCGGCCACCGCCACCAGACGCGCGGGCAGCGGAATCTGCTCGCCGCGCAGGCCGCGCGGGTAGCCGCTGCCATCCCACTTCTCATGGTGCGAGGCGGCGATCTGTCTCGCCACCTTGAGCAATCCGTCCGGATCCTCGCTTTCGGCGCATTCCAGCGCGCGCGCACCGTACTCGGTGTGCTTTTTCATGATGTCGTATTCCTCCGGCGTCAAGCGCCCCGGCTTGAGCAGGATGGCGTCCGCGATGGACACCTTGCCGATATCGTGCATCTGGCTGCCCAGCACGATCCGCTCGGCGAGCCCTTCATCAATGGCGCGCTCGGGATAAAGCTTGTTGTAGCCCACGATCACTTTGCGCACCACCGCCTGCACGCGCTGGATGTGCGAACCCTGCGCCTGATCGCGATACTCCACAAGGTTGGAAAACAGCGTCACCATCAGGTTGCGCTGCGCCGCCATCCCTGCCATGCGGTCGGTCACGGTGCGCTCCAACTGCCCGCGCAAATCGAACAGCTCCAGATAGAGCTCGATTTGCCGCAAAAGCGCAGAAGGCAAGAACGGCTTGCGAATCACATCCACCACGTAGGGATCCTGCAGCAGGGTGAGCTGCTGGCTATTTTCCGCCACGCCGGTCAGCAGAAGAATGGGCAGATGCGCGGTGGCGGGCTGCCCGTGGACGGCGCGCGCCACCTCCAGCCCGTTCATCTCCGGCATCTCCATGTCGAGCAGCATCAAGTCGGCGCTATCCTGTTGCAGATAGCGCAGCGCGTCGGCGCCGCTGCGCACCGGCACGCAATGATATTGCGCCTTGAGCAGCCCGTGCACCAGCATGAGGATAATGTTGTCGTCGTCCACGACCAATATCGTCTTGCGATCGTTGTCCATATAGCACCTCATTGACGTTTGATACCGGTTCGCGCTATTCTTTCCGCGCCGCCCGCGCCGCCAAGATGGCGTTCATCTCGGCATCAAACTCGGCGGCAAACTCCGGAGGGATTTCTTCATCCGAGAAGTCGTCGTCGTCCATCATCGGGCGGGGGGCGACCACCTCGCGCGTATCGCGCGCCGCTTCGATGACGGCATCCTCGATCTTCTGCGCATCGACGCGCCTTAAGCGGCGGGGCAGGGACGGCATGGGTTCGTGCTCCGAGGGCGGCGGCGCTTCGGCCTCCATGCGCTCCTCCAGCATGCCCTCGACGATCTCCAGCGCCGAGCGATATTCGAAGGCCTGCAAGTGCGTGTTGAGTTGCTCCACACGCGCACGCTCCGCCTGCGTACACACGGCGCGCAGCGCGGCAAAGAGATCCAGCGCATCGGCGTACTGATAGGTCAGCAGCATTTCCCGGATCTGCTCCAGCAAGCGGACGTCCTCGCTCTTGCTCACCACGGTGGCGTCGCACTCCTGCAGCGCCGTGCGCAGTCTAGCATAAAACCGCTCCAGCTTTTGCGAAAGCGAGCGCAGGTTTTCCCGAACGAAGGCGGAATCGCCCTGATCCAGCGAGAGGCGAAGCATCCCGGTATGCGCGGCCAGCCTGCGCTCGCCAATGCGCTCCAGCAAAACGCCCAGCTTTCGCAACGGCGCGCGCAGCGTCCATTGGCGGGAGAACTTGGATACGCAAGCGCTGATGCGCCGCAAAAGCGGCTCTAGCTCCACCAACGCATCCTGCAGCTCCATCAGGTAAGCGTCGACTTCGTCGATTCGCTCGTTTTCCAGCAGCCTTTCGGTGCGCGAAAGCTCTAAGGGAGCCAAAGCCTGCACGATCTGCTGCAGCCGCGCCTGTAAAAACCCGCTGCCCGCCGGGAGGTTCTGCTTGCTCAGGCATTTTTCCGGCGGCAGGTAGGTGCGCAGCAGCTGGCTGAGCTTGGGTAGCTCCACCGGCTTTGCCAGCATATCCTGCGCTCCGGCTTTGATGAACAGCTTGCGCGATTCCGGCATGACGTTGGCCGAGAGCATGAGCAGCACCTGCGTAGCAAACCGCCCGCCCATCGCGCGGATGGCACGCACCGTATCCACGCCATCCATGCCCGGCATGATGTGATCGACAAACACGATGTCGAAATCGTTTAGCTTGAGCTTGGAGATGCCCTGTTCGCCGCTGATGGCCTGCTCCACCTCGATGCCGTACAGTTTGAGCAGGTTGGCGGCCACCATGAGGTTCACCTCGTTATCGTCGATGAGCAACACGCGCGCGTCCCGGGTTTGGAAGAGGCACTCCCGCGCCTGCTGGATCGGGGTTGGCGCTTTGTCGGTCACGGCGTCGTTGAGTACGGCGCTCATGGTCATCACGTGCAGGGGATGGAAGATGACGCGGTCGCTCATGCGGATATAGGCGGTAAGCGAGGTGGCCGGATCGACCAGCAGCGCGCGCTGGCAATTCTGCGGCGTGGGCTGGCGGATCCACGCATAGGCGGCCTCGGCCGAAAGGTCGAGCAGCATGTGCGTGTAGGAAGCGGCCTGCGCGGGCGTGCCGCGCTCCGCTTTAACCTTCAGGCGCGCCGCCATCTCGATGGCGTTCTCATACAGCGCCGGTTGGTCGCTGCAGATCAGCAGGCGTTTATCCCGCGCGCCGGGTACCGAGGCAATCGGCGCGTCGTTGACCACCTGCTGGGCGATGGTAAACTCAAAGGCGGTTCCAACGCCGGGCTTGCTGCGCACGCTCAGCTCGCTGTGCATCAGCTCCATCAGCCTGCGGCTGATGGCCAAGCCGAGGCCGGTGCCCTGCCGGTTTTGCGCCTTGGTGGAGTTGAGCTGCTCAAAGGGCGCAAACAGCTTGCTCAGCTCCTCCGGCGGGATGCCCACGCCGGTGTCGGCCACCTCAAAGCGCAGCATCAGCTGGCTATCGCGGTACACGCGCTGCACCCGCAGCGTCACCGAGCCTTTCTCGGTAAACTTGACGGCGTTGCCCAGCAGGTTGAGCAGCACTTGCCGGATGCGCACGCTGTCGCCCACCATCTCCTTGGGGATCTCGGGATCCACCTGCGTCAAAAAGGTCAGGCCGCGCTCCCGCGCGCGCAGGTTGATGATCGAGACGACGTCGTGAAACATAGAAGGGAAATCGTAGCGCTCCTCATAGAGCTCCAGCTTGCCGGCCTCGATCTTGCTGATGTCCAGAATATCGTTAATCAGCCCGATCAGGTTTTGCGAGGCAAGCTTGATGTTCTCGGCCTGCATGTATTCGGTTGGACCCAGCTGCTCGCTGAGCAGCAGCATGTCGGCCATGCCGGAGATGGCGTGCATCGGGGTGCGGATCTCGTGGCTCATGCTGGCCAGAAAGTCGTTCTTGACCCGGCCCGCCGTGCCAAGATCCTCCTGCGTATCCTGCAATTCGTCGGCTAAGGTTTGCGCGCGGAAGGTGGCGGCATCGGCTTGCGTGCGCACCTGCTCCAACCCCAGCGAAAGCAACCAGCCCAGCAGCAGCAGCGCGCCATACATCACCGCGGCTTGCATGCCCACCGGCGCGGAGATCAAGAAATACTCGGCGGCGGCACCGGCGGCCAGCAGCAGCGTATACAGCAGCCGCCAACGGCGGGAAGCCCGCGCCCCTTGGGTAGCCAACGGCGCCGCCATCGGCACAAAGAGCGTCATCGTAACAACCAGCAGATCGCGCTCGAATCCGCCGAACGCCCATTGCAGCGCGGCAGGGTACGCCAGCGCCGCCAGCAGCAACACGCGCGCCAGCCACTTGTTCGCGCTCCAACGATCGGCCTTGCGATCCAGCGCAATAAAAAACGGCAGCATCAACAGCACCGCCGAGGCCGGGGCGGCCTGCCCGCGCCAGACCGCCAGTCCGGCGCACACTACGGCCTGTATCGCCGAGCAGATGCACACCAACCGCAGCCATTGAATGCGCAGCGTTGGCGTCACGGCGGAACGGGCTGACGGCGCTGCCTCTTGCCCACCCTCTTCGCGCAAAGCTTTGGTCTGCGCCATGCGTGTTCCTTCCTTTCCAGCGCGCAGAAGCTCCTTCCTACGCACAGACAAACGGCTCACTTTCTTTAGCGGCCGATAGATTCCATAATATGTGGATATTATACCATAGAAGCACGATGGATGGTACCCTTCGGTTACAATAAAGGTCGTTTTTTGTTGACGCAGAGAAAATAGATTTGTATAATGATGGTAGTGTAACGTTTTTCCACGAAAGGACACATAAGGGAGGAATCTGCGGTATGTTAGCCAGCATTTGGTTAGCGGTGGCAGGCGCGTGTCTGATCGCGTGGTATATGCTATGCAAAGACCCGCTGCACCGCGCGCTTGGCGTCGACCCGTTCCGCGCGGCTCCGGGCGATCTGGAGAGGCGCGATTTGCCGGTTTGGCTGTTGCTTGCCGGGCAGATCGCGCTGCTCGTCGGCATGGCGCCGCTCTTTAGCGCCTCGCTGTTGCTGCGCTACGGCATTCGTCCCGCGATTTTGTGGACGGTGCTCGGCGCCATGCTGCTGGCGGCGACGCCCTACATGGTTACGTTATGGGCATCGCTGCGTTCCGGCGGCAAAAGCATCGGCGCCATGATGTATGAATACCTAGGCGGGCGCGGCAAGCAGGCGCTGTCGGTGCTCGGCTGGCTGCTCAGCGTGCTGATGGTAACGATGATGGTCGGCATCGTCGCTTCGGGCTGGGACGAGCAACCGCAGCAGGTGCGCGCAGACGACTACGTATCCGACCTATCCGCCTATCGCGAGGCGCAGGCCGCCGCCGAGAACGGCTCTCCCATCGACCTGACGCCTTATATGGACACCGAAGCCTTCGAAAAAGCGCAGCGCAGCGTGCTGTGGGAAGCCGATCAGCGCGCCATCGCTACCACCGCCTCCTTGGGCATGCTGGCGCTCTCGGTTCTGTTTGGTTTGCTGCTCTTCCGCATGAAACAAAATCCGTTGGCCACCACTGCCGTGATGGTGGCGATGATGGTGGGCGTCATCTGGTGCAGCGCCTATGCCCCGCTGGCGCTGCCGCACGCGACTTGGGTGTACATCCTGCTGGGATACGCGCTGCTGTGCGCGCTGACGCCAGCACAGTGGCTCAGCATCCCGCGCGACGCGCTGGTCGGCGTGCTGACCTGCCTGCTGGCGCTGACCTGCGTGGCCGGAGCGCTGTTCAACCCGCTGAAGGTGACGCAGCCCAACTTCGTCGCTTGGCGCATCGAAAACGGCGGGGCGCTGTTCCCCTTCCTGCTGCTGACCACCATGGCAGGCGGGCTCAACGCCATCTTCCTGTTTTCCACCTCGCAGCGCACGGCGCGCTTTGCCCTGCGCGAGCAGGACGTCTACCCCGTCACCTTCGGCAGCGCGCTTGGCGCGGCCTTCATCGGCGTGGTCATGGTGGTGGCGGTAGGGCAGTACACGCCGCTTCCGCTGGGCGCGCTGGGCGATGTGTTCGCCGCGCCGCGCCTGCTGCTGGGCAGCGTAGCGATGCTGCTTTCCTCGGCGGGCGTGCCGCTGGGCTGGGCGACGATTTGGGTGACGCTGGTGTGCGTAGGCTGTGCGCTGGGCGCGCTGGACACCGCCGTGCGCCTGGGCACCTCGCTGATGCACGGCATTTATTTCGCGCAGACCAATCCCGCCCGCGCCCTGTCGCTGGATCGGATCTTGGCGGCGTTTATCACGGTGGTGGCGGCGTTCCTGATCTCCAATGTGGATTATTGGATCCTCTGGCCGCTATTCGGCGCGGCTTCGCTGGGCGCTTGCGCCGTGGCGCTGATCCCTATCGCCGTTTGGCTCAAGCGCAATGACCGCCGCTTCTGGCGGACGCTCTCCTTCTTCTCCGTCGCGCTGGCGCTGCTGTCGCTGGGCTGCCTGGCCGGTTCATTGATCGCGCAGATCCATCCCACGCTGGACAACCTGCTCTCCAACGGCACGCTGATCCTGCATTGCGTGGTGGCGGTGCTGCTGCTGGGGGCTATGGTTCACGCGCTGACCGGCATCGGCCGCCCCGCGCGCGAACTGCCGCCCGTCAAGGGCGGGCAAACGCTATCCCAATAAGGAGGCCGCCGAATGCAACCCATCGACATCGTAGCGCACAACCGCGCGGCATGGTCGCAAGAAAAGAAAAAAGGCAACCGTTGGACCATCCCCGCCTCACCCGAGGAGATCACGCGCGCGCGCCGGGGCGAGCACGCGCTGCTGCTGACGCCCAAGATCGTCGTACCCAGCGAATGGCTGGGCGATGTGCGCGGCAAGGACATCCTTTGCCTAGCCTCGGGCGGCGGGCAGCAGGGGCCGGTGCTGGCCGCCATGGGCGCAAGGGTAACGGTGTTCGACAACTGCCCGGATCAGCTGGCAGGCGACCGCATGGTGGCCAACCGCGAGGATTTAGAAATCGCCACCGTACAGGGCGACATGCGCGATCTTTCCGCGTTCGCCGACGCGTCGTTCGATCTGATCTTTCATCCGGTGTCCAACTGCTTTGTGGACGACATCCTGCCGATGTGGCGCGAATGCGCCCGGGTGCTGCGGCGCGGCGGCGCGCTGCTGGCCGGGTTCAACAATCCGCTGCTCTATCTCTTCGACATGCAGGCGTGGGACGAGGGGCGGCTGGAGGTGCGTTACGCCATCCCCTATTCCGATGTGAAGCAGTTGCCCCCGGATCAGCTGGCCGCCCGCATCGCCGCCGGAGAGACGCTGGAGTTCGGCCACTCGCTAACGCAGCAGATCGGCGGCCAACTCTCCGCAGGATTGCTGCTGGCCGGGCTCTTCGAGGATACCTACGACGATCTGCTCGATCCCTACACGCCCACCTTCATCGCCACCCGCGCCATCAAGCCGTAATACCGATTTTTGAATGCTGATTTTCGAATGCTGATTTTTGTTTTCCCCCGCTTCGCGGGGGAAAACATCTTTTATTAAAGGAGTATTCATGCTTTCTTCGCTTTCCAATTCCTTTGTGCTGCTGCTGATGATCGCGCTGGGGTACGCTCTCAAGCGGCGCGGGGTCATCGGGCCGCAGCACCGCAAGCTGTTCCTGACGCTGATCCTCAACGTCACCATGCCTGCCGCCATCATCGCCGGGTTCGATATGAGCCTGAACCTAGGTACGCTGCTGGTGCCGTTCCTCATCGGCTGCGCTTCCTGCGCGCTGCTCAACACCATCGCCATCGTGTGGACGCGCGGCCAGCCGGGCAAGATCCGCGCGCTGACATTGCTGATGAGCTGCGGCTTTTTGATCGCGCCGTTCACCATCCCCTTTGCGCAGGCCAACATGCCGCAGGTGTTTATGGCGCTTGCGGCTTTCGATGTGGCGCAAAGCCTGTTCAACATGGGCACCAACTTCGTGCTGGCTTCGGCGCTGGCAACCGAAACACGCTCGGCGGCGGCCTTCTCGCCCAAGCGCCTGTTGCACAGCATGCTGCACTCCGCGCCGCTGGTCACTTACTTTTCGTTGCTGCTGCTGCGCGCGCTGAACTGGCACCTGCCTGCCTTCGCGCTCAACTTCTTCGGCAAGGTGGGCGCCGCCAACCTGTTTCTGGGCATGACCTTCATCGGATTGGTGCTGGATTTCCGGCTGGAGCTGGATACGCTTCGCCAGCTTGCCCGCATCTTCGCCATCCGTTACGGTGTCGCGTTGGCGGTGAGCCTGCTGTGCTTCTTTGTATTGCCCCTTCCCACGCTGTTCGCCAAGGGCGTCACACTCTGCCTGCTCTCGCCGATTTCCAATGCCTCCATGGCCTATTGCGAAATGCTGGGCTGCGATTCCAAAGCCTATGGCGCCGCCAGCAGCATCAGCTTTCTGGTGGGGATCGCAAGCTACGCGGCGCTGTTCCTGTTCTGGGCGTAGGCGCAAAGCAAAGCCGCCTTTGTCAACGGCGCGACAAAGGCGGCTTTTTGCTATTTACTTCACCCGTTCCCCGCTTAGGTACACTTCCTTCACGTGGGTGCGGGTGTCCAGCGGATGCCCGTCGTACAGCGCCAGATCCGCCACCTTGCCCGGCGAGAGGGAGCCAAGGTTCCTCTCTTGCCCCACCGCCCAAGCGGCATGAAGCGTCACGCTGCGCAGCGCCTCGCGCTCCGGCAAGCCCTCGCGCGCGGCAATGGCAGCGCACACCATCAGGTACTGCACCGGGATCACCGGATGGTCGGTCATCATCGCGAAGCGCACACCGGCGGCGCGCAGCTTGCCCGGGGCGGCGAAATCCAGATTGCGCAGCTCGATCTTGGCGCGCTCCGACAGCAGCGGCCCGACGATGACCGGCAGCCGCGCCGCCTGTTGCGCCGCCCGCAGCTCCTCGGCGATCAGGTGCCCCTCGGTGCAGTGCTCCAGCGAAAGCCGCAGCCCGAACTCGCGTGCGATGCGCAGCGCCGTGAGAATGTCGTCGGCGCGGTGGGCATGCGCCTTAACCAGCAGTTCGCCGCGCAGCGCTTGCAGCAAGATTTCCTTGCCCAGATCGCGCGCAGGGCGCTTGCCCTCGTCAGGATCGTCGCACTTTTTGCCGTACTCCCGTGCGTCGATCAACGCCTGCCGCAGCAGTGCGGCGGTAGCCATGCGCGTGATGGGGCTGCGCTTGCGCTCGTTGTACACGCGCTTGGGGTTTTCGCCAAAGGCGATCTTCAGCGCCAACGGCTCGCACAGGATGCGGCTCTCCAGCGGCGCGGTGCCGGTCTGGATCAGCGCGAACTGCCCGCCGATCACGTTGGCGCTGCCGGGGCCGGTGGCCACGGTGGTGACGCCCGCCGCCAGCGCCTCGTCAAAGCAGCGATCCTGCGGGTTCAGGCCATCGATGGCGCGCAGCTGCGGCGTAACGGGGTCGACCGACTCGTTGCCGTCGTCCCCCTCGAAGCCCATGCCGTCCTCCCACATGCCGACGTGGCAGTGCGCGTCGATGACGCCGGGCAGCGCGTAACAGCCGTGCGCGTCGACGATCTTTTCGACTCCGGCCTGCGGCAGGTTATAGCCCGCCGCCGCGATGCGCCCGCCCTCGATGAGCAGCTCGCCGCCGTCCAGAAAATCCTTTTCCTCCATGGTGAGAAGCTTGGCGTTGCGAATGAGCAGCATGGTTTCTCCTTAGCAGATGTTTTGCAGATATGCTGATTAATAGATGCGCTTGGCCTGCCCCTTGCGCACGTGATACTTTTGCTGCGCCAGCTGAAGCAGCGGCCCGTCGGCCTTGGTATCGTCGGTGTACATCGCGCGGATTTGGCAATCGGGGAACAGCGCGCGCAGACGCTCGATCTTTTCGGCGCTCTTGCAGTTGTTGCCGATCAGCTTGCCGGTGCTCGGTTCCACGCGCGTGCCAATCAGGTTGGGCACGCCGAGTTCCCGGGCGATGGGCGCCAGCATGATCTCCGGCGAGGCCGAGGCGATGACCACCGGCAGCTCGCTGGATTTCGGTTCAAACCAATCCACCAGCCGCCGCTTGGTCGCCGGATCGCTCCAGAAGCGCTCCGCCATCTCCGGCACGTCGATATCGCGCATGAAGCGGAGAAACTCGCCCTTGCCGCGCGTCAGGCTCCAGCGCTTGGTGGCCATCATGACCAGCGCCGCCGCCTGCCGGGGCAGATGCCTCATCAGCGACGGCTTCTTGCGCAGGCAATAAAGCCAGAACACCATCGTGGAGTCCCCGCGAAACAGCGTGCCGTCAAAATCGTATACGTCGATCCACATGTCAGATCTCGCTCAGCAGCACCATCACCACCGGGCGACGGCGCGTTTTCTCAAACAGGAACGTGCGGATCTGGTCGCGCATCAGGCCGGAACGAATGCCCTCGGAAACCGGGCGGTTCTGGCTCTTCATGCGCAGCACGAAGGCAACCGTGCGCCGCTCGCACTCGGCGATCACCTGCTCGTACTCGCTCTCGTAGAGGAAGCCCATCGCCTGCACCACCGGCGGCGCGGACATCTCGCCGGTACGCTTGTTGAGCACCACGGAGATCGACACCACGCCGTCGTCGGAGAGCAGCTTGCGCTCGCGCAGCACGGGGTTGTTGACGTCGCTCACCGAGGAGCCGTCGATCAGCACCGCCTCGCCGCTGGTAAAGCCCGCGATGCGCGCCTTGCCGCGAGAAATCTCGAAGATGTCGCCGTTGGAGAGCAGGAACACGTTCTCCCACGGCATGCCCAGCGAGTGCGCCAGCTCGGCCTGCTGATAGAGCATGCGGTATTCGCCGTGCGCCGGGATCAGGTACGTGGGCTTGACGAGGGTGTGCAGCAGCGTCAGCTCATCGCGCGAGGCGTGGCCGGAGGCATGCACGTCGGCCAGCGCCGAGTAGTACACCTTGGCGCCGCGCTTGTACAGCTCGTTGATTACCTTGTACACCGGCTTCTCGTTGCCGGGGATCGGCGAAGCCGAGATAATCACCGTATCGCCGTCCATAATGACGACCTCGCGGTGCGCCGAGAAGGCGATGCGCGTCAGCGCGCTCATCGGCTCGCCCTGGCTGCCGGTGGAAATGATGACCACCTGATCCGGGCGGAAGTTATCGATCTGGTTGATATCGATGAGGGTATCGGGCTTCATCTGGATGTAGCCCAGCGAGTTGGCGGCGTTGAACACGTTGAGCATGCTGCGGCCTACCAGCGCCACCTTGCGCCCCAGCTTTTCTGCGGCGGTGAAGATCTGCTGGAGCCGATAACTATTGGAGGAGAAGGTGGCCACAAAGATGCGTCCCGGCGCCCCGGCGAACATGTTGGCGAAGGAATCGCCCACGTGCCGCTCCGACACCGAATGCCCCTTGACCTCGATGTTGGTGCTCTCACAGACGAACAGCAGGACGCCCTCGCGGCCGATCTCGGCGATGCGCTGCAGGTCCATAATGCCGCCGTCGATGGGCGTATAATCGATCTTGAAGTCGCCGGAGTGCATCACGTAGCCCACCGGTGTGCGGATTGCCAGCATCGAGGCGTCGGCGATGGAGTGATTGACGTGGATGAACTCCACGCTGAAGCAGCCGCAGCGGATTACCTGCCCATCGTTGATGGTGTGCAGATCGCAGCTCTTGGCCAAGCCGGGAACGCGATCCTCCAGCTTGTACTTGACCAGCTCCATGGTCATGCGGCCGCCGTATACCGGCGCCTTGATCTCCTGCATCAGCCAGGCCATCGCGCCGATATGATCCTCGTGGCCGTGGGTGAGGAACACGCCGCGCACGCGGTCACGGTTTTGCAGCACATAGGTGAAGTCCGGGATCACGGCGTCGACGCCGGGCATGGTTTCATCGGGGAAGGACTGCCCGCAATCGACGATAATCAGATCATCGCCGTACTCGTAGCAGGTCATGTTCTTGCCGACCTCGCACATGCCGCCCAGCGGGATGACGCGCAGCGTGCCGCGCGTGGGATGCTGCGTGGCCTGTGAAGCCGCCGGACGCTTGCGCCCCACCATGCGGATCGACGCCGAAACCGACGGCATGCCGACGATCTGCATCGATAGGTTCGCGCCGCGCGGGATGCCCTGCCCCCGCTGATCCCCGGGAAGCTGCTGGCGCCTCCGCTGGCCTTGTTGAGCCGGTTGCGCGGAGTTGCCGTTCTTCTGTTTACCCTGCTGATTTTGCCGCTGGCCTTGCGGGTTGCGCTTGGCTTGCTGGTTCTGTTGATTCTGTTGGTTCTGTTGGTTCTGCTGGTTCTGCTGGCTTTGCTGCTTCGGCTTCTGCTGCCCCTGCTGCGCGGCCTGCTCCTGCGGCGGCTGCGCGTTTTGCTTGCGCGGGCGGCCGCGCTTTGCCGCTTCCTGATGCCGCGGCGATTCGGTCATGTGCTGCTGCGAGATCGCGTTGCCGCCAGCCTGCCAGCGCAGGTGCATCTCGCGATCCAACTCCGCCTGCAGTTCCGCCGGAGATTTTGCGCGCAGCGGCTCCGCGCGACGGACGCGTTGTTCGCCCGCTTGATTTTCCTTCTTGGGTTGTGCGGGACGGTTCGTCCCCTTGGGAGGATTGGTTTGATTGGCCATGTAGTTCCCTTTCTTTTTATATGAAATGATTCATTTTCGTCGTGATGCGCACACGGAAAGACAGCCCTTTGCCCCGCGCGTTTGCGGCAGGCGAAGGGCACCATGCTGCAGCGCCCCTTTGCGGTCACACAAAGAACGCCGCTTCTGCGCGAGAATACAGAGCTTCCCGCTTTCAGAAGAAAAGCCCCGCCGCTGCGCCTGGTCGCGTCGCAGTGGGGAAAACGCCGGCCTCATAGGAGGCGCAACGATCAGCACAAAATGCACATGGCAGTATTATACTCCGTTTTTCCCGATCCTACAACCTTATTTTGAAACGGCGACCGGCCGCGCGCGCTAGGCCGCCGATAAATTGACATCCTCTAAGGCGCGTGCTATGCTTTTCGCGAGATTTATCTTACATCTTTTGCTATGGATCGGAGAGATACGATGCAGGCACGCGCCGCGCGGAAATGGCCGCTCTGGTTGGCAGGAATCCTCTTTGCGCTGATTATGCTGCCGCTTTTTCTCGGCGCATGGGGCGCGTTCCCGGCCGCCGATGATTTTGTGTACGTCACGCGCACGCACCAAACTTGGGTGCAAACCCGTTCGCTGCCCCATGTGCTGGTGGATGCTTGGCGTTACGCGCGGCAGATCTACGGCAGCTGGCAGGGCACCTTTGTAGGCTGCATGGTGATGGCGCTGGGTCCGGCGGTGTTCACCATCGCGGGCTATGGCGCGCATGCGTGGCTGTTGCTCATCGCCTACTTGGGCGCGCAATACCTGTTGGTGCGCGCCGCCTGCGCGCGGGTACTGGGGCTGGATCGCCGGATGTCGGCCTTTCTCTTTTTTGCGCTGACGGCGCTGCAGTGGATCTGGATCCCCGATCTGCTCGAAGGGCTCTATTGGTACAACGGCGCATGGTTTTACACGATGGCGCACGCGGGATGGATGCTGGTGATGTCGCTGGCGATCTCCCTGCCCGGCACCGCCTCGCCGCTGCGCCGCAGGCTGGGCTATGCCCTGCTCTGCCTCTGCTGCGCCGCGCTGGGGCTGGACAACTACATCACCGCCATGCTGGCGCTATGCAGCCACGCCTTCCTCTTCTTGTTCTATTGGTTCACCGAGCGCCGCCATGCGCTGGCGCTGCTGCCCGCGCTGCTGCTATTGGCGGCCGGGCTGGCGATTAGCGTCTTGGCGCCGGGCAACGCCGTGCGTCTGGCCACGGAAACCCAGTTCGCCAAGCCGGAACCCTGGCTGCCGCTCTCCGCGTGGAAAACCTTGCTGGCCGCCGGTCGGCTGGCGGCGCGCTTCTGCCTGCGCACGCCGCTATTGGCCTGCTGCACGCTGGCCGCGCCCTGGCTCTATGGCGCGCTAAGGGCTTCCGGGCGCGCGTTCCGCCGTCCGCTGCTGGTGTGCCTTTGCGCTTTCCTCGCGCTCTGCGCGATGATCTTTCCGCACCTCTACTCCACCGGCGGCGCGGGCTCGCCCCGGGTCATCAATCTCTATTCCTTCTATTGCATGATGGCGGCAGCCTTCTGCTTTGCCTACGCGCTGGGCGCGCTGGGCCGCCGCTTGTCCGCAAGCGCGGCGGGGCGCGGCGCAAAAATCGCCTGCGCCGCGCTTGCCGCCACGTTGGCGGCGCTTTCGCTCTCCCTCGCGCAGCCCGCTTCCTACGGCGGCTTGGTGCGCGATTTGGCGAACGACGAAGTATCCGCCTACCGCGCGCAGACGCTTGCGCAGTTTGCCGCGCTGGCCGAGGCCGCGCCGGGCAGCGACGCCGTGGTGATCGCCGGGCCGTATGCCCCGCCCTCGGTTGCCTATGTTCCTTTCCTGCCGGATCCGGAGCATTGGGCCAGCGTGGCCATCGCCGACTATTTCCGCTTGGCCAGCGTGCGGGCGGAGAGCGCGCCCGCTTCCGCCCCCTACCGGTAGCCGTTTGCCGCCAAGGCGAACACAAGATGACGGTGCCGACGCGAAAATGAAATAATCACCTCCGAATATCTATGCATCGTTTTAAAATATTTATTCACCATTTTCACTATTATTGGATCATATTTACCTTCCTCAAAATCGCAAGGACTGGTGGTTCGCACACCCCCCACCCACGAGTGATAGGGAGTGGAATTTTTTTACTCTTCCTCATCCCCGCCTTCCCGGGCTATGCGTCGCCTGCATGATTCACACAATAAAAACCCTTGATAAACTTGGCTTTCTTTGCTATCATATGCTATGTCGAGGCGCAAGTGATCCGTCACGTACGGAAAGCTTTTTCTTTTCTGCGGGGTTTTTTAACTCTTTTCTTGCGCAAATCATCGCAATCTATGAAAGGTGGGCGCCGACATGAGTCAGCATTCTCGCGGGCTGCTCCCAGCGCGTTTCTATGCACGCGCGGCGGCATTGGGCGGCGCACAGCTTGCCACCCGGCCCGAGCAATATATCGTCGGAGGAGGACACGAGCGGATGGATCATGTGGAGTTATGGAACCGGGCTTCTGCGCTGTTGCGCGAGGACATGCCCGAGGTTTCTTACAAAACTTGGATCTCCTCCTCCCTCAAGCCCATCACGATGGAAGGCGATCTCCTCTACCTCGAAGTGGTTTCCGAGTTTGTGCGCAAAACCATCCTGGGGCGCTATCAAGACTTGATCTGCAACGCGGTAAGCGATCAGTACCACCGTCAGGTCTCCATCGAATACCTCACGCCGCAGGAGCGGCAGGAGCGCTTTGAATCCGGCCACGGCGCGCAGAGCGCCGCCGCGGGCGCACACAATACCCACACCCAGCTCAACCCCAAGTATACCTTCGATACCTTCGTGGTCGGCAATTCCAACCGCTTTGCCCACGCCGCCTCGCTTGCGGTGGCCGAAGCGCCCGGCGACGCCTACAATCCGCTGTTCATCTACGGCGGCGTCGGCTTGGGCAAGACGCATCTCATGCACGCCATCGGCCATTATGTGGCGCAGAACTTCGCCGGTCAGCGCCTGCTATACATCACCTCGGAAAACTTCACCAACGAGCTGATCGCCGCCATCAAAGATAACAAAAACATCGAGTTCCGCGATCGGTTCCGCAATCTGGACGTGCTGATGATCGACGACATTCAGTTCCTCGCCGGGCGCGAGCGCACGCAGGAGGAGTTTTTCCACACCTTCAACGCGCTGCACACCGCCGGGAAGCAGATCATCATCACCTCGGACAGGCCGCCCAAGGAAATCGCGCGGCTGGAAGATCGCATGGTCTCGCGCTTCGAATGGGGTTTGATCGCCGACATTCAGCGCCCGGATATCGAAACCCGCATCGCCATCCTGCGGCAAAAGGCGCAGTCCGAAGGCTATCAGGTGGAGGACGAGGTGCTGCAGCTCATCGCCACCCACATCGAATCCAACATCCGCGAGCTGGAGGGCTCCCTCACCCGCGTGCTGGCCTACGCCGCGCTGGAGGGCAAGCCGTTGGACGTGGCGTTGGCCACCGCCGCGCTGGGCGATATCCTGATCGGCCGCGAGCCCAAGCGCCTCACGTGCGAAATGATCCAGCGCGCCGTTGCGTCCTACTATAGCTTGGATGTCGCCGAGCTCAAGGGCGCCAAGCGCAATCGCGAGATCACGCTGCCGCGTCAGGTATCGATGTACCTCACGCGCGAGTTGACCGACCTCTCCCTGCCGCGCATCGGCGACGAGTTTGGCGGGCGCGATCACACCACCGTCATGCATTCCTGCGAAAAGATCACCGAGCTGGTGCGCACAAAAAACAAGGTCACGCAGGAGATCGACGACATCCGCAAGGAGCTGCTGGAAAAGTAGTTTTTTATAAAAAAGGCGCTGGCTCTGTCAGCGTCTCAGGCTATCAACAAAGTCAGACCGTCGAGAAATGTCCAGATGTGGGCGAAGCACAAGCGTGTCCGCAGGAGGCGTACACTGGTACGCCGACAAGGCGCGCGCTGGGCTGAGCCCGCAGATGGGCGTTTTTCGACGGTCTGAGGCGCTGGCTCTGTCAGCGTCTTTTCGTATGCGCTTGCGCAAGCAATGCCTCGCGTTCATTGTCTACGCTTCCCTCGATTACCGCGTCTAGCAGCGTCGCCAGCATGCGCCCCACCTCCGCGCCTTGGATGCCCAATGCCATCAGATCCTCCCCGCGCACCGCGAGTTTGCCCAACGCATAGCACGGATCGGATGCCAGCAGCGCCTCCAGTGCCGATGCGGCGGCGCGCAGCGCATCGGCCTCGGTTGCCTGCCCCCGCGCCTGCGCGTCGGCGATGCGCAGCGCGATCAGCGCCCGCAGCGCCCCCTCGCCCAACGCACGCAGCCCGCGCAACAGAACCGCCCGTTCCGGCGAAAGCGGCAGCGCCCGGTGCAAAAGCAGCGCCTCAACGCGCAGGCGGGTGGCGTTGTCGCCGCGCAATTCGCGCAGCAAAGCCGACGCCTCCCCCGGCTCCAGCTCCCACAGCAACGCCGCCCAGCGCGACGCGCGCTCCGTCGGCGTCGCCGTCACACGCGCCGCCGCGCGCGCCCAACACGCCGCTTCGATGGCAATCGGCGCGATGCCCGGCATGGCCGCCAGCAGCACCTCGGCAAAGCCGATCAAGCCGCGCGCCGCCTCCGGCGCGACGAGCAACTTTTCGATCTCGACGCACACGCGCTCCCGCGCCACGTAGCGCAGCGTATCGCGCAGCGCCAATGCCGCGACGGCGGTACCGGCCTCCACCGCAAAGCCGCAGTGGGCGGCGAAGCGCAGTGCGCGCAGGATGCGCAGCGCGTCCTCGTCAAAGCGCTGCGCCGCGTCGCCTACACAGCGCACCACGCAGCGCGCGATATCCTCGCGCCCGCCGAAGGGATCGACCAGCCCACGCCGCGGATGATAGGCCATGGCGTTGATGGTAAAATCCCGTCGCGCCAGATCGGCGCGGATATCCTCCACATAGCGCACGGCATCTGGGCGCCGGTGATCGGCGTATGCCCCGTCCACGCGGAAGGTGGTAATCTCATAGGGCACGTGATTCACCAGCGCCGTCAGCGTGCCGTGGGCGATGCCGGTAGGCAGCAGCTTTGCCCGCCCGGCAAGGCAGGCCTGCATCTCCTCCGGCCGGGCGGCGGTGCAAATGTCCCAATCGTGCGGCGTGCGGCCCATGAGGCTGTCACGCACGCAGCCGCCCACGGCATAGGCCGCGAAACCCGCGCGCTCCAGCGCAGCAATCAGATCGTCAACCGCCTCTGGCAATCGCATTTCCATCAGCCCAGCGCCTCCGCAGTCTCCGCCAGCTGTGCGCGAATCTTCAAGTGCTGCGGGCACTTGGCCTCGCACGCGCCGCAGCCCACGCAGGCCGAGGCCTTCTCGCCGGGCAACCACGGCAGCGCGCCGATGGCGGCATATTGCTTGCGGGCGTACTCGGTTAAATCGTATACGCGGTGATGGTTCATAATTTCAAAGTTCAGCGGGATGTTGACGCCCGCCGGGCAGGGCATGCAGTAGTTGCAGCCGGTGCAGTACAAGTCGGCCAGCTTTTTATTCTGTTCCGCCGCCAGCACCACCTGTGCCTTCTCCTCGGCGGTCAGCGCGGCGGCAGTGCTGGCGACACGCAGGTTTTCCTCCACCATCTGCTGAGAACCCATGCCGCTGAGCGCGCAACTCACGTTGGGGTTGGACAGCACAAACCGCAGCGCCAACTCCGGCGAGGACTGCACCTTGCCGGGCAGCATCTCCCGCACCGCGCGCGAGGGATAGCCCAGCCTTCCGCCGCCCACCGGCCCCATCACCACCACGCCCAACCCCTTCTCCCGCGCGTAAGCCATGCCCTCCTCGTTGCCGCGATCCAGCAGGTTGTACTGGCACAGCACGCTGGCGAACAGCCCGGTATCGATCAGCTTGCGCATGTTCGCGGGATCGTCGTGGAAGGAGAAGCTCAGGTGCCGGATCAGCCCTTCCTCCTTGGCGCGCAGCGCCATCTTGACCTGTCCCTCGGGCACGGCCTGCGTATCGAAGCGTTCCCAGCCGATGCCCCACAGGTGGTAAAAGTCGATATGGTCGGTGCCCATGCGCTCCAGCGAGGCTTCCAGCCGCGCGCGCGCCGCGTCATAGCCGCGATCCTCTCCGGGCAGCTTGGTGGAAAGCAGCACCTTGTCGCGATAGCCGTCCCGCAGCGCCTTGCCTACGATGAGCTCGCTCTCCTTGGCGCAATAAAAGGGCGCGGTGTCCAAGTAGTTAATGCCCGCGTCGATGCCTTGGCGGATCAGCGCCGCACCGGCCTCGTGATCAAAGCCTTTGCGCTCATCGTCATCGATATGCGGCAGGCGCATCGCGCCGAAGCCCAGCGCGGAAATCTTTAAACCGGTCTCGCCAAAGGCTCTGTACTGCATCTTTGCCCCTCCTCACGGTTCACCCTTTTCCTTCCTTGATTATAGGGTGATTTTGAATCATCGTCAATCACGCCAACCGGTTTTATGGTATACTATTCCACAATACAGGTACAGGATGGGAGCGAGTTCATGAAAACCGTCAAACTGCGCGCCTACGATGTGGCGCAGGAAATCGACCTGAATGTGCTGGCTTCGGACTTTGATATCAAGAAGAAGTTCACCTGGGAGGAGCCGTTAACCATCTCCGGCCGCCGCCTGACCGAAATGATCGGCGCGGGCGAGGACGAGGACGACGGGCGCATGGCCATGCTCTTCTCCTTCGGCGCGATGGTGTTAATCAACCTCACGCGCGAGGAGAGCCAGCGCTTCGTGGACGAAATGCGCCGCTTCGACGCCGCGCGGGCGTGGAAGTACCCCTCGCCGCACTTTGAGCGGTTTCAGGTCGCGCTCTCCGGCGAGGTGGAGGATACCGAGTTCACCGACGCGCTGGTCAGCGTGCCGGAGATCCCCAGCTACTTCCCGGAGCTGGCGGCCACGGTGCTAGCCAAGTCGGTGGCGCTGGAGCGCGTCGAGCAGCGTATCGACAGCATCCTGGATCGGCTGGAGCCCATCATCGAGCAGTTCGAGCGCGGCAAGCTCTCCATCTCCAACAAGCAGCGCTCCACCATCATGGCGGAACTGGCGCGCTATCAATATTCCTCGCTTAGCTCCATCATGGTGCTGGACAAGCCGGATATCACTTGGTCGCGCGGCGACGCCGAGCTGTTCTATAATCAAATGAGCGATTTTTTTGAGCTTACCGACCGCTACGGCGTGCTCAAAGCCAAGGGCGACGCAGTGGAAAAGATCATGGGCTCCATCGCCTCGATGAACGATCATAGCCGCTCGATGTTTGTCGAGCTATTGATTCTGGGGCTGATTCTGGTAGAAGTCGTCATCATGGTGCTGGATTTGCTGCGCATCGCATAGCGCCCATCGCGAAGGAGGTGTTCGGCCTTGCCCTCCCCCGCCTCAATTCTGATGGATTGCTGCAGGCTGGCAAGCCGCTTGCCGCTGGAAACGCTGGCGCGCGCGCTGCGCCGCGAGCTGCCGCCCAAACGCACCTCGCTGTCGCTGGACAGCGCGGCGCTTTCGCATGCGCTGCGCAAGGAGCTGGCCGACGGCCACGCCTTTGTGTACGCCAACGGCTGCGTGGTCACCGCCAAGCTGGAGCCGCAGGATACGCAGGATTTGCTGCTGTGGCTGGCGCAGCACGCGCCCGATGTAAACTTTGAAAACATGATGACCTCGCGCGAGATGCGCATGCTGCCCGATGCCTCGTTGGGCGCGCAGGCGCGCGCTCTCTCCAGCAGCGTGGTGCTCGACGCACTGGAGCGTACCGCCGATACGCTTTTTGACGATGCGGAGCGGGATCTTCTCCATCCCCGGCCCGGCCGCTACGCGCGCAGGCAAAAGTGGCTGGCACGGGTCGCCGCGTTCCGGTATGAATGCGTACAC
Source organism: Eubacteriales bacterium (assembly GCA_031552825.1). Classification (GTDB taxonomy): domain Bacteria; phylum Bacillota; class Clostridia; order Christensenellales; family Aristaeellaceae; genus WQXF01. The sequence continues at coordinate 47,685 of JAVBMD010000008.1, forward strand.
GGGCAGGGCGTGCTGGATCGCCCGGATACCAAGTGGAACCTGCGCCATCAGGCCGCTTATCGCCAGCTTGCGCAGGAGCTGCAACTTGATCAGCGCACCGCCATCCTTTCCCACAAGCTGGATGAGCTGGAAAACCTGCTGCGCAGCGCGCTGGAAAGCGGCCAAAGCAGCGGCATGCTTCGCTCGCTTTGGCTGGAGGTATGGATGCTGGCGCTGTTTCCGCTCGGCCACCTGCTGGAAATACTGCTGAAAAAACAAAATGGCATCGTTTGGCTGCAACGCTGGCTGGATTCGCTGCATCTATTCCAGTGAATGGAGCGCCGTCGCGCCGAAGGGGATCTCCGCCCCGGGCTGACAAAATGCGAACGCAATGTGGCAGGGACATGTTCTTTTGGTTTTTGCATTGCGCAATATTCGATGTCTTGGTACAATAGATGACATGATGCATAATTCCCTGTATGTATATGGGAAAAGGGAACGCATATCATTGCCGGATTCCGGCGAGCATGGATGGAGGAGAACATTTTGAACGGAATAACGAAACAAAAGTGGATTGCATTGGGCGTTGCGTTGATCGCGGTCATCGCGCTGGTGATCGTGCTCACCTCAAGCAACAAGACCGACAGCACCGTCGCCCCCGCCGTCACCGAAGCGCCGGTAGCCACCGAAGCGCCGACCGCGGAGCCCACAGCGGAACCCACGGCCGAACCGACCGCCGCGCCCACCGAAGCGCCGACCGCGGAACCCACCGCCAAGCCAACCGCTGTGCCGACTGCGGAGCCCACGGCTAAGCCAACCACGGCGCCTACGGCTAAGCCGACCACCGCGCCTACGGCCAAACCGACCGCCGCGCCCACGGACAAGCCGACCACGGCGCCCACGGACAAGCCGACCACGGCGCCCACGGCCAAGCCCACTGCCGCGCCCACCGAGAAAGCGGCGCAGGCCACCGATGAAACGCTGGTCGCCTCCGCTTCCGCCACCAAGCCGGCTGGCGAGGCCAATGTCGCCGCTTCCAAGTCCGCCACCACATCGGCTGCCACCGCCACGTCCGCGGCTACCGATGCGCCCGCCGCCACCGACACCGCGGCGCCCGCTACCGATGCCCCGGCTACCGATGCCCCGGCTACCGATGTTCCCGCGACCGACGCGCCGGTCGCCACCGCCGTCGCCACCGCTGAGGACACCGCCAAGGACGCCATCGTCGTTGGCTCCCTCTTCGGCAAGGACATCACCTTCGGCGATGTGCGCCCCGAATTCGAGATGCAGATGCAGTACGCCATCAACATGTACAAGGCCAACTACGGCGTCGATATCTCCGCCGATGACCCCAACATCTTCGGCATGATAGCTGAGGAAGTAATCAATTCGCAGATCGATCAAGCGATTACCGATGCGAAGATCAAAGAGTTTGGCCTGACCAGCACCCCGGAAGGCCAAGCCGCCCTCGATGCCAAGGTTGATGAGACCTATCAGCAGGTGCTGGCCGAGTATTCGGAATACCTCAAGGCCGAGCAGCCGGAAACGCAGGACGCCGATGTTGAAAAGAAGCTGTCCGAGCTGTTTGCCTCCGAAGGCTATTCCATCGAGCAACTGCGCGCCGACATCCGCAAGGACATGACGCAGCAGCTTCTGGAAGAGCATGTCACCAAGGACATCACCCTGAGCGAGGAAGACGCCCTCGCGGCCTACACCGCTCAGGTTACCCAAGCCAAAGAGCGCTTTGCCGCCGATCCAGACGCCTTCATTTCCGAGTACATCTCCGATATGCACCCGGTCTACACGCCGGAAGGCATGCGCCTCATCCAGCACATCCTGATGCGCGCGGAAGGCGAAGAAACGCCGGAAGCCCTGATGGAGCGCGCCAAGGCCGTGCATACCGAAATCACCAGCGGCGCCAAGACTTTTGATGCCGCCGTGGCGGAGTACAACCAGGATCCCGGCATGCAGCAGCCCAATCTGACGGGCGGCTACCCGATCTGCGCCGCCGCCAAGAACTACATGGGCGATTTCGTCTCCACCGGCATGGCGCTGGCCAAAATCGGCGATATCTCCGAGCCCATCAAGACCGACGCAGGCGTACACATCCTGCGCTACGCGAGCGATCTGACGGCCGGTGAGGTTCCGTTTGATTCCGTCAAGGATACCTTCACCGCCTCCCAACTCGAGGAAAAGAAAACGCAGGCCATCCAGAAGGCGCATGAGGACTGGCGCACCGAGGCAGGTGCCAAGGTCGACATCGCCGCCATCCTGCCGGAACCGACCCCCGCGCCGGAGCTGCCCGCCGAGCCCACCCCCGACCCTGCCGCCGCGCTGCCGGAACCGCCCGCCTTCCCCACCGTGGTTGGCAAGGTGATCGCTGAAAGCACCGCGCTGTTGGACATCCCGGGCGGCAGCACGCTGGCCACGCTCGATAGCGACGTCACGCTCAACCTCGAAGGCGGCCTCTTGGCCGACGGCAAGCAATACTTTTACGTATCGCTGCCCGAGAATGCCGGATACGGCTTCGTCGAAGCCAGTGCGGTAACCACCGAAGGCGCGCCCACGCTGGCCGCGAAGCCCGAGGGCGTACACGTTCAAACTGTCGCCGCCACCGACAAAGCGCCGATCTTCACCCTCGTTACCAACTTTGGCGGCGTCATCACCGGCGAATTGTACCCGGCCACCGCGCCGCAGAGCGTCGGCAACTTCGTTTCGCTGGCCAACAGCGGCGCGTACAACGGCCTGCTCTTTCACCGCGTCATCCCCGGTTTCATGATTCAGGGCGGCGATCCCGATGGCAACGGCACCGGCGGCCCGGGCTACGCCATCAAGGGTGAATTCTCCGGCAACGGCGTGGAGAACCCCGTCAAGCACCTGCGCGGCACCCTCTCCATGGCGCGCAGCGCCGCTCCCGACAGCGCCGGTTCGCAGTTCTTCATCTGCGTAGCGGATCAGCCCAGCTTGGACGGTCAGTACGCCACCTTCGGCAATGTGCTGTACGGCTTGGAGACCGCAGACATCATCGCCGGTGCCGAGCGCGACGGTTCCGACCGCCCGCTCAAGGATCAGCAGATCAAGCTGGTGCACGTGGAGACCTACGGCGCCGAATACCCCTTCGATAAAATCTAATCGCTCGGCAGCAAAACCTTCCGCACATAAGCGGCCCCCCAATTTTGCAATTGGGGGGCCGCTCCAATTTTTCGGCAAGCGCTGATTAGAATTTCCGGCTGCTGCTGCCACCTCGGCCCGTGCCGCCGCCGGGCTTAAACCCTCCGCCTCCGTTTCCGCCGAAGCCGCCAAATCCGCCGCCCCGGAAGTTGCCGAAGTTCCCCCAGCCACCCATGGGCGGCATGCCGTGGGAGCCGCCGAAAGGCCCGCCATGCGGCCCGCCGAAGGGGCCGCGCATCATGTTGCCGAGGAAGCCGCCCAGCAAAAACGGCAGGCATCCGCCGCGCCGGTTCGCGGCATAGCGCGGGCGAAACGCGTTCTTGATGACAAACCAGACCACCAGCACCGCGATTAGCGTGCCAAACCAGTTGGTTCCCTCTTCTCGCTGGCCCGAGTGATTGCCCGACTGTGCGGAGTAGTTGTTGCCCTGCCAAGCGTTGTTCAGCCAGCCGCCGGATTGCGCGGCGGGCAACTTGATGCCATAGGAGCGGGCGACGCGCTCGCAAGCGGCCAGAAAAGCCTCGCGAATGCCTGCGGAATAGTCTCCGTCCTTTAAAGTTGGAATGATATCGTCCAGAATTTGCCCGCGCGCTGCGCCGCTCAGCGTATGTTCCAAGCCAGTGCCCGCATAGATGGAAATTTCGCGTTCCCCGCGCGAGAACAGCACCAGCGCGCCGTTGTTTTCCTTCCTTTGCCCGATACCCCATTGGGTAAACAAATCATGGGCGTACAGATCGATTTGCTCGCCATCGAGAAAGTCCACCACCACGGCCACCACCTGCGCGCCGGTCTTTTGCTCCAGCGTTTCGGCGGCGGCGTCCATCGCCGCGATATCCTGCGCGCGCATCACGCCGTCGGTGGCAAAGTCAAACACATAGCTATCATTGCTCTTTGGCAGCGGAGGGATTCCGGCCAGCGCCGAACCGCAGGTCAGCCCTGCGCAGAGCAGCGCGGCAACGCACAGCGCCGCCAACCGAAGCGACGTATTCATGATGTTTCGTTTCTTCAAGACGCGTTCCTCCTTCAGCCGCTCTGGCGGCTAGTTTGGGCTATATACCTCCGGCTTGGCAAACAGCGCGCGGGTCGGGATATCGTTGTAGATGTCCAGCGCCTTTTGCAGGGCGCGGTCATAATCGCGCACCCGCACTCTCAGCTTGCTCACATAATCATTAAAAGTGCGCACGGCGGTCACCACCAGCTTCTTGTCCTCGTCGGTTACCTCGGTTTGCTTATACAGCGCGTCGATGGCTGCGCTCATAGCCTTCTGCAACACATCGTTTGCCTGCCGAGCCTCCTCCGGGGTGCGCGCCTGCTTCAGCACACCGCGCGCCTTTTCCAGCGCGATGCGCTCGTTCGTAGCGCTGCGGGGATAGCGATCCATTATCACCAACATATTGGCGGCGGCGCCGGTTTGTCCGGATAAAATCTCTTCCGTAGAAAGCCGATCGGCCTCGGGCACCTTTTTGCCGTCGATATGAACGCCTTCCCACACCAGCTGCGCCTCGCGCATCTGCCCCTGAAACTCCTTGGCGTTGCCGACCGGAACGCTCAGGACGACCAAGATGAGCCCCAGCAGGATGCCCTTGCTGAGCGAAATCAGGTGCAGCGACTGATAGAGGGTGCGCCTTCCGCTCGCCCCTTTTTTGCCGCCTGTGAGGTTGGCTTCTTGTTCCGCTCCCCGCTTTGCCATAGGCTTCCTCCTCTGCTCAGCTTACGAGCCTGCTTTTGATTTGATCTTCCTGCGCCTGCTGCTCCCGCATCGAGATGCGCAGCCCCGATACCGCGTCGAGCAGGGTTTGGTTGCACCGGCGCAGCGCTGCCTTGCCGGTAACGCGCGTATTTTCTTGCAATGCCCGCTCGGCGCGCAGCGCTTCCTTGCGCGCGTCAGCCTGCGCGGAAAGCCCGAGCGCCACCAGCACCTGCGCCTTCCATAACGGCAGCGTGTGCTTGAGCGTACGCTCCAGCGTATCGATGATCTGCGCGTTGCCGTCCAGCAGCAAAAGAAGCTGCGCACGGGTCTGCAGCGTAACCTGCCGGGTGATTTGCAAATCTTGCAGGCGGCGCTCAAGGCGGATTAGCGCCTGCGGATTAGCGGCGCTTGCCGGTTCCGCACGAAACTGCTCCATGCGCAGCTGCCCGCACAATTGATATGCGCCGAGCCGCTGCAGGTGCGCTTCGTTCTCCCGCATCATGCGCTCGAGCACCTTAGAAAGATGGCGCAGGGCGATGCTTTGATCCAGCAACGCGCCCGCGGCGCCTTCGATGGCCGGTTCGGCCTGCTGATAGGCGCTGCGCAGGCGCGGGAAGCTGGCGCCGCCGAAGATGAAAAACCGGCGCGGCGCGCAAAGCCGCTCCCATGCGCGCAGCTGATCGTGCAACTGATCGAGCGAATCCTCGCTTTTATGCAAATCGCGCTGCGATACAGCGCCGATGGCTACGTCCAGCCACGTCTGCATGCTGCCCTGCTCCGCCGCGCCATAGACGGCGACTTCCGAGGGATCCGCAGGGTCAAGCGCGCGCGCAAAGGCCAGCGCCTGTGCGCGCTGTTCCTCGGGCAGCGCGGCCAGCGCACGCTGCGCGCCTTCCGCGGAAAGCTCCAGCGCCTCCGGCAATTGCAGCACGGGCAATGTGTTGCTCACTTCATTCCTCCTGCGCGGCGGCGGGCGCTTGCTCGGCGGCGTCATTGTCCAGCAGCCCTTCGGCGGCCAACAGGTCGCGCAGCACCTCGATTTCGGTTTCCACGTTCAGGTAACGGAATTGATCCAGCGCCGTCAGCTGCTTTTCAAAAGCGACGCGGATGGCGTCGAGCGCTTCCTCGATGCGCCGCAGGGTGCGCTGGGCGATCTCGCCGCGCGCGTCGCCCTGCGTCAGTTGCGCGCGGGCATCCACCAGCTTGAGCGTGGTGGGCAGATAATAGCGCAGGAAGGTGCGCAGCTGGCCTTGCAGCTCGGGTTGCTTTGCCAGCGTCGCCAGCATTTGCCGTGCCAATGCTTCGATGCGCTCCACTTTTTCGTCGATGGCGTCGTTGGGCGTGCGCGCGCGCGCCTCGTGTACGCGCTTGAGCGACTCGCGCGCCTCTAGGATGAGCTGATCGCAGGCGATGTTGCCGGTATTGGGCGCCACCTCGATCACCATGAAGCGATCCGGAAAGTAGCGATGCAGCGGCGCGTAAGCCAGAAAGAACAGCAGCGCCGCCCCCGCGTAGGAAAGCGCGGTATGAAACCCGACCACCACCGCATAAAGCAGCACCAACGCGCCGCAGCACAGAAAGGGTGCGCCGGAAGTGATCTTCTTGGTTTTCAATGGTCACGCCTCCTTCAATCAAATGCCCTGATACCGAGACTATTGTACCCGAAAGCCGCGCGCCTGTCATGAGAATGCGGTTAAAAACCGCAAATAAATCGCTAAGACCCGCAAAAAAAGGCCGCGAGCGCGCCCGCGGCCGAAAAGGAACCCGGTCATGTTTCCTGAATGGCGGCGGCCACGGCAGCCGCGCTGCCGGTCCAGCTTGCGGCGGGCAAATCGGGCAGGAACAGCGTGAAGGTCGCGCCCTTGCCGGGGAAGCTATTCGCCCACACGCGGCCTGCGTGACGCTGCGCCACGCGCTGCACCACCGCCAAGCCGATGCCCAAGCCATCCTGCGAGTTCCATCCCTGATAGAATTTATCAAAGAGGGAGGGCAGGTCGCTCTCCGCAATGCCGCAGCCGGTATCGGTGACGCTAATCTGCACGCCGAACACCACGCGCTCCCAGCCGATGGTGATGGTGCCGCCGGTGGGCGTGTAGCGCACCGAGTTAGAAATCAGCCGCTCCAGCGCGTTTTGCAGCCACGATTCGTCGAACATAGCCAATACGTCCGGATCGCCTTGACGGACGAAATTCAGATTGTTCTTGGCGTACAGCGCGCGCCAACTGCCGATGTATTGATCGATAAGCGGCGCCAGCGGGTGCATCTTAGGGGTGAAGGGCGTCTCTTCCATCAGCGCCAAGGCGCGCAGCGCCTTGATGCGGTTGGTCAGCTTGACGGCGCTAGCCTTGGCCATCGCCAGATAATTCTCGCGCTCCTCGCTGGTGATCGGCGTTTCGTCGATCACCAGATCCAAGCTGCCGCGGATGATGGTAAGCGGCGATTGCAGATCGTGGGCGATGTGCGAGAAAAATTCTCCGCGCGAAGCGTCGATGCGCGAGAGCTGCTCGTTGGCCAAGCGCAGTTCGTCGGTGCGCGCGGCTACGCGGCGCTCCAATTCCTTTTCCAGCGCTTCGCTGTTGCGGCGGTCTTCGGCCTGCTTGCTGGCGGCCAGCCACAAGTGCATGCCCGCCATCGCGCAAGAGAACACCAGCACCGGCGAGATCAGCAGCATACGGCTGCGCACCAGCAGCAGATCGGCGCCGAGGCCGACCAGCTGCATCAGCATCGCCACGTCCATCAACCGATCGATGACGCGCCCTGCCTTGGCGCTGCGCAGCAGGCCATAGAGCGAAAAACCGGCGGTGAGCAGGAAGCCGACCAACTGCATCGGCAGCGCCAGCCAGAACAACGGCGCCACGCGCAGAAAAGCGAAACCGAGCAGCCACACCAGCGATAGCGCGATATCGACCAGCAGCAGGCCGAGCAGCAGCGTCGCCTCGCGCGAGCCGTCCAGCCGCAGGCTGGCCGAGCAGCACAGCGCCGCGCTGAGCAGCAGCATCGCCGTTTGGTGCATGACCTGCGCGGCCTGGCTCTGGGGCAGCAGCATGTCCACCTGCGAGACCAGCAGCAACATGTACGCCAGCCAGAGCGCCAGCGTGGACATCTCGCGCCCTTGCAGCAGATAGTTGAGCAGCAGCATCGCCGCGCCGGTGAGCAGTACCGTGAACATGATGGCGGTAAGCAGCACGCGCAGGTTCAAAAACCGGCTAATCTGCGATACGCCGCCCAGCAGCAGCAGCGGCGGCTTAATCCCTTGGGTGTCGCGCAGGATCAGCTCCACCGTCATCAGCCCTACCTGTTGCGGCAGCGTAATCACGGTACCGGCCATCAGGCCGGGCTTGCCCTGCGGCCACATGCGGCCGTTGATGTTGACGCCGATCAGCTCATAGGAAGAGCGCACCGCCAGCGCGCGCTGCTGCGCATCCTGCAAGTCAAACCGCAGAACGGCGTTGAGCAGCGCTTCCCCGCTGGCGGAATCCTCGTCCATTTTCCACCAATCCACCTCGATCGCCAACGGCTTCTCGGTTTGCGAGGGTACAGAAATCGTGCCGGCCACCGGATACACCCATGTCGCGGCGTTCCGATCCAGCACGATGAGCCCCAGCAGACATACCGGGAGCAGTGCGATAAAGATCATCAGCAGCACGCCACGCGGCGTGACGGCCTTTTTCATTCTGCGGCAGCCTCCTGCCCCGGCGGCACGAAGCAATAGCCTTTGCCCCAAGCGGTGCGGATGAACTGGTGGTCCGGCATCGCCTGATCCAGACGCTTGCGCAGGTTAAAGATGTGTACATGCACGGTGCGCAAATCGCCAAAGCTGGCCATTTCCCAAACGGTTTCATACAGCTCCTCGGCGCTGATGCACTGGCCGGGGCGCTGCGCCAGCACGGTGAGCATGCCGAAGGCCTTCTTGGAGATGTTGAGGCACTCGTCGCCGACAAACACCTTTTCAAAGGTCAGATCGATGCGAAGCGGCGGGAATTCCAATACGTTGAGCTGAACCGCCGTGCCCGTGGGGGCGGGCGCCGAGTGGCGGCGGATGCTCACCTGAATGCGCGCCTCCAGCTCCTTGACGGAGTAAGGCTTGGTCATGTAATCGTCGCCGCCGGTGAGCAGACCCGCGATCTTATCGTCCTCGGTATCCATACAGCTCAGGAAGATGATCGGCACATCGGTAAAGGTGCGCAGGCGCGGGCAAAGCTCCAGCCCGGTACCATCGGGCAGGTTGACGTCGAGCACGATGCAGTCCGGCTCGTAGCTGCGCGCCTTCTCGTAGCCCTCCGCGCAGGAGTAGGCGCAGGAAACATCGTGCCCCTTGCTGCGCAGAAAGAAGGAGTTGATGCTCTGGATATCGCGGTCATCTTCGACGAGTAGAATTTTAATCATGACCCCTAGCACCTCCACGTCCCCGTTTGCATGAACAGGGAAATTCGACAGATATTGCGTCCCTATGAAAAAAGCATCGCAATATGGAGCATATATTGCTTAAATTGTACCTGAAATCCGAATGTTTGGCAACAATTTCTTTGCGTATATGTAAAAATTATAGTACCCGTAAAAAGACCGCACGAAAAAGCGCCCCCCGCAGAGCGCCGCATGGGTCGCTCCGCAGGGGGCGCCGGTTGGCACGACGGCGTTATTTCCACGTCTGGCCAAAGCCGGTGATGAACCAATTTTCCTTGTGCAGCTCGTACTGCGCGTCGTCCCGGGTCTGCTCGGCCTCGGGTACGGCGCGGAAGTTTTGATACTTCACCTTTGGGTTGACGATGTAACGATAGCAGTAGCGCTTGACGGTGTTGGACACATTGCCCTCCAGCGTCGTCAGTTCGTACACGCCCTCGCCAATCTCGGTGACACTCTCCACCATGCCGATGTGGGTGGAACTGGTGCCGCCGATCACGCCGTAAATGATCTCATAGCCCGGGCGGGGGACGTCGGTGAAGCGATTCATATTGCGGTACGCGCCCTGTGCCTTGGGCACTGCGGCCTCCTTGGCGTAGACGATCATATCGTCGGTCACCTCGTCGGTGAACAAATAGCCCTCGGTTTTCTTGAACTTCACCGCTTCCAGCCCGCCCTCGTTGGCGCACCAGCTGAAGAAATTGCCGCACCAGCCCACCGCGCGGTTGTCGTTGTAGTGCCACTTTGTATATTTGTTGCTGCGGGATAGCTTGGCCTTGTTGACGGTGGCGATTTCGATCTGCGCCGCGCGGATCATCTTGGCGATCTGCTCCGGCACCTCCTCGGCGATGGGCGGAGGGGTCATGGTGGGCTCCGGGATGGCCGTAGGCGCGGGGGTAGGCTTTTTGCCGGCAAGCGCCGGTACCGGCAGCAGGCATAAGCATAGCAGCAGCAGGATACGCGCGCGAATCTTGGACGAGAAATGCAACATAAGGACGCTCCTTTTCCCTAATGGTCTCTATTCATTTGCTCACAGTATACCACACCGGGCCGAAGAACCCAAGGCTTTCATTGGCTCACCGATTGACAAGCCGCCGGATAAAAAGTACAATATGAAATAGATAACGCGCGAAATATTGTGAATAATGACGAATCATTTCGCGCTGCGCAGACATTTCTCCATCCACGCTCCATATATTGGGTGGAGAAACAACAACCAACGGCAGAGGAGGGTTTTTATGGGTATCTTGGCAAAACTGGGCGCGGGGATTCTGTGCGTCGCATTGCTGGCGGGCAGCGTGAGCGTTGCCGCCGCCGATGTCAGCTTCAATCAGGTGTTCGCCATCAAAGATTGGGGACCGGCTACCACCAAGCTGATCGTGGATCTGGGCAAGCCGGTAAACGCCACCGCCATCGACGCGGACGCCTTCAAGGTTGTGGTGAAAAAGACCGACGCGCGCTTGCCGGAACCGCTGGTGGGCGAAGGCGAGCGCAAGGTGCTTGCGGCCTACATCTCCGACGCCGAAGGCAACCCGGCGGACAGCGGCAACTTCGTGACGCTGGCGATGTCCTTCCATCCCGACGATCCGCTGAGCTCGCCGATGAATTACGATATGATGGGCACCGGCTTCAACGCGTGGGTGGATTGCACCTACACCATCACGCAACAGAAGCCCATCGGCGATGTGACCGGGCTGGTGGCGACCAAGGTCGGCACAACCTTCCGCCCCGAGGTGGATCGCTTTAACCTGACCGGCGTACATGCCTTCGCCGATCCCGACCGCGGGGAAATCAAGCTCTCTTATGCCAGCTATAAGCCGGTTGGCGCCTATGCCGGGGAAAAGCTGCCGCTTATCATTTGGCTGCACGGCGCGGGCGAGGGCGGCACCGACCCGTCGCTGACCATCGCCGCCAACCGCGCATGCAACTTCGCCTCTCCGGAGATTCAAGCGTACTTTGGCGGGCGCGCCTTTGTGCTCGCTCCGCAAGCGCCAACCATGTGGATGGACGACGGCTCCGGCGATCCTTACGGCCAAAAGACCGAGAACAAGAGCATCTATACCGCCGCGCTGTTCGACCTGATCCGGCTCTATGTGGAGGCAAATCCCGCCATCGACCTGAACCGGATCTACCTGGGCGGCGACTCAAACGGCGGCTTCATGACGATGGTTATGATTACAACGTACCCGGAAACCTTCGCCGCGGCGTTCCCCACCTGCGAGGCAGCGCCCGACGCGAACTTCACCGACGCGCAGATCGCGGGCATCCAGAACTTGCCGATCTGGTTCGTACAAGCGGCTGACGATCCGGTTGTGCCCGGCGCGTATTGCGCGGTGGCGACCTATGCGCGTCTGCTCAAGCTAGGCGCTGAAAACGTGTGGCTAAGCCTGCCGAAACACGTGGAGGACCCAAGCGGCCAGATCAAGAACGCGGAGGGCAAGCCATACCGCTACTTCGGCCATGCCGTATGGCAGCTTGTGTACACCAACGATCTTAGCCAGCAGATCGACGGGAAAACCGTGACGATTATGGAGTGGCTGGCCGCGCAGAGCAAGTAGCGGCGCATTCCACGCTTGACAACCCCGCCGATCTCGGCTATACTCTCCCTAATTTCATACGGACGCCCCCAGCAAAGACGATGATGGGAAACAGGTGAGCCCGTGCGACCCGAAGAGAGCCGGTGTTTGGTGAAAACCGGCGGCGCGCGCCTTGCCCCGCTCCTCCCGGAGTTGCCCGCCCGAACGCCGCGCATGCGGCAGCAGTAAGGCGGGACGGTTTGCCCCGTGATCGGCGCAGCGTTGATTGACGCGAATGAGGGTCGCCTTCGGGCGGCTGAAACAGGGTGGTACCGCGGGAGTATCTCTCGCCCCTATTGACGGCACTTCGGTGCGTCGATGGGGGCGTTTTGTATAGTCAAAGCAAGGAGGCGCCCACCATGCAAACCCACCGCAAGTATCGCCCTTTTGAGCCCATCAACCTACCGGATCGCCAGTGGCCGGGCAAGCGCATCACTACCGCGCCAATCTGGTGCTCGGTGGACCTGCGCGACGGCAATCAGGCGCTGGTCACGCCGATGAACCTGCAAGAAAAGCTGGAGTATTTCCGCACGCTGGTGGGCATCGGCTTCAAGGAGATCGAGGTGGGCTTCCCCTCGGCCTCGGAAACCGAGTACGAGATTCTGCGCACACTGATCGACGGCGGGCATATTCCGGACGACGTCACCATCCAGGTGCTGGTGCAAGCGCGCGAGCACCTGATCCGCAAAACCTTCGAGGCGGTGGCCGGGGCCAAGAATGTAATCATTCACTTCTACAACTCCACCTCCACGCTCCAGCGCAAGGTGGTGTTCCAGAAGGATATGCAGGGCATCACCGACATCGCGGTGGGCGGGGCGAGGCTGATCCGCCAACTGGCCGACGAGCACGCGGGCAACGGCGCCAACATCCGCTTCGAGTATTCGCCGGAATCCTTCTCCGGCACCGAGGGCGACTTCGCCGTGGACATCTGCCGCCGCGTGATGGAAGAGCTGCACGCCACCGCCGAACAGCCGGTAATCCTCAACCTGCCCAGCACGGTGGAGATGTGTACCCCCAACACCTACGCCGACCAGATCGAATACTTCGTGCGCCGCCTGCCGCATCCCGAGGCGGCGATCATCTCGGTGCATCCGCACAACGATCGCGGCACCGGCATCGCCTGCGCCGAGCTGGCGCTGCTGGCCGGCGCGCAGCGCGTGGAGGGTACGCTGTTCGGCAACGGCGAGCGTACCGGCAACCTTGACATCGTCACCATGGCGCTCAACATGCACACGCAGGGCATCGATATGGGGCTCGACTTCTCGCGCATCGACGATATCCGCGAGATGTACGAGCGCGCCACCAAGATGCGCGTGCCGGAGCGCCAACCCTACGCGGGCAAGCTGGCCTTTACCGCCTTCTCCGGCTCGCATCAGGATGCCATCAACAAAGGCCACCAGCACATGGCGGCCTCAAAATCGGAAATTTGGGAGATTCCCTACATGCCCATCGACCCGGCCGACGTGGGGCGCGAATACGAGCCGGTGATCCGCATCAACAGCCAGAGCGGCAAGGGCGGCGCGGCGTTCATCATGTCCACGGTATACGGCTACCACCTGCCCAAGGAGATGCACCCCGAGTTCGGCACCATCGTGCAACAGGCATGCGAAAGAAAGGGCGACGAGCTTTCGCCGGAGGAAATTCTGGCGCTGTTCGAAACCTCGTACCTGCGCGCCGACGCGCCATACAAGCTGACCCGCTATGCCTTCACCGAGGAATCCGACGCGCAGGGCGACAGCGCCTGCCACTTTACCGGCGAGCTGACCCAAAACGGCGAGCCCGTTGCGCTGGACGGCCACGGCAACGGCCCCATCAACGCCGCCTGTCAGGCGCTCAACGCTGTCGGACTAAGCGGCTACGCCTTCCTCGGCTACCACGAGCACGCCATCTCGCGCGGCTCGGATTCCAAGGCCATCGCCTACATTCAGGTACAGGCGCCGGACGGGCGCAGGTGGTTCGGCGTGGGCGTTTCGAGCAACATCAACGTCGCCTCGGTGCGCGGCATCCTGTGCGCGATCAATCGGGCGGAGGCATAAGTCTGCCGCCCGCCGCCTTACATCAGCGGCGCAAACAATTTCAATACCGGCTGGGCGGCCTTGATATACCAAGGCCGCTTTTTCCACGCTTCCAGCGTGATCTCTTGCGAAACCTTCAGCACCGCCTCGATGTCGGCCTGCACGGTGGCAGGCATCGCGCCCTCGCAGAACCATACGCCGCACTCATATTGCAGGTTAAAGGAGCGGAAGTCCATATTGATGGTACCCACCGCCGCCTGTATGCCGTCGATCACAACGCTCTTTGCGTGGATAAAGCCCGGCGTGTACTCGTAGATGCGCGCACCGGCCTCGAACAGCTTGCCGTAGAAGGAGCGGCTGGTCAGCATCACGTACCAGTGATCGGGGATGTGCGGCAGCACGATGCGCACGTCCACGCCGCTGCGCGCCGATTGGCAGAGCGCCTCCAGCAGCAAATCGTCGATCACCAGATAGGGCGTGGTGATGTACAGCGTGCTGCGTGCGGCGTTAATCATTTCCATATATACGTTTTGCGCGGGGTTTTCGGGGTTGTTGTGCGGGCCGTCCTGATAGGGCTGCAGGTAGCCCGCCGCGCCGGGCAGCGGAGCGGGAACGGGCTCCAGCGCGATGCGCTCCCCGGCTACCGCCTCCCACATCTGCGCGAAAAAGGCCGTCAGGCTGAACGCCGCCGGACCCTCAAGGCGCACCGCGATGTCCTTCCAATGGCCATGCTTCTCGTAGAGGTTGGCATATTCGTCGCCGATATTGATGCCGCCGGTGTAGGCCACGCGGCAGTCGATGGAAAGGATCTTGCGGTGGTCGCGATAATTTAGGTAGAGCTGGTAGATGTAGCGGTGTACCGGGTTGAACACCTCGACGCGGATGCCCGCGTCACGCAGCCTTTGCAAAAAGGCGTGGCTGGTGGTGGTGATGGAGCCGAGATCGTCGTAAATCAGGCGCACATCGACCCCGGCGGCAGCCTTGGCGGCCATCGCGGCGAAGAAGCGCTCCCAGATCGCGCCCTCAAACACCATAAAGAATTCCATATAGACGGCGCGCTCCGCCTGCGCGATGTCGGCCAGCATCGCCTCAAACGCCAGCTCGCCCAACGGATAGTAGCGCGCATCGGTACCCTGATAGAGCGGGAAGCCCAGCCGGTGCAAGTAGCGGCTCATCCGCTGCCCGTGCGGCGCGCGCTCGGCCAGCGCGGCCATCGCTTCGGCATCGGCATCCTCGGGCAGCAGCGGGTCGGCGGTGCTGGCGATCAGCCGCCTGCCCAGCGCATTGCGCCCGCTGCCGCGCCCCCACAGCAAAAACAGCACCAGCCCAAACACGCCCAGCATCAGCACCATGACCACCCACGCGTAGCGATAGGAGGTGTCCCGCTGGCCGCTTATCAGCACGATGGTCACCACCGCCGCAATCAGCTCCAGCGTGACATACACCGTGACCGCGTAGTCCTGCAGGTAGCGCACAAACGCCCAGCAGGTAGCCACCTGCAATAGCACCAGCAGCGCCGTAAAGACGATGCGCAGCGCCGGGGCAACGTTGAGGGACGACCAATGCTTGCGGCTTTCGCCCGCGGAATGTTTGCGCATGCACCCACTTCCCTTCTCAAAAGCCCGATGGCTCGCCTACCGAGCCCATTGCGACAAATATTCCAGCGACGCACGCAGCTTTGGATCCTCCGGCGCGCGCATACCCAGCGAGGAGGAGCGAAAGGTGCCGTGGTAGTCGCTGCCGATGGTGGGCGCGAGACCGTAACGCCGCGCGAACGCCAGCGCGCGCGGGATATAGGGCTCGCCGCCATCGCCATAATAAGCCTCGATGCCCCACAGGCCGCCGTCCGCCAGACGGCGCACCGTTTCCGCATCGTCGATCTTCAGCTTGCACGGGTGCGCCAGCGACACTACGCCGCCGGCTTCGGCCACGGCGCGCAGCACCTCCTCGGCGCTGGGGCGGTGGCCGTCCCTGTAATAATCGGGATGGAGCATAAAGCGGACATACACGTCCTTTCGATCCTTGGCAAAGCCGCGCTCCAGCAGCGCTTGGCGCGTGGCGACGTGTACCTGCGCGCCGGTTCGCCCTTCAGTATCGACATCCAGCGCGTATCCGGCGGCCTCAAGGCGGCGCAGCACGCCGAGGTTGCGCTCCAAAGCATCGCGCTGCGCGCCCTCCAGCAGCGCGCGCAAAGCGGGCGCGTGTGCGTCGACGCCGTAGGCGAGCAGGTGCAGTTCGCCCCGCGCGCAGTCCACGTCGATCTCCACGGCGGGCAGGATCGGCACGCCCGCGGCCTGCCCGGCGGCGGTGGCAACCGCCACGCCGTCCATTGTATTATGATCCGCCACCGCCAGTAGCTGGACGCCCCGCTCCTTCGCCAGCGCCACCACCGCTTCCGGCGAATCGCTGCCGTCGCTGACGGTGGTGTGTACGTGCAGATCCACCTGCAAATCTACCTGATAAAACGCATTCTTTCGCATGCTGGCAATTTTACCCCTCGGCGAAAGGTCTGTCAAATGGAAGTTCTGCTTGACAGGGTTCCCCTGCGCTCGGTATGCTATGGGATACATGCATTGCACAGAGAGGACGATCCGCACATGAAGAGACCGTTCGTCACCCAAGCGCAGTTGGAGGCCATCACGCGCGAGTTTCCGACGCCCTTCCATCTATACGATGAGCGCGGCATCCGAAGGACTGCCCGCGCCATGCGCGAGGCCTTTGCGTGGAACCCGGGCTTTCGCGAATATTTTGCCGTCAAGGCGTTGCCCAATCCATTCATCCTGAAAATTTTGCAGGAGGAAGGCTGCGGCGTGGACTGCTCCAGCTATACTGAGCTGATGCTGGCGCGCGCCTGCGGGTTCCCCGGCGAGATGATTATGTTCTCCTCCAACGAAACCCCGGCCGAGGACTACGCATTGGCGCGGGAGATGGGCGTGAAGATCAACCTCGACGACATCACGCACATCGACTTTTTGCGGCAAGCCGCCGGGTTGCCCGAGGAGATTTCCTGCCGCTATAACCCCGGCGGCGACTTCGCCATCGACAACGCCATTATGGACACCCCCGCCGACGCCAAGTACGGCTTCACCCGCCCGCAGCTCACGGAGGGTTTTCGCAAGCTGCTGGGGCTCGGCGTCAAGCGCTTCGGCGTCCACGCCTTCCTCGCCAGCAACACCGATACCGAGGCCTATTACCCGCAGTTGGCGCGCATTCTTTTTGAAACCGTGGCCGAGCTGCATCGCGAAACCGGTGCCGACATCGCCTACGTCAACCTCTCTGGCGGCGTAGGCATCCCTTACCGTCCCGAGCAGAAGGCCAACGACATCCGCCGCATCGGCGAGGGCGTGCGCAAGGCTTTTGAGGAGGTGCTGGTACCCGCCGGACTGGGCGGTGTGGCCATCTATACCGAGCTAGGCAGATTCATGACCGGCCCCTACGGCTGCCTCGTAACCCGCGCGGTACACGAGAAGCACATCCATAAGGAATACATCGGCGTGGACGCCTGCGCCGTCGACCTGCTGCGCCCGGCAATGTACAAAGCGTATCACCACATCACCGTCGTCGGCAAGGAAGAAGCGCCGTGCGATCGCACCTACGATATCGTTGGCGGATTGTGCGAGAACAACGACAAGTTCGCCATCGACCGCGCGCTGCCGGAGATCGCCATGGGCGATCTGCTGGTGATCCACGATACCGGTGCGCACGGCTCGGCCATGGGCTATAACTACAACGGCAAGCTGCAGCATGCCGAGCTGTTGCTGCGCGAGGATGGCGGCATAAAGATGATCCGCCGCGCGCAGACGCCCAAGGATTATTTTGCCACACTGGACTTTGCCGAGGAATTTGATCTATGACGGTTCGTATCAAGCCGCACCATCTGCTGGATGTGTATAAGCTTCACGGGCGCGGCATGTATCCTTTCAAGCCCGATCCCCGCTTCGGACATGATTTTTTCCGCATCGGCAATGCGTTGGTCGAAGGGCGGGTAACGCATGTATATTTTACCGTTGGCGCCGATGACATTTGTTCTCCCTGCACGCACAAGGTTAACGGGGTTTGCGGCGATGCCGTTGAAATCGGCGCCTTCACCAGAAAGCATGATTACAACGCATACTTGGACGCCGAACTTATGCGCCACTTGGGGTTGCGCGAAGATACTCCCTATGCCATGGCAGATATTCCGGCTTTGCTGCTGAAAAAAATGACGCCGCGGGTCTTTGCAACGATATGGCGCGATTGCCCTTCGCAGGAAGTCGAGCAGCGCTGCGAATGGACACTGCGCGGCGTGGCGCACTGCTTGGGCGTCTGACAAAAGATACCCCGATAGCTCGTCCATTGTATCGCCAGCCAAAGAAGCACAAATTCTTTGACTGGTTTTTTTTGTACCTATATGGTACAGTAATAACGCTAATAGTTCTTATCAGGTAGGCCAGCAAAGGAGAGCGGGAGGACGTGCCGACATTTGCTTATTCTGTTCCCATGCAAATCATTCTCTTTTTTGTTTCCTGCATCGCAACTTTTTACTTCTACTATTTGGTAAACAATATCACGCTACAGGTCTACGCGGAGGACGTGCCGCTTGCGCGGCGGCTTCTTTTTGTGGCGGCATCCGGCCTCCTGCTGGACACCATATGGATTTATCTGATCTACCTGATCGGCGGCAGCGTCTCCTTTTCGCCGATCATCTACGTTCTTGTAACGATACCCAATCCCTTTTTTGCCCTGCTGATCTATTACTTCGGCGTCAAAATCCAAGGGCTTTCCCCGTATCGGTCGCTGCACATCATGGTGCATACCAACCTCTATTTTATCGCCGGAAAAATGCTAAACCAGTTTATCAGCGCCTCCTTCTTTGTCCAGCCTCTGGGGCAGTATAACTACCTGTCCGACGCAGTTGCGCTGATTTGCTGCGCCTGCATCAACACATTGCTTTATTGCCTGACCTCCTTCGCCATCCGAAGGAGCCAGTTTATCGTCAAGCAGACAGACCAAATGTATATCTTCTCGCTTCGGCGCGAAATTTTTCTCGGCTTTTTGACGATTTGCGCTGCCTATGGGCTGGTGGTGCTCGTCTCTATCCTGATGGCTGGCCACACCTATGCGTATCTGATGGTATCGCTGGCGCTCGCGCTAAGCGCCGTGGTCGGCGTACTGCGGGATGCGCGGACGGCGGCGCTGCTGGAGCTCAGCAACAAGGACACCTACATCAACGGCCTAGTCGAAACCACTCAGCGCTTTGAGGGTCTCCGGCACGATTTCATGAACATCCTCCAATCCTACGCAGGCTATATCGCATCCGGAGAGATCGACGGGCTCAAAACCTATCACTCGTCGCTGCTCAAAACCGTCAATCAAGCGGCCTATCGGATGAGTCTATCGGATAAGATGCAGGAAAACCCGGCGCTCATCACCCTGCTCAACGCTAAGCTGGATTATGCGGAGCGCTCTACGGTGAAACTAACGATCGATATCGATTGCCAAATCGAGAATATGTACATCGACAATATGGATCTGTGCCGATCCCTCGCCGCCCTGCTGGATAACGCCATCGAGGCGGCGGCGGAATCCAGCCCGCGCAGCGTGGATATCTCCATCAAGAACAAGCCCGATGGCAGCAAGCTCATCATCATCATGAACAGCACCGCCGCTCCGATGGACCCCAGCATCTTTTCGAGACGGGGGTTCACCACCAAGGAGGGACACACCGGAATCGGCCTGTCGCAAGTGCGAAAAACCCTGAGCAAGTATGGCAACTGCACCTTTCAGGTCACCTGCTTTGAAGAAACCTTTACCGCGTATATTTCCACAAAGCGCGCCGGGTGACTACCCTTTTACGAAAGCCGCCTGCGCTTCAGGCATAGAAGGAGGTCTGCGCGGATGACATCCGCCTTTGCGTATTCCGGAGTAATGCAGATCATTCTGTTCTTTGTTTCCTGTGCCACCACCTTTCTTTTCTATTATCAGGTGAACAACATCGCGCTGCAGATATACGGCGAATCGGCCCCGGTATCGCGCAAGCTCCTTTTCGTAACGGTGGTTGGATTCCTGCTCAACAACGTGTGGACATATTCGATTTACCTGATCGGCGGCATGGTCTCCTTCCCATCGATCGTCTATCTGTTGGTGACGATACCCAACCCCATTTTCGCCCTGCTGATCTACTTTTCCGGCGTGAAGATTCAGCGGCTTTCCCCATACCGCTCTCTCCATATCATGATGCATATCTACATCTACTTTATCGCGATCAAGATGTTGAATCGCTTTATCGGCGAGGGTTTTTTCGCGCAGTCGCCCGGCGCCTATAATTACCTGCTCGACGCGGTTTCGCTGGTCTTCTGCACCGGCGTCAACACAGGGATCTATTTTTTGACCTCGGCGATTATCCGCCGAAACCAGTTCATCGTCAAGCAGACCGATCAGGTATACGTCACCTCGCTACGCCGCGAAATCCTCTGGGGTTTTCTGACGGCTTGCCTCGTATACGCGCTCGCCGTTCTCAGCCCCATCGCGACCAACAGGAATATCTACGGCTACCTGCTGTCCACGATGATTCTTGGGCTTAGCATCGTAATCGGCACCCTCCGGGACGCGAAGGTTGCCTCGGCGGCGGATCTGAACAATAAAGACGTCTATATCAATAGCCTGATCGAAACCACGCAGCGCCTCGAGGGCGTGAAGCACGATTTTGTCAACATTCTGCAAACCTACGAAGGCTATATCATGCTGGAGGAGATGGAGGGGCTGAAAGCCTACCACGAATCGCTGCTGAAAACCGTCAATCAGGCGGTTTACCGGCTGGATCTATCAGAGAAAATGCAGGAAAACCAAGCGCTGGTCTCGCTGCTAAGCGCGAAGCTTGATTATGCTGAAGCCTGCTCGGTGAATCTGACGATCCGCATCGATTGCCCGATCGAGGAGCTGTTTATCAATAATTTTGATTTATGCCATTCCCTCACCATATTGCTCGACAACGCCATCGAAGCCGCGGCAAGTTCTGACAAGCGCAACGTCAGCGTATCGATTAAGGACAAGCCCGACGGCGGTAAGCTGATTATCATCATGAACAGCATCTCCGCTCCGGCAAATATCCCCGCCCCGGCGCGCGCCGAGGCCACAACCAGGCAAGGGCGTGCGGACGCCGGCCTTGCGCAGGTTCGCAAAACGCTGAGCAAGTATGGCAATTGCACGTTCCACATCGCCCGTTTTGAGCAGACCTTTACCGCGTATGTTTCTACCAAGCGCATGACGCCGGACGGCTTCAATGCCACCAATTCTCGTAAAGGTTATAGCCGTGTTCCTGTATGATCTTCTCGCGATAGAAGGCCAGCGGATAGGGCTCCAGCGTGTGCAGCGTTTGGTTTCCCGCGGTGCGGGTGCGCAGCGCCTCGTAGGCCACATCGCGGGTCGCGTAATTATCCCGCCACGCCTCGGTGGTGTGCAAATCGGTGCCGGATAGAAAGGCGACCGCCAACACCGCCGCAAGCGCGGCGCCCGCCACCCAACCCACACAAGGCGCCGCATGGCGAAGGCCCAGCGCCTCGCCGATCCAGCCCGCCGCCTCGCAAAGCGCCAGCGCCAGCAGCGGCAGCGATACCAGCAGGCTGCGCTTGTCCGGCAGCACATGGAGCAGTCCATTGACCGCTGCCCAGAGCAAAAGATAGAGCAGCGCCGCCAGAAAAAACTTGGAACAGAGCAGCCTTTTGCGGAACGCCACCGCGCTCAAAACCAAAAAGGCACAAATCCCCCAAGCGCAAACCGCCGTAAGCGCGGCGTTCGCGGTGTATAACGAGGCAAATCCCTCGGCGAAGGCGGCGAACAGCGTCGGCGGGCTGATGGGCAGCGGCTTGCCCGGCCTGCTGATGTTGAGGTGATAGACCACCATCAGCAGCGCGCCCATCGCGATGGGCAAAAGCGGCAGCCATTGCTTCCTCACGTAGTCGGTCAGGCGCTTCTCCCGCAACAGGCATAGCAGGATCACCAACCCCACAGCACCCATTACCATCAGCGACAGCGTCTGCGCAAAGGCCGCCGCCGCGAAGAAGAACAGGCTCCACGTCAGCAGCGCGTAGCGGCCGGTCTCGCCCCGCCAGCGCTGGTAAAAGCGCAACGCAAACAGCAGCAGGCACACCGCCATGCCGTAGCCGCGCGCCAGCCCGAAAAAGTCATTGAGGTAATAGCAGAGCGTCAGCAGCGCGAAGCCGCCGCATGAAAGCTCCCCGCGATACAGCATATACACCGCCAAACCCAAGAACGCCGCGTAGAATAGCAGCGAGGGCAACCGAATCAAAAACTCATTGTAAAACTGCCGCGTCGTAAATTGCACCACGCGGATCAGCACGGTGTTGATCCAGTGATTGTTAGCGATGCAATTGACCATCATGCGCGGAATATCGGAGGGGCGCAGCTTCATCGCGAAGCGGAGCGCCGTGTACGCCTCGTCGTAGGTCAGGCCACTGGTTGCCGCCCGATACACCGCCAGCGCAAAAAGCGCCAGCGCGAGTGTGATCGCCGCGAGGAGCAGCGGCCTTTTTGTCCTTCCTTCCGGCAGCACAGACATCCCTCTTCTCCGCAAATGATACAAGGCATTGTATCATTTCTGGAAATGGGCTGTCAATTTTATGGAGCGGGCACTACCGCGACATCTTCCGGTGTGTTACCCGTGATGCCGCCGTTCGGATCAATAACGCTGCCGACGCCGCCTAAAGCCGAGCCATCCATGGCCACGCCACCGCCGTTTCCGCCAGCTGCATTACCGCTCACTTGGGCATCGCCGGAGAGCCTTACGTCGTAAAATCCATGGATCCCGCCGCCATTGCCGCCAGCAGTATTATCACTCACTTTTGCATTGTCGGAAAGCTCTACGAAGCCGATAGAAAACACGCCACCGCCGTGGTTTAACGCACTGTTTTCGATGATCGCAGCATGATCCGCAAGTGTTACGTCCCCAAACGCATACACGCCACCACCATAACCGCCGGTGTTTCCATCCAGAACGACTTCATTCTCGCGAATCACGACGTTATCAGAAATCGCCACATCGCCCGTCGTGAACACACCGCCGCCGCGCGCCCCTGTATTTTCGCTGATCACGACATTCCCCGAGATCGTTACATCGCCGTTCGAACACACCCCGCCGCCTTCGCCGCCGGTGACATTATTGGTGATCGTAACCTCGCCAGAAACCGTTACATCGCCAGACGCAAACACCCCGCCGCCGCTGCCACCCAAACCCTCCGTGCTGAGGGTTTCATTGCCGCTGATCACGGTGTTGCCAGAAAGCGTTATGCTTCCCTCGGCGCACGCCCCGCCGCCAAAAGCATCGGTGGTGTTGTTCTCCACCTTGCTATCCCCGGTTATGGTGAGGTCTCCCTTTACATACACCGCTCCGCCATAGGCTCTGGAGACGTTATCGGAAAAAGTGCAGTCCGTAGCCGTTACGTCTCCATCGGAAAACAGCGCGCCGCCTCTGCTTGCGCTCGTGACCCACGCACCGTCAGCATTGCCGCCGGTAAAGGTAAGGTTGCTCAAGGTGGAACTTCCGCCGCCGCTCTCGATGCGCACAATCTGCTTACCGTTGCCGTCGATTTGATATTTCGTCCCATCGCCGCTGCTGATGGCGACGGTGTTTGTGAACACCACCGTCTCCTCGGCGCCTTCGCGCCGGATGTTCCCGGTGATCCGCACTTCGGTTTTGCCCGCCGCCGCTGCCGCCGTAAAATCCGCCCAAGTGGCCACCACCGCCATGTGGGCAGGCACAGCGGTGGGCGCTGGCGGCACAGCGGTGGATGCAGAATTCTGCCCTTGATTCCCGCTGTTATTTGTGCTGCTTCCGCCGTTGTTCTTCGCACTTCCTCCGCTTTTATTTTTCACCTTACTCCCACTGTCGTTCTTACCAATTGCCTTTAGCGAGGACATGATCTGCTCCGCATAGCGAGTCAGGGCTTCATCATCCCCCGGCGAAAACTTGAACAGCAGAGCTTGCTTGCCGCCGTCAAACAGCGTCGCATAGCCTCGCACGTTGCTTTCGCTGTGCAAATAGTGCACAAAGGATAGATCGTTGATGTACAGCGCCTGCACTTCATCAAAACCCTCAGTGGCCAAAAAGCCATCAAGAATGCTATCCATGCTGAGGTCGCCGCCGGGAAGAACCTCCACCCACATCTCATAACCAGCCTTCAGATCCTGCACGGTCAGCGCCGTGGCATCATCCTGACTGAGAACTAGGCTCCATCCTTCGGGTAGATAGAGTTGAAAGCCATAATCTGGCACCTCTACCCACGCGCCAGCGTAATCGATCTCAACCTGCACGCTCTGGCCATCGAGTTGCCCCGCCTGCGCTACCAGGGGCAACCAAAGCACGATAAGGCACATCAGCAGGAGAATCGCAATATTCTTTTTCATGTTTATCTACCTTTCATGCAAATAGAAAATAGCGTGAAAATTACGCTGGGTGTAACACTTCCTCATTCATCCAACAAACCCTTTCTGCCAACCTTAAGTTTGCTATTAAGTCTCCGCGCGCAAAAAGGCGGGATGCGCCCGCACCCCGCCCAAATCAATGCCAAAGATTCATTTGTGTCCGTCGCCTCAAGGCGCGACGCCGCTCTCGCTCATCCGCTCGATCTGCGCGCCTACCTTGCGCAGTTTTTGCTCGATGTGCTCATAGCCTCGATCGATATGCCCCGCATGGTCGTCGATCACGCTCTCGCCGTGCGCGCCCAATCCCGCCAGGATCAGAGCCGCGCCCGCCCGCAGATCGGTACAGGTCACATGGGAGCCCTCCAGTGCGTGCGTGCCTTCGACGATGGCCACGCGATCTTCCACGCGGATGTTGGCGCCCATGCGCCGCAGCTCGATGGCGTGCATGTACCGGTTCTCAAAGATCGTCTCGAGAAATACCGAGGTGCCCGGCGTCGTACAGGCGAGCACCATCATCGGCGCCTGCAAATCCGTGGGAAAACCGGGGTATACCATGGTGCGGATTTCCACCGGACGATGCGCGCGGCCTCGAATCCGCAATCCGCCGGGGTAGTCCATCACTTCCACGCCCGATTCCTGCAGCTTAAACAGCAGCGCGCGCAGGTGCTCGGCGCGCGCCCCGCGCAGCAGCAGGTTGCCGCCGGTGATCGCCGCCGCGCAGGCCATCGTGCCCGCCTCGATGCGATCCGGAATGGGCAGATACCGCGCGCCGTGCAGCGCCGGTACGCCTTCGATGGATAGCGTGCCGCTTCCCGCACCTGTGATCTGCGCGCCCATCGTAATCAGGCAATTTGCCAGATCGATGATCTCCGGTTCCTTGGCGGCGTTCTCGATGCGGGTCACGCCCTTGGCCAGCGTCGCGGCCATCATCAGGTTCTCGGTCGCGCCGACGCTGGGTGTGTCCAGATAGATCACGCCGCCGCGCAGCGTGCCGCTGAGTTCCACCGCTCCCTGCTGCGTGGTAACCTGCGCGCCCATCGCCACCATGCCCTTGAGGTGCAGGTCGATGGGGCGCTGGCCGATGGCGCAGCCGCCGGGCATCGTCACTCGCGCCCGCCCGGTGCGCGCCAGCAGCGGACCCATCACCAGCACCGAGGCGCGCATGCGCCGCATCGCCTCCTCCACGGTAGGGCTGGTTAGTTCCGCCGCCTCGATGCAAAGATCGCCGTTCTCATGCCAAACCCGACTGCCGCAGCTCTCCACCACTTGGCAAAGTAGTTCCACGTCGCTCAGCGCCGGGGGGCGCTCGATGCGCATCACATCCCGCGTCAGCAGTGACGCGGCAATCAGCGGCAATACGGCGTTTTTCGAAGCGCTAATCTCTATCTCGCCGATCAATGGGGGACTAGGTCGTACCACAAAGATCGCCAAGCCTCCGCCTCCCTTCCTTAAACTTTTTTTCTTTCGTATCTCCGGTCAATAGTCCATCGGTATGCGTGGACAGCCGAGGAAGGCCATCGCGCCCTGTTCGTCAGCCCGCAACGCAACCTGCGCACGCGCGCCGGTGTGGCTGACCAGCCGCGGCGACTCCAGCGCCGCTTGCGATGCGTCCTCCATACAGGCCAACGCTTCGGCGGCCAACGCCGACAGATCCGACGAAGACGCCCGCCCGGTCAGGCAGGTGGAAATTTCCGCCCGCCGCCCCAGCAGCATGCGCATGCGCCGCTCGATGCTTTTTGCCTGCTCCGGATCCGCCGGACAGCTGGCCGCCAGCACCACGCGCCGCATTCCCTCTTCACCCGGCATGGGGGCGTCCCGCGCCTCGCCCATCGGCCACTCGCGCACCGCTTGCGCTGCCAAACGCAGCACCGCCCGCGCTTGCCCTTCAGGCAGCGTCGCGGCGGCTTGAATGTAGAATGCGCTGGGCTCTATCCGGCAGGCTTGGGAAGCATCCAGCAAGCGCGTCGGCGTCGATCCGCTCCACAGACCCACCGGCAGCAGCGCGCCGCAGATCGCAAGAATTGCCACTGATTTCCATCTCCGCACGCACTCGCCTCCTTCTGTCCACGCATCCAGTGTGTCCGCCCGCCCAGCGTTTATTCGCCGAGGCATGCGGCGTACCGCTAATAAAATCAAGCTTTTTCATCGCTCTATGGGAATGCGCGAGCCGTGGATCGGCGCGAGGCACCTCTCTGCGCACCCCGCATTGGCGCGCATTGGCTGCCCAATTTTTTCTAAAGTCGATGCCAGAAGCTTGCAAAAGACCGCCGCTCGTGGTAGAACAGAGTGAACTCTTTTTCCCCCTTCTATTTTATTGGCATCGCGATTCTTTATGAAGCGAAAGGCAGGTTCCATGAAGAGATCCTCGCTGTTTTTGTTTTTGACCGCAACCGCGCTTTACTGGGCCTCGATGTACACCTATCCCGTGTTGCTCTCGGATTTTTCGCAAACCGCGCTGGGCGCTTCGCCGCGAATGGTGGGCGCTATCGTGGGCAGCTATGGCTTGGTGCAGATGCTGCTGCGCACGCCGGTGGGCTTTGCCAGCGACCTGTTGCGCCGCCGAAAGCCGTTTTTGACGATGGGCATGGCGTTCTCCACGCTGGCGGCGCTGGGGCTATGGCAGGCGCGCAGCCCGATGATGGCGCTGCTGGCTCGCGGAACGAGCGGCGCTGCTGCCGCGGCGTGGGTAGCGTTCAGCGTGCTGTATGCCAGCTATGGCAAAAACGGGCAAGGCGCGCGCGCCATGGGCATCCTGTCGGCGGTGATGTACAGCGCGCAGCTGCTCGCCACGCAGCTGGGCGGCTTGCTCACCCGCCTCTCCAGCACGCGAACCGCCTTTTTTTCGGCCGCAATCATCGGCGGGCTGGGCATCCTATGCTCGCTATTCGTCACCGATGTACGCCCGACCGGCGAAGCACCGAAGCTTTCCACGCTTTCGCTCACCCTGCGCGATCGCATGCTGCTCACCAGCGCCGGGCTTTCGATCCTGCACATGTCGATGGCATGGGCAACGCTTTACGGCTTCACGCCGCAGTGGGCAAAGGCAATGTTTGCCGTCGACGCCACGCAGCTGGCGCTGCTGTCCACCGCGCAACTGCTGCCCAACATCCTCTTCTCTTGGCTGTGCGGCACGTTTACCGCGCCGCGCCTGGGCACGCGCAATACCTGCGCGCTGGGCTTCTCGTTGCTCGCGTTAGGCACCCTCGGCATGCCGTTCACCACCAGCTTCACCCAGATGCTGCTGCTGCAGGCAGTATTCGGTACCGGGGTGGGCTGCGTCGCGCCGATGCTGCTCTCACTCTGCATCCGCGATATTCCGCCAAACCGCCACGGCATCGCGATGGGGCTCTACCAATCGCTGTATGGCTTGGGCATGTTTGCCGGGCCGGTGTTGGCCGGTGCGCTGGTACAGGCCGCCTCGCCGGTGGTAAACGGCGTAACGCAACTGACCGTAGGCTATCGCGCCAACTTCTTTGCGATGGCGGCGGTAGGCGCGCTGGCGGTGGCGCTATGCTTCGTTTTTCTGCCCCGCGATCAGCGCGACCCGCTGACCCGGCGCGCAGAAAAAAAGCCTTCGACGTAATATGCGCCGTCGAGGGCTTTTTCTAAATTAACAAAATTTATGTTGTCTCGTCATTTATTCCACGTAATAATCCCATTCCCCCGCCGGATTATCAAACACCCTAGCACGGATGCCGAACGCCTCCGCCATCTGCGCCTCGGTCAGCACCGCGCGCGGCGCGCCGTCGGCTATGATTCGCCCCTCTGCCATCAGCACCGCGCGGGTGCAATGCGCGGCGGCGATCCGCAAATCGTGCGCCACGGCGATCACCAGCCGCCCCTGCGCCGCCAACTCCGCGCCCAGCGCGAATACTTGGTGCGCAAACTTTACGTCCAATCCGGCGGCCGGTTCGTCGAGCAGCAGCACCGGCGTTTCCTGCGCCAGCGCGCGCGCCAGCATCACCCGTCGGCGCTCTCCGCCGGAGAGGTGCGGCAGCGGCTTATCGGCGTAGGCGGCGCAGTGGGCGCGCTCCATAGCGCTTTGAATCGCTCGCGCATCGGCCTCACCGGGCGCGCCGAAAGCGCCCCGGTGCGGTGCGCGGCCCATGCCCACCACCTCGCGGGCGGAGAAGCCAAAGGCCAGCGGCGTATCCTGGTGCATGTACGCCAGCTCCCGCGCCAGCGCCCTTAGCGGCCAGCGCCCCACCGGTCTGCCGCGCAGCAGAATCTCGCCCTGCGCGGGCAGCAGCCCGGAAAGCGCGCGCAGCAGCGTGGACTTGCCCGCGCCGTTGGCGCCGCAGATGCCCACAAACTCCCCCGCGCCCGCCGCAAAATCGATACCGCGCAGAATTATCTCGCGTCCGCGCATATCCCGTGCCGCGTAGCGCACATCGCGCGCGGCGAGCCACCGCTCCTCACGCATGGGGCAGCCCACCTCCCCCGCGCCTGCACAACAACGCCAGAAAGAACGGCGCGCCCAGCAGCGCCGTCACGATGCCCACGGAAAACTCGTTGCCCTGCCGCGCGCCCAAAAGGCGCACCAGCAGATCGCACAGCATCAAAAAAATGGCGCCGCCCAACGCACTGTAGAGCAAAAGCCGCCGATGCGAGGGGCCGATCAAAAGCCGCGCCACATGCGGCACGATCAGGCCGATGAAGCCGATCGGCCCGGTGGTCGATACCACCGCCGCGGCGCACAGCGAAGCCAGCGTCACCAGCAACCAGCGCGTCCGCCCGGGATGTACGCCCAGCGCGCGCGCCTGCTCATCGCCGAGCAGCAGCACGTCCAAGCGCCGCGCCAGCGCGCACATCGCCGCCAGCGCAACCGCCACCGGCAGCGCGATCAGCGGCAGATGCTCCCAACGCCGGTTGGAAAGCCCGCCCAGCGTCCAAAAGATGTAGTTGGCAACCTGATACTCGTTGCTATAGGCCAGCAGCAGCGAGGTCAGCGCCGAAAACAGCGCGCCCACCGCCATGCCGCACATCACCAGCGCCACCGCGCCGCCTCCGCCGCCTGCGCGCAGTGAGATCATGAGAATCAGACCCATCGCCAGCATCGCGCCGATAAAAGCAAACAGCGGCAGCATGGCAAAGGAAGCCAGCCCGGTGGTGATGGCCGCCAGCGCGCCCAACCCCGCCCCGGCCGAAACGCCCAGCACGCCCGGCTCGGCCAGCGGATTGCGAAAGATGCCCTGCATCACCGTACCCGCCGCCGCCAAGCCCGCGCCCGCGAACCCGCCTACCAGCACGCGGGGCAGGCGAATAATCAGCACCGCCGCCCGTTGCCCGGCATCCAGCGCTTCAGCCGGGTATAGGCCAATGCCGCTGAGCAGGCAGCGCAGCGCCGTCCACGGCGGAATGTACACCGTACCCAGCGCCACACACAGCACCGCGCACGCAAACAGGGCGGCGATGAAAACCGCCGCCCTGAGATTTCTCTTACTCAAACTGCATCGGATAGGCTAGCTTCGCCAGCGCCATCGCCGCCTCCGCCATATAATGTGAGGTAGAGCCGCGATATTGGTCCGCGATAGCAAATATGTTCCCGCTTTGCACGGCAGGCACGCTGGCCAGCGTGGCGTCGGCCTTGATGCCCTCGATGATGGCCGCGCCGCCATCCTCCTTGGCCTTTCCCTTCGCGTCAAAGACAGCGCTCGGAACGATCAAGATTTCCGGCTTCCATTGCGCTACCACCATTTCCTTGCTGACCGGGCTGTAGTTCGGCGCATCGCACACGTTGATGGCGCCCGCCGCCGCCACGATGGCATCGAACGCCGAACCGGGGCCGTACGCGCACAACATGCCCGCCGAGCCGGATTGATCGTAGTAATCCTCGTAAAACATGACCTTGATGCGCCCCTCGTCCGGAATCTGCGCCACCTTGACGGCGATGTCCATCAGCGTCTTTCGCACGCCGCCGACCATTTCCGCCGCCTTGGCCTGCTCACCGGTAATCTCGCCCAGCTGCGTCAAGGTATCCATCACCATGCCAAAGTCCGTCGGCGAGGCGAGGCAAACCACCGTCAGCCCCGCATCCTGCAAGGTGCCGACCAGCGCGCCGTCGAAGCCCGCCGAGAAGGTGTCCAGCACCACCAGATCCGGCTTGAGCGCCAAGATGCCTTCCGCATCGTCGCTGGATACCCGCGCCTTCACCTCTTTGGCCAGCGCCGCCGTGGGCGAGAGCGCCTCTTGATCGCCCCAAACTGATACGCCAGCGATGCGCTTGGGACCCACCATGTCCAGCAGCATTTCCTCCGCCCAAACCGGCAGCACCACGATCCGCTCCGGCGCGTCCGCCACCTGCACCGTGCGCCCTAAGCCATCGGTGAATTCCACAGCAAAGGCGCCGGTAGCAAAGCCGCACAGGGCGGCGCAGAGCAGCACCAGCGCCGCGATTTTCCAAATGCTATTGTGTCTCAACCGCATCGTATATTCCTCCAACATCAAACTTTAGTCCACGGTGCATTTTAGCACAATGCCTGTCCCCGCGCAACCGGGCTACTGCGCCTGTATATACAGCCTAACCGCCGCCAACAGCGCCGGATGCTCCTCCGCCAAGACATATCGCTGGCCGCGCACCGTGATTTCGGCCGGTCCCTCCCCCTCGCCCGCCATGGTCAGCACCGCGTCGGGCACAAACGCCGGATCCTCGTGATCGGATAAGTACTTCGCCTCGATGCAGCGCACGTCAAAGCGCGCATCGCGAAAATCATAGAGCACCGGATAGACGCCCAGCGCGCAATCCTTTACGCCGATGCGCACCTTTTCCTCCGCGCCAAACTCGCTTGCCACCCGTGCGCGAACGGCCTCCAGCGCCCCAGCCTTGATGCCGGTGGAATAAGCGCGCATCCTTTCATAGCTCGCGTTAAAGCGGCCAAAGCCCACCGGATCGCTGCTCAGCGCACGCGCCAGCGTCGGCTGCAGAACCAGCGGCTGGAATAGATTGAACAGCAGCGCCCCCGCCGCCAAATAGGCCGCCAGCGGCACCGCCAAACAGGCGATCCCGCGCCGCGCGCGGCCTCCGCCAAAGGCGGCGGGAACCAAGCCAAGCATGATCATCACCATCGGCAACAAATAGCGGGGTGCAGAGGTGGTGAATCGCAAGGATGCGGAAACCGTCACATAAGCAACCAGAACTGCCGCAGCCATCACTGCCGGGAAACGACGATATTTACGCCATCCCAGCGCGGCTATCAAAAGAACGGCAATTGTCGCATAGGAAAGTACCGCCTGTACCGGGCTGGAGCGCGTATCGTGCAATTGCACGGTAATAAAATTCTTCGTAGAATAACGCTCCCGCGCAATAGCCGGGTCTTTCATCGTTATGCCCAGCCACTGCCCCGCGCGCGACACGCAACCGTCAACGACCCAATTCCATTGCGGAACCGGCGTGTTGGCGAGATTATAGGCTAGCGTGCCGACTGACAGCACGGCGCGTGCGCGCAGATCATTCGTCGGCGGATGCAAATCGTTGGTCTCCGGCAGGTCATACGCCAAAAAGTCGCCCTGCAAGTCCACCGCGTTGCGCACGAAGAATCCAGCGTTTATCAGCAGCATGCACGCCAGCACCGGCGCGACCACCCGCTTCAAATCCACCCATGCGCGCCGATACATCATCAGCGCCAGCGCCGCAACCGCCAGCGTGACAGTCACCGGCAGCGTATTCAGCTTGGCCAGCAACGCCAGCCCCGCCGCACCGCCCACACACAATGCCCAAATGAGCCGCTCGCCGCGCGCCGCGCGCAAGCCGCGCCAATATGCCGCCACGTAGTATGCCGTCACAGCGCACCAGAAAGCCGCCTCCAGATCGCTCTGCGTGGAGCTGGCCTGCAAAATTGCCAGCGGCGTGGTGGCCGTCAGCACTGCGGCCAGCCACCGCCCGCGGCTTCCCGCGCCCAGCTCCGCCGCAAGCCCGCACACCGCGAGGATCGTACCCAGATAGGCGAACCACTGTGCCAAGTTGGCCAGCACATCGCTGCCCAAGCAGAGCACCTGCAATTGCAGAATAAAGAACTCGGTGAGCGGCCCGGTGAAAAGCTGCCGCCCGACATCGGTGGGGTAGTTGTGCACCGAGGCGTTCTTCATCCAAAAGAACACGCGCGGCATGTGATATACCGCGCTGTCATAGTTCATCGGCGGATAGAGCAGCGCCGAAAGCAGCGTGCCCAGCGCGCACGCGGCGACTATCGCCCCGCCAACCCACGCGTACCACGCCATTCTGCGCGGACGCAGCGCGAGGATGCGGCGCCATCCGGCGATGAAAGGCTTGCGCAGCAGCGTCAGCGCCGCCGCGCACAGCAGCAGCCAATACGCCGACAGCCAAAGCGCGGTATACGCATGCGCCAAGCTCAGCGCTTCGCAGCCAAGCACCGTGAGCGCACCGAAGCACACCGACGCATCCATCGCGGCACGAATCGCGCCCGCACGCTGTCCAAAGCGGATTAAAAATGCAATGCCCCAAGCAATCATCAATAAGGCCGACATGCCATCGCTCACTCCTTTTCGCGCACATACAGCTGCACGGTTCCCACCCAAGCCGGTATCACCGCTTCCCGCCGATACCGCGCGCCGTGATAGATCTGCTCCGGCGCCACGTCGGCTGCCATATCGGTGCGCAAGATCACATCCGGCAGAAAAGCGGCGTCCTCCGGCCCGGGCGGATCCTGCACGGTGATATACCGCACATCATACCGCGCCGCGCGCAGCGGATATAAGAACGGGTAGAGCCCGGTTTGCTCCGGCTGATCGATGCCCACGCTTTCGGCGCCGAGCGCCTCGATCCCGTCGAGCATCGCCGCGCACGCCTGCGGGTCAACCCCGATGGCGCAGGCGCGCAGCTGTTCGTAGGAATGCGCATACCGCCCTGCCTGCGCGGCGTCCGGCGGCGGGATCAGCGGCTGATAGATGTTCAACGCCAACGACCTGCCGCCCAGCAGCACCGCCAGCGCCGCCGCGCCGCAGATTGCCCGGCGCGTCACGCGCGCTTTGCGCCACAGCGTCACCGCCAGCGGGATCGTGAGCAGCAGCACCGGCATCAAATACCGCGCCGACGACATCGTCCAGCTCTTGGTCGACGCGGTCAATGCATAGGCAATCACAAATGCCAGCGCGCAGGCCGCCGAAAAGGTGCGTCCTTTTTTGCGCAGCAACGCATAGGCCAGCAGCGCCGCCAGCGTGGCATAGGAGAGCGCGGCCTGTACCGGCGAGGTTCGTACGTCGTGGGATTGAATGTCCAGCGCGGTGGTAAAATCCGCGAGTTGCGGGTGATCCGGCGCAAAGTTCAGCGCGCCGCCGATCTTCTCCACGCCGAGCGCCAGCAAGCGGTTCGGCGTGTCAAACGGCCATCCGGCGAGGCTGCCTGCCGCCGCCTTGACGTTGAGCAGCAGCACCTCGCGCGGCTCGCTCCTGCCCTCGCGCAGCACATCCCCGCCCGAGGATTCCAGCGCCAATATATCGCCGCTCAAAGCATAATTGCGCGCAAAAAGACCGGCGTTCACCAGCACCGCGCACAGCAGCACCGGCACGATCAGCCCCTTTATATCCCGCCACGCGCGCCGGCGGAGCATCACCGCAAACGCCAGCACCGCCAGCGGGAGCAGCATCGTCAGCGCGTTGATCTTTGTCAGCAGCGTAAGCCCGGCGGCGATACCCGTACACACCGCCCACAGCGCCCGTTCGCTCCGCTTCGATTCCAGCCCGTTCCAATAGTGCGCGATGTAATACATCGTAATCGCGCACCAAAGCGTCAGCAGCAGATCGCTCTGCGTGGTGGAGGCCTCGAGCAAGGCGGTTTGGGTTGTGGCGGCGAGCAGCGCCGATAGCCACCGCCCCCTTGCCCCTAAGCCCAACTCCTTTGCGATGCCCGCCACCGCGAGGATGGAGCCGATGAAGGCGCACCACTGCACGCAGTTCGCCAGCCGGTCGCTGCCAAGATCCAGCACCTGCACCTGCAGGATAAAGTAGGCGTTGAGCGGCCCGCTGGTCAGTTGGCGGCCCACGTCGGTCGGGAACGCGTCGATCGCTCCCTGCTTTATCCAGAATAGC
Organism: Eubacteriales bacterium; assembly: GCA_031552825.1. Classification (GTDB taxonomy): domain Bacteria; phylum Bacillota; class Clostridia; order Christensenellales; family Aristaeellaceae; genus WQXF01. Next base: position 81,980 of record JAVBMD010000008.1, read on the forward strand.
ACGCGGGGCATGTGATACACCATGCTATCGTAGTTCATCGGCGGATAGAGCAGCGCCGAAAGCAGCGCGCCGCCCGCGCACAGGCCGATGATCGCGCCGCCCGCCCAGGCATACCAAGCCGGGCGCCCGGGACGCCACCGCAGCATATGGCGCAGGCCGCTTCGCAGCGGATCCTTGAACGCAAAACTCCCCACCGTACACAGCAGCAGCCAGTAGCCCGGCAGAAAGGGCAAGCGATAGGCATGCGCCAAGCTCAGCGCTTCACAGCCCAGCACCGTGAGCGCGCCAAAGCACACCGTCGCATCGATCGCCGCGCGGGCCTTCCCCATCCCCTGCCCATGGCGGATCAAAAAGATCAAGCTCCACGCGATCGGCAAAATGATGACCATATGCCCTCCTCGGAAATGACAATATATGCATGCATTGTACCACACAGCGCGCGCAGAAAAAAGGGGTTGTCGCTCCCGCAACAACCCCCCGCGATGTCGTTCAAAGAAAAAGGTTAGCGCGCGATGCCGATCAATTTGCAGTGCGCCATGATGCGGCGGCCGTGGGTAACGCCGTCAAACGGCTCGCAGGAGACCAGCGTAAGCGAAGGATAGCCCAGCGCGTGCAGCGGCGTCCAGTCGTCCTCGTAAGTAAAGAAGGTGCGCTCCACCATATAGCGGAAGGAACCCAGCCCGCGCGTGTGCAGCAGCACGATATCCCCGGCCTTGACGTTGCCCATATCTTTAAAGAAGGCGGCGGTGCCGTTGCGGTGTCCGGCCACGGAGATGTTGGTGTTGGTATTGGGCATGCCTACGCGCGGGAACAGCGCCGCGCCCTTGCGCATCGATTTATACATTTGCTCGAAGGTGGTGTTGGGGAAGCAACCCACGCGCAGCCCAACGCTGGGCACCTCCAGCAAGTAGACCGCCTCGGTCTCCCCGACCATCGAGGCGGAACGGCTGCGCAAATAGCTGTTGATATCCTCCTGGCTTAGGCTCTGCGCCATATAGTCGAGCAGGTTCAGCGTTTGATCGGTTAGCGCCGCGGTGCGGTCGAAGCCGTTCTGAATCAGGTCATGCGCGCGGGGATAGAACATCACCCGCGATAGCTGATCCATCGCGCCGTTGAGCATCGACAGATCCTCCGACAGATACTCCGCGCCCTTGACCAAAGAGATCTGGTGCGCGCCGCCGGCGCCTTGGAAGGTGGCCACAGCGCTGCTGGCGCTGGGCATCGTGCGGGAGATAGCCAGCAACGTGCGCACCGATTCAATTTGGTGCTTGATGCTGGCGACCGTCAGCTCCGTCGGCGAATCATATACCTTTTCATCGCCGCCGCGCACGGTAAACGCCGCGATGGCGTCGTGCACCTCGGTCGCCTCGCTGAGGATGTTGGCGAAGTCCTCGTAATAAACCGGCGCAGCGTCGCGCAACTGCAAGGTGGTGCGCGGGTCGGCGCTGCTCAACGGCTCCTGCGCGAAAACCGCCGTATCGGCGACGGTGACGCCCGGCTCATAGGCCGGGGAAATAATCTTGGGCAACGCGATCACCGGAGCGCTGGCGGCCAAGGCCTCATCGGAATTCGCTTCACCGGCGGCCAGCAATCCAGCAAAATCCTGCGAAGCGGACGCCTGCATTTGCGCCGTTTGACCATCCGTAACGGTGGCGGCAACTTGCCTTTGTCCTTCGCCAATGGCGGCGGCGCTGGCAGGCGCGGGCTCCGCCGCGATTGCCTTCGCCTCGCCCCCGTCGTTGCCCTCATCCTTGTCCTCATCGGTTGCGCCCAGCACGCGGGATTCCTGCGCGGTGATGGCGGCGCGTCCATCCGGAACCGTCGCCACAAAGGGCGGGATGGTTTGCGGATCGGGCAGCGACGCCAGCAGGCTCTGTCCGCCTACCGGCGCGATAACCGGCTCGTCATAGATCACCTCTACATTGGGCTGCGGCGCTTCGGTGGGGCGCGGCGTTCCCTTGGGTTTTAGCGTCGGCAGCGGCGTAGCCAGCGGGCGCTGGGCGATCAATTCCGCCGAGTTGCCCTCCAGCATCGCGTTTGCCGAGGCCACCTCCTCGCTGGTCCACTGCGGCACCGGCACCACCGGCATCGCGGCCAGCATCGCCTCATCCAGCGGCTCAAATTCCTCTTCAGCGCGGTGGATCGGCAGCTCCTGCTCCAGCTGCGCCACGATTTCGTCCTTGTTATGCTCCTCGACGGCGATCATCACAAAGGGATAGGCCATCACGCCCAGCCCCACCACGACCAGCGCCACGCAAGCGACGGTTAGCAGCCTGCCGTGCTTTCCGGCAGCATTCGATGCGGTTTTCGCACGCTTATCCTTTGCCATAGAATCCCTCTTTCCCCTTCACCGCGTCCAATCGTTCTTCTTATAATTTCCCAAACTGGAAAACAAATACGCTGACAGCTATTCCTAGCCAACATTATTATACCCTAATTGTCCACCAGAAGAACCTTAAAAAAAAGATAAGGTCTTTACCGACCTTGGACGGAAAAAAGTGCCTTCCCCAACGACGATTCTCCGAAAAAGAGGCATTATTTTGTAGTTTTTGTCGAAATTTATTTTAATATTTTCTCATATTCTCCCCATTTTCCCTTGCCAACTCAGTTTTATATAGGATATAATTACGATAAACATGCGGCACAATTTGTGCAAACAGCGAAGGAGGACATGGCATGCATCGTTCAAAGCATTGGAAACCCATCCTCTCTTGGATCATGGTCGCGCTGTTATTGGCGGCCAGCGCGCCCGCCCTCGCAGGCGGCGCGGCGGCCAAGTACACCGCGGAAGAAAACGCGAAAGGCGGCTTCATTCTGGTTCAGAATCCCGGTGGCGGGAAACAGCTCACCTACGCCAAGGATTCAGGCGTCACACTGCTGGAGGCGGAGGAGGGCGGCAGCACCTACGCCTTTAAGGATTTGAATCGCAACGGCAAGCTGGACCCCTATGAGGATTGGCGGCTTCCCAACGAGGAACGCGCCAAAGATTTGGTGGAACAGCTGTCGGTCGAAGAGGTCGGCGGCCTGATGATGGCCAGCTACCACTTTGGCATGATGGGGCCGATCTCCGCCGATTTGGACGCGTCGGCCAACATTATGGGCAACACCACCCGCGCCCTGCTGGACAAGGGCGTGCGCGCCATCCTAAACGCGGCCAGCGCCTCCCCCACGGCACCGCAGGTGGAGTGGTCCAACGCCATACAGGCTTATGCCGAGGCCAAACCCTTCGGCATCCCGGTAAACATGTTTTCCGATCCGCGCAGCAACGCGGGCGCCAGTGACGGCCCTTATGACGGCAGCAAGAGCTCCGTGGCCAAGTGGCCGGGCAGCCTAGGCTTCGCGGCCACGTTTGATCCACAAACCGTCAAGCTTTTTGGCGAATACACCGCCAAGGAATACCGCGCGCTGGGCATCACCACCGCGCTATCCCCGCAGATCGACGTAGGCACCGAGCCGCGCTGGGTTCGCTTCAGCGGCACCTACGGCGAGAGCGCCCAATTGGTGGCCGATATCACCAAGGCCTACACCGAGGGCTTCCAGAGCACCGAGGGCGGCGAATGGGGCAAGGATTCCGTGGCCGCCATGGTCAAGCATTGGCCGGGCGACGGTTCCGGCGAAGCCGGGCGCGAGTCCCACTCCAACGCGGGCAAGTACGCCGTTTATCCCGGCGATAATCTGGCGTATCACCTAGAGCCCTTCGCCGCCGTAATGAAGGGCGCCAAGGGTTCCGCTTTGGCTGCGGCGGTGATGCCTTCCTATTCCATCGGCATCGCGGCGGACGGATCCCCCCTCGGCGGTGATCCGGATCAACTGGGCAGCGGCGTCAGCCCCTTCAAGATGGTCAAGACCCTGCGGGAGGATATGGGCTTCACCGGTCTGGTCTGCACCGACTGGGGCGTGGCTGGCAACTTCGCCGATAACGCCGACGGCACCGCCACCGATCAGGGCGGCGGCATGGCCTGGGGCACGGCGCACCTAGACGCCGGTCCCCGCGTATGGGCAGGCTTCAAGGTCGGCGTGGACATGTACGGCGGGCTGGATTCCCTAGGCGCCGTAATGGCCGCGTACAAGACCGCCTGCGAAGAGATCGGCGAGGAGGCCGCCAAGACGCACTTCAAGCAATCGGCTTACCGTGCGGTGCTGCTGACGCTGCAGCTCGGTCTGTTCGAGGATCCGTATCTGGATCCGGCTGCTTCCGAGGCCGTGGTAGGAAATGAGGAATACACCAAGGCTGGCTTTGACGCACAGCTCAAGTCGGTGGTACTGCTGAAAAACCAAGGCAACGTGATGCAAGCGGCAGGCAGCGACAAGCGCACCGTATACATCCCCTTGGTTTACTCGCCCGAGGCGGCGGCTATGTTCGGCACCACCCCGGCCAGCATCGCCATGGCGGTGGATGAAGCCGCGGCCAAGGAGTATTTTAACGTCGTCACCGACGAGCTGAAGGCCGGTGCCGATCCGGCCGCCCCCCAGCCGGAGGACATCGTTCCGCGCACCGACTTCACCGGCGTGGACTTCGCGCTGGTCAAGGTCGGCAGCCCGGAGAACCCCGGCAATCAGTTCACCGGCAGCGGCTTTGACATGACGGTGCGCAACGTACCCGGCGATACGCTGCAGCAAGGCATGTTCGGCCCCTCCCTGCTCGATTACCGCGCCGACGCGCCCATCGACAACGGCTACATCCCGCGCACGTTGCAGTATGGCCCCTACACCGCCGATCCTGCGGTTGTGCGCGCCAAGCCCATCGCCACCGACCCCGTGGAAGAGAAGGCCTGGGTGGAAGCCGGGCAAGCGGCAGGCATGTCCCGCTACTATGGCGGCAAGTCGGTCACGGCCACCAACGCTTGGGCGCTGGAGCTGATCCGGCGCGTGGAGAAGGCCGTCGGCGACATCCCGGTGGTGGTAGCGGTCGCCGCGCAGTCCCCCATGGTGCTCAGCGAGTTTGAAGCCGATACCGAAGGCATCGTGTTGGGCTTCGGTATCAGCGACCGGGCGCTGCTCAGCGTGGTTTCCGGCCAGACCGAGCCCAGCGGCCTGCTGCCCTTCCAGATGCCCAAGGATATGGCCACGGTAGAGAAGCAGCTCGAGGACGTTCCCTTCGATATGGACTGCTACGTAGATGCCGCTGGCAACACCTATGATTTCGCCTTCGGCCTGAACTGGGCAGGCGCGATCCAAGACGCGCGCACCGCCGCCTACGCACCCAAGAAGTAAATCCACCTCAACACCAAACGAACCCCCGGGCATTTCTGCCTGGGGGTTCGTTCATTGTCGCCAAAAGGTGAAACCTGCGGAAATGCGCCGCGAAGGTGGCCGGAGGGCGATCGCAAAGCCCTCCGGTCGCTCCCCGCAGGGAGCGAAATTCCCTATTCCACCACTGCCCCGCGATCCGCCGAAGACACCATCCGCGCATACCGCGCCAGATAACCCCGCTGTACGCGCGGCTCCGGAGCGCTCCACTTGGCGCGCCTTGCGTCAAGCGCCGCCTGCTCAACGCACAGCTCCAGCTTCCCGGCGGGGATGTCGATGGCGATCAAATCGCCCTCCTCCACCAGCGCGATGGCACCGCCCGACGCCGCCTCCGGCGAGATATGGCCGATCGACGCGCCGCGCGTCGCACCGGAAAATCGCCCGTCGGTGAGCAGCGCCACCTGCTTGTCCAGCCCCATGCCCGCGATGGCAGAGGTCGGCGAAAGCATCTCGCGCATGCCAGGGCCTCCGCGCGGCCCTTCGTAGCGGATCACCACCACGTCGCCCGCGACGATGCGCCCGGCGTAGATGGCCTCGATGGCCTCGTTCTCGCTGTTGAACACGCGCGCCGGGCCGGTATGCTGGAGCATTTCCGGCGCGACGGCGGAGCGTTTGACCACCGCGCCGTCGGGCGCGAGGTTGCCGCGAAGCGCGCGCAAACCGCCTTCCGGGGCGTAAGGCGCGTCGAAAGCACGGATCACCTCACGGCCATAGCATTTCGCCTTGGCGGCCTGCTCGCCGAGGGTAAGGCCGGAGCAAGTGGGCACGCCTTCCTCCAGCAACCCCTTGCCCAACAACTCGCGCAGCACTGCCTGCACGCCGCCCGCCGCCTCCAGATCTTGCATGTGATGCGCTCCGGCAGGCGCCAGCTTACACAGGTTGGGTACTTTGGCGCTGATCTCGTTGACCAGATCCAAGCTAAACGCCGCGCCAGCCTCGTGCGCGATGGCCGCCAGATGCAGCACCGAGTTGGTGGAGCAGCCCAGCGCCATATCCAGCGCCAGCGCGTTGCGCACCGAAGCATCGGTAATCAGCTTGTCGGCGGTCAGGCCTTCGGCCAGCATGCCCAGGATGCGCATGCCCGCCATTTTCGCCAAGCGCACGCGCGCCGCCTCCACCGCGGGAATGGTGCCGTTGCCGGGCAGCGCCATGCCCAGCGCCTCGCACAGGCAATTCATCGAGTTGGCGGTAAACATGCCTGCGCAGGAGCCGCAGCCCGGGCAGGCGGCGCTCTCGATATCGTTCAGCCCGGCGTCGTCCAGTTTGCCGATCTTGTACGCGCCCACCGCTTCAAACACGCTGTTCAGATCCAGCGTTTGCCCGTGCAGCGCGCCCGCGTACATCGGCCCGCCGGAAACGAAAATCGCCGGGAGCTTGAGCCGCGCCGCCGCGATCAGCATGCCGGGCACGATCTTGTCACAATTGGGGACGAATACCAGCGCATCCATGCCGTGCGCCAGCGCCATCGCCTCGCAGGAATCGGCGATCAGCTCGCGCGAGGCCAGCGAGTAGCGCATGCCCTCGTGCCCCATGGCGATGCCGTCGCACACGCCGATGGCCGGAATCAACACCGGCGTGCCGCCCGCCATGCGCACGCCGTCCTTGACAGCCTGCGCGATCACGCCTAAGTGCGCATGCCCGGGTACGCATTCCGAAGCGGCGCTTATCACGCCGATCAGCGGACGCTTGAGTTCTTCATCGGTAAGCCCCAGCGCTTTCCACAGCGACCGGTGCGGCGCTCTCTCCGGCCCGGTCTTTACGGCGTCGCTGCGCATGTTACTTCATCTCCTTGCCGCCGCTGATCCAGGTCATCTTGCCGCGCAAGTCCTTGCCGACATGCTCCAGCGTGCTATCGGCCTCAATGCGGCGCTTGGCGTTGAAGTACGCGCGGCCCGACTGGTTCTCGAGGATCCAGCGGCGGGCGAAGTCGCCCTCCTGAATCTCGGTGAGCACCTTCTTCATTTCCTTCTTGGTTTCGTCGGTGATGATGCGCTGGCCGACGGTATAGTCGCCATATTCGGCGGTATCAGAAATCGAATAGCGCATGCCCGCGAAGCCGTGCGCATTGATTAGGTCGACGATCAGCTTCATTTCGTGTACGCACTCGAAGTAGGCCGACTCGGGCTGATACCCGGCCTCCACCAGCGTATCGAACCCAGCCTTCATCAGCGCCGTCACGCCGCCGCACAGCACGGCCTGCTCGCCGAACAGGTCGGTTTCGGTCTCTTCTTTGAAGGTGGTCTTGAGGATACCGGCGCGCGCGCCGCCGATGCCCGCCGCGTAGGCCAGCGCGGTATCCTGCGCGTGGCCGGAAGCATCCTGATGGATGGCGATCAGGTCCGGCACGCCGCGCCCTTCCTGATACTGGCTGCGCACCGTATGGCCGGGGCCCTTGGGCGCGATCATGATGACGTCGACATCGGCCGGGGGCTGGATCTGGCCGAAGTGGATATTGAAGCCGTGGGCGAAGGCCAGCGTCATGCCGGGGCGCAGGTTTGGCGCGATGTCCTTCGCATACATCTCGGCCTGCCGCTCGTCGTTGATAAGGATCATGACCAAATCGGCCTTTCTCACGGCCTCGGGCGTGGTGGCGACGGTCAGTCCGTCCTCCTGCGCCTTCTTCCAGCGCGGGGAGCCTTCGCGCAGCGCCACGATCACCTTGACGCCGGAATCGTGCAAATTAAGCGCGTGGGCGTGGCCTTGGCTGCCATAGCCGACGATGGCGACGGTTTTTCCTTTGAGCAAATCCAGATTGCAGTCCGCTTCGTAAAAGAGCTGTGCCATGATGGGGTTCCTCCTTTTTCTATTGCAAGACATATTTTCTTGCTATTTCCCCCGCTTCGCGGGGGAAATAGCTTCGATCATCAAAGCCGCTGCGCCGATTGCTTGATGTCCCCCGGCCCGCGCTGCAGCGCCACCACGCCGGTGCGCACCAGCTCCACGATGCCGTAATCGGCGAGCAGGCCGAGCAGCGCCTCGGTCTTTTCGCCCTCGCCGGTGATTTCCACCGTCAGCGTCTCGCGCGTAACGTCGACGATGCGCGCGCGGAAGATGTCCACGATGCGCATCACGGCGTCGCGGTTCTGCATGTCGGCGCGCACCTTGACCAGCACCAGCTGGCGCTCCACCGCCTGCCCGGCTTCCAGCACCAATACCTTCTGCACGACGATCAGCTTGTAAAGCTGCTGCACCATCTGATCGACCAGCGCGTGGTCGCCGCTGACGGCGATGGTGATGCGCGAGGTTTCGATATCCTGTGTGGGGCCGACCGCCAGGCTGTCGATGTTGAAGCCGCGCCTGCTGAACAGCCCCGACACGCGGGAAAGCACGCCCGGCTGGTTCTGCACCAGCACGCTGAGCACGTGCCGCCCCATAGCGTCGCTCTTGCGCGGCAGGAAAGCGTTGCGGGTCTCCATCGGCTGCAATTCCTCGTTCTCCCAGTCTTGCATCCTCTTCGCCTCCTTCTGACTAATCCAGACAGAACTCGTTGATCGACTGCCCCGGCGCCACCATCGGCGTCACCTTCTCGTCGATGTCGATCATGCACTCCACGATGCAGGGTCTGCCGCCGGCTACCCCCTCGCGGAAAGCGGTACGGAATGCATCCAGCGTATCCACCCGCGTCCCCACGATGCCGTAAGCCTCGGCCAGCTTCATGAAGTCCGGCCCGCGATCCAGCGTGGTGTTGGAATAGCGCTGATCGAAGAACAGCGTTTGCCACTGGCGCACCATGCCCAGCGTGCCGTTGTTCATGAGCACGATGACCACCGGAATATTGTAATGCTGCAACGTGGAAAGCTCGGTGAGGTTCATACGGAAGGAACCATCGCCCGTGACCAGCGCCACCGGGCGGCCGGTGGACAGGCGCGCGCCCATCGCCGCGCCCAAGCCGAAGCCCATCGTGCCCAGTCCGCCGCTGGTGACGGACTGGCGCGCGCGGTTGAAGGGGAAGTGCTGCGCGGTCCACATCTGATGCTGGCCCACGTCGGTGGCCACCGTCAGGCTGCCGCCAGAAACCTGATGCATCGCCCGCAGGATGTTGCGCGGGGTGAAGGGCGTGCCGTCGTCGGGCTCCGGATCGCGCAGCGAAAGGATGTATTGGTTCCACGAAGGATGTTCCTGCGCCTCCAGCCGCTGATTAAGCTGGCTGACCACCACCCGCGCGTCGCCGGTGATGTGCAGCATGGTGTTGATGTTCTTATTGATTTCGGCGCGGTCGATGTCGATGTGGATGACGCGCGCCTTGGGCGCGAAGGTCTTTGCGTTGCCCAGCGCGCGGTCCGAGAAGCGCGTACCCACGGCCAGCAGCAGGTCGCACTGCTGCATGGCGGTGTTGGCGGCGTGAGAGCCGTGCATACCCAGCAGGCCGAGGTAACGCGGCGTCTGCGGATCGTAAGCGCCCAAGCCCATCAGCGAGGACACCACCGGCGCGTCCATTTTATCGGCCAGCTCCTGCACCGCCAGCGTCGCGCCGGAATTGACCACACCGCCGCCCAGATACAACAGCGGCTTCTCGGCCTGCGCGATCAGCTTGGCCGCGCGGTCGAGCTGCGGCGCGATGCGCGCGGTAAACTGCTGGAGTTGCTCGCCCTTGGGGCGCAGCTGCAAGGCAGGATGATCCGGCGGATAGTCGGGGATCAGGTCGATGCCCGACGCGGGGGTGTACGCGCAACGCGCGGTCTGCACATCCTTGGGGATGTCCACCAGCACCGGGCCCGGCCGCCCGCTTCCGGCGATAAAGAAAGCCTCGCGCAGCGTCGCCGCCAGCTTTTTCACATCGCTGACCACGAAGCTGTGCTTGGTAACGCTCATGGTGATGCCGACGATATCGGCCTCCTGAAAGGAGTCGGTGCCGATCAGCGTTTGCAGCACGTTGCCGGTGACGTACACCACCGGCACGCTGTCCATATAGGCGGTAGCGATGGCGGTAACCAGGTTGGTGGCGCCGGGGCCGGAGGTGGCCAAGCACACGCCCGGCTTGCCGGATGCGCGCGCATAGCCGTCGGCGGCGTGCCCGGCATGCTGCTCGTGCGCCGTCAGCACATGGCGGATGCGATCCTGATATTTATACAGCGCATCGAATATCGGCAATACGGTGCCGCCCGGGAAGCCGAACAGCGTATCGACCCCCTGTTCGATCAAGCATTCCAACAGGATTTCCGCACCGGCATAGGTCTTTTCTTCCACGATGATTCCCCCTCGCTGTCGCCCGCGTGAGTATAAAAAAACAACCTTCGTCCCTACCATTAGGGCGAAAGGTCGTTCCGCGGTACCACCTAATTTCGCGGCTAAGCCGCGCTCTCGAGGCGCACAAGGCGCGGTCTGCATGGACAAAGTTCAATGCATCGCGCCGAATGGCCGGTCCCTTTTCACGGTAGGACACTCCGGCGAGCCTACAAGCAAGCGCCTTCGACTCACTGCTCCGGGACGACTTTCCGCCAGCCTTCACGGGAACTTACAGCGCCGTTCCCTCTCTGTGCATCCAGCTGTGCGAATGATTCCCTTCATCGCAACAAATATGAATTTGTATGCGCAGTAGTGTAGCACCACGATGAAGCGGTGTCAAGCAGAAAAATTTGCACATCGCTTTATTTTTTGCTTATTTCTTTGTTTTTTTACGGTATTTCTGATTGCGGCTGTTCGGCTTATCCGGGACGGTTTGCTCGATCAAATTTTGTAATAGAGCAGGTGCAAGATAGTTTCTTCGAAAATTCGTGCGATGAGAAACGCCTATAATTTCCATCAGCTCGTAAGCAGAGAGCGTCTTGTCTCCGAGCGCGAAAAGCAGCGAACGAACTTGGTCACTGACTTGGTCGTTATCTTGGTCACTCGCGAGATACTCTTGCAATGCTGTCAGAATGGCAACCAGCATAAATTCCACAAAAGACGTTCCAGAGCCGCTTGCCTTTGCTTCTCCTAATGCTTGATAGTACTCGCTTTGCCTGCTCTTAATGACCGTCTCGACAGGAAGCCACGCAAACGTAGCTTTCCACCTCGAAAGCAAAAGCGTCTGCCAATATCGCCCCATTCGCCCGTTTCCATCAGAAAAAGGGTGGATAAACTCAAGCTCATAGTGGAATAGGCTGCTGCTGATTAACGGATGAAAATCAGTCCCTTTGAGCCAGTCGAAGAGGTTTTGCATGTTTGACCACACGAGGCTCGCCGGCGGAGCCATGTGTACAACGCGGTCACCCGCAAAAACACCCACCTCACCAGCGCGAAAACACCCCGCATCCTCCTTGAGGCCTTCCAACATTAAGCTATGCGCCTTGAGTAGGCCTTGGATGGAGAAAGGATCGAGCGAAGGCATGATTTCATAAGCTCGGTTCGCGCTGATTACTTCTTGGATTTCATTGCGGGGCGCCAACACATGTTTGCCATTCAGAACGGCTGTCACCTGCTCGACGGTTAAAGTGTTATTCTCAATAGCCAGAGATGATTGAATGGTTTTAATCCGGCTCTGTCGTCGCAAACGCAAGCTGCCAGCCATGTCTTCAATAACAATGATTTGGCCAACTAGCGAACTAATATCGGCTACTAGGTTGACAATCCTGGAATTTAACGTAAATGGAGGGCAGTACTTCTCATTTTCGTTCGCCATGCGTTGCACCTCCTCAGATTGATTATAACCAAATCGTCCATCTGTGACAACGAGAAAAACCTATGGTATACTAAAGCATGCTTCCTTGTCCGCCCGCCCATTTTTGAAAGGAGCGCACCATCGCAATGCAAAAAACTCTATGGAAACGGATTGCCGTGCTGCTGGCGGCGATGCTCATCGCCGCGCCGGGCGGTTATGCCGAAAAGAATACGCCGCCAGCCGAGCCCAAGGTTGTAGAAATCACCATCGCAGGAAAGACCTACCGGAGCGATGTTAAGACGCTGGATCTCTCCAACGCCGGGCTGGCAGATTTGACGCCCCTTACGGTGCTCAAGGATCTGCAGAACCTGAACCTCAGCGGCAACAAGATCACCGACATCCGCCCGCTGGACAACCTTGCCGGGCTCAAGGTGCTAAACCTGCGCGGCAACAACGTAACCAACATCGCACCGCTGGCCAGTCTGGAAAATTTGCAGTCGCTTGCCCTGTCGGACAACCCGATCGGCGACCTTGCCCCGCTGGCAAAGCTGACCAAGCTGAACACGCTGGCGATCAGCAACGTGCGCGCGAAGGATCTGACGCCGCTGACCAATTTGCGCGCGCTGGAGACGCTTCACCTCGTAAACGATAGCATCGGCGATATCAAACCGCTCGCGAAGCTGACCAAGCTCCGGGAACTGGATCTCTCGGGCAACCAGCTCATCGACATCGGCACGCTTTCAAAGCTGGTGAAGCTGGAGAGCCTTTCGTTGGCCGGCAACCCCATCGGCAGCCTGCGCGCACTTTCTTCGCTGCGCAAGCTCAACCAGCTCTACCTCGCGCGTTGCGGCATCGAGGACGTCACCCCGCTGCGCGTGCTGATGTACCTGCATGTGCTGCATCTTGAGGATAACCGGATCGCGAACATCGATCCGCTATCCAACCTAAAGCGCCTAGAGGATCTGTACCTGCAAAACAACCGGCTCGAGGACATCGAAGCCCTATCGCCGCTCAAACAAATCACCCGGCTGTCCTTCGCGAACAACCGGGTGCAGGATCTGACGCCGCTAGAAAAGATGTCAAAGCTAGAGGTTCTGCATATCGACAACAACCCGATTGCCAGCGCAGCGGCACTCGAAGGGCTGCTCGCCTTAACCAACCTTACGGCAGAGGGAACCCGCGTGCCGCGAGCGGAGCTAAACGCGCTGAAGGCGCGCGCCGAGGCGGTTTCGAGCCACGGGGAAACGGCCGAAGCGCCCGCGCCGGTGACGTTGGGAGAAAAAACCATTCCGCTGGATACCCGAACGCTGGCGCTGACCAGACATCGGCTCAGCGATATTTCCGTGCTGGCTCCGCTAAAAAAGCTTGAGGAGTTAAATCTCTCGGAAAACAACATCGTCAACCTCGGCCCGCTAACAAACATGAAAGGCCTGCGCAAGCTCGACGTGCACAGCAACCGGATCGTTGACCTGTCGCCGTTGACCTCGCTGGCCGGGATACGCTGGCTGGACATCTCAAAGAATCCGCTAACCGATCTGAGCCCGCTAACCGGCATGTCGGAGCTTGCGGAACTGCGCCTTTCCGGCAGCCCGGCGGATCTGCACGCGCTGCTGGCGTTGCCCGGTCTGCGCACGCTGGTCGCGGTGCTGGACAACGCGCCCAACCTGCGCATTTTGGAATCGATGCCCGCGTTGAAGCAACTGACCTTAATCACCAGCGAAGGCGTACAGCCGCACCTGTTGGCGCGCATGAGCGGTCTGGAGACGTTGTGCATCAACCTGCCCGCCGATTCGCAGGCCGATCTCGCGCCGCTATCCGGCCTGACCGGTCTGAAAACATTGGAGTTGATCGGCGAGGTGCCGCCCGCGCAGTTAGAAGCGTTGCAGGGCGCGATGCCGGGCTGCGAAATCTCCTGCCGAAAAGCTTATGGGATGATCCAGTGAAAGAAGAAGTGGTCCACCAGCACCAGCACGCCTAGGATGGCGACGTAGAGCGCAAACCAGTTCAGCGAGGCGCGCCGCACGAGATGCAGCATCCACCGAATCGCCGCATAGCCGCAAACCGCCGCGACCAGCACGCTGATGAGAATCATCAGCCATCCGTCGGCAAAAAGGTTCGCCTCGCCGCCGGTCAGCAGATCCTTGGTTTCAAAGATCAGCGAGCCGACGATGGCGGGTACCGACATCATGAAGGAAAACTTGGTGGCGACGCTGCGCGGCACGCCGCTGAATATGCCGCCGACGATGGTAGAGCCGGAACGGGAAACGCCGGGCAGAAGCGCCACCCCCTGCATTGCGCCCATGGCCAGCGCCTGCGTGGTGGTGATATCCTCCACGTCCAGCTTGCGGCTGTGGCGGCCTCTTGGCGTGGAACGCCGCCCGAAGCGCTCGGCGAGCACCAATAGCAGCGCGGTGATCAGGAAGAAGATGCCTAGATACCAGTGCATCGAGGGCTTGGCGAACAGCGCGTCCAACGTATCGCCAAGCAGTACCGCCACCAGCATCGCGGGCAGCGAAGCCAGCACCAGCATCCAAAAAACGCGGCTCTTGAACGGATTCTTTAGCATCGCCCACCAATCGCGCCAAAAGACGATCAGCACCGCGAGCAGCGTGCCGACATGCAGCAGGATGGCCAGCAGCAGGCTCGGTTCGGGGATGCCCAGCGCCGCCTGCGCCAGCAGCAGATGACCGCTGGAACTGATCGGCAAAAACTCCGCCAACCCCTGAATGACGCCCAGCACGATGGCTTGCAGCAAATTCATAAAACTCCTCCTCTGTGACGCGCCGCTATGCATAGGATATGGAGCGCGGCGTGGCGCGATTCATGCTTTTGCATCACGTCCTTTACTATAGCGTGCGGGGGATGGCAAGTCAAGCGTCGGCGCGTTCCGCGTTATGCCTGGAGCGCATATTCCACAGCCCTTTCGGCATGAATGATCGTGGTGTCAAACAGCGGAACGGGCGCATCCCCGGCCTTGATTAAGAGCCCGATTTCAGTGCAGCCAAGGATCACTCCCTGCGCGCCCTCCGCCGCCATCTTGCGAATCACGTGCAAATAAGCGTCCTTGGAGGCCTCGCGGAGCACGCCCAAGCACAATTCCTGATAAATAATATCGTTTATCCGAACCCTATCCTCCGGCTCCGGCGTGAGCACATCGATCCCTTTTTCGATCAGTCTCGCTTTATAGAAATCCTGCTCCATCGTATATTTGGTGCCAAGCAGGCCCACCTTGCGGATGCCGTTTTGCACGAGCGCCTCGGCGGTTAAATCCGCGATATGCAGGATCGGTATCGTAATCGCGGTTTGAACCTGCCCCGCGACTTTGTGCATCGTATTGGTGCAGATCACGATAAAATCCGCGCCTGCTCTTTCCAAATTTCGAGCCGCTTCGGAAAGCATTTGCCCGCTTTTCGCCCAATCACCGCCGGATTGGCACGCTTCAATTTCCTGAAAATCGACGCTGTACAGAATACACTTGGCGGAGTGCAGCCCGCCCAATTGCTTTCTCACGGCGATATTCAATATTTGATAGTACAAGGCGCTGCTTTCCCAGCTCATGCCGCCGATCAAGCCGATGGTCTTCAACACAATCCCTCCGCATCATTGGTTGCCTTGTTTTGTTGTTTTGAAAGAGCCTCCCGTCATTTGCGAGTCGATGACGGGAGGCTCTTTGTCACGGTCGATAAACTTACACGTCTAAATCCTCGTCGCGCGGGCGCTGTGTGCGGGGTCTGCGCGGCGCGGCCGGGGGTTCATTCGCGTCTGGCGGCGTGGCGCCTTGGTTCTGGGGCGGCCTCGCCGAACCTTGCGGCGGCTGCGCGGGGCGCGGCTGCTGAGGCTGCGTAGCCGTGCTGGGGCGCGCATAGGGATTTGTTGTGCCGGGCGGCACGGTAGGCTGGCCGGGCGTTGCCGGGCGCTGTTGCTGCGCGCGCTGCGCACCCGCAACGCCTGCTGCGCCCGCCGCTCCGCCGACGCCTGCGTCGGGTCGGCTGCCGGTCGGCGGAATGCGCCCGGTATTGCCGGTAATGGTAGAGGTGGGGCTGCCATCGCGCGGCATGGGCTGCGTCACGGCGCGGCGCTGGCCGGGCTGACCGCCCTGCGCGGCGTGGGCGCGTTGCGCGGCGGCGCGGGCTGCGGCCTTCTTCTTGTTGTTCTGGTGCAGCGCATAACCGTACACACCGGCGGCGCCGCCCATCAGCGTGATACCCGCCACCAGCAGCAGCACCGGCGAACGTTGCGTGCCTTGCGGCTCTTCGACGAGCGGCAGGGCGGAAGAGAAGAGCGCGTCGGAGGCGGCGAAGGGATCCGGCGTCTCCGAGGGGATCGGCGTCTCCGAGGGCGCGGGCGAGGAGGTATCGAAGGGCAGGCCGTCGATGATGCCGTTGGTCCAACCGCCGTCGATGGCGATCAGATCCGCCAAGCCGCCGTTGTTCTTGGGCGTGCTGGGGATGGTCACGTTGACGTTGCCCTTGCCCGAGTTGTTGTTGCTGCCGCTATTGTTGCTATTGTTGCTGTTCTGCTGGTTGTACAGCAGGTCGCTGACCTGCGAGATCGTAAGGTTGTTGAGCAAGTCGCTGCGCAGGAAGCCGATGGTTCCGGCCACATCCACCTTGTACCAAATGGCGTTTTCGGAGCTCACGTTGCCCAGAACCAACGCCAGCGTACCCTTTTTCAGCGTCATGAGAATACCGGCGCTGGTGCTGGGGGCGTTGCGCAGGTTGACATTGTCGTTGCGCACTTGGCCGTAGCTGGAAGGGCTATTGGAGTTGACGGGCACGGCGGTATAAACCGGCAGCGGCGTGGAGAGGTGGCTGATGTATTCCTTCTCCTCCTCGCCGGTAAGGAAGCGCAGCAGCGGATCCAGCACGTAGCCTACGGTCTTGCCGCTCTGCACCAGATGCCACTTGCGTCCCTGTTCGTCATAGGCCTGCGTGCGCACGTACACGATGGTGTTCATGTTCAGCACATCCTGCAGGATGGCCATCTCGCTGGGGTTGCCGCGCACCGGCACGTTGTTGACGACGGTGATGGCGTAATGCCCCTCGATCGGCGGCGGCGTGGGGGTTGCGGGCGGCGCGGGCGTGACCGGCGCCAAGGTGGGCACCGTGATGGTGGGCTGCGGCGTGGGCGTGGGCTCCGGCGTGGGCGTAGGCTCCTGCGTCGGCTTGAGGGTGGGGGTACTGGGCTGGCTCTCGAGATATTTCGCCAGTTCCTCGTCGTTCATCAAATCGACAAGGTTGGCAAGGATGTACCCCTTCTTGCCCTGCTTGCCGCCGTTCATCACGACGACCTTGTACCACATATCGGAGCCGCTCATGTGCATCTCCGATACCCATACCACGCTGTTCAGCTTAACGGTTTCCACCGTGCTGGAAGAGGTGCTCAAATCGGAGCGCACGTTGACGCCCGCGGTGTTGGTGTAGCCATAGCGCTCCACGACGCCTTCCGCAGAGGGCACAGGGCCGGGAATGCGCGGGGTGGGCTCCGGCGAAGGCGTCGCGGGCGCTTCGGTTACCGGTGCCTCGGTCTCCTGCTCAACCACGGGATCGGCGGGTTTTTCGGTCTCTTGCGGCTTTTCGGTCTCCTGCGGCTTTTCGGTTTCTACCGCCTCTTCGGTGGGCTGCGGCGTCGGGTCGGCGGGCTTGAGGTAGGGCTGCGCCTGCTCCTCGGTCACCGGCACGAGCAGGTCGCTGGCCAGCATGTAGCCGACGCGCGTTTCCACCAGCGGCGAGTGTACCGCGTACCACTTGACACCGCCCACATCGATCTCGCTATCGACGTACAAAATGACGTCGCCGCCCAATTGCTCAATGAGGGTGCTGGTGCTTTCCGGCGCGAGCATCAGCGGGGAAAGCTCGCCCAAGGGCTTGGTGACGGTCAGCGCATAGCCGACATAGGGCGGCGTGGCCACTTCTCCGGTGAGTGCCTGCGCCTGCATCATTTGTTGCGGTTGCTGCGAGGCATCGGCGGGCTGCAAAAGATGCTGCGCAGTCGCCTCGTCGATCGGCTTGAGCAAATCGCCGCGCACAAAACCGGTAACCCCGGTCGGCTGCCCCTGATCGAGCAGCTGCACGCGGTACCAAAGATTATCCGGCAGCGCAACCTTGCCGTCGATGTAGGTCAGATCATCGGTATAGAGCACCGCGATCGCGCTCTCCTGCGAGGAGGCGCCCGCGACGTTGCGCACATTGGCGTTTTTCAGCGCCACGGCGTAGGATGCAAAAGAAGTGTCGACCACCGGCTCGGGGGTGGGCTCTGCCACGGCGGGCTGCTCGGTGGGCTGGGGCTGTTCGATGGCCTGCGGTTGCTCGGTGGGAATCGGCTCTTCGGTAGCGGGCGGCTGCTCAGTAGGCTGCGCCGCTCCCTGATCGGCCTGCAAGCGTGCGGCGGCTTCCTCGTCGCTGAGCACCTTGAGCAGATCGCTGCGCATGTAGCCTTCGATGCCGCTTACCTGACCCTTTTCCATCACCTGCAAGCGATACCACGGGAACTCCGATCCGGCCACATCGATCTTGGCGACGATGTGTACCAACGTGCCGCGCGCGATGGCGGAGATCACCGTATCCTTGCCGGAGCCCCCGGCGACGGAGCGCAGGTTGGCCTCGGTTTTCACGTTCACTTCGGCATAGGCGGCATAAGGAACCTCACCCGCAGGCTCGGAAGCCGGTACGGCGGTGGGTTCCGGCACCTCGGTCTGCGGCTCCGGCGTGGCGGGCGCGACGGTGGGCTCTACAACCGGTTCCGGCGTAGCGGGTATGGCGGTGGGCTCCGGCTCCAGTTCAATCACCGGCTCCAGAGTCGGCATGGGCTCAACGATCGGTTCCTCGGTCGGCACCGGTTCGATGATCGGCTCCGGCGTCGGCTCGGTGATCGGCAGCGGCATCTCCATCGTCGAAACCGTCAAAATCCACGAGCGCTGCTGCGTCGTGTTGGTGATGGTCATCGGCAGATCCAACATCTCGGTAAAGTTGATGCCCACGGTTTGATCGGGAACAAAGATATCGAACTCATCCTGATCCGATACGGTATACATGATGGATCCCAGACGGTTCTGGATCACGAAGGGATCGGTCAATTGCAGCCAATAGGCGTGCATGCCGTTGATCGTGCCCTGATATTGCGCAGGCATGGTCACCGGCTCCCCGTTTTGATCCTGCCAATGCAGGG
Source organism: Eubacteriales bacterium (assembly GCA_031552825.1). GTDB lineage: Bacteria > Bacillota > Clostridia > Christensenellales > Aristaeellaceae > WQXF01. The sequence goes on from JAVBMD010000008.1 coordinate 100,977, forward strand.
AGATGATCGGCTGTTCCGGCGTGGAAACGGGGACTTCGACGGCCAGCACGGGCGAAAGCTGCAACGCCAACAGGAGCGTGCAGAGCAGCGCGGCCAAAATCCGGCGGGGCTGTGGCTTTTTCATCATGGTGCGATCCTCCTTATCATTCGGCGGCTTGTAGCCGATAAACGCGAAATTGCTACGGAAATATGAATATCGAAATATCAACATCATTGTACGGCAGCGCCGCGCGGTTGTCAATGCGTGTGGCCGGTAGGAATTGTTGGCACGGCTTTGCAGGAGAGCGCGCGCCGCACGGCGTATTTCTAAAGGCGAAAGAGGTGAGGTTGCCGTGCATGAAGAGGCGATCCGTGAGGAAGTCTTGAGCGAGGAGACTCGCTTTGACGGGGTATTGATCCGCGTGGAGCATTGGCGGGTGCGCCTGCCCAACGGCAAAACCGCGCTGCGCGAGGTGGTGCGCCACCCGGGCGCGGCGGCGGTGGTGCCGGTAGACGCGCAGGGCATCGTGACGCTGGTGCGCCAGCATCGCCCCGCCATCGGCGCGATGACGCTGGAGATCCCAGCCGGCAAGCTGGATCACCTAGGGGAGGACCCCTTCGCCTGCGCCCAGCGCGAGCTGCGTGAAGAAACCGGCTTTTCCGCCGAGCACTGGCGGCATCTGACCACCGTGGAAACCACGCCCGGCTATTGTGACGAGCGCATCGCGCTGTATCTGGCCACCGGCCTGACCAGCGGAGCGATGCAGTTGGACGCCGACGAGTTCCTGCGCGTGGAGCGCATGCCGCTGGCTGAGGCGGTGGCGCGCGTGATGCGCGGCGAGCTGGCCGACGCCAAGACGGCGCTGGGGCTGCTCATGGCCGACCGCGTTTTGTCCGGCGGCACTATATAAACGCGCGAGACAGGCAAAGCGTTGCATGCAAAAGCGCGGAAATGACAAATTTTCCAAAAGTTTTTGAATCAAACTTTTTCGGCGTCCATTTTGGATGCCCGAAGGTTGAGGAGGGGTGGCTTTGGCCAGAAGGAAACCGTTTCCTTCGCAGTGGACGCTGAGCGGAGCGGGGCACGAGGAGGTCCCCTGCGCGGTGCCGGGTACGGTTGCCGAAGCGATGCAGGCGGCAGATATCGGCGACCCTGCGCTGGGCGGGGAAGCGAGACCTCTCCCGCGCAAAAATCCTGCCTGCCGGGTGGAAGAGGAGCGGTTTGGCTGGGTAGGCCATCGGCCATGGCTGCTAAAGACGACCGTGCCGCTGGAAGGCTTTTGGGCCGAGCGTACCTACATTGAAATACGCGGCCTGTGCGGCAGCGGCTCGCTGCACATCGGCGAGGTGGCGGTGGCGCGCTTTGAGCGCATGCAGGGCGAGACGCTCTATGCCGAGATCACTGCCCACATCGAACCGGTGCAGGAGGAATTGCCGGTTTCGATCCGCTTCACCGCCGCGCCGGAGCAAGGCGGACTGCAGGCGGCGCTGCCGGGCATTCGCGATGGCGTTTGGCTGCGCGGCGTGAACCGGTTGCTCGTCACGCGCCTGTGCGTGCGTGCCAATCGCCCGCAGGCCGAACTGATCGCCACCTGCCGGGTAACCCCCTTCCTGCCGGGCAAGTACACCTTCAGCTATGCGCTGGCCTGCGGCGATACCGCCATCGGCGTGCGCTCCTTCGAAGAAGAACTGGGGGCGGAGGCGACGGTGCTCACCCACGCGCTGCGCCTGACCGACGCCTCGGACTGGGTGCCCGGCAGCCCCAGCCCGCTCTACAGCGTAAAGCTGGTGGTGCTTTGGCAAAACGTGGGCTGCGATATCGCGTACCAGCAGGCGGGCATGCTGCAAGTCGAATCCTCAAAGGTATGGGCAAACTTTCCTGCCTGCGCGTGGGGCATAAACGGCAAGCCGGTGCACCTGCGCGGCACGGTATGGGCGGCGTCGGCTTGGTATCCCTACGCGCCGGAGTGGATGCAGGCGCAGCTTCGCGCGCTATTGGAGGCGCGCATCCAGTGCCTGTACGTACCGGAACCGCAGGAAGAACGCTTTTATGACGCCTGTGACCAGCTGGGCATGCTGGTGTGGCAGGCGCTGCCCGACGATCCGCTGCGCGCGATGGAGGTAGCGATGCGGCTGGCGCACCGCACCTGCGTGATACAGTGGGGGCTAAACGCCGACCCCGGCGAAGCCGGGCCTGCGGCGCTGCGCGCGCAGGATGACCGAGAAGCGCGCATTCAGGAGGTGCTGACCGCGCTGCGGGACGACCGCCCCTTTGTCGGCATGACGCCGGGCGGCCCTTCGCCGTACCCCGCGTGGAAGGATCTGGCGCAGCGCCAGTGTTTCAACGTAGCCGGGCCGCTTTGGTACTTGGGGCCGGAGATGATGCCCCGCTACGCCAACGACGACGACGCGCTGCTGCGCATCACGCGATGCACGGCGCTGAACGCGCCCGGCACGCTATGCGGCGAGGCCGGGGAACCGCTGCCTTGGCCGCGCGACGGCGGACGCTGGGCGCAGACCGAGGGCGCGCCCACCTTTGTGGAACAGACGGAAGCTGCGCAGTGGTTTGGCCGCGACGCCGCCGATACGCTGGAGAAAGCCGCGCTGCTTAGCCGCTACGTGCAGGCCGATATGCTGCGCTACTTGGCGCAACGCACGCGTTGGCGCGGCGCGGTGGGCTTTTTTGCGGGCAGCGCGGGGCAGGTATCCGGCGCGCTTTGCTCCGATGCCATCATCGAGCGCGACGGCGCAAAGCGCCCGGCCTATCATGCGCTGCGCAACGTCTATGCGCCGGTGCAAGCCTGCGCGGCGCTGGATCGCACCGCCTGCTGGATCGGCACGCCGGTGGACGCGGGGATACAGCTGCTGGTCGCCGAGGATGCCGTCGATACCGGGCGCAAGCTGATGGTTACCGCCTCGCTCTTTGGCGCCGACGGCACGCTGCTGGTCGAGGACATCTGGCAGGCTCCCTGCCGTACCGCCGAGGTGGGGCGCGTGCGTACCACCGCGCCGGATCATCCCTGCGCGCTGCTGCTGCGCCTGGAGGTATATGATGAGGGCAAGCGCATCGCGCGCGAGGACGTGCTGCTTTGCGTGGGCATGCACGCGCTGCAGGAGGCGCTGGTTTCTTCGCCGCGTACCGCCCTTTCCTTGGCGGACGGCGTGCTGACCAATACCGGCGATGTATTGGCGCTTGGCGTCTGCTGCGATGGCTATCTGGATCCCAGCCTCCCCGGTTGGGGCGCGCTGTTGCCCGGCGAGGGGCTGGCGGTGCGGCCGGGCGCGGCGATAGAAGGGCTAAACATCACGCTGCTGCTTGCAGAGCCGACGGCGGTGCCGGGAACCGAAGCCAAAGTTGAAATAGAAACCGAAGCCGGAATCGAAGCCGAAGCCGGAATAGAAACCGAAGCTGAAATCGAAGCCGAAGCTAAAATCAAAGCCGAAACCGAGCATTCATTTTTTCCCTGCGAGGATGTATAATAAACACGGCGAAAGGAGGCGCATACGATGAAGGCGCTATACCGTGGATTTCTGATCGCGATGCTTTTGATGATCGCGCTTGGGCTCGCGCTGGTGATACAGGGAGCCGTGGTACACAACCGACGCCCGGTGACGCCGATCGCGCCGGATGGCGTGGCGCGCTTCCTCCCCGCGCCGGAAGGGGATGCGCCGTATGTTTAGTGCAAGCAACCAGATCTTTCAGCGCATGCCGCAGCTGGAAACGCCGCGTCTGATCCTGCGAAGGATTAACATGAACGACGCGCCGGATCTGTTCGCCTATGGGCGCGACCCGGAGGTGGCGCGCCATGTGCTATGGGACGCTTACCGCACCGAATCCGACGCGCGCATGTACGTGCGTTTTTTGCAGCGCCAATACCGCAGCGATCAGCCCAGCAGTTGGGGCATCGTGTATAAACCCGACAACCGCATGATCGGCACCATCGGCTTCATGTGGTGGAACCGCGACCATAATTCCGCAGAGGTCGGTTACTCGCTTTCCCGCGCGCATTGGAATCAAGGGCTGATGAGCGAGGCGCTGCTCGAGTTGATGCGCTTCGGATTTGAGGTGATGGCGCTGCACCGCATCGAGGCGCAGCACGAGTGCGATAACCCTGCCTCGGGGCGCGTGATGGAAAAGGTGGGCATGCGGCACGAGGGTACGCTGCGCGGCCGCCTGTACAACAAGGGGCGCTACGTGGACGTGGAGCTGTACGCGATTCTGCGAGAGCAATTTCAGCGCTAACTTCGAAAGCGTTCGCTTGCAAGAGATGAACCCCGAAGGATCCCTAAGGGCGACCGAAAAGCCCTTAGGTCGTGCCCACAGGCACGATATGCCCTAACCAAAGGAATTTCGCCCTTTACGGAGGGCGACCGAGGGGCTTTCCGATCGCCCCTTGAAACCCTTCGGCGCTCGTCCAACAGAGCAAATGCTTTTCACGCCAGCAATGCTTGTCCACCCACATCCTTGATTGTATGCCATAGAACGGAGGAATAGAACCGTGCCGCGCACATTTCTGATCGCCGATACGCATTTCGGGCACAACGCCATCATCGCTTACGAGCAGCGCCCCTTCGCCGACGCCGCCGAGATGGATCGCGCGCTGATCGAGAACTGGAACCAAGCCGTCGCGCCGGATGACTTCGTGTGGATGCTCGGCGACTTCGCGCTGGCTCCGGCGGCACGGGTGCGAGAGGTGCTCGCGCAGCTCCACGGCCGCAAATCGCTGGTGATGGGCAACCACGATCGCGCGCATGCCGCCGGTTGGTGGCAGGAGGCAGGCTTCGATTGGGTCAGCCCCTACCCGGTGCTGTTCGAAGAAACGCTGATGCTCTCGCACGAGCCGTTGTACGTCAACGCCAACATGCCCTACGTCAACATTTTCGGCCACGTACACGGCAACCCGGCGTACAAGGATGTATCGGATCACCACTTCTGCGTATCCTGCGAGCGCATCGGGTATACGCCCATCGCGCTGGAGGCGGTGCGCGAGGCCATCGCCGCATTGCGGAAATGACCGATTCGAAGGGCGCGGCGCTTGGCTGCGCCTTTTTTCTTTTCCCCGTGAACCGTTTCCACACTTTGGTTGTCCAATAGGCGCAATGCATTGCAAATCCACGCAAGGAGAACCGCCATGCAAAGAGGATTGATCCGCGCCGCCGAGGTAGGGCGCGCGGTGGCGGGCGATCAGCAGGCCTTCGCCGACTTGGTGCAGGGCTGCCAGCGCACGCTCTACACCGCCGCGATGGCGATCTTGCGCAACGAGCAGGATGCGCTGGATGCCGTGCAGGACGCCATTTTGCTCGCTTGGCGCAAGCTGGATACGCTGCGCGAGCGCCAGTATTTCGCCACATGGCTCACGCGCATCGTGATCCGCACCGCCATCAACCATCGGCGCAGGCGAAGACCGACCGCCGCGCTGTACGAGGTGCCCGCGCCGGAATCCCCGCGCGAGGAGATCATCGACATCCGCCGCGCGATGGACGCGCTGGACGAAAAAACTCGGCTGTGCGCCGTGCTGTACTACTACGAGGGCATGTCGGTGGACGGCGTGGCGCGCGCCATGGGCATGCGCGCCGGCACCGTGAAATCCAGCCTGTACCGAGCCCGGCAGAAACTGCGGATCGCGCTGGAGGTGTGGGAGCATGAATAATACGAGTGAACGCGCGCGCGTCCGCGCCGCGCGCCCCGTGCCGAGCCGGGCGTTTGCCGCCGGTATCGCGCATACCCTTCGTACCCTGCCGGAGCGCAAGGCAATTCCCGCATACGTGCGCCCGGCGAAATTCGCCGCGATGGCGGCGGGGCTGTTGCTGCTCGCGGCGCTGGCAGGGCCGCCCATCGCGCGCGCCGCCGGGGAGTTGTGGAACCGGCTGTTTGCCGACCGGGCGCAGGAGCTTCGGCAGGAACAGGCGCTGCCCGAGTCGCGGCGCGTCGAGATCCAGCTGACCGAGCGCGAGCAATACAACCGCACCCATGCCATCGAGGCGGCGGGCGAGGCGGGCGGCGTGCGCGTGGTGCTCGATTCCTTCTCCCTGAACCACAGCGAGCCGGAGTACAGCACCCATTCCGCGCGCGGCGAGGTGCTCATCGTATTGCGCTTCCCCGACGCCCCGGCTGGATTCGATCCAGCGTGGCTCGACTTTGCGCTGGAGGTGGGCGGGCAATCCATCCCCATGCTGCTGGACGGCAACCTGCCCGACTACCGCGCGACCGGCGCCATGGCCGGGGAAGGCGATGGCTGGGGAAACGTGCATTTCGAAGGCGGCGTGATGCGCTGCCAGCTCGCCTTCCCCTATGATGCGTGGGATGCGCTGGACAACATCGATTTTGTGCTGGTGACGCAGATTAACGGCCAGCCGCTGCGCCTGCCGTTCACCTACGATGTCATGCTGGCGCACGAGGCGGCGCTGGCCGAGGCGCAGGCCGGCCTTGCGCAGGTCGATGAGATGCAGGCGCGGGAGGCGCTCAGCCTCGAACAGATCGCCGCCAGCGCCGTACCCATCGGCATCACGGCCAAGGCGGGCAAGGCGGAGGCGACGCTGGAGGAGATGTCCATCGTCGATGGTGCGGTACACTTCTCGCTGGTTTTGCGAAACGATGGCGGCAAGCGCGCCAAGTTCGCCGCGATGGATTATGGCATCGACGATTTCCGCGTGGATGGTTTGCAGAGCGGCGGTGGCAGCATCGATGCCCAGCGGCGCGAGGACGGATCACTGCTGCTGCTCAACACAGTGGATTTGATCCGCGACCCGCGCAAGCTGCCGGAGGAATCGCTGTTCTGTATGCGGATGGACAGCCCGACCAAAGAAGGCCGGTCGGTCATGATTGTAAAGGACAACCAAAGCATCAACTTCTTTGAAAGCACGGCAGAGCATCCAGCCGATGAAATGATCGTATATCGATACAACTGGACGACCCACGCTGTGCGTCTACCCAAGGATCAGGCGGAGAAGGAGGCGTGGCTGGCGGAGAACCAAGAACTATCCAAGCGCTGGCAGGGCGGGCTGGATCGCCTGACGCGAGTCTACCGCCGGTACTACTGGATTCCAGAGCAGCCGATCACCCAAACGGTCGGCGATGTGACACTCGCACTGGACAAGATCTGGCTGGGTAGCAACAACGAGTTGCACATACTGTTATCCAGCAACAAGGCAAAATTAACCGGTCCAAACGTCTTCGGGGACACACCCGCCACCGTGGACGGCATTATAGCTAGGGCACACCAGCAAGATGGTCCCCGTGTCGATCTCCACCTGCCGATGCATTTCGGCGAGATGGAGGCGCCGATGCAAATTGCCTTTGAACTTCTCATACAAGAGGCCGGGGAGAAACCCTTCCGCTTCGACTTTACCTTCGATCCGGCAAAGATACAGGTGGACGAAACCGACTTTTCCGACGGGGAGATCACCTACAAAGATTCCTAAACAAAAGCCAGCCCCCGCTCCATCAAAAGCGAGGGCTCAGGCTATCAACAAAGTCAGACCGTCGAGAAATGTCCAGATGTGGGCGAAGCACAAGCGTGTCCGCAGGAGGCGTACACAGGTACGCCGACAAGGCGCGCGCTGAGCTGAACCCGCAGATGGGCGTTTATCGACGGTCTGAGCCCTCGCTTCATCAAAAGCGAGGGCTGGCTTTTATCAAGCTGCGTTTATTTCTCCACCATCTGGTACGCCTGTCTGCGCACCAGCGCCTCGATGGTCACCATCGGATCCACCGTGGGCTCCGAGAGCTGAATCGCGTGGCGGTAGGCCTCCCACCCGGCGTGGAACATGCGCGGCAGGCGGTGCGTGAGGTGCATGTAAAAGGCGTCCATCATCATCGAAATCGCGAATTTGTGTACCATAAAGGTATAGGAGAAGCGGTATTGCCGGAACTGCCCGGTCTCGAGCAGATAATCGCGCACCATGGCCAGCGCGGTGATGTTGTCGGTGATGCGCTTGGGGGTGAAGGCGCGCATCAGGCTGCCCTTACGCCGACAGTAGGAGTACAGCGACTGCTTGACCACGCCCACCCGCCGCGCGCGGGAGAAGAGGCGCGGCATCGTCGCCATATCCTCGAACATGATGGAAGGGAAAGCGATGTTGCGATCGGTAAACAGCGTGCGGCGGAACAGCTTGTTCCACGTATAGCCCTTGATGGAAAAATCGCGCAGCGAGAGGTGCAGCGCCTTGGCGCCGGTCAGCGCGGTGGGCAAAAGGCGCGGCGTCAGCGCGCGCAGGCGCAGGCCGCTCTCGGTAATCATCGTGTACATGCACACGGCGATGTCGGCCTGGCAGCTGCGGATCGCGCCCAACAGCTTTTCGGCATAGACCGGCGAAACGTAATCGTCGCTATCCACAAAGGCCACGAAGGGCGCGCTGCTGGCGGCCAGCCCGGCGTTGCGCGCCGCGCCCTGACCAGCGTTGGCCTGGTGGACCACATGCACAAAGTCATACTTGCTAGCATACCAATCGGCGATAGCCCCGGAGGCGTCGGTGGAGCCGTCGTCCACCAGCACCAACTCGATCGGGATGGTCTGGGCGACCAGCGAATCGAGGCAGCGCGAAAGATAGGTAACCACATTATAGATCGGCACGATGATGGCCACCTGCGGGGTGACCGGCGATGCCGTAACGGACTGCTCCTTGCCGGATGTCTGCTGCATAGCGACACCTCCCAAACCGGATAAGGCTTTACTTCGCCCTGAATTCCCAGCCGTTTTCCACAGGCTTCCAAGCGCCTTGGATACCGGCGCTCATCGCGCCTACGGCGACATGCAACATCGCAATGCCGCGATCCAGCGCGCCAAAGCCAAAGTTGCTGCCCCCGTCAAGCACCTGAATCGCGCGGGGCGCGACCACGAAGCGCCAAGGCTGCCGGTTGATCGCCGAGGGGGCGATGGCGGCAAAATCCAGCGCGGCCTGCTGCCAAGCCGGAAGCGCCGCGCGCTGCGCGTCGGCCAGACCGCAGGTGGCAGCCAACGGTTTGCGCTTGTGCGCCGGGGCTTGCGGCGCGCACTGGCCGATGGCGATCACACAGCGGATGTTCTCGCCTTCCTTTAGCTTGGTGGTATTTTTTATCACGTATTTGTCAAAGCCGCCCATCCAGCAGGTGCCCAGCCCCATCGTCGCGCATTCGAGCACCAGCGCCTCACCGGCATAGCCCTCCATCTCGGCGGGGGTGTCCTTGGCGGCGACGATCACGGCATAGACGTTGGTGCCCTTGATATTACGCTTCAGGCCGGGCCCGCGGAACAGCGAGATGCGAATTCCCTGCCAGCTTAACTGGCGAGCCAACACGCCCAACCGGTCGATCTGCTCCTCGGTAGGCGCGGCGGTATAGCGCCGCACGGAACAGCGCGCGCGCACGGCATCCGCCCAGCGCGACTCCAGCTTGGTTTCGAACATGAAAAAGCCTCCGCTTATCTTCTGCGTATTCACAGATGTAACCGTCTATACTGTACCATGCGCGTTTCCGGCTGTCAAACCCCAGATGGATTTTGTGGCAGGCAGGATTTTGACGCGAGGCGGCGAAGTTTGCAGCACAGAGAATCGCGGAAAGAGGCATATTGATGGAAGAAACGACTTTATCGCCGCTGAACCCAGCGGCCTTCGACGCGCTGTACAAGCGCATGCGCGCGGATTTTCCGGCCAATGAGCGACCGCCGCGCGCCGTGCTCCGCCGCAACATTTTGCGCGGGGACTGCGAGGCGTGGATTTTGTCCGACGCGCAGGGCGGGGAGGCGGCCTACGCGTTGTGTACCGGCTTTGAGAGCGCTGTGCTGGTCACGCATCTGGCGGCCTATGCCGAGCGGCGCGGGCAGGGCGTAGGCACCGAGCTGCTGCGCCAACTGGCCCGGCAGTATGCGGGCGCGTCGCGGCTGATCGTGGAGGTGGAGCGCCCCGGCGACACCGCCGATCCGGAGCAGCGCACGCTACGCGAGCGGCGCATCGCCTACTATGAGCGCGCGGGCTTCGTTTGTTACCCCGCACTGGAATACAGCATCTGGCGCGTGCCGATGTACCTGATGGTGAAGCCGCTTGGCGGCGCGGCGCTGCCCGACGAGGAGCAACTAAAGCGCGACCTGCGCGGCGCGTACGCGCGGCTCTTGCCGCCGCTGTTTCAGCATATGGTGCGCTTTCCGTAGTATGCGGTTTTACGCCTGCTTATATAATTTCCAGCCCATGCCGACGATCCAAACGTAGCACAGCGTCTTGGGGATCATCAGCATGCCGATGGCCGGGACGCGCTCCGCCCATAGCACCACCGGCAGGTAGAACGCGAACGATAACGCCACCGCGAGCGGCATCCAGCGAAACGCCGGATCGCCGCTCTTTTTGATCTCCCGCGCGAACAGCACGATAATCAGAACGCCGATCGCCGCAAAGGGCAGGTTGCGCAGGATGCCGAAAGCCAGCGGCGGGCGCGGGTCGAGCCAGCGGTTCTGCGGCAGCAGGCACAGCGCGCCGCGCAGCGCCGCCAGCGCCCACATCGCCGCCGTCCAGTGCTTCTCTCCCTTGATATGGTAGCGCTCGCGCCAGATATAATACAGAATCACATAGAAAACCGTCATGGTGATGGAGGTCACCAGCTTGCCGACGCCCAGCGCCGCCGCGTGCGCATCCACGCCGCCGCTCCATAGCGCGTATACCCGGGGCAGCAGATGAAAGGCGTCGCCCGCGCCCAGCAGCGCCGCCATGACGCCAAACCTGCGCACCAGCGAGCCTCCCCGGCCGCCGCGCCACATCCGTACCCCGGCAGTGATAACGAGAACGAGGTATGCAATATCGAACAAGGTCTCCGCGATTGCTTGCGGCATGGTCTTTTCCTCCTACTTAACGGTTGAATCCTCTCCGCACACTTTACTTTTTTGCCCGCCGTTCGTCAAGACCGGCTTTTCCGCTTGCATTTCCGCCGTGCCGCGCGTATAATACGATACACTACAGGCTACGACGGGGCATCGCATCCCCTCCCGTGCCGCAGAGAGCGCGCCCACCGGCTGCAAGGCGCGCGCACGCGGGGATGCTTCCGAACCCCACCAGCCGCGGCGCTAAGAACGCCGCCGCCTCGCCTCCGTTACGGGCTTTGAGCGGGCGCGCATGCGCCAAGCCGGGTGGTACCGCGAAGGAATGCCTTCGTCCCTGCATGGGGACGAGGGTTTTTTCTATTCCAACCCAATCCAACTCGAAAGGAAGTGTTTCCCGTGGCAAAGGAAAAACAACAGGAGTTCGTACAGCACCTCACCCCGCGCGATGTCGACTTTTCGCAATGGTACACCGACGTGGTGCTCAAGTGCGACCTGATGGACTATACGCCGGTACGCGGCTGCATGGCGCTCAAGCCGTATGGTTACGGCATTTGGGAATTGATCCAGCAGGAGATGGACGCGCGCTTTAAGGCAACCGGCCACAAGAACGTAGCCATGCCCATGCTGATCCCCGAGAGCCTGCTGCTCAAGGAGGCCGATCACGTGGAGGGCTTCGCGCCGGAAGTGGCGTGGGTCACGCAGGGCGGCGGCGAGGAGCTAACCGAGCGGCTGGCCATCCGCCCCACCAGCGAAACCATCTTCTGCACGATGTACGCCAAGTGGGTGCAGTCGTGGCGCGACCTGCCGATGAAGTACAACCAATGGTGCTCGGTCATGCGCTGGGAGAAGAGCACCCGCCCCTTCCTGCGCACGGCCGAATTCTGGTGGCAAGAGGGGCACACCGTCCACGCCACCGCCGAGGAGGCGCAGGATGAGACGCTGCAGATGCTGGGCGTCTATCAGGAGTTCTGCGAGAACGTGCTGGCGGTGCCGGTCTATGCCGGGCAGAAGAGCGAAAAGGAAAAGTTCGCCGGTGCCCGCGCCACCTATTCCGTGGAGGCGATGATGCAGGACGGCAAGGCGCTGCAGGCCGGAACCAGCCACAACTTTGGCACCAACTTCTCCGAACCGTTCGAGATTCAGTTCCTCGATAAGGACGGCACGCTCAAGTTCGCGCACGAAACCTCGTGGGGTACCTCCACGCGCATGATCGGCGCGGTCATCATGACCCACGGCGACGAGCGCGGGCTCAAGCTGCCCCCCAAGATCGCGCCGATCCAGGTCGTCATCCTGCCCATCGCGGCGCACAAGGGCGGCGTCAACGAAGCCTGCGCCGATATCGCCGAGAAGCTGCGTGCCGCCGGACTGCGCGTGGAACTGGACGATCGCGATACCTACTCCGCCGGTTGGAAGTTCAATGAGTGGGAAATGAAGGGCGTGCCGCTGCGCCTAGAGGTCGGCCCCCGCGATCTGGAGGCAGGGCAGGTTACCGCCGTGCGCCGCGATACCTTCGAAAAAACCGCGTTGCCGCTGGATGGCTTGGCCGAATCCATCCCCGCGCTGCTGGCCGACATTCAGCAGAGCCTCTACGAGATCGCGCTTGCTTTCCGCGAGGAGCACACCAAGGCAGTGCACAATATGGATGAGCTGGGCGCGCAGGTCAACGGCGGCTACGCCAAGGCCATGTGGTGCGGCGAGCGCGCCTGTGAGGACGCCATCAAGGAGCGCTTCAGCGCCACCAGCCGCAATATGCCCTTCGATCAAACCCCGGTGGGCGATACCTGCGTGTGCTGCGGCAAAAAGACCGGCACCGTGATGTATTTCGCCAAGGCGTATTAAGCCAAAACCTCGTCACGGCTTGCGCTCCGCAAGCCCCTTGTGGTATCATGCAGGTGCACCCATTCGTGGTGTGCGCCTGCATGTTTTTTTGTTTGGTTGCGCATGCTAAACAAAAAACGCCGCCTCGGCGGCGCGGGAGGCATGCGCATGAAGGTTACCTACCAACAAGGCTTGGAAGGCTTGGCCAACAGCCTTGAACAGATGGGCTTCGAGATGATCCCGTTGGGGCAGGAGCTGGAGACCGACGCCGTGCTCTATCAGCAGGGCATCGAAGTCGCGCTGTCGGCGCGCCCCTCCAAGCGCGGCGCGCTGCTCATCAACGTACGCGGGCTTTCGCCCGCGCAGACCGCACAAGCGCTGCGCCGCCGCTCTCATGCCCAACTCTTTTAACCAAGCCCAGCCCAAACGCCCATACCGCAGGGGAGCCGCGCATACCAGGGCGCTCCCGGGAAGGGGGACCATGGTCAAAAAGCACGTCGCCCGACCCTCTTGGGTGCCACGTTTGCTGATGCTGGGCGGTGTGCTGATCTTGCTGATCGGCGTCGCCTTCCTCTTCCGCGCGTTTCGTACCAGCACGGATCGGCCGATCAAGCTCAACGCATTGCCCACACAACAGCTCATGCCCTTCGGCAATGAAGTTTTACATTATGATGGCATGATGCTGCACTGCCTTACCACCGGCGGCACCCGGCGTTGGTCGTTTCAAATCGGCCAAGGCGCCGGCTTTCATACAAACGGCAAGCGCATCACCGCTTGGTCGGCCAATCAGCTCTACATCCTCAACCGCGACGGCCGCGCTATTTACAACGACAAAATGGACGCGCACGTTCAGTTCGCCCGCGCGGGCAACAACTATGTAGCCGCCTTCGTTGGCACGCGGGACGAGGGCAACATCCACGTCATCGACGGCGACGGCAAAAGCGTGGACGTCGTTCAGGTGACCAGCTCTACGCTGCTGGATGTCGGCTTTTTTTCCGAATCGCCGGAGCTTATGTGGACGCTGGGGCTGGAGACCACCGGCACCGTACCCTCCACCACCATGCGCACCTATGAGCCGGGCAAGCTGATTACCGGCAGTGCCACGCTCGGCGAGCAGCTGATCTACCGCGTGCAGTATCACAACGGAAAATTGCGCGTGGTGGATACGCGCCAGATCCGCACCTACGATTACCGCATCAAGGAAGATACAAGCGTTCCCACGGTGCTGATATACGGCTGGTATCTGCAGGATTCTAGGCAGGTAGGGCGCGAACTCATCCAATTGCTGGTGCCTACGGTAAAGCAGGACGGCTCGCTCAGCACCACAGACCTGCGCCTGCTTACCGGCAACAACAGCCGCGTGCTGCACCTGCCTGCTCCCTGTGTCGGCGCGGTGCTCGGCAGTAAAGCCGTGTTCGGCTTCTCCGGCAACTACGTGTATATGTGCCACTATGGGAACAACTCTTTTTCCGCCTTTACCTTGCCCATTCAAGTGTCCAAAGTAATCGGCATCACGCAAAACGACCGCGCCATCGTCGCCGATGCCAACGCGGTGTATCTGGTGCAACTACCGAAATAGTACGAAAGGTGGGAGCCCGCGCATTGAACGTCGTAGATCTGATTATTCTGGGCATCATCGGAATCAGCATCTTGTTCGGCCTGTACAAAGGATTCATCAACGCCATGCTGGGCTTGATCGGTCTGTTCCTCGCGCTGGTGATCGCCTACGTGGCCTACCCGCATGTGGCTAAGTCGTTGCAGGGCAACGAAAGCTTGGTTCGCACGCTGATCCACTATTCCGACGCGTCCTCGCGCATTCACGATCTGGATCTCTCGCTGACGCCGGTGGCCAATATCCCGCCGCAGATCATCGACGAGGTGCTCACGCGCGCCGCGCTGCCCCAGCCCTTTGATGCCTTTGTGCGCGCCAACGTCACCGGGCAGGTGTTCGCCGCGCTGGGCAGCACCAATATCTCGGAGTACCTGAACCAAACCATCATCGCGGTGTCGATCAACATCCTATGTTTTCTCGCCAGTTTCGGCGTGGCCTACGCGGTCATCATGCTGCTGGTACACCTGATCGGCTACGTGTTCCGAATGCCAGTGCTCAAGCATCTGGATCTGCTGCTGGGCGGGCTGTTCGGCGGCGCGCGCGGTATCTTTCTGGTATTCGTGCTGTTCGCGCTGGTGCCCATCCTGCTCACCGTATCGCCGATCGAACAGGTTTCGCAGGCCATCGCCGAATCGCAGCTGGCGGGCATTTTCTACAAAAGCAACCTGATTCAGTCCATCATGCAGGGGACGTTGTTTTAAGCCCAGACGATACAAAAGGGGCGACTTCAACCGAAGCCGCTCCTTTTATTAATCATTCCCTTCCCGCGCGATGTCAAAGAGCAGCCACCAATGGCACTCCATCGCGAAGATGAGCTGCGAGGCTTCGATGCGCCGATCCTGCCCCACGGGGCGGCCATAGACATCGCTCGCCGGGCTTGCGGGATCGTACACGCGGAACCAGAGCCCTTGCCCCTCCCGCTCGTAGCCCTTGACCACGACGCAGTGGCCGGAAGAGCCCTCGTTGAGCAGCACCAGCAAGATGTGGCCCGCATCTAGGCTGTCGATCATGCGATCCGGATCGATGTCGGCCAAAACATAGGAAACGCCCCGCTGATCCAGCGCCGCCGATACCTGCTCCGGATACCACGGATTGCCGTCCAGCGGTTCGGCGGCGCGCAGGCTTTCCGGCGTAGCGGCGCTATCTGGGTCGAGCCAGCGCAGCACCATGGCGGCGGCGGCGGGCATGCAGTTGTTGGCGCTGAAAGCGCCGCTGTCCTCCTGCGCAAAGTACCAAGGCCAACTGACGCCATTGTCGACGACGCGCACCGGCTCCGCCAGCCGCGGATGTTCCGCGAAGGCACGCGTCAGCCGATGCATGCGCAGAGCGGCATCGCCGATGGTCGGCACATCATCCCGCCCTTCCGGCGGCTCTGCCATCGCCACGCGCACAAAGCGGATCGCATGCGCCCAAACCGCCTCCCGCGTCATCACCCGATCCGGATCGAAGCACAAAAACCCTTCCGGCTCCAGCGTCACATAGGTCATCAACCCTTGCCCGCAGGCGCGTCGGGCATCGCGATGCTCGGTATCGTCCAGCTTGGGCATCCAGCGCGCGTCGACGGTCTTCTGTTTGGGATCCAAGCGCTCCAAGAGCGCCATCACGCCCCGGGCATAGACGGCGCGCGTCAGCGGTTTCGCTTGCCCCTTCTCGCCGGATTTCGGCCGCCACGCCGCAAGCACATCCAGCGGTATCCCCGCCAAATCGGCGGCCAGCTGCAGCGCTCGCTGCGCATCGGCGACGGTTGCGGGTAACGCCGCGGTGCGAAAATGCGCCGCCTCAGCCTGCTCCGCCCAGCGCAGCAGGGCAACCGCCATATCCTGCCGCGTAAGCGGCACGGACGCATCGGCGGCCAGCTCCTCCGGCGAAAGCAGGCGAAGCGCCGCCGCCTTGCGCATCGCGGGCGCCGCGCGCGACGCCGCCGTCACGCCCTCCAGCGAAACCTCCGCCCCCTGCAGCGCCTCATACGCGCGCACCAGCCACGCCAGCAGCAGCGGCTGTGTCGCGCGCTGCGCGTACCAGCCCGGCTCCAGTGCGATGCCATGCGCCCGCAGCGCCACCATGGCGCGCAGATAGGCGGCATCGCCCAGCACCGCCAGCGTTTCCTCCTCGGGCAGGCGCAGCTCGCCGCTGTCCGGGTCAAAGCGCAGCGTCGCTAGGCACATACCGTCGGCAGCCCTGCCGATCCACCATTGCAGCGCATACCATGCGCCTTCTTCCTCGGCCAGCGTGCAGGCAACGCTGATGGTTTCCGGCTCCTCGATCCGGATTGTCGAATCGGCCAGCAGGCACCATGCCTCGATCTGCGCGCGCGCCTCGGGCATGCCTTTGCCCTCGGGCAGGCGCACAGCCGCCAGCGCGGCAGAAAACGGCTCCGCCTGCGTGGCGGCGGCGGGTTGCTGCCATGGCAGGCCGAGCAGCACCAATAGGAGCGCCAACGTTTTTTTCATCGCTCGTCTGCCTCCACTCGGGTGCTGATGGGCTCGATGTATAACGAAAAGCTAGCCATAATCGCCGGGATATCGGCGCGCATGCGGGCGACTTCCTCCCCAGCGTCTGCGGTCGGGACCTGTAGGTACACCGGCCAGTCCTTCGGGAAATCGGGGTAATAGAGGTTCTCGGCATGCCCGATCAGCGTCGCACCATGGGGCGGCTCTGCCTGCGCGGGCAGCACCGCCAACGAAAAGATCTCCTGCCCGCCTTCAACCGCCCAAAAGCGCCAGATCGTCTCAAGCATGCAATCGTCCTTGGCCACACCATCCACCCTATAGCGGCCAAACCAAGTCATAGGCAGCTGCAATGAAAACGGCGGATAGCCGCTTTCCCACGTGATATAGCGGTCAGCCATCGGCACGGGAACTTCGCGCATCGTCCCAGTGGCGGGCTCAAAGGCGTACTGCGCGAGCGGCGCAAAGCTGTCAAACGGCGGCACCAACGGGCAATAATCCATGGCATCCACTCGAATCTCGCCGTTCGGTGTGAATTGCGTGCGCAGTTCGCTTTCGCCTTCTTCAACCATCGCCGCACCGCGATCCACTTCCATCAGCGGCGTCCAATCGGTCAGATCGTACAGCGCAAAGGAATAATGGGTAATGCCTGACCCCGACCAAAGGCCGACATGCGCCAACCGCGTGCGGCCGTCCTCGCCGGTGAACAGCTCATAGGAAAACTCATCGTCGCCAAAGGAGTGCAAGCTCAACACCCGCTCGCCGGTCGCATCGGTCACCGCCGCGTAGTGCGCGTCAAACCCCTGCATGTGGTACGGTCCAAACAAGTGGAGAAATACCAGCATCTCCGGCTGATCGGCAGTGGTGAAGTATCCCTCGTACACCGTTTCTACCCGCAAATCCAACTCCGCGGCCTCGGCATCAAACCGCTTCACCGCCTTGAGCAAGGTTTCGGCCAGCCGCATATCCGGCGCGCCCAGCGCTTTGCTCCCGCTGGGTGCGGTGTGAGGATAATACGCGTCGCTCGCGTCGTTCCACAGGATGAGCACCGGGGCGCGATCTCCCGCGTGCCCAACGCTCACCATCGTCAGCAAAATACAAAGCGTTATTGCCCTGCGAAACATGCTTCTCCCCCCGTCACTTGGTCGCCAAAAAGTGCAGGTACACCGCCTGCGCGGCGGCCTTGTTCATGCCCGGCGCCTGCAAAAGTTCCTCGGCGGTAGCGCCCCGGATCGCGTCGATGTTCTTAAAATGCTTGAGCAGCGCGCGGCGGCGCGCCGGGCCGACGCCGGGGATGTCCTCCAGCTGCGAATGGGTGGCCGACTTGCCGCGCAGCGCGCGATGCCGCGTGATGCCGAAGCGGTGCGCCTCGTCACGCACGCGCTGGATCAGGTGCAGCGCCGGGGAGGTGCGCGGCAGCAAGATGGGCTGCTCCGCACCGGGCAGGTAGATTTCCTCCAACCGCTCGGCTAAGCCGAACATGGGGATGTCGAATCCGGCGGCGTGCATCGCGCGCCGCGCGTAGTCCAGCTGACCCGGCCCGCCGTCGATGAGGATCAGATCCGGCAGGTCGGTGAAGCTTCCGCCGGTCGGCGCAAGCCCCTTGGCCTCGCGATCCGCCATCTCGCGCTTGGCGTGCTCAAAACGGCGGGTAATCACCTCGTAATGCGAGGCATAGTCGTTGGGGCCTTCGACGGTCTTGATGCGGAAGTGGCGGTAGTCCTTCTTGCTGGCGATGCCGTCGATGCACACCACCATCGCGCCGACGCTATGGGTACCCTGCGTGTTGGAGATATCGTAGCCCTCGATGCGTCGCGGCGGCACCGGCAGGCCGATGGCCTCGGCCAGCGCGGCGCAGGCGTCGGTGGTGCGCGCCTGCTGGTTTTGCAGCTGCGCGTTGCGCTTGGCCAAGGCATCCTCGGCGTTCTTCTTGGCCATGGCGATCAGCTCGGTCTTTTGCCCCCGCTGCGGCTGGCGCAGCGACACCTTGGCGCCGCGCAGCGATCGCAGCCATTCCTCCACGCCCTCGGCGTCCTCGGTCAGCGCTTCGGTGAGGATCTCGGAAGGCACCTGCGCCGCGTCCTCATAGAATTGCAGGATAAAGTTTTGCAGCACCTCGCCTACCGGCGCGTCGCCGGCGCGCTCCAGCGCATAGTGCTCGCCGCCCACCATGCGCCCGCCGCGCACGAACAGCACCTGCACCATGGCGTCCAGGCCATCCTGCGCGACGGCGAGAATATCTTGATCGCCGCCGCCGGTGGAGATCGCCTTCTGCCGCTCCATCAGCGCCTGCACATCGCGCATATGCGAAAGGAGCGCAGCGGCCTGCTCATAGCGGAACGCTGCCGAGGCCGTCTGCATGCGCGCCGCCAGCGCGTCAAGCACGATTTGATACTTTCCCCCCAAAAAATCCATCGCTTGGCGCAGTTGCGCATGATATTCCTCGCGCGATACGCGCCCGGCGCACGGGGCGAGGCATTGGCCGATCTGGTGATGCAGGCAGGGGCGGGTCGGTTTATCGGGGCGCAGCGGCTTTTTGCAGGTGCGCAGCGGGAACACCTTGCGCACCACCTCGATCACCTCGCGCACGCTGGTGGCGCCGATGTAGGGGCCAAAGTATTTCGCGCCGTCGTTCTTCATGCGTCGCACCAGCTCCAGCCGAGGATAGTCCTCGCGCACGTCGATGCGGATGTAGGGGTAGTGCTTATCGTCCTTGAGCAGGATGTTATAGTAGGGCATGTGCAGCTTGATGAGGTTGCACTCGAGGATCAGCGCCTCGAGGTTGGTATCGCAGAGCACGATATCAAAATCGTCGATCTTTTCCACCATGGCGCGCACCTTGGGCGTATGCCCGCGCGCGCTTTGGAAGTACTGCCGCACGCGGTTTTTTAGGTTCTTTGCCTTGCCGACGTAGATGATCTTCTCGCCGCTCTTCATCAAATAGCAGCCCGGCGAATCCGGCAATTCGCGCAGCTTTTGTTTGAGCGTTTCGCTCTTTTCAGTCGGCATGACGGCGCCCCCTTTTGCGTTCCCTTCATTATGCCACAGGCAAAACCAATTTGAAAGAGCCAAGGGCAATCCCTTGGCTCCTGACACCTATTTAGTTGTATGCTTCCCATTGGCGAGGAGATGAAAAACCGGGTAGATCCTTCAGACTCCTTTGGCTCGTATTTCGATACCTGATTCCAAGGGAAACCCTATTTGAAAAACCTTGTTATTTCTCCTCGTCGTCCTCGGCGATATCGTCGTCATCCTCTTCCGAGAAGCGAGCTTGCACAACCTCGATCAGCTGTTCCAACATCGATTCTTCCGGGGAAATGAACTCTTCCATCTCCTCGCCGTCCTCGGCTGTAGAGGTAACCACCTTCATGATGTACAGGCTGTGCTCGTGGTCGCAGTCGCAATCTTCGCCGCAATCCCCTTCGTGGGCATGATCACACGCTTCTTCGTCGGCATCGCAGAGCACTGCGAACTCTTCACCGTTATAGAAGAAGTAATCCATGACCTCCAGAAGCAGCGTGTTGCCTTCCTCGTCGGAGAATTCGACGATATCACGCTCGTCTTGCTCTTGGCCCATTGGCATCACCCCCACTTTCAACCGACTTTCTGGGATTCGAATTGTAGAGACAGCTGCCCCCTGAGGAAGCCCTTCCTCGTATTTCGATCCTCTTTCTCGGCCACCTTTATTATAACGTGCTCCGGTTAGAAAATCAAGCGCGGAAAACCTTTTGCCATAAAAAAGCCGCAATGCATCTTAATTTTTTCCAATCGCTATTGCTTCTTGCGCAGCGGCTCGTAGCTGCCGTCGGCCTGTTCCACCCTCACGCATTGGAGCGTCTGCTCCATATTGGCGCGAAACTCGCGTAAGTACTGCGCGCGCAGGCGCTGCTGTTCCTCTGCTTCGCCCTGCGTGAGGCCGAGCGTACGGCTTTTGCGTGCCAGTTCGTTGATGCGGGCGATCTGTTCGTGCTCCATGTAGCGAAAACCCTCCTTCCGTGGTATGATGTTGATCTGCGCGTAGGAATTCGGCGGCGAGACGCCAACCTCCTGCAAGAAATATTTGCTTTATTTTGAGGTGAAGGATCGATGATGACCGGGAAATGGCTGCCCGCCGTGCCTAGCCCCGGCGAAACGCTGGCCGAATGCATCGCCGACGCGCTCAAGGTGCGCCGGGCGGTATTTGTGGAGGAGCAGGGGTTCCCCGCTGCCACCGAGCAGGATGCGCTGGACGCTATGAGCCGCCACGCCATGCTATACGACGGCGCGGAGCCGATTGCCACCGGCAGGCTATACTGGGCGGAGGGGGATTTTCATGTCGGGCGCATCTGCGTGCTGCGCGCGTGGCGGGGGCAGGGCTGCGGCGATGCGCTGATGCGCCTGCTGCTGCACAAGGCGCTCGAGCACAACGCGCGCGCCGTGGTGCTCAGCGCGCAGGCGCAAGCCATGCCCTTTTACGCGCGCTACGGCTTTCTTCCCGAAGGCGCGCCCTACGCCGAGGACGGCGTGCCGCACCAGCAAATGCGCGCCGATGCCGACGCGCTGCGCGCGCTCTTCGATTGCAAGGCCTGCGCGCACCGCGCCGCCTGTGCGCAGGGCAAGGATATCCTTTAGCGCTCCATATTCCGCCATCCATAGGATAGGACGAAGGGGAGAAATTTCCTCTCGTTCTATTTTTTGCTTAATGGAGGCTTGTATGAGCCAGATTCCAGCGGGAAAAGCTGCCGAAATGTTCGAACAAATCGTTGGCTGGCCTTACGCATCGCCGGGTACCAACGACCGGCGCGGCATCGACTGCAGCGGCGCTTGGGTTCGCGTCTATAGCGCTTACAACGAAAAGCTGTACCATGGCAGCAACACCATCTACCGCAAGCACACCAAACAGACCGGCGCCATCGCCAATATTTCTGATCTGCGCGTGGGCATGGCGGTATTCAAGCGCCGCTTCGATCAGCGGGAGCCCGCCCAATTTCGCGGCGACGGCCTAGGGAACTTTTACCACATCGGCTGTGTCACCAGCGTCTCTCCGCTGCGCATCGCGCACGCAACTACCCCCGTCGCCAAGGTGGACACCAGCCTCGGCGGCTGGACGCATTGGGGCCTGATGGATCGGGTGGTGTATGGCGTCTCTTCAACGCCGTCCACCGAGGTAGATTACCGCGCGCAGGTTGCAACCCAGTCCGGCCCGCTCAACCTGCGCGACGCCCCCAATCTTTCCGCCAAGGTGCTGACCACCCTCCCCAAGGGAACCGTCGTCGAGGTGCTCAAGGAACCCAATCAGTGGGTGCTCGCGCGGTACAAAGGGCAAACCGGGTATGTTTCGGTGCAGTATCTAAAGAAGATTTAAAAAAAGCGCGGAACCGCTCGCTTGCCGATGCGGTTCCACGCGTCTGTTAAAGTTCCGCTTTTCTTTCATACACCCAAATGCCGAGCGGCGCATGCTCCTCAACCAGCACAAAATTCTGCTCCATAAACGCAACCAGCTCCTTCGGCAGCGGCGAATGCTGCTGGTTCAGGTAAACATATCGCGCATCCAGCAAGCGCTCCTCCTGCCCATCGATTTCGGCAATCAAAGGAATAGCCGGCCGCGTGTTGCCATGCGTAAAGTAGTAATCGGTGCCGCCCGGATATCCGTGCCGCACCACCGTCACCGCATCCGGGCGGTGCGCTTTCTCCTGCGCGTAAATCCAATCCGCCGCCTGTTCGTGCGGTTCATCGGAGTAGCAGGGCGCCTTGCTCAAGTGGCTGTATCCGTTGGCACACAGCAGCAAGCACGCGAACACGCATGTGATCGTTCCCGCGCGCGGCACCAGCTTGATCCTGTTCAGTCCCTCGCAAATCCAGTCCAAGCCGGATGCCGTCAGCAACAGCACCATCGGCGCCATTGCGTTAAAGTAGCGGTCGGTAAACAGCCCTCGTTCCGGGCGAAGATAGACGGAATAGACATATGGAACCGCCAGCACAACCCCCACACAAACCAAGGCAGCGCCCCGCACCAGACCCGCCGTTCCCGCCTCCAGCCGCTTCGTGCGCAACGCGCCCGCCATCGCGCAGGCAATCAGCAGCATCGCCAGCGCCAAACACCACATCATCGGCTCAAAATCGCCGGACAGCCTGCGGAAAATCACCAAAACCGCGTCCACGCCGACTGCTTCGGCGCCAAAGACGGGCACCTGCGCCTCCGCACGCATAAAAATCACAACGAACCACGGCAAGAAGAGGATGCCCCACAGCACATAGCCCCACGCGGCGCGAAGCGTGATTCTTTTGTAGCGGAGCAGGATCAGATCCGTCAGCCCCAGCGCCGCCACCACAAACACGCCAAAATAATGCGTGTACGTGAGCAGCAGCAGAGCAACCGCGTATCCGGCCACATCCTGCCATCGCTCCTTTCCAGTAAAGGATAGCCGCTTGGCGTACATCCATAGCAGAGCCGTGGCAAACAGCACCAGCAAGCTATACGCGCGCAGCGTGTAGGCGCAGGTTACCACCATAAACGTGCAATTCCCCGCCAGCACGGCGGCAATCAAGCCCAAACGCTTGCCGCCCAAACGCAGGCACAATCGCCCCAGCAAGAAAACCGACAGCATAAAAAAGACGATCGAAGGCAGCTTCAGCCACGCCGTACCGTATGGCGCAATGCGCACCCAAAGATACGTCACGACGAAGCTCAACGGCGGCATAAAAATATCGGTATGCGTGATCGTATGGTACACGTCGCCAATGCTTTGCGGCGGCGCCACGTAGCCTAACTGTGCGAGATCGTCATACCAAAGGGATTTTTTCCCCGCAAAGGCGAGCAACAGCACAAAGGTTCCTAGGGCAACCAGCAAAACCGTCCATTGCGCTCCGAAACGATCAAAAAAGTTCCTTATGGCGTTTCCGCTTTCCGTATCCAGAATTTCCACGCGATGCTTGCGCACCAAAACCGCCGTGTAGATCGCCAACAGACCCAGCGAAACAAGCGCTCCAACAATCCAGCTCAAGCTGATTTCCTCCTTTGTATGGCGTCCCGCGTATGGCGTCCCGCGCTACCCGAGCACGATCGCCAGCACCGCCATGACCCAGAAACCGACCAAAAAACCATAGGTCGGCGCGTGTCCCGTGCGGGCGGCTTGCGAGGCCGGGATCAATTCCTCCACCACGATAAACATCATCGCGCCGGCCGCCACGCTGAGCAGCAGCGACAGCATCGCCCCGCCCAAGTCGGCCAGCAGCAGCGATAGCCCAAAGCCCAGCAGCGCAGCCGCCGGTTCGGCGAAGCTGGCCAGCGTGCCGAAACGGATGCAGCGTTTGATGGATACGCCGGTTTCCCGCAACGGCGCGATCACCGCCATGCCCTCCGGAAAGTTCTGCAGCGCAAGGCCGAGGCCAAACACCAGCGCCGCCATCAGCGACAGCCCTTCTTTGATGGAGGCCGCCATCACCACGCCCAGCGCCAACCCTTCGGGAATGTTGTGCAGCGCCACCGCCATCACCAGCAGCATCGGGCGGGAGAGACGAGAAGGCCTTCCCTCCGGCGCATCCTCCTCGGAATGCTGGTGCGGCAGAATACGATCCAGCGCCAGCATGCCCATGCAGCCCAGCGCAAACCCCAAGCTGGCCAGCGCCGCGCCGCCCCAGCCCGGCATGCCCTCAAACGCCGGAACGATCAGCGACCAAATCGAGGCCGCCACCATAATCCCCGCCGCGAAGCCCAAGAAGGCCGCCTGCTTTCGTTCGTCGTCGAATCGCATGCGCGCGGCTAGCAGGGAGCCGCCGAAGGTCGCCGCCCACGGTACGATGAGCAGCAGTAAAAAAGAGACCCAATTCACGCGTGTTTCCTCCGAAGTATTTTCTTATGCAAAAAAAGCTTGCTTGCCCGCCTCGTGCGCGGCGATCACCCGGTCGCACCATGCGTCAAATGCCGGATCCTCTCGCTGCGCCTCGGGATGCGCCAGCAGCCACGCCACCGAGGCGCGAATGCCCTGATCGAACCGGGTCGCCGCGATATATTCCGGCACCAGCCGCTTGATTTTCGTATTGTCAAACACCACGCTGTTGCTCTTATCGCCGAGCAGCGCGCCCTCCAGATCCGGATTACAGGCGATCAAAAAATCGCTGGAGATATGCGCCAGCTTGGGCTCAACGCCCAGCGCCGCGCCGACGCACGCGAAGATCTGGTTCCAGCACAGCGCCTCGTCCGAGGTAATCTGGTAGGCCTGCCCGATGGCGCGCGGATGCCCCATCAGCCCCACGAAGGCGACGGCAAAGTCGTCCGAATGGGTCACCGTCCAGATCGAGGTGCCGTCGCCGGGCACGATCACCGGCTTCCCTTCCTGCATGCGTTTGAGCACCTGCCATACGCCCTTTTCGCTGCGCACCGGAAGCGGTATGCTGCGGTGGCTATAGGTGTGGCTGGGGCGCACCACCGTCATCGGGAAGCCCTGCTCGCAATAGGCGCGCATCAGCCGTTCCTCGCAGGCGATCTTGTCGCGCGAGTATTGCCAGTAGGGGTTGCGTAGCGGCGTGCTCTCGGTAATCCGCCAATCGGTACACGGCTTTTGATAGGCCGAGGCCGTACTGATGAAGATGTATTGCCGCGTGCGCCCTGTAAACAGGCGCAGATCGCGTTCCAATTGATCCGGCGTATACACGATGAAATCCGCCACCACGTCGAAGGTCTCCTCGCCCAACGCCGCGCGCACGGCAGCCTCATCACCCATGTCCGCATGCACCGCGCGCGCGCCCAGCGGCGGCGGGGTATTGCCGCGGTTGAGCAGCGTAATTTCCCAGCCCCGCTCCAGCGCCAGTTCGGTAATCGATTGGCTGATGATACCGGTACCCCCGATAAACAATGCTTTCATGCGCTCATTCTCCCTCTCGAACAATCCACAATCCGGTATCTTGAAATCCCTCCGGCAAGCCCACTGCGTCCCGGGTCAATTTCTTCATCACGCGCTCCGCATCGGCGCCGCCCACCTCCACGGGGCGAAAATCCTGCATCGTACCCAGCGGCTGCGCTTGGCTGGCATAGGGAAACACCTCCAGCCGAGCCAGCGCAAACCCGGCTTCGGTGCGGTCGAACGCCACTTGAATCACCGCGGAATCGATGTCCTTCGGCGAGCTGTGGCCGCCAAAGCTAAAATTGCCCAAGCTGTAAAAGATGGGGCGGTTTTTATACACATCAATGCGCTGCAATACATGCGGATGCGTGCCTACCACCACATCGGCACCCAGATCGATGGCCTTATGCGCCGCCGTCACCTGTTGACCCATGGGCTTGTATTTCATTTCCTTGCCCCAGTGGAAGGACACGACAATCAGGTCGATGTCCGGCTGTTTGTCATAGGAGGCAATCTGATTGTAAAACACGCTCAGCCGCTCCTTGGTCAGCGGATAACAGTAGCCGAGCAGCGCGATGCGCGCGCCGCCCGCCTCCACCACGGTTGGCCGCCCCGTCGCGCAGTAAGCGATATTGCGCGCATCCAGCGCCGCCACGGTATCGGCAAAGCCCTGCTCGCCGTAATCCATAGAGTGGTTGTTGGCGAGGTTTACCGCCTCCACGCTGCCCAACGTCAAAATATCGGCATAGGAGGGCGGCGCTTGAAAGGTAAATTTCTTTTTCGCGGCTTTCTTCGATTCGGTGAAGGTACCCTCGAGATTAACGAGGGTCAAGTCATCGTTTTCGAACAGGTGGACCGCCTCGGAAAACGGCCACTCCATGCCCTTTTCCTCGACGACCTTGACGAAGCCGCTGGGGTAATTGATCCGCTGCCCCTCGGTGCCCAGCGTGCAATCCCCGGCGAAACTGAGCACAAGCTGATCGCCTCCCCGCCCCGGCGCCTCGTCCGCCAAGCCAACAGCCGCCGAACCCAGACAAAAAACCAGCAGAATCATCGCAACCAAGCGTCGCAACGGCACATTCCTCCCCTACAGATCGTTGGTTTTTATTATAGGGTATGAGGGAAGAAATTTCAAATGGCGCGCGGAAATTCGAATGTCGGTACAATTGACACCGCCGCGCAAACATACTATGATGCAATAGACAGGATATAATTAGGAATCCGCGCATGAACCTTCCCCTTGGCGATCGGAAAGGAGATTCGCATGTATCTGCTTCGAAAAGTAACGGCGTTTTTTTGCCTCTTCGCATGCGTGCTGGCGCTGCTCCCCGCGATGGCGGCGGAGAATGAAGACCTGCGGCTCAAGCGCACCTATGGCCCCAAAAAGCTGGTTGCCACCGAAACCTTTGTCGACGGGAAAGGCAACCCCGTCACGCACCCGGAAAAGGGCTATTGCTATCTCGTAAACACGTATAACGCAAAGCCCAAGCTGATGAAAACCGCCTATTTTGACGAAAACGACGAATTGGTGAATACCACAGAAGGCTTCGCCTACATTTGCTATACTTGGCGCGGCGACGGGCGGGCGCTGGACACCACCTATTTCGACCGCGACGACCAACCGGCGCTCGGCCCGGAAGGCTACCACCGTATGCTCAATACCTATGCGGGCACCAAGGTGGAGCGCGTTGACTACTACGATCAAGAGGGCAAACCAATCGCGCTGTCGGAGCATCACGCGCGCGTTGAGAATACCTACGACGATACCGGTCACTTGGTTCGCCAAACCTACCTCGACGCCGATGGCAACCTTGCCCTCGGAACCGACGGCTATGCCTACTATATAAAGGCCTACGACGGCAAGCACCTGCTGGAAGAAGCCTATTACGACACCGAAGAGAAGCTGGTATTGTGCAAGAGCAAGGGCTATGCCGTGATGCGCCAAGAATTCGAATACGGCGACCGCATAAAGACGGCGTACTTCGATGCCGACGACAAGCCGCTATTATACAAGGGGCAATACGCCGCCATCACCTACGAATTGTCCGGCGATCGCAAGCTAAACCGCCGCCTGACCTATCTGGGCGTCGACGGCAAGCCCTTGCAGCAGCCGAAAGGCTTCGTCATGCAGGATTTGACCTACGACTCCCGCTTGCGCATCATCCGGGAGGTCAATCTGGACGCCGATGGCAACCGCATACTTACCCAAGACGGGTACAACCGCGTCGACCGCATCTATTCCTCCAGAAACAAGGTGCTCAAGGAAGCCTTCTACGATGAAAACAGCAAACCGCTGTTCTTGCCCGAAAAGGGCTATGCCAGCATGGCCTGTACCTACACCAAGCAGGGCCTCTTGCTGACCGAACGATACTTTGATGTGGATGGCAAGAATACGCTGAAAGCTACCGGTTTGATCGGCCGCAATCTGGAATATGATGAGAATAACCGAATCAGCAAAATCGAGTTTATCGGCGAGCAGAAAAAACCCGCCCCTTGCGCCGACGGATACGCCGCGCTGACCCGCGAATACGACGCCTTTGGCAGCATGACCGCCGAAGCGTATTTCGACGCCGAAGGCGAGCCCACGCTGCATTCCACGACCGGCTATGCCACGCTCCGCCGGGTATACAATGGCGAAAAGCGGATCACCCGCGAAGCCTATCTGGACGCAAAGGGCAAGCCGGTGCTCGCGACCGCCAGCCAAGTCGCCGCGCTGACCCGCGCTTACGATGAGGCGGGCAACATCATCGAAGAAGCTTATTTCGGCGTCGATGGGCAGCCGACGCTGCACAAGAGCGGCTACGCGATGATCCGGCGCGAGTATGACGCCGAAAAGCGCATGACGCGCACACAGTACTTTGATGTTCTCGGCGATCCGCTGGTTTTGCCCGGCGGCTACGCATCGCTGGCGCGCGGCTATGACGAAGCGGGCAACGTAACCCAAGAATCCTACTTTGGCCCCGATGGCAAACCTGTGCTGCAAACCGCTGGATATGCCGCCGTCCGTCGCGAATACGACGAGGACAAGCGGGTCACCCGCGAGCGATATTTCGATACGGACGGCGCGGCGATGCTGGTGCCGAACGCTTACGCCGCCGTCACGCGCGGCTATGACGAGGCCGGAAACGTTGTCGAGGAGGCCTACTTCGGGCTAGACGAGGAGCCGACGCTGCACAAAAACGGCTACGCGTCGGTGAAAAGAACCTTCGATGAAAACAAGCGGATGATCCGCGAGCGCTATTTTGACTTGGAAGGCGCGCCGATGTTGCTGCCCAACGGCTACGCTTCGCTGACGAGAGCCTACGATGCCGCCGGGAACGTTGCCGAGGAAGCGTATTTCGATCTGGAAGGCGCGCCGGTGTTGCACAAGAATGGCTACGCGCTCGCGCGCCGGGAATACGATGAAAACAAGCGGATAATCCGCGAGCATTATTTCGATGTGGACGGCACGCCGTTGGCGCTGCCAAACGGTTACGCCTCGCTGACGCGCGCCTATGACGAGGCGGGCAATATCATCGAAGAAGCCTATTTCGACCTAGACGAACCCACGCTGCACAAGAATGGCTACGCGACCGTGCGCCGGGAATACAACGAAAACAAACGAATCACCCGCGAGCGCTATTTCGATCTGGGCGGCGATCCGGTGATTTTGCCAAACGGCTACGCATCGCTGACGCGCGCCTATGACGAAGCCGGAAACGTCACAGAAGAAGCTTACTTCGGCACGGATGATGAAGCCATACCGCACAAAAGCGGCTATGCCGCCATCCAGAAGGAATATGATGAAAACAAGCGCGCGGTGCGGGAGATGTACTTCGATCCGGAGCACAAACCGCTGATGCTTCCCGGCGGCTATGCCTCGCTGACGCGGGTCTTCGACGAAGCGGGCAACATCATCGAGGAAGCCTACTTCGACGCGGACGGCAATGCCGCGCCGCACAAGAGCGGATACGCCATCATCCGCAAGCAATACAATGAGGATAAGCGCGTGGTGCGGGAAGCTTACTTTGACGCGGAGGACGCTGCGCTCACGATGCCCGGCGGCTACGCCGCGCTCACGCGGGCTTACGACGAGGCGGGCAACATCATCGAAGAAGCCTACTTCGGGGCGGACGCTAACGCAGTGCTGCACAAAAACGGCTATGCCGTCATCAAAAAAGAATATGATGAAAACAAGCGCGTATCGCGCGAGGCTTACTTCGACCTAGAGCAGAAGGCGCTGCTGATGCCCGACGGCTATGCCGCGGTAACCCGCGCCTATGACGAAGCCGGAAATATCGCCGAGGAGGCCTACTTTGACGCGAACGGCGAACCGGTGCTGCACAAAAACGGCTACGCTACCATCCGCAAAGAATATGGCGAGGACAAGCGCGCGTCGCGGGAAGCCTACTTCGGCCTCGATCAAAAGCCGCTCGTCATGCCCGGCGGATATGCCGAGCTAACCCGCGCCTATGATCCGGAGGGCAACGTGGCCAAGGAGACCTATTTCGGGCCGGACGGCGCGCCGGTGCTGCACAAGAACGGGTATGCCGCCATCGAAAAGGAATACAAGGACAAACGCGTATCGCGCGAGGCTTACTTTGACTTGGACGGCGCTGCGATGCTGATGCCCGGCGGATACGCCGCGCTAACCCGCGGCTATGACGCGGCGGGCAACGTTTCGGAGCAGGCATTCTTTGGGTTAGCGGGCGAAGCCGTACTGCACAAAAGCGGATATGCCATCCTGCGCAGGGAATTCGATAAGGAAAAGCGCGTGGTACGGGAAAGCTATTTCGGCTTAGACAAAAAGGCGATGCTGCTGCCCGGCGGATACGCCGCGCTGACCCGCGTCTACGATGCGGCGGGCAACCTGACGAAGGAGTCCTATTGGGGGCTTAGCGGGGAGGCGGTACTAAACAAGGCCGGGTATGCTTCCATCCAAAAGGAATACGACGACAAGCAGCGCATCGTGCGTGAAGCTTACTTTGGCACGGACGAGAAGCCCATCCTCAGCGCCAACCATTGCGCCTCGCTGACGCGCGAGTTTAACTACGAGGATCACGCGATCCGCGAAGACTTCTTCGGCATCGACGAGAAACCGATCAACAACGCTAAAGGATATGCAACCGTGCGCCGCACCTTTGAGAACAACGCGATAAAATACGAAACCTTTTTCGACGCCAACGGCGTGCCGGTAACCTTAAAAGAAAATTGACCCGCATCGAGCCCTCGGTTTTTCCGAGGGCTCGCACACATCCTATATATGGTATGTCCGACGAAACCAAAATTTGGCGCAATTCCCGAAACGCTTGTCCTGCAAAGCGTTTGGGAATTTTTTCTTTTTTGGCCAATCTACAGATTGTATGCCCATGCACTTCACTGCCTAAATTTTCTCGTTCAAAATATTAAATCAGACTTAATAATCGATATTAATTTATATTAATTATCGCTGAAATTATTGATTTAAAACACAATAAAATGATAGCATTGTACTGAAATCAACGGTGCGCGCAGGAAAGAAAGCATAAAAAAACCGTCGCTGCAAGCATCTTGATAGTTTGTTCACGCACTTCATGCAACCCACTGCATACAAACGACATACGGAGGAATGAGCAAGTGAAACAGGACAAGATTCGGTTTTATCAGACCAGAGTTTTCCGCTCTGCGTTGGCCATCCTGCTGGCCGTGATCTTGCTGACGAACGACACGGTGGAAAATATGGCCGCGTTGTTCGCCGGTGAGCAAGCGCCCGCGCAGCAGACTGAGGTCGTCGTGCCGGAGGTACCAACGCCTCCGTCCGCCGATGGAGCGCCCTCCGCATCGGGAGCGCCGCTGGGCGAGCTCCCGCCTCCTCTAAGCGAGGTGCCCGGCGAATCGGCCGCGCCGCAAGGCGATGCCGGTTCGACCGAAGCCACCCCAGAGGCCGGGGCCACCCCCGAAGCCGGAGCCATCGCCGATGGCGAGGCTACTCCCGAGGCTGCGGCAACGCCCGAGGCCGGCGGCGAATCCGCCGAAGCGACGGAAGCGCCCACCGCGCAGCCCGAAGTCGATGCCCTTGCGCAAGCCATTGCGCAATTCGGGGCTTCTTACGCGTCCGTTTCCGGCGAATTGTTCTCCGGCCAAAAGCTGAAGGAGAAGGATCTGCTAGGTACGCTGAACGGCGTCGTGGTTGCCACCGCGTATATCGAGGGCAACGATGAGCAGGAGCAGCCTTCCGCTATTTGCGTCTCCTACTACGATGCCGAAAAGAACGCGATGCTCAGCGGCTATATGGATCGCGGCAGCGCGACCGAGCTGAATTACGAAGAAACCGTGGCGGGCTATGCCGAGCAAGAGGGGCTAGGGTTATATCAGCCCGGCTGGCCGCTTGGCGGCGCGGACTTCGCGCGCGCCGAAAAAGAAGTCGAAGCCACCGACACCCCCACCGAGCCCACCGACGAGCCGGAAATCACCGACGAGCCGGAAACCACCGATGCGCCAGAATCCACCGAAGAGCCGATGATGAGCTTGTTTGGCTTCGGTCTGGATGGCGAGGAAGGCGAATTTGGCGCGCTGGGCGATCCGGACGAGACCAGCCACGCCGTCGCTTTCTACAACTGGGACAACGATATGACCCCGCTGTATGAAACCACCGTAGAGGAAGGCGGCTTTGCCACCTACGTGGGCGCCACCCCCACGCGCAGCGGCCACACCTTTGTGAGCTGGTATCCGGATCCGGCGATAACGCCGATCACCAAGGATACGCGGTTCACGGCACAGTTTAAGCCCTCCCCGGACCGGATCTATCAGGTTGTGGTCTACTACCACTTTGAGAACGGCAGCGAGGCCGCCAAGCCCTACGTCGCCACCCTCGCCGAGGGCGAGAGCTATACGGCGACCTCTCCCACCGTGCAGGGTTTCAACCCGGACAAGGCTACCGTCAACGGCACCATCACCGCGCAGTCCGATTTGTCGACGGTGATTTATGTCCAGTACCTGCCCTCCACGGGCACCAACTATACCGTGCGCCATTATCAGCGCAAGCTCGGCGCGACGATCGGCGAGAACGACAAGTACGACATCTCCAAGTATAATCTTGCCGACACCGAAAACCTCAAGGCCACCACCGGCGCAGAAGTATCGGTTACGCCCAAGACCTACATCGGCTTCTCGCCGTTGGAGGATCAGGAGCTTTCCCTTAAAATTGCCGCCGACGGCTCCACGGTTATCAACGTTTTCTATTCGCGCAACATCTATGCCATCTACTTCAAGGCGGCGGGCGGCTCCTATGTCGACCCGATCATCAAAGAATATGGCGCTACAATCACCGCCGCCGAGAAGGCCAAAACCTCCTCGCGCACCGGCTATAAGTTTGACGGTTGGGATAAAATCATCCCCGACACAATGCCGGTGAACGGCGACACCCTGACCGCCAAGTGGACCCCCGAAACCGCCAACTATGCGTTAGTATATTGGTTGGAAAACGTGGCGGGCGACGGCTATGTGTACGATAGTACCGCGCAGCGCACCGGCACCGCAGGCACCACCATTACGCTGGCGGAAGCCGATAAGATCAGCATCCCGTACTTCACCTACCATAGCTACCAGACAGACATGACCATCGCGGGCGACGGCTCCACCGTCGTGAATGTATATTACTCGCGCAATTCGTACACCGTAACCTTTGCTTGGAACGGCACAGGCATCGGCACCCCCAGCGTGGGCACAACGGTCGTGGTCGGCGGAAAAGTCGTCGCGACGTACGAAAACGCCAGTTCCCCGCCCTATTCGTTCACCGCGAAGTACCAGCAGGATATTTCCAACCTATGGCCCTCGGGTGACGATGTACACACCATTGGCAGCCAGCACTTCATCGGCTGGGCGATTGCACCCACTGGAACGACGATCTATATTTCACGTCGTACCATCATGGTTGCCGAACTCTGCGGCACTACCTCCGCTACCAACAGTACCTTCTACGGCTATTGGAGCACCGACGCGTATACGGATTACCTGCACTACATGTTTGAGTGTACCAATCCCAGCGATCCTGACGGCGTCAGCTATACACCTTCCGGCGGAACAGCGCGCCTGTACAAAGAGAGCGCCGCCTTCTCTCAGGCGGCTACCAGCAACAATGGCTCCCCGAACTGGAGCGCCAAGGCCATCGAAGGCCTGACGGGCCTCGCCGTGGTCTATAATTCCGGCGATGCCAACTACAGATCCCACGTTTACTTTTACTACACGCGGAACCTGTACAAACTGGAGTTCTTCAATTACAACAAAACCGATAAGAGCTTCAATATCATGTACGGCGCTCCGTTCTCCGACAAGCAGTATACGCCTACCCGACCGGTCGGCGTAGATTCCTCTTGGACCTTCCAAGGGTGGTATACCACCAAGGACTGCTTTGCCGATTCGAAGTTTGTATGGTCTTCCGATGTCACGATGCCCTACAACAACCTGACACTATACGCGCTGTGGGCGCCTCCGATCTATACGGTGAAGTTCTTCGCCACCAACTCTGCCGGTGCCGAGGTGTTGGTCACCTCGAAGAATGTCACCAGCGGTCAGTACGTCACCGCGCCCGGCACCAACCCCACGCGCACCGGCTACACCTTCGTGGATTGGAGCCTGCGTGGTTCCGGCGTTCCCTTCCAGTTTGATACCCAGCAGATCGTCCGCGATGTCGAGCTGGTTGCCCGCTGGACTGCCCGCGAGGATCTGCCCTATGTCGTCAACTACTGGCAGGTAGGCGCCAACTGGAAGCCCGGCGATGCCACCGGCAGCACCCGCATGTCCGGTATATCGCCCAATCCCAAAACCGTCAACAACAACCGCACCGCTTCCACCGTGTTCGAGGTAGCGCCTGTGGTCAACGGCTTCGTGCCGGATCTGGTTAACAAATCCTTGGTCATCACAGGCGACGCTGCCAAGGACGTCATCAACTTCTGCTACAAGCCGTATACCGTGCTGGAATACCGCGTGAACTACGTCGATACC
Organism: Eubacteriales bacterium; assembly: GCA_031552825.1. GTDB lineage: Bacteria > Bacillota > Clostridia > Christensenellales > Aristaeellaceae > WQXF01. Next base: position 135,400 of record JAVBMD010000008.1, read on the forward strand.
AGCAACAACGTGCTGCTGCCGCAGAAGGTCGTCACCAACGAAACCAAGAACGCCATCATCGAGTACGCACCGACCATCCCGGGCTATACCCCCTCGACGCTCTATCAAAACATGCGCCTTGGCTCAGACAGCTCGGCCAACGTAATCACCTTCGTGTATAGCTACAACTCCGCCGCAACGTACAAGGTGGAGCACTACTTCATGAACCTGACCACCGGCAAGTACAACGCCACGCCCGACCAAACCGAGAACCTGAGCGGCTATACCGGCCAAAAGGTAACCGCGACCGCCAAGTCTCAGGCCGGCTATGCCCTCGATTCCGCCAACAGCACCTCCGTGGGCTTCGTCCAGAAGGACAACAGCCTCGTGCTGAAGATGTACTACAACCGTACCACTATCGGCTATACGGTGAATCACTATCGCAAGGGTACCACCACCGTCCTAGCGCCCGCCGATACCGGCACAATGTTGCTGGGGCTGACCCTTACCGGTGTGGCCAAAACCATCACCAACTATGTCTACGATTCCGCCAACCCGGCTAGCAAGCAGATCACCATTCAGGCGGATCCGACGAAGAACGTCATCAACATGTACTATCGCCCGTCCAACGTGCTGGCCGTAACCAAGACCGCCGACACGTCCAACGCCAAGGTCGGCGATACGATCACCTACTCTGTGTCCGTAAAGAACACCGGCTCCGAGAACCTGACCGGCGTCGTCGGCACCGACCCGCTGATGGACTCGAACTGGAACATCGGCAACCTAGTCTCCGGGCAAACCGTCACCACGACCTATACCACGACCGTGACCGAAGCCCACGCGCAGGCCGGTTTCGTGAAAAACACCCTCTCCGTCACGGGCAAGGATCCCCAGAACGATGAGATGACCGGCTCCGCCAGCTGCGACGTGCCCGTGAGCGCCTTCGTCGTAAACAAGACGGCCGACAAAACCGAGGCCGCCGTGGGCGAGGTCATCACCTACACCATTACGGTAAAGAACGTGGGCTCCAAGACGCTGACCGGCGTCGTCGCCAAAGATCCGCTGATGGGCGACGATTGGATTATCGGAACCCTGACCGCTGGTCAAACCGTCACCAAGTCCTACCCCTATACCGTGACCGCCGCCGATGCTACCAAGGGCTACGTACACAACAGCGTGGCCGTCACCGGCGGAGGCGATGGCGGCGGAGATGACGAGGACGTGCTGGTCAAAGCCACCATCAGCGCAGGCGCTAAGAAGACCGTAACCGGCTCCGGCGCGCCCAGCGGCGAAACCTTCACCTTCACCCTGACCGGCGCCGCCGGTGCGCCCATGCCCGCCGGTTCCGTCGGCCAAGTCAGGACCGCGACCGGCACCGTCGGCGAGATCGACTTTGGTAAGATCGACTTTGGCAAAACCGGCACCTTCACCTATACCGTGAAGGAAACCGCCGGTTCCAAGGAAGGCTTCACCTACGATGGCTCCGTCTACACCATGACCGTTACCGTAACCGAGGCCGCCAACAAGCTAAGCGCTTCCGTTGCCTACACCAAGGGCGGCAACCCGGTTCCGGAAATGACCTTTAACAACACCTACCTCATCCCCACCCAGACCATCACCGTCACCAAGACTTGGGTGGATAGCAACAACATCGGCGGCGTCCGCCCCGACGGCCTCGAAGTGCAGCTGTACCGCAAGGTCGGCTCCGGCACACCCGCGGCCGTGGGCAGCGCCAAGACGATGACCGCCGCCGGAGGCTGGACCACCAGTTTCACCGGTGTGGACAAGCACGATGCCAGCGGCAACGTGTACACCTACTCGGTGGTTGAAGTCGACGTACCGAAGAATTACAACGCAACCTACGGCGGATCCGGCACCGCCCTGACCATCACCAACACCATCAAGTACATCACCGTATCCGGCAAGAAGGTTTGGGATATCAAGGGCTCCGGCTATACCAAATCCGATATCACTGTGGATCTGTACCGCAGTGACAATACCTCCGCCTACGTCGCCACCCAATCCGTGACCGGCGATTCGAAGACTGGCACCGGTACTGTGGAATGGCCGTTCTCCTTCTCCAACATGTTGGAGTACGACAAGAATGGCAACAAGTTCACCTACACCGCCAAGGAGCGCACCGTTCCTAACGGCATCGAGGTGAGCTACAACGGCACCACCATCACCAACCTCTACCCCACCGACCGCGCGGTAAAGATCCGCGTCGAGTGGGATTACAGCGCTGGCGCCCCGTCCACAGAAAAGCCGACCAACGCCACCGTCAACCTGCTGCGCAACGCCGTGGCGTATCAAAGCAACATCAGCATCACCCAAGCCGCTGCTTGGAAGACCTCCATCGCCGTGGCGCCCTTGGCCCATGACGGTTACACGTTCACCGTCGTCGGCGCGCCGGTGACCAACTACGCCATCTCCTACCCGGCCGACGACACCGATGGCACCAAGGTCGTCAAGTACACCTACGTGATGCCCACCAAGGACATCACCGGTACCAAGACTTGGTTCAACCTGCCTACTGGCTTCGTCAAGCCGACCGTGGAGATCAAGCTGTGGCGGAAGATCAGCACCGATTCGACCGCCACCGCGGTTACCTCCACCAACATCGCGTCCGGCGGCGCGAGCTACACCTTCAAGAACCAGCCGCTGTACGATACCAACGGCAAGGAGTACACCTATACCACCACCGAAACCGCGCTCACCGGCTTCACCACCGTGCAGAGCGGCTACAACTTCACCAACACCTACGTGCCCAGCGACTATGCGGTGGTCAACTTCAACGCCACCAAGTTTGTCACAGAAAACGTAGGTGCCCCGGCCAGCCAGAAGTTCACCTTCACGCTGACCGCCACCAGCCCCGCCGACGCACCAATGCCTACCGGCACCACCGGCACCACCATGAGCCTGACGGTTGCCGCCGGTTCGGTGAACTTTGGCGATATCGTGTTCAAGTACCCGGGCACCTACACCTACACCATGGAGGAAACCCAAGCCACCGTCGAGGGCTTCACCTTCGACGACCGCAAGTACACCATCAAGATCGTGGTCAGCGATCCGCTGAACGACGGCAAGCTTGAAGCCGACACCACCATCTTGGATCAGGACAACGTTTCCTACACCAAATTCGTGTTCGAGAACGACTACGCCATCCCCAAGCACGCCTCAAAGGCTGGCAAGATAACTTGGGTCGACAACAACGACAAACTGGAAGGCCGTCCGGAAGAAGTGGAGATCCAGCTGTACCGCAAGGCACAGAACGGCGGCACCGAAGAGGCTGTGGGCTCGCCCAAGCTGATTAGTGCCCCCGCCACCGGCAACGTGTGGAACTACACCTTCACTGAGAACCTGCTCAAGCACGATACCCAGGGCAGGGTTTACGACTACTACGTCAAGCAGGTTACCAGCGTTCCCAACTACACTTGGGCGCAGGATACCGACAAGATGTGCCTCACCGACACCCTGTCCACCATCAAGGTGCAGGGCAACAAGGTATGGAACATCAGCGCTGGCGCGACGTTCACCAAGCCCTCCACTGGCGTCGAGGTTGAACTCTACCGCAGCGACGACACCACGGATCCCTACCTCACCAAAACCGTCTCTTACGTTTCGGGCAACACCTGGGCATTCACCTTCGAGCCGCTGCTCGAGTTCGCGCCCAACGGCACCAAATATACTTACACGGTAAAAGAAAAGACCGTGATCGCAGGCGTGACCGTAGGGTATGACCAGGCTACCCACACCATCACCAACAAGGTTGGCGATGATGAGCAGATCAAGGTTCGCGTGGATTGGGATCACACTGGCGCACCGATCGGTGACCGCCCCACTTCCGTCAAGGTGGAGCTGTTCCGCGATGACGATGCCGTCACCCCGAAGGCCACCAAGCTCGGCCTGACCGGCACCGGTACCTCTTGGCCGCATACCTTCCTGATCGCACAAGGCGTCTATTTCGGCCACACTTTCACCGCTAAGGGTCAAGAATTTACCAAGTACACCAAGGAAGAGACCACCGACAACGGCGTGCATGTCATCAAGTATACCTACATCATGCCGAAGACCAGCGTCTCCGGCAGAAAGGATTGGGCGGACGTGCCGCTGGGCGTCACCAAGCCGACGGTTACCATCGAGCTGTACCGCAAGATTCCGGCCGACGCGCAGCCCACCAAGGTGGACAGCACCACCATCCCCAACAACGAAAGCACCTACTCCTTCAACAATTTGAACACGTACGACCCGCAGGGCAACCTCTATACCTACTCCGTGAAAGAGGTTGAAACCAACGGCTACGTCACCAAACAAACCGGCAACAACTTCCTCAACACCTATACGCCTTCCGATTTTGCGGTGCTTCCGGTTAGCGCCGACAAGACCGTGACGCAAGGCGTGGGTGCTCCCGCGGCGCAGCAGTTCACCTTTGAGCTGACCCGCGATGTCAGCACCTACCCGATGCCCACCGGCACCGTAGGCAACACCAGGCAGGTCAAGACCGTGGCTGGCGCAGTGAACTTCGGTGATATCACCTACAAGATTCCGGGTACCTACACCTACACCGTGAAGGAAACCGGCACCGCGCCTGAAGGTTTCACCTTCGACACCGCCACCTTCACGATGACCGTGGAAGTTGTCGATCAGAACAACGACGGCAAGCTCACCGCCACCGTCAACTACAAGCGCAACAACGTTCCCGCCAACGAGCTGTACTTTATCAACGAGTACGACATTCCCAAACACACCTCCAAGACCGGCAAGCTGACCTGGGTCGACAACAACGACAAGCTGGAAGGCCGTCCCGTCGATGTGGAGATCCAACTGTACCGCAAGGCGCAGAACGGCGGCACCGAAGAAGCCGTTGGTACGCCCAAGACGATTAGCGGTACCGGCAACGAGTGGACCTACACCTTCACCGAAGACCTGCTCAAGCACGATACCCAGGGCAGGGTTTACGATTACTATGTCAAGCAGGAAACCAACGTTCCCAACTACACTTGGGCGCAGAATACCAACAAGATGGACCTCACCGACACGCTGACCACCATCAAGGTGCAAGGCAACAAGGAGTGGAACATCGGCAGCAGCGCCAGCAAGTTCTCCAAGCCCCCCAGCGTCGTCATCGAGCTGTACCGCAGCGACGACGCTACCGACCCCTACCTCACCAAGACGGTGTCCGCCGTTACGGGCAACACGTGGCCCTTCACGTTCGAGCCGCTGCTTAAGTACGATGCCAACGGCGCGGCGTATATCTACACCGTGAAGGAGCAGACCGTCATCGCTGGCGTCGATGTGGGGTACGACCAGCCGACCTACACCGTCACCAACACGGTGGACGACGATGCGAAGATTAACCTCCGCGTGGAATGGGATTTCACCGGCGCGCCGGTGGGCGATCGCCCGCCCAGCGTGAACGTGGAAGTGAAGCGCACCGACAGCAACAACGTCACCACCACCTACCTCACCAAGACGGTGCCTACCAACAACACCGCCACTTGGACCGCTTCCGTCTCCATACCGCAAGCCGACTACCGCTATTCTACTTTCGCTCCCGTCGGCTTGGCCGCCCCCAAGTTTATCAAGATTTCCGACTCGGTCGAGAACGGCGTCCTTGTGGTCAAGTACAAGTATGACATGCCCAAGACGAGCGTTTCCGGCAGCAAGAGCTGGCCGAGCCTGCCTGCCACCATCACAAAGCCGACGGTTATCATCAACCTGCTCCGTAACGGCAGCCCGGTGGATTCCGTCACCATCGCCAGCGGCGATAGCAACTACTCCTTCGCCGATCTGGACAAGTACGATCCGCAGGGCAACCTCTACGCCTACGCCGTTACAGAAGACGAACTGCCCGGCTTCGACAGCAAGCAGACCGGTAACAGCTTCGCCAACACCTATAACCCGGTGAAGGCGACCGTGACGGTCAACGGCCTCAAGGAAATCATCGGTGATACCGGCTATGCCGCCACCACCGAGTTCCGCTTCAAGCTCACCGCGCTGAGCGGCGCGCCGATGCCGACTACAGGCACCGTCGGCGCCTCCAAGACCATCACCGCGCCCAAGGGCGCCCTGAGCTTCGGCACCATCACCTACCCGCTGCCCGGCGTATACAACTACACCATCGAGGAATTGCCGCACACCAACACCGCCTTCACCGTAGACCCCACCGTCTACAACCTGAAGGTTACCGTGGAACAGGACGGCAATACGCTGGTAGCCGATGCCGAATACAGCGCGAACGGCATGCCGGATTCCCAGTTCACCTTCACCAACACCTACGCCGTACCCACGCAGGATCAGAAGGCCTTCAAGAAGTGGGAGGACAACGGCAACGCCCTCGGCCTGCGCCCCACCAGCGTCTCCCTGCAGCTGTACCGCGTCATCGCGGGCGGCACCGCCGAGAAGGTGGATCTCCCCGTCGCCGTCACCGGCCCGATGACCGGTACCGCCAACTGGGAGCACCTCTTCGACGACATGCCCGTCCACGATCCGGACGGCAAGCCCTACACCTACAGCGTGCAGGAAGAGGACGTAGACGCGAACTACGAGGCCAAGGCCTCCGCGATGACCGTCACCAACACGCTGCTCAAGGAAGGCGTCTCCATCACCAAGACCTCCGTGCCCGCGCCGCAGAGCAAGGAATTTGCCGCCAACGTGCAGGCCGGTGATCTGATTACCTACACCATCGCCGTGAAGAACACCGGCGCGCGCTCCGTCTACAATGTCCGCGTGCTGGACAAGGTTCCGGTCGGCTTGACCGTGGCTGGCAACGATCCGAGCACGGCTAGCTCCAAGGGCAACAGCACCGTCGGCACCCAGTTGATGTGGGTCATCCCCGAGATCCAGAAGGGGCAAACCGCCATCATCACCGTGCAGGCCACCGTGGACGCGCTGCCCTCGAACGTTACCGAGCGCGACTTCGTCAACTACGCCTACGTCCGCCTACCGGACGGCACCGAGGATCCCGTCGATCCGGACAACCCCGATGATCCCGACGATCCCGACAACCCCTATACGCCCAACCCGGATCCGGTTCGCCATCAGTTGATCCAGATCATCAAGACCGCCACCCCGACCGGCTCCTCCGCGCAGGATAACACCTCGCTGGTGGAAGGTCAGGCCGTGACCTACACGATCTCCATGACCAACAAGCACCCGGCTGCGGGCGTAACCATCTCCGATCAGGTGCCCGCGGGCATGATCCTCGTGCCCGACAGCATGACCACCACCGGTGCCATCAACGGCACGTATAACAGCGCCACCCGTACCATCACTTGGCCGTCGCAGAACTACCCCAAGGGCACGGTGAAGGTCAGCTTCAAAGCCACGGTGGATAAGTTCACCGCCGCCGAGATCGCCTCCGACGTCACCTTCAAGACCCTTGAGAACACCGCCAAAGTGGTGTACGCCCGCACCGATATGCCTGACGGCGAGGACTACAGCAACACCGTCGAGCATACCGCCACCCGCCGCGAGCTTGCCGTAAGCAAGACCGCCGCGCTGGTCGTCGGTGGCACGCCGCAAGCCTATGATCCCGGCCTAGAAGCCACCCCCATCGAAGCCGAACTGCTCCAAGAGATCGAGTACAAGATCGATGTGGACGTGAAGGGATATATGCCCACCGCCCGTGGCTCCATCGTGATCGAGGACACCCTGCACAAGGATGTGGCCTACGCCGCGAACTCTTGGGACACCATCCCGCACGCGCTGAAGTCCAAAGTAGCGTTCGCCGGACCGGTAAACGGCAAGCTGACCTGGACCGTCAGCGGCCTGGAAGACCCAGATGAGGATTTCTCCATCGTCTTCCGCGCCAAGGCGCCCGCTACCTCGAACGACTTGAGCACCCCGGCGTACGAAACCGTGAAGGTGTTCAGCAACACCGCCACCGTTATCGACAACGCGCTCAAGAATCTGGTTGTCGGCACCACCGCAGCTAAGATCTATGCGGATGCCGAGCACACCAAGAAATCCAACCTCACTTGGCATGTTGTGTACGAAGCTTCGCTGACCGGTTCCAAGGTCAGCAACCCCCTCAGCCCGCTGGCCAACGGCAACACCGTCGTGATGCAGAAGGATGATCTGATCTCCTACACCATCACGGTGGAAAATCCGGGCAACAGCGAAGCCAAGAAGGTTCGCGTGATGGATATCCTGCCCGAGGGCGTGGATTTCGTTAGCGCCAACGGTCCTTCCTACGGCGTAACCGGCCCGCTGCAACTCACCAACGCGCAGGGGCGCACGGTGCTCATGTGGCAGGTCAACGAGCTCGCGCGCGCTGTCGGCCGCGTGGAGCTGGAAGTCATCGTAAAGGTCAAGGATCCCACCAAGGCGATGCTCATCGCCAATACCGCTTACTATCGCCTGCCCGAGAACGAGACCGATGCCTTCCCACTGGTCTCGGGGCAGCCCGACCCGATCACCGGTTATCTCGCGACCAACCAGAAGGTGCAGCATCAGGTCTACACCATCGCCCAGACCTCCACCATCGCCGGTGGCGCGACTGCCGCGACCGCCGCGACCGTGGTACCCGGCGACGCGATCACCTACACCACCACCCTCAATGCCGCCGCCGGAATCAAGGGCGTTGTGGTCAGCGATCCGCTTCCGACCGGCCTAGCTCCGGCTCTGGGCAGCATCAAAATCGTCCACGCCAATGGCAGCGTGGTGAACGTGCCCGATTCCGCTTATAACAGCGGCACCCGCACCATCACTTGGCCGTCTACCGCCGTGGACGCCGGTGCGACCAAGTTCACCTTCACCGCGATCGTCCAGCCGCTGACCGGCGCCACCATGGATCGATCCTTCGCCAACGAAGTCAGCGTGACAATGGACAACGGCGCGGGTACCCAATTGGCCGATCAAACCAACACGCTGCACCACAAGACCAGCGTCGGCTACAACACGATCACCAAGCAGGCTGAGCTGCTCGTGGGCGGCGTCAGTCAGGGCATCGACAACGGCACCGCGGCCAGCCCGGTTGTGGCTGTGCGCGGCCAAGAAGTGCTCTACACCCTCACCGTCACCCGTGACGCCAGCCCGGACAACGTGAGCGGCAATGTCGCGATCCTCGACCCGCTGCCCAAGGACATGTCCATCGTCCCCGGCTCCCTGCGCGTCAACCCCGGCGTAACCGTTGTGGCTACCGAAGCTGGTGACCTCGTGGACGAAGACGGCATCGAGCACGCCACCGCGCTGTTCGTGCTCAGCGGCCTGCGGCACGGCGACATCGCCACCCTCACCTTCAAGGCCAAGATGCCCGACTTCGCCGACGACTTTGACACCCCGGCAGTCGAAACCGTGCGCTACCTAACCAACCAAGCGATGGTAATCGATGAAGACATGATGAACATGGTCTACGCCGCCGCCGTCAGCGGACACGCCGCTGGCCAAGAACTCTACGGCGAGGACGACTACGCGCCCCTCTCCAATGAGACCTTCCACTTGATCCGTGGCGCGTCGCTACAGTCCATCAAGACCGCCGATAAGCCGGCCGGAGCGCGCGTCTTCGGCGGCGACATCATCACCTACACCATCGCCGTCACCAACAGCGGCGCCATCAATGCCGAAAACGTGCTGGTTCGTGACTCGGTTCCCTTCGGCATGGAAATCGTCGCCGGATCCGCAACCTGCTCCGATCCCAGCGCCATCATCGGCCAGATCGGCAACACCGCCACATGGATCATCCCCATGGTTCCGGTGGGCACTACCGTGACGCTGACCCTGAAGGCCAGGGTGCTCCCGATGGACAGCATCGGCATCCGTATCCTCAAGAACGTCGCTATGGTTCGCGAAGCCACGCCGGACGGCGATCCGGAGGATGAGATCGAGGAGGAAGGCGAAAATCCGACGCCCTCCACCCCCACCGACCACTACCAGATGGTCGCTGGCAATATCGTCGTCATGAAGACCGATCCGTTCGGCGAGCCGCTGGAAGGCGCGGAGATCACCCTCAAACAACTCTCGACCGTTGACCCGCACGTCAAGTTCGACACTTGGAGCGGCGTGACCAACGATGTGGGCGAAGTGGTGTTCGAAGATGTGCCGCTGGGTCAGTACGTCGTGTACGAGAGCGAAGCGCCCGAAGGCTACATCCTCAACCCGATCCGCCGGAGCGTCAACATGCATCCCAGCGACGCGGAGCGCTCGGTCACCATCGTCAACTACCTCCTGACCGACAACGCGGTGCCTAATGTCGGCGCCGGATCCCGCTGCGTTGGAGATAGCTCGCACTAAGCGAAGCATCTGGTACGCAGGCAAACCAAACATCACGCAGCGAGAGGCGGAGCAACTGCTCCGCCTCTCGCTTCAGGCTATCAACAAAGTCAGACCGTCGAGAAATGTCCAGATGTGGGCGAAGCACAAGCGTGTCCGCAGGAGGCGTACACAGGTACGCCGACAAGGCGCGCGCTGGGCTGAACCCGCAGATGGGTGTTTATCGACGGTCTGAAGCGCCCTTGTGTTCAGCAAATATGCGCACATAGAAGAGGTATTCAAGCTTCCGGGCGAGAAATACTGCATCACCGCTACGCGCAATTCGATATCCGATACAAATAGACAGCAGGAGGACACTATGGCCATCAAGTACACGCCGGAACCCTTTCGCATCAAGATGGTAGAACCCATCAAAACCCTGACCCGCGCCGAGAGGGAGGACAAGATCCGTCTGGCGGACTACAACCTATTCCGTCTCAACAGCGAGGATTGTTACATCGACCTGCTCACCGACTCCGGCACCAACGCCATGAGCGATCAGCAGTGGGGTGCCATCATGCAGGGCGACGAGGCGTATGCCGGGGCGCGCAGCTATCACAAGTTGGTGGCGGCGGGGCGCGACATCTTCGGCTATGGCTACATTCAGCCGGTGCATCAGGGCCGCGCCGCCGAGAAGGTGCTGCTGCCGCTGTTCCTGCACAAGGGAAATTACGCCATTTCCAACATGTTCTTTGACACCACCCGCGCCCACGTAGAACTCGCCGGAGCCCGCGCCATCGACTGCGTCGTGGAGGAGGCGCTCCTCCCCGCCAAACGCGCGCCGTTTAAGGGCAATATGGACGTCGTCAAGCTGGAGAAGCTCATCGGCGAATACGGCGCGGACAAGATCGGCATGGTGGTGATGACCATCACCAACAACTCCGCGGGCGGGCAGCCGGTATCTATGCGCAACATGCGCGAGGTAAGCGAAATCTGTAAGCGCCACGGCATACCGCTGTGCATCGATGCCGCGCGTTACGCCGAGAACGCCTTCTTCATCAAGCGGGACGAGGCCGAATGCAAGCACATGTGCATCAAGGACATCGTCCGCCAGATATTTAGCTACGCCGACATGTTCATCATGTCCGCCAAGAAAGATACCATCGTCAACATGGGCGGCCTGCTGGGCGTGAAGGACGAGAAGTCGCCGCATATCTTGGGTATCAAGGGCAATTGCATCAGCTATGAAGGCTTCTATACCTACGGCGGCCTTGCGGGGCGCGATCTGAACGCGCTCGCGGTGGGCCTATACGAGGGCATTGAGGAGGCGTATCTGGCTTACCGCATCGGGCAGATGGAATATCTTGCCGCGCTGCTCGACGACATCGGTGTGGCTTATCAAGCGCCGGTGGGCGGCCACGGCGTATTTCTCGACGCGGCGGCCATGTTTCCGCACATTCCGTATTATGAGTATCCCGGCCAAGTGCTGGCGGTAGAGCTTTACAAAGAAGCAGGCATCCGCACCTGCGACATCGGCTCTTACATGCTGGGCAACGATCCGGATACCGGCAAGCAGCTCAAGTCCGAGTTCGAGTTTACCCGCTGCGCCATTCCGCGCCGGGTATACACCCAAGCCCATCTCGACGTAATCGCCGACGCGCTGGCCAACATCCAGCAGCGCGCCCACTCCATCCGCCGCGGCTTCCGCATCACTTGGGAACCGCCGGTGCTGCGCCATTTCCAAGCGTATCTGGAACCGATCGAGGCATAGCATAAACAGCAAAGCAAGAAGCCGACTGATTTTGCGCGTCAGTCGGCTTCTTGCTTTTTCGCTCGGTTATATGGACGTTCGGCTGTCCTATTATATCCAGTTGGGGTTATCCACCAGCGTCGGGGTGCCGTCCACATCGATCAGGCATTTTCGATAGCCCTTCTTTTCGATGGTGCCATAATCATGCCCCGCATCCGCCGCAAAAGTAAAGAACGTCACCAGCTTTTCCGCGCCGGTGTTGATCGAGCGATGCGCCCAGCGCGGCGGAACATACAGCGCTTCCCCGCGCCGCAGCCATTGAATATCCACTTCGCCCTCGGGGGTTTCCATCAGCATAGCGCCTTCGCCGGAGAGGCAATAATACACCTCCGCAGTCTCCAGCATGGTATGAAAGTGCCCCTTGGTCATGAAATATTCTTTTCCCACCTTGCCCGGATACACGATGCTGGTACCAAACCGCAGTTCCCCGGCTCTTTCGGGAATCTGTTCCAGCTCAAAGAAGGAATATAATTGGGCGTCGCCATTGGCGACAATCGCTTTGGCCGCCTCCCGATCCATAAACTGCTCCACCATGTTGGACACAAAGCGATCCGTGGGCTTTGCTTTTCCGCTTTTGCACAAACCGGTGGCAAGATCGAAGTCCATCAAAAAAGGAAGTAAGGGTTTGTTCATACCAAGGCATTCCTCCTACTATTTGATAACCAGTCCGCGCGTGGAGCGATCCGTCGATATGGCGATTGCCCCCAGCACGAAGATACCGAACACCACGTTTTGCCAATACGCACTCACGCCGATAAAGTTCATTCCGTTGTTAATGATGGCCACCGTAAATACGCCCAGAACGGTGCCCAGCGCGCTTCCCCGGCCGCCGGATAAGCTGGTGCCGCCCAGCACGCAAGAGGCCACGATCAACAGCGTAAAGGGATCGCCAACCGTAGGCGCGCAGCTCTTGAGCTTGGCTGCGAGAAAGATGCCGCCCAACGCCGCGCACACCCCGTTGATGGTGAACACCGCGATTTTTGTTTTTGCCACCGGGATGCCGGATACACGGGCTGCCCGCTCATTGCCACCGATGGCATACACCGCTTTTCCAAAGGCCGTATGCGATTGAAACACATAAACCAGCGCGACTAACCCCATTGCGATCACGAGCGGCAAGCCAACGATACCGAAAGAAACCTTGAACCAGTTCACCGCGCCCCACATCGACTTGGGGACAGAAATGGGCGCCTCGGCAATGAGCAACGCTGCGGATTGCCAGAGAGACATGAACCCAAGGGAAGCGATAAAGCTCGGCACCTTCAGCTTCACGTGTACCACGCCCAATAGAAACCCGGCCAGCAAGCCGAAGCCGATGGAGATCAGAAAGGCGCACAAGGTAGCTAAGCCCACGTTGGGCATTTTATCCCCATACAAGGTCAAGAATTTTACAAACAGCACGTTGGCCACGGAGCAGGTAGCGCCCATAGACAGGTCGATGGAGCCGAAGATCAGAACCGATGTCATGCCCACCGACATAATCATGAGCGGAGCCGTGTCCCGAAAAAGATTCGTCAGATTCATCACGCCGAGGAAATTGGGTCTGGCCAGCGTGATGCCCACGACGAGGAGAAGGATGGTGGAAAAGCTAAAGTAACGGACGATGTTATTTTGAAAGCCAGCGTTTTTCTTGGGCTTCGCAGCAGTCTGAATCATAGAATCATGCCCCCTTTTGCTACATCATCAAGCCGACGACGTCGACTTGACTGGGTTTGTGATCGACTGCGGCGTCAAATTCCCCGGTCATCAGCCCATCCTTGAGCACGATGATGCGGCTGGACAACCCGATACATTCATCCAGCGTATCGCCCAAAAGAATGACCGACTTGCCCTCGTTCACGATATCGCGGATCAGCGAATAGATTTCTTCCTTCGCCCCTACGTCCACGCCTCGGGTGGGATGGTTAAGAATCAATACGTCTCCTTGGCTGGCCAGCGCCCGGGCAAATACCACCTTTTGCTGATTGCCGCCGGAAAGCTGCAATAGCAGCTCCCTGCGCCCGGTGGTCTTGATCCGCAGCCGGTCGATCCAATGCTCCGCTTGATGTTTGTATAGTTTTCTCGATATGAACGGGCCGACTTTGAGCTTATCCGCGTCGGAAAGCGCAATGTTGTTTTCCACCGACAGGGTGCTGACGATGCCTTCGTACAGCCTCTCCTTGGGGATCATCAGAACCCCGCGCTTGAGCGCTTGGGCAGGAGCGGAAAAATTGAGCTTTTGCCCGTTCAAGAAAAGTTCACCGCTGGTGGGCTTCTCATCCCCGCAAACCACGGAACAAATCTCTTCCTTGCCCGAGCCTACCACGCCGCAAATGCCCAAAATCTCGCCCTTGTGCAGCTTGAAGCTGACGTGCTTAAACACGCCATGCAAGCCCAAATCGCGAGCCTCCAAAATCACTTCATCGCTGGCGGCTCGCTGCTTTTCGAGCTTGTAATACTCGGTCGTCGTGCTGCGCCCGACCATCATTTCATAGAGCTTCGCTTCGGTGGCGTCCTTGGTGTCTAGGCTGCCTACGCTCTGGCCGTCCTTGTACACATAGATGCGGTCGGTGATCTCCAAGATTTCGTTCAGGCGATGAGACACAAACACCACCGCATGACCGCGATCCGCGATTTTGCGCATCTGCTTAAACAGATTCTGAACCTCTTCCTCGTTCAAAACCGAGGTCGGTTCGTCTAACAAAATCAGGCAGTGATCGTGCCCCGTCTGTTTGGTCACGTTCATCACCTTTGCGATCTCCACCATCTGGCGGGTGGCAAAGTTTAAATCGGAAACCTTCTTGCGGGGATTGATGTCGGTAACATCTACCTCGGCAAGCACCTCCGCCGCCTGCTTGTTCATCTTGGACCAATTCACAAAACCGTTCCGGCGGAAATCCTTTTCATGACCGAAAAAGATGTTTTGCGCCACGTTAAGGTTGACGATCAGGGACTGCTCCTGAAACACCATGCCGATGCCCTCGGCATTGGCTTCCATCGGGGTTTTGGGGGCGAAGGCTTTGCCGTGCATCTCCATCGTGCCGGAGGATTGCGACTGCGCCCCGATAATAATCTTCAGCAGCGTGCTCTTGCCCGCTCCGTTTTCTCCCACCAGCCCCACGATCTCCCCGGGGTATACGGTGAGCTCCACGCCCTTGAGCGCTTGGGTGCCGGAGAAGGACTTTGCGATGTCTTTTGCGGAAAATAAGGGTTGTCTGTTTTGCATAACGCAGCTTCCTCCTCCTGCTTATTTGCTAATGATCTGATTGCCTCGCTGCACCGTCAAAATGACCGCAACCAGAATAATCAAACCTTCGATGCCGGTTCTGACATAGGGATTCACGCTAAGCAGCACCAAGCCGTTGGAAAGCACGGTCATGATGAGCACGCCCACCACGGTATTGACCACGCCACCCTTGCCGCCCGCAAGGCTGGTACCGCCCACAACCACAGCCGCTTGCGCCGGGAACATCAATCCCTCGCCAATGCCTACTTGGCCTTGCCCCAAACGGATTGCGCCGATCACGCCGGCGACGCCGAACAAAAACCCCGCCAGCGTAAATACCATTATCTTCACTTTGTCTACATTCACGCCAACCGCCCGGGGGATGTTTTCGTTGGTTCCCACTGCGTAAATGTGCCGCCCAAAGGCCGTATACTCTTGAATAAAGTAGCATAGCAGAAACATCACCAAGGCCATCCACGTGATAAACGGAATGCCGATAAATGAAGCCTTCGCCAGTGAGGCAAAGGAAGGATCGAGAATTTTCGGCGGATGTCCCTGATAAGAGAGCATGCCAATACCTCGGCAAATATACAAAAACGCGAACGACACCATAAAAGATGGAATCTTCAATTTCACATGCACCCAACCGATCACCAAGCCAATGGCGACCGAGCAGGCGATGGCGATCAGCGGGCTGAACCAGCCCATATTCATTCCAGGGAACTGATTGTTGAGGACAAACACCGCCATAAGAGAGCCCGCCATGCCCACCGTACCATTGATGGACAGGTCGATCGAACCAATCATAATAACAAAGGTAAGCCCGAAGGCCACCACCATCGGAATCGCCAATTGGTTCAGGATCGCTACAACGTTCGCGGCCGAGGCAAAGTTAGAACCGCACGCAAAGGCGAAGACGATGATGAGCAGCACCAAAACCAAGATGGGTGCGATCTTCATCACCTTTTCCTGCGCGTTGTCTCGGCGCACTTTTTCCGCGAACTCCTCGGTGATGGTCAGCGCGCCGCGCTTGTCAATAGTCACGAGCATCACTCCAAAAATCATTGACTAATGTCTACGTACAAACGATACCGGGTATGTGTCCTGTTGCGTGGATAGATTTATACAAATGGGGCGGAGGCAAAACCTCCGCCCCGAACCGATCCTACCGGGGTAGCTTGAGCATTTGATTAGTCAGCCTTGCAAGCAAAGGGCGTGCTGAAATCAAACTCGGGAGCGGAGGTCAAGTAAGCTTCCGCGTTGTCCTTGGTAATCAGCAGCGAGGGGGTAGCGAACTCGCGGTATTCAGCGGGCAGCTTCGTCACGTCCAAGAGGCCGGTCCATACAGCGTAGCACACGTCCAGCGTGTAGCCGCCCTGCAGGTAACCATTGGAGGAGACGGTGGCAACCGCAAAGCCATCACGGACGGCTTCCACGATATCGGTGTTGGCATCGATGCCAACCACGCCAACCTTGCCCTTGAGGCCCTTGGCGTCGAGCGCCTGCAGGGCGCCGGTCGCCATGTTGTCGTTAGCGGCCCACACGCCGCCCACGTCTTCGTGCTTGTTGAGCCAGGTTTCCACCAGGGTCAGCGCCTCGGCGGTCGCCCAGTTGCCGGTGTCATCTTCGGCCACGACGATTTCGGGATACTCCGCCAGCGCCTTCTTGAGGCCATCATAGCGCGCGGTGGCGGCGGTGTTGCCGAGCATGCCCTGCACGACGAAGATCTTGCCCTTGCCGCCCATGCTGTCGAACAGCGCCTTGGCGATGTTGTAGCCGCCCAGCACGTTGTCAGGAGAGGTATGCATGACCCAGTTGGGGGTCAGATCGGCGGGGCCGACGTCATCGGGCTTGTTCCAAGCCGTGCCGATGAATCCGCCGGACTCAGCCATCGCTTCCGCCAAGGAGTAGGCGATGGAGTTTTCGTTGGGATCGGAGTAAGCAATCGCGTTGCCGTTCGCCTTGGCGGCGAACTGACGCATATTGTCAACTTCCTTGTCGTTGTCGCCCTGGGAATCCAGCACTTGCATCTCGTACTTCTGGCCAATGCTGTCCAGATACTTGGCGAACATTTCCATGCCGACCTTGATGGTGGCGATGTAGGGGTTTTCCAAGCCGCGGATAGACACGCCCAGATACAGGGTGGTGTCGAGCTTCTCTTGCGGGATTTGGGCGGGATCAATTTTGAATTCCTTCAAGTTCGCATAGTCGACCTCAGCCATCGCGCTCGCACAAAGGCCGAACACCATGAGCGCCGCCAGCACCAGAGACAGGATCTTCTTCATGAAATGTTACCTCCCCTTTTTTTATCCAACACACAAGTTGGATAGGATAAAGATCTAGCCGCACGAACTATAAAAGCAATTATGCACCAATGTTGCTACATAGTAACCATGCGACTTTGCAGTACCAGTATACGATGCATTTCGCTTTTGTCAAGAACATATTCCCAACAAATTGATTTTCGTTTGGTGCAATTGATTACAAATTGGCAAGATCAGGAGCGTCTGCGCCACTTCCCCGTAATGCATTTTTTTGAAAATGTTCGTCGTTCTTTCCCAATTTCCGCACAATTAGGGCGTGTTTCAAAAGGGGAGGAAGTGCAAGTCCCAAGGATTTTTCGCCAGATCAAGGAGTCGGAACGCGGCGTACTGGCGGTACGCCAAGTGGAGAACGACGCCGATATGGCGGAAAAGCCGCCGGAAATTGCGCTTCCGGAGTTTTAAAACACGCCCTAATCCAAATCCAGCATGCACATGGTAGCGGGCATCTCGTGCGCGGTGTTGACCTTTTGATCGTCGGTCACCAAGT
>JAVBMD010000039.1:0-15217 GCA_031552825.1 Eubacteriales bacterium
GTTCAATATACCTTTTTCTCCAGCAGGCTACACCTGCTTTTTTCCCATGCCTTGGGGGGTATTACAAAAGGCAGGACCGCTGCTCGCACAGCTCCCTGCCTTTGTTTTTTCTTGCGGGGCCTTATCTTAATGACATTGGGCCCGCGCCCTTTCTCAGACCATTAACAAAGTGGTTATAGCGATCAGGGGATGCATGAAGGGGTGTGAGCCCCTTCATATACAGATCGTATCGACCGGCTTTGCCGGTCGGGCGGGGCGTTTTCCGGAGGAAAACATGCCTACCGATACGAGCAAAGCGAGTCACGGCGAAGCCGTGCAGCCGAACAAAATGCAGGCTGCATTTTGTTCGAGGGCATCGACTTTGTCGATGCGCTAACGGCGGCAGGTTACCCTGCCGCCGTCTTTGGTTATCACGTTGTCTTACCGGTCTCCATGGCTTGCTTACTTCAGCAGCTCCAGGCGGCCCGGGTCATTGGCGAAAACTTCCTGGGCGTTGTCCTTGGTGACGACCAGCGGCGGCAGCTCATAGAGGCCGACATCGATCTTGCCATTGTTGACGGTGGAATCCGGCGCGGGCAGACCTTCGCCAGCCTGCAGCGCTTTGATGAGGTCGACGGTCTTGGCAACCAGCGCGTCGGTGGGCTTGGCAACCGTCGAATACTGACGGCCGCTCCAGATCCACTCGATGCTCTCGTTCTCAGCATCCAGGCCAGAGGTCACCGGCAGTTCCTGGCCGGCCTGCTCGCAAGCGGTGATGATAGCGCGGGCAATACCGTCGTTGGGGGCCAGCGCGCCGTCGATCTTCTTGTCCGCGTAGAAGCCGGAGAGCAGGGAATCCATGCGCTGCTGGGCCTTGGCATTGTCCCAATCCAGGGTGGCGCACTGGGTGAAGTCGGTCTGACCGGACACGATGACCAGGGTGCCGTCATCGATCTTCGGCTGCAGCACAGTCATGGCGCCATCGAAGAAGTACAGGGCGTTCGGGTCGGCCGGGCCGCCACCAAACAGCTCGATGTTGTAGGGGCCAGGGCCTTTGGCGGCCAAGCCGGCCAGCAGCGCTTCGCCCTGCACAATGCCGGTCTTGATGCTGCCGTACTGCACGACGCCGTCCACCGCAGCGGTTTCCTTGATCAAACGGTCATAGCCGATGATCTTGATGCCGGCAGCAGCAGCTTCTTCCACCACGGTGCCCAGCTGAGAGCCGTCCACAGGCGCCACGACGATGACTTTGCAGCCATTCTCGATCATCGACTCGATCTGCTGTTGCTGTTGGGGAACCTTGTTGTCGGCATGCTGCACGATGGCCTTGAAGCCAGCGGCCTCCAGCTGCGCCTTGAACATGTCGTTGGCTTCCGCCCAGTTCTGCGTGCCCAGCCAGGGCAGCGCGACGCCGATGGTCGCATCCGCCGCAAAGCCTTCCGCGACCGCCGCGGTGCTGACGCCCAGCGCCATGGTTACGAGGAGTGTCGCCGCGATAAGTAGAGACCAAAGTTTCTTGTTAGCCATGGTTACCCTCCTATTTTAAGTCCAAGGACTTTATTTGAGACCCCGCCCGGCCGCTCACGACCCGCTGATGGCAGGGGTATCTCCTTCGTCTTTTGCGCGCTTGCCCTTGCCCGGGAAAAGCATGCCGATAATGGAATGGCGGCCCTGCTGCTTGTTGTATACGTCGAACAACACCGCCGCCAGCAGCACGAAGCCCTTGATGACCTGCGTGCGATCCGCGCCGACGCCCAGCAGCTGCAGGCCGTTGTTGAGCACCGCCATCACCAAGCCACCGACCATGGTGGCCAGCACCGTGCCGATGCCGCCCGACACCGCCGCGCCGCCGATGAACACCGATGAAATCGCGTCCATTTCCCAGCCGGTGCCCATGTCCGGGCCTGCCGAGGTGGAGCGCCCGACGAACAGCAGCCCCGCCAATGCCGCCAGCATCGACATATTGAGCATGGTAAAGAAGTAGGTGTTTTTTACATTCACGCCGGACAATGCCGCCGCCGTTTTGTTGCCGCCGACCGCGTAGATGTGGCGGCCAAACCGGGTGCGCTGCGTCACAATATGGTAGATAATCACCAGCGCGAAGAGAACCAGACCGGCCACGGGGAAGGATGTCCCCTTGCGCCCGGAGGCGAAAAGCCAAGATACATAGCCGATGAGGATGCTGACCAGCGCGATGCGCACCAGCACCGGCCACAGCGGCTCGGTTTTCCCGGTCAGCTCCGCCGTCCGCTTATGCCTGCGCAGCTGGGCAATGACGTAACAGATAACGCCGATGAGCCCCAGCAGCAGCGTCAGGTTGTTCAGGCCGGTGATTTCCCGGCCCCAGTCCGGCAGGTACCCCGCGCCGAACAGCTGCAGTTCCTCGGGCGCGGGCACGGAAATCGAGCCGGAGATCCAGATCACGCCGCCGCGGAAGATCATCATGCCGCCCAGCGTGGTGATAAAGCCCGGGATGCCGAAGCGCGAGAGCCAGAAGCCCTGCCAAGCCCCGGCGATCGCGCCGATGGCCAGGCTGATGAGCACCGCGCACCACCATGGCAGGGCGAACGCGCGGGCGGCCAGCGCCATCACCATCGCGGAAAAGCCCGCCACCGAGCCGACCGACAGGTCGATCTGCCCGATCACGATGACCATCAGCATGCCGATGGCCAGCACCAGCACGTAGGCGTTGCCCCGGATCAGATTCTGCACATTGGAGGAGGTGACCATCTTCCCGCCCGTGGCGAGGTGAAAGATAATCATCAGTGCGACCAGGACGACCGGCATCGTAAACTGACGAAACTCGCCGCCCAATATCTGCTTAATCTTCTTCATAAAGCAACGCCTTCCTTTTTCGATTCAGATTTCGCCGCCGAGAGGCCGGTCATCATCCGCATGAGGGTTTCCTGATCCGCCTCGGCGCGGTCGATCACGCCGGTCACGCGGCCCTCAAAGATGGTGTAAATCCGGTCTGATATGCCCAGCAGCTCCGGCAGCTCGGAGGAAACCATCACCACCGCCTTGCCCTGATCCGCCAGCGCGTGGATCAGGCGGTAGATCTCGTACTTCGCGCCGACGTCGATGCCGCGCGTCGGCTCGTCGAGGATCAGCACCTCGGGCTCGGTGAACATCCACTTGCCCAGCACCACCTTCTGCTGGTTGCCGCCCGAAAGCGTCGATACGCCGACGTTTACGTCGTGCGTCTTGATGCCCAGCGAGTGGCGGTATTTCTCGGCCACCTGCAGCTCCAGATCCAAGTCCAGCAGCCCGCCGCGCAGAATCTTGCGCAGATCCGCCGACACGTTGGTCACGCGGATGGTGTCGATCAGGTTCAGCCCCAAGGTTTTGCGATCCTCGGGCATGTAGGCGATGCCGTGCTGAATGGCGGAATCCACCGAGGTGATGCGCACCGGCTTCCCCTTGATCTTGATGCTGCCGCTGCGGTAGATGCCGTAGTTGCGGCCGAAGATCGAGCGCATGAGCTCGGTGCGCCCCGCGCCCATCAGCCCTGCGAAGCCGACGATCTCGCCCGCGCGGACGAAGAAGTTGGAGTTCTTGCACACCATGCGCCCGGGGATGTTGGGATCCTCCACGCGCCAGTCGGCCACCTCGAAGATCACCTCGCCCGGGTGCGATTCGTGCGCCGGATAGCGGTTCTCGATCGAGCGGCCGACCATCGAGCGGATGATGCGGTCCTCGTCGACCTTTCCGGCCTCCACCGGGTAGGTCTCCACGGTGCGCCCGTCGCGGATCACCGTCACGGCGTCGGACACCGCCGCGATCTCGTTGAGCTTGTGCGAGATCATGATGCAGGTGATGTCCTTGGTTTTCAGGCCGCGCATGAGGCTTAACAGGTTCGCCGAATCGGCCTCGTTGAGCGCCGAGGTCGGCTCGTCGAGGATCAGCAGCTTGACGTTCTTGCTCAGCGCCTTGGCGATCTCCACCAGCTGCTGCTGCCCCACGCCCAGGTGCTTGATCGGCGTATCGGGGTTGATGCCGGTCAGCCCCACCCACGCCAGCAGATCCATCGTGCGGCGGCGCTCGGCGTCCCAATCGATCATCCCGCGCCGCATCACCTCGTTGCCCAAGAAGATGTTCTCGGTGATGGAAAGCTCCGGGATCATCGTCAGCTCCTGATGGATGATGACGATGCCCGCGCGCTCGGACTCCTTGATGTCCTTAAAAACCATTTCCTTGCCCATATAGTTGATCTTGCCCTCGTAGGAGCCGTGCGGGTGCACGCCGGAGAGCACCTTCATCAGGGTAGACTTGCCCGCGCCGTTCTCGCCGCAGATCGCGTGGATGTCGCCGCGGCGCACCTCCAGCTCCACGTCGTCCAGCGCGCGCACGCCCGGAAAAACCTTGGTGATGCCTTGCATGTGAAGGATCAAAGCGTCTTGCATAACCAACCTCCCGTTTGCCTCATACCGCTAAAAACGCGCTGGGCAGTTGCAATACCTTGTCGGTGGCCACGGCGGCCGCGCCGTACAGCGTGGGATCCACCTGCAGGCCGGAAATCTTGATCCGCACGTTGCCGTACAGCTCGGGAACCACGCGCTCGCGCACCGTTTCACGAATCGTGGGCAGCAGCAGATCCCCGCCGCTGGCCACGCTGTCGCCGATCACGATGATGTCGGGGTTGTAGGCGTTTATCAGCGTCACGCAGCCGTAGCCGATGTATTTCGCGATTTCCCGCACCACCGCCAGCGCCGCCTCACTGCCGCCGCGCGCCGCCTGAAAAACCGCCTCGCAGCTGTGCGGCTGCCCCCGCGCGAAGCACTCCGGCGCCTCCTGCTCCGCCCGCTTGAGCATCGCCAGCGAGGAGCAGAACAGCTCCAAGCACCCGTAGTTGCCGCACTCGCAGCGCGCGCCGTGTACGTCTACGCTGATGTGGCCGATCTCGCTCGCCGTGCCCTGCACGCCCAGCAGCAGGTTGCCGCGCTCGATGATGCCCGAACCCACGCCCTCGCCCACCAGGAAGTAGGCCAGCGTGTGCAGCGGCCCCGCGTGATCCCCGAACAGCCACTCGGCCAGCGCGCCCGCATTGGCGTCGTGCTCGATAAAAACCGGCTTGTTGAACTCGTCCTTGAGCTCCTCAATGAAGTTGATGTCGTGTCCGGTGGGCATCCGGGTCATCACGGCGATGTGCCCTTCCTCCCGCAGATAAGGCCCCGGCACCGCCAGCCCGATGGCCGCCACGTTCCGGTTCTTTTTGAGGATTTCGTGGATCTGCGCCTTGATGGCGGCCACCACCACCTTGCCCTCTTCCCCGGCGGAGTACGCCGTTTCGGTGTGCGCGTATATCTTGCCGGAGATGTCGAACACGCCCACCGCGAACATTTCCCGGGCAAACTTCACGCCGATAATCTGATGCCGCGCGGCGTTGAGCCGCAGCCCGATGGAGCGGCGGTTGCCGCCGCCCTTGATGCTGCCCACCTCGGTCACGATGCCCATTTCCATCAGCGCCGCCACGATCTTGGTGATGGCTGGCTGCGTCAGCCCCGTTTCCCTCGCGATGTCTGCGCGCGAACAAATCTCGCGGTTTTGCAATATCCGGACGACCGCCGAGCGGTTCATCTCGGTCAAATCGCTGTAGTTGCTGCCTGTCGCATTGAGCATGTGGCGACCTCTTTCAACACGGGGACGAGCATCCCGTTCGTACTATATTCTCCCGTGGCAAATGATAACACAAATCGCTCGATAATCGGCGCGCGCCCAGCAAAAGCGCAGGCGAAAAACGCGACCCGGCACGCCGCCGAATCAATGTTAACTCTGGCAATATATTAACACAGGAAAGTCTTTCCGTCTATAGATATCCTACAAAAAAATAGAAGAATCCGACTGGATTCTCCAGACCATCAACAAAGTCAGACCGTCGAGAAATGTCCAGATGTGGGCGAAGCACAAGCGTGTCTGCAGGAGGCGTACACTGGTACGCCGACAAGGCGCGCGCTGGGCTGAACCCGCAGATGGGCGGATATAGGCTATTGCTCGAACAACCTTTTGCCGATGTCCGAAGCGCTGTATAGAACCCTCACGATATTGACGGCATCGTCTCTAACGATAAAGAAGATGGTATAGCTATCAACAATCAGAGGCCGGAGCCCTTTTGAACGCTCCGGCTCCGAATCAAGGGTTCTTATCCGCTCCGGCATTCCCTCGAGCGATAAGATGGCATCCGCAATTCTATTATATTGTTTCGCGGCAATTGCGGGCGCGCGCAGCGTTTCGGAAATATATGCGTAAATCGCTTCCATGTCGTCATTTGCCTTATCCGAAATCAAAACCTCATAACGCTTCATCTGAATGTCCGTCCTTGAAGCGCGCGAATACTTCTTTTGCGGGGCGCACCCTTCCATTATCGATGTCGGACAAGCCTTCGTTCAGTCGCTCCCGAATCTGTGAAGAAGTCATCATGTCCGCATCCACGCTCGCAGGCGCTTTGGGCAACGTAACGGCAAACGGAATCCCTCCCGTCAATGTTACCTGCTTTAAGAACATGTCAATCGCAGTCGCCATCGGTACGCCCAACTTGGACAACACCACTTCGGCAGATCTTTTCACTTCCGGACTAATCCTGACATTCAGGGTAGCATTCTTTTCCATATCATCAACTCCTCACTGCAATTGTAACGCAATAAGCGTTACAATTGCAAGCACCTTTCTTGGCCAACACAAAAATTCTTGGCGAGCCGCATCAATTTTATCGGGCAGTTTCCTCTTTGCGCTGTCCATCGCGCCATAACAAAACAAGGCCAGCTTTCGCCAGCCCCGTCTCGCAATGCCCCATCAGGATTGGCTCGCGCCGCCCTCTTCCCCGGCGTCCGTGGCCTCCCCTACCGCCTCGGCCTCCCCGGCCGCCTCGGCTTCCCCTGCCGCCCCTGCCTCCCCGGCCCCCGGCACCGTAATCAGCATCCGCCACAGCCAATTCGCGTTTTCCTCGTCCATCACGAACGAATAGGTAAGCCCGGTCGCGCCGTCGATATTCTGCCAAGCTTCCTCGGCGGGTTCCTCCGACGCGGGCATGCGCTGCCATTGCAGCTGCATGTCCTCCCTCGGCCTGACGACCTCCGCCGCCAGCGTGATCGTTGCGCCATAGGTGATCTCCGCGCCGTCCGCAAGCTCCTTCATCGGCACGTCGGCGGTCACCGTAATAATCGCCCCCGGCAGCGCGTCGGCATGCTCCGCGCCCGGCGTTGGCTCTGCCGTCTCGGTTTCCGGCTCGGCGAGCTCCGGCAGCGTCATTTCCTCCGAGAAGAACGCCTCTCCCTCCGGCGTGCCGACGCGCAGCCGCCAGCGATATGCTTGCATGCCGTCGGTCACGGCGAACGCGTGCCTGTCCCCCTGCGCGCCGGGGATATCGGCCCATTCGGGTTCGTCCTGCTGCAACTCGTCCGCGGGCTTGGCGGCGAGCTGCCATTGCAACATGAGGCCGTCCGCATCGATTTCGGCCTCAAGGGCGATCTCGTCGCCGAGGCGCAGGAGCCCGGCTTCGTCGGCAAGCGCCCAGCGCACCGTGAAGGCGGGGGCGGCGACGGGCACGGCGTCCGGCGCGGCGGTTTCTTCCGGCGCAGCGCTTTCTTTCGGCGCAGCGCTTTCTTCCGGCGCAGCGCTTTCTTCCGGCGCGGCGGATTCGGTCGGCGCTTCCGTCGGCGAATCGGTTTCCGGCGCGACCGTCGGATCTTCCTCGGGCGGGACGAGCGCCGGGGCTTCCTCCTCCGGCGGCGCAGCCGATTCGGCGGCTTCCGGGGCGGCGACCAGCAGCGGCGCGCTGGCGGAGGTGGTTCCTTCCGCGATGCCTTGCGTGCAGGTGAGCACGAGCAGCAGCAGCAGCCATGCGAGGGTGCGCTTCAGATTCTTCGTTTCAAAAGTCTTCATTTTAGAATTCTTCATTCGTGTTCCTCTTTTCTGGCGTATTCCTCTTTGCAGCGGCGGGCGCGTCGCTCCCCGCGTCAAATCTTCTCCCACCGGATCTCCATCGGCGCCAGCGCCAGCGTGCCGATCTTGCCGCCTTGGCCGTACACCGTGGTGGTCTGCGGGCGCTGCGTGTTGTTGACCACGCAGTAGCAGCCGCGCTCGGGGTAGGCGGCGCATTCGGTGTGCAGGTTATCGGAGAACCAGGTGTGCAGCGCGTCCTCGCGCCCCGCCGCCCAGTAGATGGCGCGCAGCAAAAGGCGCGTGTTCTCCGGGCTGTAGGGCAACCCGGCGATGTACACGCCGCGCCCCTTGCCGAAGCCGTTGACGGCCAGCTGCGTGCAGCCGCTCTTGATGATCAGGTTCTCGGCCTGCGGCTCCACGCGGTATACGTTGTCGCAATATTCGCCGAAGTCCGGCGCGCCCAGCGCGTCGTCGGTGATGAAGTGCTTGCCCTGCAGCGGCGCGTTGTACTTCATCGTGCTCAGCGAGAAGCCGCGCTCCTTGTCCACGCCCAGCACGTCGGCCAGCTGGAAGAAGCGCCCCTGATGCTGATGCGCCGTCGGCTCGCCGATGCCGATGAAGCCGCCGCCCCGGTGTATCCATTCCTTCACGCGCGCCACCACGGTTTCGTTGCCCCACCAGTGGCCGCCGCTGAAGGCGGTGTCGGCGGCGCCTACGTTGAGGATCACCCCCGCGCCTTCGGGGATGCCGTCCCGCTCGATGTCGGCGAAGGAAATGAACTCCACGTTGACCGCCATGCCGCTGAGCGCCTCGAGCACGCCGTAGTGCGCGGCGATCTCCTTGTACGGCTCGCCGTGGGAAACCATGTGGGTCTGCCACGTGCGCAGGCTGCCCCAGCTGTTGAGCACCAGCACCTTGAACGGCGCGGCGTAGGGCTTCGTATTGCCGGTATTGGTGTGCATCAGGCGGAACTCGTCGGCAATCTCGGCGACGCGCGCCACAAATTCGGGGAACTGCAGCGCCAGCGCCGGGTAGCCGCCGTAGCCGATGCGATCCACGTTATGGCGCAGCATGGCGCGGCGCGCTTGCAGCCAGTTTGTGTTGGCCTCGCCCAGCGGATCGCCGCCCTCGCGGAAGGTATCGGGGAAAAAGTAGGGCAAAAAGCGCCCCTCGGTGTAGCGCACGTGCGGGATATCGGCGATCATGCGCAGCGTCGCGCCGTTGCCCACCGAGCCGACCACCGCGTCCAGCCCAATCTGGCCGAAGTACTTGCCGTAGGGCTCGGTGCCGATGTAGTTGTCGCCGAGGAACATCATCGCCTCCTTGCCGTAGCGATGCGCCAGCGCCACCACTTCCGCCGCCGTGCGCGCCACGAAGCGCTGCACGAAGTCCATATACGCCAGATACGCGGGCTTGGGCACGCGGAAGGTGGTGTTGTAGTAGCCCTCGTCCACCAGATCCTCGGGGCGCAGGCGATAGCCCGCCTCGGCGGCGAAGGCCTCGAGCATCTCCACGCTGACGCTCTGCCCGTAGCCGAACCATTCGACGAACTTCGGGCGCGCCAGATCGCTGTACACCAGCGTGAAGTGATAGAAGAAGGTGGTAAACCGCACGACGCTCACGTCCGGGTTGGCCTTGAGCCAGCCCTCGAAGAAGGCCAGCATCCGCTCCTTGGTCGCCGGGATCATCGGGTTGTAGGGCATGTCGGGCGGCACGTCGGTCCAGTTGTTGGTGACGGTGTTGTACATGTGCGTCGGATCCCATTTCTGGTACACGAGGAAGGAAACCGTGTAGCTGTGCCACGGCTTTGCGCCGGTCAGCGTCACGCTTTGGCTGGCTTCGTCGAAGCGCCAGTCGCCCGCAGGCACCACCTCGCCGGTCGTCCGGTCGATCACTTCCCACCACTGCGCCGGATCGTGCCGCGTATCGACCTCCAGCTGCTTGGCGAAGTAGCCGTCCATCAGGCCGATGGTCAGCTCCGACCCCTCCGCCACGCGGAACTTGGACATCACGTACATCTGCTGCAGCTGCTCCGGGTGCGCCCGCGCGTACTCCGCGTCCTGCCGCACGGGGAAGAAGTTGGCGTACACCTTGTCCACATACGCGGCCAGCGCCGGGGAAAGCTGCGTGCCGTCACTATTGCGTATCGCGTCCGCCCCCCACCGTTCGATGAGCGCGATCAGTTCCTCGTCCATGTTCTCCTGTACGGGTAGGGTGATCCGACCTTTGTTCGCCATGTTATGACCTCCGTGCGAAAAATTGTTTATTGGTTTATCATTGAATGCGGCGGGGATGGGAGGCCTCCGACGCCTGCGGAGAGACCGGGACGGAATCCCTCCACCGCCTGAGGGCGGTCCCCCTCCCTTTGACAAGGGAGGCTTTTGGAGGCTGATATATGTTTCTTGTTTTATAAGAGATTCTTGGTTCTAGCCCCTAGCCTCCCTTGTCAAAGGGAGGCTTTTGGAGGCTGATATATGTTTCTTGTTTTATAAGAGATTCTTGGTTCTAGCCCCTAGCCTCCCTTGTCAAAGGGAGGGGGACCGCCACAGCGGTGGGGGGATTCCGTCTCTGCCCCGCCGCAGGCGCCGGAGGGATTCCCGCCGCCGTAGCGGCGGTCCCTACGCAGGCGGTGGAGGGATTCCGTCCCCGGCGGGATTCCGTCCCTGCCCCGCCGCCGGGGCTTCCCTCCCCTACGGTAGCTCTCCGTCGTCAGCCCAGCTCAGCTTGAAGTCTATGCTATATGCCTCCCCGTTTATCGATAGCGTGCGTTCATCTTCCCACGCAAGGGTCATGGTTTCAAACGCCATCCAATCTCCGCTGTAGAGCCTCTTTTCCCGCACAAGCCGACCCACGCCAAGGTTAATTTCCGCCGCCCGATACGCAACGTCCACAAACGTGTTTCCGCCCAGCGCGCCCTGATCCGAGTCGATGACGATCGCCGTATACGCATTCGACGGGGATGGCACCTGCCTGACAACGGTGTTTTCTCCAATTTGGCCAAACGTCAACCCAATCATCGTGAGAACGCTGGATACCAAACTAATCACGGCGAGCAGACTGCTGTTGAGCACGATGGACAGTACTTGGATACCGCGCCGCTCCGCATACAGCAGCGACACAACAAAGCAGGACACAAAGCAAAGCAAGGCATGTCCCGTTACGAAAAGATCGCTCACATCCTGCACCAAGACCGACGTCGAGCAGGCATAAACCAGCGAAAGCAGGGGCAGAAATTGCGCAATGGTTCTTGACGATTTTGTGGCATTCGTTCTTTTTATGACGCACAGCACCGTGAGCGCGGCCACAGCTGCCGCATGCAGGATGAACCAAACCAGTTCATTTGCAACAGCAAAACGATAGCCCAGCGCGTAAAACGCTGCGGACGCAGCCGACATGCACACCAAGAAGATGCAATAGACCACCGGCGCCTGATCGAGGCATTTTCGCATACTGTACCCCCGCCGCATATTTCTCCCTCAAAGTATACCATCACCGCGCCTGCGCCGCAACAGCAGCGCCGCCGCCAGCGCCAGCGCGGCCAGCGCGTACCAAGGCGAGCGCCGCGTCGTGTAATAGATCGCCGTTTCGCCGGAGAGCGTGATCGGCACCGGGTCGATGGCGATGCCGTGCTCCTGCGCCAAGCCGCGAATGTTGAGCAGGTGAATGATCGGCTTGCCCCGCGCCGCGTACTCGAACACCATGCCGCGATCCGCGTCCAGCGGAATGCGCGGCGGGTCGGTAGTCAAGCCGTTGGGGAAGCTCAGCGTGTAGGAGCTGGTGCCGACGTTGGCGCTGGCGCCGCCCACGTTGACGAAGCAGGCCACGTCGTCGCCGTAGAGCGCCAGCCGCCTCTGCACGCTGCGCGGAATGTCGGGCTCGTCGATCATCGGCACGCCGTCGGCCTGCGCCAAGGCGAATATCACCTCGCGCGAGTTGGGGTACAGCACGCTGGCGCCCTGATCGAAGTCGCCGCCGGGCGAGGCGGCCAGCAGCTCGAATTGCAGCAGCCCCGCCTCCTTGCACAGGTTCAGCATCCGCACGACCGACAGCTCGGGGCGCGTCGCGCCGTACATCGATGCGCCGTAGGAGGCGATGACCTCCATGCGCAGCCCCATCTGGTTGGCGGCGGCCACCGCCGCGATGCACAGCCCCGGGAAGGAGCCGCTCATGCCGCAGGCGACGGTGTCCCCCGGCCGCAGCCCCAGCTGCCGGTAGTATTTCACCATCAGCGCGGCAAAGTCGGGCTGCAGCGCAGTGCGCTTGGCCTCCAGATGCCCCAGCGAGGTCGTCAGCTCGGTCCATTCGGGGCCGACCAGCCCCGTCTGGTTCAGGTCGTCGGCCTCCATCGCGATGCCTTCCCGCCGCACGTACGCACGCAGAAAGTCCATCGCGCGCGTCATTTGCTCCGCCGCCGCGAACTGCGCGTCGGCATACGCGTTGCGCGCCTTGGTTTCGTTGGCGGCGGTCAGGCCTGCGCCTGCCAGCAGCACGGCGAGCGCCAGCACAAAGCGCAAATAGCGCGCCGGGCTGAATGCCGGGCGGTTGAACACCTGTTTTTTCGCGCGCCCCATCGCCTGCTTCATCGCGTGCCTCATAGCGCGTTCCCCAGCATGAACAGCAGGTACAGGATGGCCGCCGTCAGCAGCACCGCCAGCAGCGTGCGGAAGATCCCCTGCTTGTACATGTCGTTGGCGATGAGGCCGGTCACCACATGCCCGATGATGCGGATGTCCTGCGGCACGATGGCCAGCCGCAGCAGGTACCGCTCCACCAGCCAGCCGAGAACCAGCCCGAGCAGGATCATCAGCATGAAGCGCCTGCGCCCGTACAGGATCACGCGCCGGGCGATCAGCTGCGCCAGCAGGCAGATCCCCACCGACAGGCACAGCGTCGATACGATGCGCAGGGGCTGCTCCGCGAACAGGCACAGGTACCCGGCGGAGATCATGCCGCCGGTCAGCAGGCCGAACAGTTCATAAAAGATGAAACTCAACAGGACGCTCAGCGCAATGGAAATATCATACATGCTCGGCAGTCTCCTTCATCAGCGCCTCCAAAAACGCGCGCCCTTCTCCCTTGATGTTGCCCGCGCAAACCAGCTGCGCCTGCCCCGCCCGCCCGCGCTCGTCCAGCCACGCGCGCGGGTTCGCGACCGCGCCGCAGGGCAGGCCGGTCGCCCGGGCGAGGTACTTCGCCGCCCACACCCTGTCCTGCCCGATGACCCCGACGCACGCGGGCGGCCGCTCCGCCTCCCGCAGCACGCGGGCGAAGGCTTCCATCCGGTACGCGCGATCCTCGCGGTGGTTGAATAGCAGCGCATACGCGCCCCGCCGCCCGCAGGCCGCGATGCCCTCCGCGAAGCTCTTGGGGTCGTTGACCGCGAAGCTGTTGACCACCGCCACGCCGCCGACCGTAAATCCCTTGCGCATGCCGATGTCCGGCTCGGCGCGCAGCACGCCGCGCACCGCCGTATCGCGATCGATGCGCAATTGATCGGCCAAGGCGAACACCAGCCGCGCGTTCTCCTCATGCACCGTGAAGCTGCACCCTTCAAACGGCCGCATGTCCACGGCCTCCTCCGGCAGCACGAGCGCCGCGTGATGCGCGCCGAAGCGCGCGTCGCCCGCGATCAGCACCGCATCCTCCGGCACGGAGAGCGCCAGCGTGCGCACCGTCTCGGCCTCGGTCGCGCCGATCTCCTCCACGTGATCCACAAACGCGTTGGTGAGGAGCACATAGTTGGGCCGCACCAGCTTTTCCGCCATCAGGTGCTGGTTTTCCGCGCGCAGCGCCATGCACTCCACCACGATGGCCCCGGCTCCCCCGCGCCGCGCCAGCCGCACAAACGGCAGCTGCTCCATCAGGCTCACCACGCCGCGCCGCCTGTACGCGCTTTCGCTGCCGTCGGGCAGAATCCTGCGCGCGTCGGAGCCGGTGGTTTTCGCGTAGGTCTTGATGCCCGCCTCGCGGAGCACCGAGGCCACCATGCGCGTCACCGTCGTTTTCCCCCGCGTGCCGTTGACCAATATGCGCAGCGGGATCTTGGCGAGCGCGCGCCGGTGCAGGGCTTCCTCCGCGAATCCCGCGAGGAGCAGGAGGGCGGTAACGAGCGCGATGAATAGCATATTTGATAACTCCAATGTTCACATACTTCTTGCGACTTTTGTGAGAGAACCCACGCAAATCTCCGTGGACGGAATCCCACGGGGATGGAATTCCGCCGGGACGGAATCCCGCCGTCGCCCGCCGTGGAAACCGCCGCTGCGGGCGGCGGGAATCCCCCCACCGCCCACAGTGGAAACCGCCGCTGCGGGCGGCGGGAATCCCACCACCGCTCACGCGGTCCCCCTCCCTTTGACAAGGGAGGCTAGGGGCTAGAACTAAGAACCTTTTATGAAAACAGAATCATATACCAGCCTCCAAAAGCCTCCCTTGTTAAACGGGGACGGAGCGCCGTCGCGCCAGTGGCGCGGTGAGACGGCGAGGAAGTCCAATGAGCAAAGGAGCGCTTGCGCGACTATTGCGAATTGTGGGGGGACCGCCCTCAGGCGGTGGAGGGATTCCGTCTCTTCCCGCCGCAGCGGTGGGGGGATTCCCGCCGCCCGCGGCGGCGGTTTCTCCGGCGTAAGCGTGGCGGAGCCAAGATCAGCCAGTGGTCGAATAATCGAGGCGGAAGCCCAGCGAACCAACGAGTTTGCGCGGCAAGCGACTATGGCGAACTGTGAAGGAGGGATTCCGTTCCAGCTCCGCCTTAGGCGACGGAACCGATTGAATGATGCGCAAAAGCTGCTCGGTATCAGCCACATCGGTGAAACGTTTTTTACCATCCATCGCGGTCATTTTCAACTGCTTACAATTTGTAAGCAGTTGATTTGCGCCTTCTTCAGCAAGACGCTTTTTTAAAACTGCCCAATATGTGCTTGCCCCGCGCGGCGTGGGTTGCTCCGTCAGCACGCCGACCACATCGACAACCGAAAAATACCATTCTTCTTTTTCTTCATCCCACGCGCTGCGGATTCGCCTGTCCTCAAACAGCCGGATTTTGCTTTCGTTCATATAGACTGCCTCCATCATAAAGCCTACGCAAAAAGACCTGCCTTATTATAATGCCTTTCACACAAAAAGTCCAAGCACTCTTGCAAGCGCTTGGACTCAGTCTATCAACAAAGTCAGACCGTCGAGAAATGTCCAGATGTGGGCGAAGCACAAGCGTGTCCGCAGGAGGCGTACACTGGTACGCCGACAAGGCGCGCGCTGGGCTGAACCCGCAGATGGGCGTTTTTCGACGGTCTGAGTCCAAGCACTCTTGCGAGCGCTTGGACTTCTGTCACGCCCCGTCGGGCGCTACCGGATTGCGTGC